>NZ_CP159803.1:0-600000 GCF_048085745.1 Candidatus Pseudothioglobus sp. Uisw_086 | reverse complement strand
AACCAGGAATGATTCCAAAAATTTTATTTCGGGGTGGCTTCGCTTTTGAAGCAAAACGAGACTCTTGATGAATGATTGCCAACTGTAAATGCATTGGTACTTTCCATTTCTCTTCACTAAGCTTAGCTGCTCGATACCAACTTACCTTCTCATCAAGTAAATTACAGATATTAGTAACTTCTCTAGCAGGCGTTGACAAACACCCAGAAACAGAAATTACAACTAACAGACTTAGGACAATCAGTTTTTTCATTTAAGCAATAAAAACAAAGTAAGCAATAATCAATTGAAAAACCAATAAGACACCGAACATTGCTTTAATATCATTGTCAGTTAATGGCTCTGACTCCACAACAACCTTCTCTAACTTGACATCAATAGCAACTAAACCTTTATCAGAGTTTTCAACTTTAAATTTAACTCTAGTATCACTTCTTAAACGTGATTTATTAAAAACATTTTTCTGGTGAACGAAATACTTTTCATTATCGTCTCCCGTAATAAATCCATAACCTTTTGTACCAAATTGGGCCACTATGCCCGTCATTTTTTTAGCCATCACATTCTCACTTTTTGCAGACAATACACTGCTTTTTCAACAAAATCTACTCCTTGAAGTAGGAACATTGGCTCATTTTCAATATCACTAATATTTTGAAGTTCTTGACATTGAAACGAACCACCATAAAGTGAGTCAACCTCCAATTTACTAACAGCATAAGGCGGGCCAACCCATTGATGTTGAGGATAGTTCAAAGTTAACAATAACACCCTGACATCATTTAATATTATATCATTTAAATGATTAACATATTTCTGTCTTAACGCCTTATCTAAGGCAATAAGTGATGCACGATCATAAACTGCTTTGACATCAACTAAGTGGTTTGCTTTTAACGTGAAAAAATCACCACAGAATATTTGAATTCCATCACCCTCATAAAGCATTAAATCATCAACTTTGGCAACAGAATATTCTAATTTATTCTCGCTAAAAAACTGCTCAACAGCAATCTCACTCATCTCTACACCAACAACTTTAAGGCCTCTTTTTAATAGATAGAACATGTCAACACTCTTACCACAAAGTGGCACAAAAATCTTATCACCCTCGACTAAGTTGAGCTTTGAAAAATAATCAATCAAATTCTGGTTAACTTGGTCTGCGTGCCAACCGATTTTATTGCTCTCCCATCTACTGTGCCAGTCTGTCATATTTATTCCTTGATATAATAGAGAGTCATATTAGTTAATCATCAAACATTATGACCCATTTTAAAAGTGGCTGGTCAGATTATTTAAATCCTGAAAAAGAAAAGCAATATTTCATTGCTTTAGATTCTTATCTTCAATCAAAAAATAATTTGAATATCTGCCCGCCCAGAGACTCTTGGTTCAAAGCACTGGAGTATTCAAGCTTTGAAAAAACCAAAGTAATCATACTAGGACAAGATCCTTATCATGGAGAAGGTCAGGCAGAAGGCTTAAGCTTTTCAGTTCCAAAAGGCATTGTTATTCCGCCGTCACTTAGAAATATCTTTAAGGAGCTTCAAAGTGATAATGTAGGCTTCTCTAAACCAGAGCATGGACATTTAGTCTCGTGGGCTAACCAAGGCGTTCTTCTTCTTAATAGCGTTCTGACAGTCGAGAAAAATAGCCCTGCTTCGCATGCCAACCAGGGCTGGGAAAACTTTACAGACCAAGTCATTAAAATTTTAAGTAGTCATAAAAATAATTTAGTGTTTATTTTATGGGGCGCTTACGCAAATAAGAAATCTGAATTAATTGACAGCAATAAACATCTGATACTTAGCGCCCCTCACCCTTCTCCCTTTTCAGCTTATAAAGGCTTCTTTGGCTCTAGGCATTTTTCTAAAACAAACAGTTACCTTAAGTCAACGAATCAAGAGCCTATTGATTGGAGCATTTCCCAATGAAACTAATGATTGATGATGCTGTATGGGGTTACAAAGAAATCTTCTCTAGTTTTGGTGAAATTACTACCCTTCCAGGAAGGCTAATTACCCAAGAGAGTCTATTAGATTGCGAGATACTTATTGTCAGATCAAGAACAAAAGTAAACAAACAGCTCCTTGACGGAACCAAAGTTAAATTTGTTGGCTCGACAGTAGCTGGTCTTGATCACATTGATGAATATTATTTGAAGGAAAATGCTATTTCATTTGTATCTGCCCAGGGCTGTAATGCCAATGCAGTTGCAGAGTATGTCATTAGCGCCCTTTCCAATCTAGCCAATGATCATAGCTTTGATTTATCAACCAAAACGCTTGGAATAATTGGTGTTGGAAATGTTGGTTCTAGGCTAGACTTTAAAGCAAAGCAACTTGGAATAACGACTCTTCTTAATGATCCCATCCGAGAAGTTAATGAAGGAAAAAATAAGTTTGTTGGCCTTGATGTTGCACTAGGTGCTGATATTGTAACTTTCCATACGCCTCTAACATTTTCTGGGGCCCACCCTACTCATAACCTTCTTGGAAGTCAAAACTTTAACCTTATTAAAAAAGATGCAATATTAATCAATGCAGCTCGAGGAGGCATAATCGATGAAAGCCTATGGGAAATGACCAAAACAAAAGAAAATATAATAGACTGCTGGGAAAATGAGCCCAATATTAATCCTGAACTGCAAAGTAACGCATACTGGGCGACACCTCACATTGCAGGGCACTCAATAGATGCAAAATTTATGGGTAGTTTTATGATTTATAAAGAGTTATGTAGCTTTACAAAATCTCCATTTAATAAAGAAATTGAGTCACTGATTAACCCTCAAATAAGACCCATTAATGAAAGCTCTCTTCATGAAACACTCAACTCAATATACTCATTCTTTGATGACCATGAAACTCTCAAAGACAGTTCAAAGTTTGAAGATTATAGACGTCATTATCCTGAGCGCTATGAGTGGAAGCATTTTCATACAAATTTTACTATTCCTCATAAATTAAAGTAAGCTCATCCCCAATTATGTAATATATTATTGACATAAAGTATGTTATACATTACATTAAGTATGTTATAATTTACATATTAAATAACTTATAAATATAGATATGAATATAAAAATTAGAAATACTTTAACCGAAATAATTGCAGTAGCAATAGCAATTACTTGGATGTACTCTAAATTAAATGCAGCCGCTAATATGAGTATCGCTTCAATTACTCAAGTGCTTGTTCAAGGCATTGGAATATCTATACTTGCAGCTATCTTTTCTGCCATAGCTATCCACATAGTTTCAGCAATCATTACTAAGAGCAAAGAAAAAAATGTCATAGATGAAAGGGATAATATGATTGAGTTCTATGCTTTGAGATTAAGTAATGTCATATTTGGTATCTCCCTTGTAATTATTCTTGCTCTATTAGGATGGTTTAACCTACCTATAAACCTTGGAATAATTGCTATAACTTTGTCAGTGTTCTTAGCAAGCATCTGTAGTACTTTTTTGAAAATATATTTCTATAAATAGTTATTTACAATGGCTAAGAAAAAAATCAATATAGAAAATTCTGTCAGAAAACTTAGGTTTAACAATAACGAGATGACACAGCAAGAACTTGCTGATTTGGTTGGTATTTCCAGACAAACAGTTGTTGCAATAGAGAAATATAAGTACACCCCATCTCTAGAGTTAGCGTTCAAAATTGCATTAGCATTCAACAAAGAGATACAAGAAGTTTTTTATATTGGTAAATAATTTTCTAAGAGGATTAAAAATGAAGCAATATCCAGTAAATCTAAAGATTGATTACCCAGAAAAATCTAACAAATTAACGGCTTTTTTTAGATTAGTATTAATAATTCCAATTGTTATTATTCTTTCTATTATTTCTTCTTATGCTGAGGCTTTATCGCTAGCAGTAGTTTTAATGGTTCTTTTTAAAGAAAAATACCCAAAGTGGTGGTTTGATTGGAATCTCGCTCTTACTAAATTCTGGCTTAGGATTGCAGCCTATGGTTTGTTAATGAGGGACGAATACCCTTCAACCGAAACTGACCAAGCAGTACAAGTTGAATTACCATATCCAGACGTTAAGAAAGACTTAAATAGATGGATGCCACTTATTAAATGGTTTCTAGCTATCCCTCACTACATCGTTTTAGTACTCATGTTTATTGCTGTTGTTTTTTGCACTATTTTTGCTTGGTTTACGATTCTATTTACAGGACGATATCCTAAGGGCATATTTGATTTTGTTGAAGGCTTCCTGCGCTGGTCATTGAGAGTAAATGCTTACGCATTTTTATTAACAACAGATCAGTACCCACCATTTAAACTTGGTTAACTTAAAGTCTTTAAAGTTTGGTCCCTTAAGCTTCAATAACTCAACGAATATTAGGCTTTGTAAGATTGTCCACATGCAAAACTTCATTCACTTGCTCTTCCGTCATAAGCCCCTCTTGAATAATAATTTCTCGAACAGTCATTCCATCTTTTAGAGCTTTTTTGGCAATACGAGCTGACTCTTTATAGCCTAAATGAGGCGTAAAAAATGTTGCTATCCCAGGACTTTGTTCAACATATCTTGCACAAACTTCAACGTTAGCTGTAATTCCGTCCACACACTTTGTCCTTAGCATAACCATCGCATTTGTCATATAGCGTAATGAGCGTAATATATTTACGGCTAAAACAGGCTCAAAAGCATTGAGCTGCATTTGACCAGCTTCAGCTGCCAAAGTAATTACTAAATCATTTCCAATTACTTGAAAAGCAGTTTGATTAACAGCCTCAGGAATAACAGGATTAACTTTCCCAGGCATAATTGATGATCCAGCTTGCACGGCAGGAAGATTGATTTCGTTAAACCCAGCAATTGGGCCTGATGATAACAATCTTAAGTCATTAGATATTTTTGAAAGCTTTATAGCTACTCGCTTTAAAACAGATGAGAATGACACAAAGGCACTAGTATCAGAGGTTGCAGCAATTGGGTTTGGAGCCAGCACTAAAGGCAGTCCAGATAATTCTGCCAAAGCCTCTACTGCTATTTTTGGATAATCTAAATGGCTATTAATTCCAGTTCCAATAGCGGTAGCACCTAAATTAACCTCTAAAAATAATTGTGACATTTCATTAAGCCTTTTAATATCATCTAACAAAGTATTACCAAAAGCAGTAAATTCCTGACCAAGGCTCATTGGCACAGCATCTTGAAGTTGTGTTCGCCCCATTTTAATGACCCCAGAAAATTCAATGCCTTTGGCATGAAAAGAATCAGAGAGGGCTTTAATTGCCTCCAATAAAGGGTCATATTCTTTTAAAAATCCAACCAGCAAGGCAGTAGGATAGGTGTCATTCGTTGACTGTGACATATTTACATGCATAAGCGGGGAGATGGACTCATAATCACCCTTCTCTTTGCCTATCATTTCTAGTGCAACATTAGCAATGACTTCATTTGCATTCATATTTGTTGAAGTGCCTGCGCCACCCTGGATTATCTCAACAATAAACTGATCATGAAATTCACCATTAATAATTCTCTCACAAGCGCTGACTATAGGCTCAAAAATTTCATCCTCTAATAGGCCCAATTTATTATTTGCACGAGCGCAAGCAAGCTTGACCATTGCATAGGCTATAACTATGTTTGGATAAACTGAAATCGCAACATCCGCTATCGGAAAATTTTCAACAGCACGCTTAGTATGGATTCCGTAATAAGCATCAAAAGGTATTTTCATTTCACCTAAAAAATCTGTTTCTATTCTATATTCCATAATTTTAAATATTGAAAAAATATTACCTTAATCAGTAGATTGAGCAAATGATACGCTTAAGAGAATCTTATTTTTGACAGCATTAATGCTAAACCAGAGAATACAAATACCGAGCAAGCATTGAAATTGACATAATGACAATTAAAAACCGAATAACAAGTGGGTTAGCCTTCAATAAATAATGGGTTCCAAAAAAAGCACCTATTAATTGTCCTGCCATCATTACCAGGCCAATTAAAAAGGCTATATGGCCAAAACTAAAGAAAACTATAAATCCGGCAATGTTTGATGCAAAATTTAATGGCTTTGCTAGAATTGTTGCTTGAATAATTTCAAGTTTTTTAAGTATAACTGCTGTCATTACAAAAAAAGATCCAGCGCCAGGTCCAAACATGCCATCGTAAAAACCAACTGCTGGAACAGCATATTTATCAAAACTTTTGCTGGATGCCGAGATCTTCGAGGTTTTTTTAGGCTTAGGTGAGATAATAAAATAGATTGAAATAAATACAAGCACTATTGGTATTGCAAAAGAGAGCGCCTTGGTGTCAATAAACTGAACTATAACCCCACCTATTACCGAGCCAATAAAAGACACTAACATTAAATACTTAATAGCACTCCAATTCAGCTTTTTTTTACGAAAAAGGAGGAGTGTTGCAACTCCAGTGCCCATACTACCTTGAAATTTATTTGTTCCCAGGACGTAGATAGGCGGAATCCCACTTAATAGTAATGCAGGCACTGCTAACAAACCGCCTCCCCCAACCAAGGTATCAAGAAATCCTGCAATCATGGCAACGAAAAATAAAAAAGTTAGAATCTCCAAAGAGTAATTTGCTAAATCCATAATCTTAATTGCCCCAAATAATAGGGAACCAGTCCTCCCTCAATCGCTCACCATCTTTCTGGTTAATACCTGGAAAATTAGGTGAAGTTCGCCCTGGTCTATTACGATAAACTACATCATCCCCGAGCAAACGAAACGAAAGAGTGCGGCTGAAATCATTCACCTTATTAGCATTTGCACCGTGTATTGTCTTAAAGTTAAATACAACAACATCACCTGGCTCAGTTTCCCATTGCTTGATTTCAAAATCACCATTATCAGTATTTGGCATATCCATAAAAGCGTTATTATCTTCATAAAAGCTCTCATTGTTCGCCCAGCTTGTTGGCCGAATCTCTTTATTTAAATGATGACTTCCTGCCAGTGATCTCAATGAAACACTCTTGTTTCTTGACTCAAGAGGCAGCCAAAAACTGACCGTTTGATGTCCTGAAACGCAGTAATAAGGAAGGTCTTGATGCCAAGGAGTAGGGGCTCCTGAGAGCGCCTCTTTATAAAAAAAGTGGTCATGAAAAAATTGCGCTGATTTTGACTCCATTAAGTCTGCTGCAATTGAGGCAAGGGGTGAATTCAATACAAAGTCTTTATACTCTGGAATCCTCTGCCAATTACAAAAGTCCTCCAAAAACTTACCTTGAAAATCTTTTCCTTTATGTACCAATGCACCTTCGCTTGGATTCTTAATATGAAAGTCAGCTCCCCTAGATAAAGTATCAATCCACTCATTAAAAAAACCCCTAAGAACCACAACACCATCATCTTTAAAGTCTTGTATTTCTGATTGAGTAAGAAGTGTTTTCATGAGAATTGGCTAGTTAGTATTGATAATTTATGAGTTCATTTTCAATAAACCTATGATAATCATTAAAACTTGAAACTTATAAGATAAATATAATAATTAATACACAGCACTAGAGTTGACATAAACAACTGTATTATTACTGTAATTTTTTACAGCCTCAATGATGCATGAAACTTTTTTCTGAGACCTTTACTATTAAAACAATTCCTAAAGTTGCTTGGAGCTCTGAAGACTCATTTAATCTTAAGCCTAAGCCACTAACTTTTATATTTTTAGTATTTGGATTATTTTTATTTGGTCTTGGAGAAAGTCTTTTAATAACCAGTGGTGCTGGTGTTGGCCCATACACTGTTTTAGCCCAAGGGATTTCAAACCTTACTGATTGGTCAATTGGCTTCTCTACCTTTGTTATCAGCATATTTGTGTTATTCATGTGGATTCCGCTTAAACAAAAACCTGGGATAGGAACAATTCTCAATGCCTTCATAATAGCACTAACAATTGAGTTTTCAGTTTATTACTTGCCATATCCTGAAGCATATCCAATGCAGGTTTTACAGGTCATTTTTGGTATTCTTGTTATTGGACTTGGAAGTGGGTTTTATTTGATTTCAAACTTAGGCGCCGGACCGAGGGATGGATTAATGATTGGCTTACAAAGAATAACTAATATGCCAATATATTCAATTCGAACAACGATTGAAATCAGCGTAGTAGTAGTTGGCTCTCTCTGCCTCCTTAATAACATTGACAAATTACTGGGTGAGGTTGTTGGCCTTGGAACGGCATTGTTTGCACTTGGAATTGGGCCATCAGTTGCACTAGGAATAACTCTTGTAGGAAAATTATCAAAGCAAAACTAGTTTGAGTCATTTTTAAATATTTAATTCCAGTAATAATCTTATTAAAGATAAAATCAAATAATGGATAAAATTCTCATTCAACCCGATGACTTCGACTTAACCACTGAAGTTAAGCTTGCTAAGGCCAATAACTCTAGTATTGGCGCTGTTGTAAGTTTTGTTGGAACAGTTAGAGACCTTCAACCAAAATCGCTTAGCTCTATGACTCTTGAGCACTACCCAGGGATGACTGAAAAATCTTTAGAGTCAATTGTTAAAAAGGCGCGAGATAAATGGGATATTGAAAATGTCACGATTATTCACCGCATTGGAATTCTTAATGTTAACGATCAAATAGTTTTGGTTATAACAACTAGTAAGCATCGTCAAGAAGCTTTTGACTCATGTAATTTCATTATGGATTTCCTTAAAACTGATGCCCCTTTTTGGAAAAAAGAAGTAACAGAAAATAATGAAGAGTGGGTTGGCGCGAGAACCAAAGATGAAAAGCAAAAAAAACGCTGGAAATCTTAAATATTAAAGTCTTCTGGACTGTTTAAATTAGTTAAAAGCTCTAAATGACTTGAGACATTAACTCTTTCAGTTTGCTGCTGACGATACCAAAGAGCCATTTTCCGACCCCCTTCTGCTAAAAATTGATCAAGACTTTCATTAAGATTTGATTTCATAAGCGCAAAGGTTGCGTGCATTCTTTGCCCATCATGAGCAACACAAATATCACACTCACTAGACTCCATTCTCTCAATAAGAGAATCGATTAAGGTCACATCAATCATTGGACTGTCACAAGGGAGAACTAACAAATAATTAGAAGTACAGACTTTTAAAGCTTTAGAAATTCCAGCTAGTGGGCCCTGATAGCCTTCTAAGTCGTCTTCTATTACTTTTCCATATTTAGAATAATCCTCTAAACTTCTATTTGCACTTATAAATATTTGACTTACCTTATCTTTAGCAACACTGGCTGCATATGAAATTAATGGAAGGTTTCTAAACTCAATGAGCCCCTTATCTTTTCCGCCCATTCTTGAGCCCATACCCCCAGCTAAGATGACAGCTGAAATCTCATTTTTTGATATTTTATTCACTTAATGCTTGTGCTTTTTTCAAGTTATTTTTAATTAGAAAATTTACTTACAATTGTATAATATACCGTATGAATATTAAATCCATAGAACCTAATGAATAGTCAAAGCACTAACTCAAGCTCAGCAATGTTTAGTGATTCACTGATGAGTGCAGATGATGCTTTGTCCTTTCTAATCGACTCTGCATGTGTTACAGCAATGACAGAAGCGGTTTCTTTGGATGACTCACTCGGTAGAATTTTAGCAAGCGATATACATTCAACAATAAACGTTCCCGGTTTTGATAATAGCGCAATGGATGGCTACACTATTGCACTTAATGAGAACCAAATAGCAAAAGAAAACTTGAGCTTTGATGTTGTCGATAGAATTGCTGCAGGCTCAACTGGAAATGACTTAAAGATAGGCAACGCTGCTAGAATATTTACTGGCGCTCCAATTCCAAATGGGGCTAATACGGTTGTAATGCAGGAAGAATGCACTCTCTCTGAGGATAAATCTCAGATAACGGTTAAAAGAGCTATTAATTTAAATGAAAATATTCGACCCACCGGGAACGACATCCTTAAAGATAACGTTATTCTTAGCTCAGGAAGGCAAATTAAGCCTCAAGATATTTCTTTAGCCGCCTCAGTTGGTGTTGGTGAACTGGTCGTTTTTAAAAAAATTAAAGTAGGTGTTTTTTTCACAGGTGATGAATTGGTTGAGCCTGGAAACCTTTTGACACCTGGAAAAATTTACAACTCTAATCGTTACGCTCTTGTAGCGCTTCTCAAGCAGGTTGGATGTGATGTAATAAACCTTGGAAATATAGAAGACAAGTTGGACGCAACCTGTGAAGCACTTGAAGCTCTTGAGAGTCAGTGTGATTTAATTATGACAACTGGTGGGGTCTCAGTTGGCGAAGAAGATCACGTTAAGCCTGCTGTTGAAAAACTTGGAGAGTTAAATCTTTGGAAAATTCGAATGAAACCTGGAAAACCCTTGGCTTATGGTAAAGTTAAGCAGACTCCATTTATTGGGCTGCCAGGAAACCCAGTATCAAGCTTCGTAACTTTTTGTATTTTTTCATTGCCATTTATAAAAAAAATGCAAGGAAATAGTAACTATGAATCTAAAATTTTAAAGGTGAAAACAAACTTTGACTGCAAACGTGCTAAGCCTAGGCGTGAATATGCGCGCGTTCGTATTGACCATTCAACGGAGACTCCTTTAGCGAGTCTCTTCCCAAAACAAGGTTCAGATGTTATGAGCTCGGTTGTTTGGGCTGATGGAATTGTTGAGATACCTGAAAATACAACCTTTGAAACTGGGACTATACTCAACTACTTCTCAATGAGTGAATTAACAAGATGAGTAAATTAACCCATATAAACGCAAATGGTGAAGCACAAATGGTAGATGTTTCCGATAAAAATGAGACTGCACGCGAAGCTAAGGCTTCTGCGCGAGTAGTAATGAAAGCTGAAACGCTTGACTTAATTGTCTCTGGCTCCCATAAAAAGGGTGATGTCCTTGCTGTTGCTAGGGTTGCCGGGATTCAAGCTGCAAAAAAATGCTCAGATCTAATCCCGCTTTGTCATCCACTAATGCTATCTAAAGTGAGCGTAGAGCTTACTCCTAACACTCAAAATAACTGCATTGATATTATTGCTACAGCAAAACTAACTGGCAAGACTGGTGTTGAAATGGAAGCGCTAACTGCTGCCAGTATTGCCGCTCTGACCGTTTATGATATGTGCAAGGCGGTCGATCGCTTCATGCTCATTGATAATGTCCAGCTTTTAGAAAAGAAAGGCGGCAAGTCTGGGCACTGGATATTACCAAAATGAATAAGCTAATTGATCCATACAATCGAGAAATCACTTATCTAAGGGTCTCAGTTACAGACCACTGTAATTATAGATGCCATTATTGTAGAGATGAGGATCACCAAACCCACACTAAAAGATCTCAGGTCCTCTCTTTTGAGGAGACTGCAAAAATTGTTCGTTTATTTTCAGAGCTAGGAGTTACAAAGGTCCGTCTTACTGGCGGAGAGCCCCTGCTTCGAAAAGACATTCTTGAGCTAACTAAAATGCTTGGAGATATCCCTGGGCTTAACGATATTCCGCTCTCAACTAACGCGCATCTTCTACCCCCACTAGCATCCAAGTTAAAAGCCAATGGCGTTAATAGAGCCAATATTTCAATTGACTCTCTTATCCCAGAGCGCTTTAAAGAAATTACAAGGGATGGTGACTTGGCAACAGTTATAAAAGGAATCGATGCGGCAATATCTGCAGGAATGAGCCCTATCAAACTTAATATGGTCGTCATGAAAGGTGTTAATGATGATGAAATCGAGTCCATGATAGATTTTGCTATTGGTCGAGGAATTGATATTCGTTTTATTGAGACTATGCCTATTGGGCTTGCTGGCATAGAAGCAGTTGATAGACACTACAGTGAAAAAGATATTCTTGAAAGAGTCTTTAAAAGGTTTGGAAGTAAACTTGAATCCAAGAAAGCCCAGCAAACTGATGGACCAGCGAAAGCTCTTCACATTAAAGGCACCAACACCAGTGTAGCTACAATATCAGCTGTTTCAAATAATTTTTGTAGTAGCTGCAACCGCGTCAGATTAACAGCTAAAGGTGAGCTAATTTTATGCCTTGGTCAGAAAGACTCAGTTTCACTTCGTGATGCCCTAAGATCAGGAATGACTGATACAGAAATTAAGCAATTAATCGTTGACGCCATAACAAAAAAACCAGAAAAACATTTCTTTGACTCCGTAATTGATAATATTAGTAGCAGTCAAATGGTGGAGATTGGTGGATGAAAATTATCTACTTTGCTTCTCTAAAAGAAAACTTAAAGACAAGTCATGACTTGATGAACTTTGACGCCCCAGTTTCAATATCTTTTATCAAACAAAAACTTATTGAAAAACACGGTAGTGAACACTTTCCAAATAACATTTTGTGCGCTGTTAATCAAGAAATGGCGGCGTCAGATACTATTGTTAAAGAAGATGATGAGGTGGCTTTTTTCCCGCCCGTTACTGGAGGTTAGAAGATTATATGACCGATTCTAAAATTAAAATTGGATTCCTTACTATTTCCGATAGAGCTGCACGTGGAATCTATGAAGATATTAGTGGCCCTGCCATGCAGGAATGGATATCAAAAGCAGTAACTAGCCCATATGAGGTAGTTTCAAAAATAATTGAAGATGAGCAGCCTTTAATTGAGAAAACTCTTAAAGAGATGAGTGACAGTCTTGGTTGTAATTTAATTCTTACAACCGGTGGAACTGGTCCAACTACTCGAGACGTAACGCCCGAGGCTACAAAAGAAGTTTGTGAAAGAATCTTTGATGGATTTGCAGAGCAAATGAGGATTGTTTCACTTAGGACCGTTCCTACAGCAATTCTTTCACGGCAAATCGCAGGCACTCGAGGTAATAGCTTAATTATCAATCTTCCTGGCAAGCCAGTCGCAATTTCTGTATGTCTTGGAGCAGTTTTTTTAGCTGTACCGAAATGTCTTGAGCTCCTTGATGAGTCGGTCATAACAATCGATAAAAATTATGTCTCTCAAGTGTTTGAGTAAATTTATTTGATGATCAATACAAGAGATTCAGCACTTGACTTAATGCGTGGCATTGCAATCATTATGATGATTGCCTTTCACTTTATCTATGATCTCAATTCTTTTGGCTTTTCTGATATTCCATTATTTACTCATTGGGCTGGAATAGCATGGCGCTGCTTAATTGTTTTTCTTTTCTTGAGCGCTGTTGGAATTAGCTTGGTTATTGCTCATGGCAAAGGCATTAACTTTAAAAAATTCCTTAAGCGCTTATTATATTTAGGTATTGCTGCTCTTTTTGTTTCAGCCGGAACTTACGTAATGTTTCCTGATGGATGGGTCTATTTTGGAATCCTTCATTTAATTTGGTTTTCTACTATCATAGCAATTTCTTTTGTAAATCTTCCTAAGACCTCCTTGCTAATTGCTGCACTAATTCTGATTGGTGCGATTTTTGATCAACCTAACCTTAGTTTTATTTCATACTTCCTTGAACCTTACTTACCGCTTGGTAGTATTGATTATTACCCTCTATTCCCATGGCTATCTTTTGTCTTTATTGGAATTTATCTAGGACACAATCCTTATTATCAGAAGATATTTATATTTCGATTAAATTGGCTTGAAGTAATAGGAAAACATGCTCTAATTATCTATCTAACTCACCAGATAGTACTGTTTAGCATTGTGAGCTTGGCATACAACCTATTGAATTAATTGGCTTTGTAATACTCTAACTTGATTTAAGCTTTGAATTGGTGATTCTTGTAATCGTAGTTAATATTTCTGCAGGAGAAAGCGACTATTCAGTAAGATCATTACTGTAATTAAAAATAGTATATTAAAAAGAGAGACGATTACAAGAAACCAAAACCTAACCGTAGTGATTCATTAAATTAGCAATTCTTTTTAAAAAAATTGCATGCTCACAGGCCTCTTCTGAAGAATATATTTCTTCTTGTATATCAACTGGAACACCACGAATTCCTGAAACAATTCCTATCTTATATTTTTCAAACATACGAATACAGACAGTAACATATTTGCCAGCCATTGGTGCTCTTCGTAATTTATCAAGAACTTTTCTAAGATCATGACTATGCTCAATAGCCGCCCTTCCATTTGATGGAGCAGTTCCAACAGGACTATTTCTATGCTCTGAAATCAATTTTCTGCGTGATTCATCATCAAACAAAAGAGGCATCACATAAGTCCTCGTAATATAATCATCTGTCTCGGCATAAGATTCGTTTGCAATTACACCTTTTTCTTTATTTGTCATAATATATTCCTATTTTGTAATTAATGGTTGCGACAAGGTACTGACTCTCCTCGCTCCTCTTTTAATCGTCCTGCCTCAATTTGGGCGCCTTCAGGGGTGTTAAAGATCTTATCTTCAAAAAGTATTAATGGCTTTGCTCGATCTGCATTCAACTGGCCAACACACCACTCTTTTCCTTCAACAATGCAAACTGCAACATAAGCACCTGCAATTGGCCCAATGTGTCTATTATTAAGTGTAAATAAATATTCTGACAAATCACTAACTTTATCCTCATCTAGAGGGCTAATTACTCTTTTCTCTAATTCATTAAGAGGCTCAGTGCTTGTTCCAACAACTGACTTACCAACAGGTGGATCCATCATATTAGGGTGTTTATTAGTAATCATTTTAATATAACTCCTTATCTATATTATTAAGGCAAAGGTCCATCTTTTAAAAACCCTCTAATTGCATTTTCTGTAATACGAGAAACATTATTATTGTAATTATTATGCGAAAGACTTCCACACCACGACAAAGATCCTGGAGCAAAAACTCCACCATCATTTGGTGTTTTATAAAATACCATATCAGCTCGAACCATAGGATTCTCAGTACCACTTCCGTGATATCCTCGAACAGAAAAGTGAATCTCTTCATTAACTTGCAACATTAAATTGGTATGGCCAACTGAATGCGCTAATAAATATGAATCATGTGGAGTTCCGAATTCAATGTCATACCGATCCAACTCTACTCCTGCAGCCCCGCCGCCAACAAGCCCAAAATCACCGATTTTTTCACCATTCCCTACCCCTTCCATTATCCAAGCTGTCTCTGGTCTTTCACTATCCTTATCTCTAACATAGTAAGATGAAACATCAAAACCGTAAGCCGTAAAAGTTAGTCCACAAAGCTTACTTGGAATTCTTCCTCGAGCGCGCCACATGCCTCCATATTTTCCATCAAAAGCATTATTATATTCCCCAGGATTTGCTGTCCAGGCTCTAGTTCCAGCCTCTCCTTTACGAACTTCAATAATGTTAGTATTATCAGGGTGATACTCACTACACCAGTAGAAACCATTTGCACCTAAATAAATCCATCGACCACCATCTTGTTGATATTTTTCATAAGCAGAAAACATCTTTTCTGAAGTATATTCTGGATGACTTCCAGTAAGTACAGTTTGATATTTATTTAATAACCCAACTCCTTCTCGATGCAAGTCTTCATCAGTATGAATATCAAAATCAAAGTTTTTTTCTTCAAGCCAGTCAACAAGATGAAGATCACCATTAAGCTGCCATAAAGATGGAGAGAGCCAATGACGATATTTAGGGCGCATATTTAAAATTGGTCTAAGTCTTGATGAGTAGCAAACGCCACTTCCATCTGAATGAAGTGAATAAGTAGAAAGTCCATATTCTCTATGCTCATTTAAATATAGATCAGCTGCAGTCATTACAGGAACCTTTCCAGCTAATAACTCAGCCACAACACAGTTGGTACAAAGATTATCATTTGAATATGCTAAATATGAATTTGTAGGCAAAATAAAAGCCAATTTTGAAGTAGTTTTTCCTTTTGGAGGACGAACAACAAAAGGAATATAATCTTCTGTTTCTGGAGAGTCTTCACCACCAATCCTTAGGCGAGCAGCATAAATACCACTTTTTAATCCATCAGGAATTTTAAGTTCAAAATCAACTTCCCAACGTGCGTCATCTATATCATCGTCATGAAAATGAATTGCACCATACTCTTCAGGCTTATGATGATAAACAATTTCATCTCCAGTCCAGTTAAAACCTGTCATAGCCCTAACAGGCATATTAATAATGACACCATTTAACATAGAAGGCGACGTATCAATTATGCAAGTTGAGGCGATGTTTGTAGTTATATTCGCATGAAAATCCCAAGCTCCAACAACATCGTTACGTAATTCTGCCTTACAACCCTGATAACCACGTGCCAAAGATTCTATTTCAGACCTAGTTAAAGCTCTCCTTGAGAGTCTTGGGCGATCTATTTTTCCGTTATATGTATGAATTTGCTCTGGCAATTCGATAGGCTCTAACACCTCTTTAAAATGTCCTCCAGAAATATGTCTTCCTGATCTCTGATATTTTGTACTTGCTGCCATTAGAAAAGGGGCATCATTGATACCTGGCTTTATACTATTAATAGACTCCACCACAGCAGTAGTTTCTTCTGCTGGATTTAATAAGCCTTGGCCTAATCCGCCATTAGTTGATGTTACAACAGGTTCTTGAAATAACGTAACTTTACCTGTGCGCGCATCATAACTAACTGCTGCAAGATACCAAACCTTCCTTAAAAGTTTTTTATCACTTGAAAGCTTCATAATCTGGCCACTGCCATCGCCTATTTCGACAGACAAACAATTATGCTCATCTATGAACAACCCATAGCCACTTTTAGTTTCTTCAACCCATTTAGTTAAAACGCCCTGGCGTCCTTTTTGTGGAGTACCAAGACCAACAACAGGTGTTGTTGGAAATATATAACACTGAAGTGTAAAGCTTTCTAAATTAAGACGCTCATCTTGAGGGACGATCACATAAGAGCCGCCATGTATTTTTTGATTTTTTCCTGGATAATTTTTATTACACTCAGCCTGAATTTCTTCTTCTTTGTATCCAGGACCGTCAGGGTTAGTATCACCATGTATTAATCGGACTATTTGTGTTTCGTAAACTTCACTATCTTCAGAGTTAATATAAAATTGTATGTTATCTCCAGGACAAACAGAGTATTTGTCGCTATAACCAGTAATTCTCAACATAATATTTCCTTAATTTTTTATTAATTTAAAGTTAAACTTTTTAGGCTTTATCGCCTTCTATATCGTCGCCTTTTTTTTCATCCTTCTTATAATCCCCAAGAATGTTTTTAATATTGCTTATCTCTTTAGATGACATTCCAATTTCATCAAGAAGATTGTCAACAAAAGGAGCCTGTGCGCGATAACGTAATGCTGAATTTACTACATTTTCAGAAAAATTTCCGCCTCCATTTACTGGTCCAACAAAATCTCCATTGGAACTATTTGAATTGAAGCCAGGCATTCCATTAAGTTCATAAATTTTTATGTCATCAATATTTTCCATTGGCTTAACAGCTTCACGAATAATTGAGTCAAGATTCTTAGCAATCTCCATTCTTAGATCGCTTTGACGACTTTCATCACTTCGAGCATTTTCAGCCTCATTTAGCATCAAATTTCCTGCTGCATCTACTTCATATCGAAGCTTACTTGCAAGGGAGGCATATTTATCAGTTTGCTCTTGCTCCTGTGCTGCTTCTTTTTCAGCTCTAGCAAGGGTGGTAATTTGTATTGCTTCACTCTCACCCTCTTTTTCAGCATTAATTATCTGAAGCTTCTTTTGTCGCTCTGCAACTTCAACCTCCTGTGCTGATTGAACCTGCTCCTCTGCGACAACAACTTGAGCCCTAATATGTTCTTTATTTTCTACTGCCTTTAATACTTCTACAGTTTTGGCTATAATTTCAAGCTCACGATCTTTCTCTTCAATCTCAAGATTTTTTCTCTTTTGTATTTCAGAAGCTTGAGACAATTGATCATTATTAATTCGAGAGATTTCAAGAGATCTCTTTTGATCTATTTCCATCTTTTTAACTTCTTCATTTGCTTTTATTTGGGCCTGTTCAGATTCTATATATTGCTCAGACTCAACTTTAAGAACTTCAGTTTTCTGTTTTGCTCTTTGAGAAGCAATATCTTCTTCCTGTTGAAGTCTTGCAAACTCATTTTCTTTTTGAATATCTAATGCTCTAATTTCAGCCTCAAGATTTTTTTGCTTAATATCAGTTTCAGTTTGTCTTTCAATTTCGTTTCTTAATCTTTTTCGCTCTTCAATCTGAAGTGTTAACTCATGCTCCCTCAATGAACGCTCAACTTCAATTGTATCTTGTTGTTGAATACGTGCTTTTTCAATATCCTCTTCAGACTGGATTCTGGATTCTTCAGCTAAGCGCTGCTGTGTTGAGGTTTCAATAGCCATATCAGTACGCTCTCTATCTCGCTGTTTGGCAATTTCACGCTCCTGTGATAACCTTGAAAACTCTCTTTGTTGATCAATTTCCAGAGCTTTCTGCTCAGCTTCCAGATTTTTTGCTCTAATTCTTATTGTTGTATCTTGCTCAATATCATTACGCTTTTTCTTTCCTGCTTCAATTTGCTCTGTAAGCTGAGTAAGACCTTCCGCGTCAAACGCGTTAGATGGGTTAAATACCTCTAGTCCAGCTTGATCTAAACTAGTTAGAGAAACGGCTTCAAGCTCTAGTCCTGTCGCACTTAAAGATTCAGCAACAATAACCTTTACTTCCTTTATATATTCGCCCCTCTTCTCCTGTATTTCTTCCATTGTCATTTGTGCTGCAACAATACCTAGTGCGTCTACAAATCTACCTTGGACTAATTCTCTTAAACTTTCAGGCTCCATTGTTCGCTTACCTAAAGTACCCGCTGCAATTGATACTGCCTCCTTTGATGGAGTTACGCGTACATAGAATTCTGCAATTATTTCAACTCGCATTCTATTTTTAGTAATAAATGATTTATCACCACCACGCTTAACTTCTATACGCAATGTTCGCATTCCAACAGAAGTTATATTGTGAATTATTGGTAATACAAATGCTCCCCCACTTAATATAACCTTTTCACCTCTAAGTCCAGTTCTCACAAAAGAAACCTCTTTGGATGATCTGCGATAAAGCCAATGCAGCAAATATACAAAAATTGCAATTGCTAATGCCGTAAGAATAATGGCTGCAATAATATCTGCACCAGTCATAATAATTTCTCCTTATAAAATTTGTATGTATTATTTTTCATAGTTAATTGCTTTCATTTACTAGCTGAGTATCATTCATTGCAGCTTTATAAATTACGAATCCAAAAATTACTTTATTTAAAAAATCACTTAAGTTATAAACAATATTTAAGCTATTCACATCAATACCGCCCCCAAGATTGTTTATAAAATAACCAAGTGGGTAAATTGCCCATCCAATAGTTAAAATTAATCTGAGGCCATTAAATGCCATATGTGTGGCTTCATTACCACTCTCTAAATTTGCACGTCCTGCTTCTCCCATATACAGTTCACCGAGAATATAAAGCCAACCCACAACTCCTATAATAAATCCTAACGTAGCGCTCATATAACCAGCTGCCCCTAGAAATTCGCCAATCACCATTACTAATGATCCAATTAATAATCTCCAAAACAAAGCTGATGAAACTTTTGTAACTGCAGACAAGATGACATAAAACAATACAATTTGCATCGTATGTGTGAGTATCCAGTCTAAATATCGTAGAATAATTGGTGCTGAACCAGTGTCCACCCACATTGTTTTAATATAGTGGTAGAAGACTGCTGAAACCAGCATTACCACACCTAGTAATGTCATAGTTGTATGCCACTTAGTAGCAACCTTTGTTCTTTCAAGAAGAAAGAAAATAGATGCACCAAACATTGCCATAGATAGGAGCCAAAAAGTACCTCCTACAATGTCTGTTGGTAATAATGTGCTGTTCATAAAATATCCTTGGTTTTAAATTCTATTTTTATTAATTCAATCTTTAATTCATTTTAAAAAATATTTTTAATAACTCTAAAAACTAAATGTCGAGCTTAAAATCCATAAGGCCCAGAAAAAAAATTCTGGGCTTTATGAAGTTTATTTACTTATGAATTTGGATCGTATGCCTCTGGATCCGCAGGTCTCAGGAAGAAATTATCAAGATAGTCTTTACCACCCCAAATATCTATCCCTGGATTGTACCAACCAGTAGAACCTCTATCACAATCAGTACCCATCATTGCCTCAACATCAGAGTAAGTAATTTTGCGAGGTGGTACTAAAATTGATTGAATCTTAGGACCTTGACCTTGCAATGTGCGCATCATGATGTTCCAGCCAAGCTCAACATCATCACCTGGAGGCCATGTTTGAATTGCCGCACTTATGTAATCTGGATTATTACGCCAGTAACATAAAGCACCTAACTCACCACCAATTGATAATGGAACCATCTCACGACCTGATTGCTGAAGCGCAGCTAATACTCCTGTTTCACCAGAAGACTGAACTGCCATACCGTCAAGCTGACCAGGATGAGTTGCTAACCATTTTTGTGTTTCTGCTTGACCAACTTGTGATGTCCACATATGGGCAATCTGTCCAGTAACCTTAATTCCAGGATATTGAGATAAACCATCCAAAACTCCACGGTTCTGAGAATCAGAAGCAGAATAGCCAGGAATACCCTCTACTACAAGAACATTACCCTTTCCACCAATCTCTTCGGCCATCCATGTACCAACATCAAATCCTGCCTGATGATAGTTAACTGATGAACTGACTGAAAGTGGTGATGTTGTATATCCAGTAAATGAAAAGACGGGAACGCCTCTATCAAATGCATACTGAATAGCTTGATTAAGAGCTGTCGGGTTCGAGCAACAAATAATAATTGCATCTACGCCCTGATCAACTAGCTGTCTAATCTGCTGGATTTGTAAAGCATCTTTTAGATTTGACTGTGTAACAACAATATCATTAAGTAGTCCGAGCTCTTGCCATTTTGGCTTGATCTCATTCAATAACCGGTCCATTGCACCTTTACGCCAAGTATTTCCAGCATAAGTACTTGCATAACCTACTGTCCAAGGTGGAGAGCGGTCACTCTTCCATTCCCTAAAAGCACTCTCACCTAATGGCTGCATTGAATCCATTAGATCTGGGTTATACACTGAATCAGTAATACTTTTTGGAATTTCATCTAGACCAGCAAGAGTCATTGTTGAAAATCCTAATGATAAAAAACATGCTAAAGTAAATTTTATAAATTTTTGCATTTTTATCTCCTTTTTTTGACAAGTATCATTACTTGTTTTGTGTACTTTAAAAAAACTTTGATTTATAAGCTAGATACGCTTTTAAAACAAATTTACATAGTCTAAAGTATATGTGAGTATAGCATATTGTATATATTAGTCAACAAAAGTATGTATATTTTATTTATTACATTACATTAGTATGTATATGGGATTAAAGTATGCAGCCCTGCATTCTTATTAACCAGTAAAATAATGTACAATTAATGAGAATGCCTCATTAAAGCTTTAAAATTCAATTACTAAGAGAATAAATAAATATGCCAAATCAAGTTCAAGATAATTCAATTCGTCATCAAATCGTTATAGCGGATGACCATGCATTAGTCAGAGGTGGGCTAGAATTAGTTGTAAAAATGGCTGTACCAAATTCAGATATATTTCAAACTAATAGTTTTGATGAAACAATAAAAATTCTCTCAGAAAAGCCTTCTATTGATTTATTGCTTCTAGATCTTATGATGCCTGGAATGGATGGAAAAAAAAGCATCCTCAATATTATCAATTTGCATCCTGGCGTCCCAATAGTTATTGTTTCAGTTAAAGAAGATTTTGATTCCATCCATATGGCCATCTCTTCTGGAGCATCAGGTTACATTCCAAAAACCTCCCTACCAGAAATTACTATTAGCGCTATTAAGCTTATCTTGGCTGGAGGTGTTTACATTCCTCCGCATGTCTTGCAATCAAGAATTGATATCAAGAATGATGCCTCCCAACCAGTATCAAATATTATTAAAAAGTCCAGCATCCTATCAAAGAGACAAGAAGAAGTCTTTAATCTTATAAAGGTTGGTAACTCAAACCAGTCTATTGCAACTGAATTGGGTCTTACTATTCCAACAATTAAAATGCACGTATCAGCAATATTTAAAAAACTCAATGTTAAAAATAGAACTGAGGCAGTTGCTAAATATTCCAATATCCAAAAAGTTTCGGAGTTAATTACCTAGAGGGAGGTTTATTGAGTTCTATTTTTAAAAATGACAACTATATTTTCTTTTTAGTAGAGTATTTTAAAAATATATTCATAAAATATTCAAGACTTCCTTGCGCGTCTTTATTTTTTTTATTGTTCTTAATAAGTTATATTTCGCCCACTCAGGCCAATGAAGGTGCTTATTGGTCTCAAAGCGTAAACGTATTCAATTATTCTTGTACAGACGGTGACGTTGATTGCTGGACTGATAAAAGAAACTCTCTAGAAACGCTTCCCCTTCAAATTTATGCTCCTTTAAAACCAAACCAAGTTAATAATAAACATCACATATGTGTTTCATTCCCTCACCTTAAAGACTCTTATTGGGTTGGAGTAGCCTATGGGATTATTACTGAAGGTCGTCGTCTAGGTCAAAAAATCACATTATTTGAAGCCGGTGGATATACAAATCTAGACGCACAATTAAATCAAGTCGATGATTGTATTACTAACGGAGGAGAGGCTTTAATTATTGGTCCAATCTCAAGCAATGGTAACGCCAAACAGATAGAAATAATAAGAGAAAAAGGAATTCCTGTTGTTGTTCTTGTTACTGGAATAAATACAGCTGTTGATGCCAACTCTTTACAAAGTTTTATCGATATGGGTTATACCTCATGCAAATGGGTTTTAGATCAAGAAATAGATAATCCGAATGAAACCAACATAGTTTGGTTCCCTGGACCGCCAGGCGCAGGATGGTCTATTGCCTCAAACGTAGGCTGTTTAAAAGCTTTAAATGGATCAAAAATTAAAATACTTGAAACAAATTGGGGGGATACAGGGAAATCAATCCAATTACAATTGGTTGAAGAGACCCTTCAGAACTTAGCTTCAGGGCCTGAGCCAGAATTTAAATACATTGTAGGGACTGGAACAACAATTGAAGCTGCAGCAGGAGCCCTAAGAGCCAGAAAACTTCAAAACAAAATTAAGCTAGTGTCCACATACTATACCCCTGGTATTGATCTTTTTATAAAACGAGGGTTAATTTCAATGGCGCCATCAGATCAAATGATTTCTCAAGCCAGAATTGCCGTTGACCAGGCAGTAAGGCTATTAGGGGGAATTGAAATGGCAACAGGAGGCCGCCCAGAATATAATACGGGTCGAATTACAGAGCACATACAGCAACCAATATTAATTGTAACACCTAAAAATTTTAATAAGTTTGACTCCTCAACAACACTAGCCCCTAAGGGGTGGTCTCCTGTTTTTTCAGTGAACTAAAAGATAATCTTAGTAATTAAAAAAACTAAATTATGAATCAATCATCAATACCTCTATTAAAGCTTAATAATATATCAAAACAGTTTTTTGAAACTTCTGTATTGGATGAAGTCAATTTTGATTTGTACCCTGGTGAAGCTCATGCCATCTTTGGTCCAAATGGAGCTGGAAAGTCTACTTTAATTAAAATTATTACTGGTGATTTACAGCCTACAAGTGGAAAAATTATTTTAAACAATGAAGAATTAAAAATTCATTCTGTCCATAATGCGAGAGAGCTTGGAATTAGTGCAGTGTTTCAAGAGTTCTCATTAGTTCCTCAACTCACTGTTGAAGAAAATTTATTTCTAGGCTCTAATGTTTCAAAAGGGCTATTTCTTAACAAGAAAAAATTGCATAAAATGGCTTGTGAGACCATGGATAGACTCGAGTTCTCTATTAAACCTGAAGAAAAAATAATTAACTTATCTCATGCCGAAAAAAGAATGGTTGAGATTGCAAAAGCATTCCATACAAGGCCCTCAATAATGATTCTTGATGAGCCAACTGCCTCTTTGGCGGAAAATGAAACAAACCATCTTTTTTCAATGATTAAAATTTTAAAAGAAGAAGGCATTGGTGTAATTTATATCACTCACCGAATGAAAGAAATTTATACAATATGTAATCGCGTAACAATTCTTCAAGATGGTAAAGTAGTTGAGACTGATAAGGTCTCTAAAATTGATGAGCAAAAATTAATTGAGCTTGCTACTGGCCGAAAAATCAAAAACTTTTTTCCTGAGATAAAAAGCCATCCTGGCAGGACGCTATTAGATGTAAAAAACCTAAGCATTCCAGATAGTTTCTTAAAGGATGTATCAATCAATGTAAGGGCTGGAGAGGTAGTTGGACTTGCAGGACTTGCTGGATCAGGAAAATCTGCAATTGGTCGGGCATGCTTTGGTATTAATAAAATTAATTCAGGCAACATAACTTACTTAGATGATGTTGTATATGACAGTTCTAAAAATATCAATGACATTAGTCCAAGAGCAATGCTTGATAGAGGAATGCTTTATGTACCCTCTGATAGAAGGGCTGAAGGACTTGTAATGGAACATAACATCAGAGAAAATATTTCTTTACCATCACTAGGGCTTCCAAAATTTTCAACTGGCTTCATGGTAAATAGAAAAAATGAAAAAGATATTGTTGAAAAGATTGGGCAACGATTAAACTTCAATAAGGGTATTGAAAATAAAATAGAGCAGCTATCTGGTGGTACTCAACAAAAAGTAATGCTTGCTAAAAGTTTTGCTCGAGACGTTCAATTATTTATTCTTGATGAACCAACAATAGGAGTAGATATTGGTACTCGAGTGTCAATTTATGAACTGATAAGCGACTTTTGTGATGCAGGAGGAGCAGTTCTCATGATCTCTTCTGATTTAACCGAACTAGTTAACTTATCTCATAGAATCTATATTATTAATGAAGGCAGCTTAAGTGCTGAAATAAACTCTGAAGAGTCAAGCGAACTTCTAATCCAAAACTATTTTTTGAAATCTAGAGAAACTGAAATCAAAGTCTAACTTTTAAAAATAAATTGAGAGCTAAGAGTTAATCAAATGTGAAAGAATAGCTCTGAACTTTGCAGGTTGAATTGGTTTTAATAACACTGGCAGCCCTTTTTCTTTAATGCTTTGTATATGAGACCTTTCTACATCTCCAGTTATTATTATGCTCGGAATTACAGACTCTAACTCTTGTTGAACTAGTTTAACTACATCAACACCTGAAGCATCTCCTGGTAATCGATTGTCAGCCACAATAATGTTTGGCAATAGGTAATCTGGAGACCTAATGATATTTTTGATTTCGTCCAGGTCTCTTCCAGAATCGACAATACAGCCCCAAGATTCCATTAACTGAATTGAAGCTTTTAAGACATCAATATCGTCTTCAACTAACAAAATTCTAGCACCAGTTAAATCCATAATGTTAGAAATAGCTTCAAGTTGAACTTCACTATTCTTCGCTTCACCAATTTCAACTAATACAGAAAAGCATGAGCCACCTCCGAGAGTAGATTTACAATCTATTGTATGGTTAAGGCTTAGAGATAAACGCTTCGCTAGAGCCAGACCAAGACCAAGCCCCTTGCTTCTATCTCGCTCTTTATTTTCAATCTGATAAAAGTCCTCAAAAATATTTGGCATTTGATCTTCTGAGATTCCACAGCCCGTATCCCAGACTTCAATTGAAACCTTATTGCCCCTCTTTCTGCATCCCATCATTACAGATCCAGCTTCAGTATAACGAATGGCATTTGACATATAATTACCTAATATACGTTCCAATAAATCAGGATCACTTCTAACAGTAATACTAGAAGGAACGATTCGAAACTGTAAGTTTTTATCTTTTGCTAAAGGTGCGAATGATTGAAAAATACTAGTAAAAATATTATTAATTGAGAAGTCTTCATATCGAGGCTTAATAGCTCCAACCTCCAATTCAGAAACATCTAAAAGAGCATTTAAAAGTCTTGCAGTTGAAGCTGAAACTGAATTTATATCTTCAATAATTGTAAGAATTTTTTCATCTTTAACTTTAGATTTTAACGCTGCTATGTACATCTGCATTGCATTTAAAGGTTGACGTAAATCATGGCTAGCTGAAGCTAGAAATAGTGATTTGGCTTTATTGGCTCTATCAGCATCTTCCTTAGCATTTTGAAGTCCGACTCCTTGCTCCCATAAGTCCTCTTTAAGCCTGTTAAAACTTCGCCCCATTCTTCCAAGCTCATCCTCTCTTTCTAATATATTTTGCTCATCTTCTAACCTTGTCACTTTTCTTAACGGGGTGTATCTATTTATTGAGTCAGTAAGTAACTGTAAAGGCTTTGAAATATTCATCCTTACAATAAGAAGAATCATTGATATAGCAAATAAAATAGAAATAATTGTTGTTATAACTATATAACTAATAGCGATTCTTTCAACATAAATTATTTTTTCTTTAGAGGCATTAATAACATTTTCTAATTCTTTACTTACTTTTTCTGCCTGAATAATAAGAGACTCTTCAGTAGATAAAATTTCATTGAGGTTTTTGATATTTAGAGTAAGTATTTGTAAATTATTTTCAAGGAATAAGTTACTTACAACTATTTGATTATATTTTTGAGAAACTACTCTCAGCTCATAGAGTTCTAAAAGTAATTGCTCTTGATTATCTACAATTATGTCGTTATTTGAAGCTACGTCATTTTTAACTTTTCTAATAAAATCCTCAGTATCAGCAATTGACTCCTTTAATTTTTGACTAGCTAATGAAAATTTATCCTGGATTGATTTACCGCCTAAGAGCTGCACATATTTATCGTAAAAACTTGTTTTGTCACCATCCTGGTTAACGATTTGGGTAACCGTTATATAGAGCTCATTGAGACTAAGCCTTTGGCTATAAACACTATCATCAATTCTATGAATGGACTCGATTAATGGAATTGTGATAGAAGACATTTGTTTGGTTTCGCTGCCAACTGTGTAGATTTGCGAAAAAGCAACTAGCATTA
Organism: Candidatus Pseudothioglobus sp. Uisw_086; assembly: GCF_048085745.1. GTDB lineage: Bacteria > Pseudomonadota > Gammaproteobacteria > PS1 > Pseudothioglobaceae > Pseudothioglobus. The sequence goes on along the minus strand of NZ_CP159803.1, from coordinate 573,076 downwards.
ATGAAATAAAAGCAATAATTTCAATAAATATTAAAGTTAAGATTTTTTGATTAAGAGATAACCTATTAAAGAGATTTTTTTTAATTTTTTTCATATATTAATTGTGAATTTTTAGATCTCAGAATCTAAGAAAACATTCAAATTTAATGAATTATAAAAAATCATTCTTATTCGGTCACTATTTTTTTAGGGTTGATAACATTTGCTGCCTAAAATACTCAGCACTAATAGCTACTATAAGCAACACACCTATAACAACCATCTGTAAATATGAACCAACTCTCATTAGGTTCATTCCATTTTGTATTAAGATAATAAAAAACGCCCCTAAAACAACATTCTGAACTCTACCAACACCACCAAGAAGGCTTACCCCTCCAATCGCACAAGCAGCAATGGATAGTAATGGATAACTTGCACCAATGTTAGGCTCTCCAGTTTCCAGCCTTGCAGTAATCAATAAAGCCGCAAAACTCGTTATAACTGCAGAAAAAACATAAGCACTCACTATATAAATACGAACATTAATGCCAGAAAGTTCTGCTGCTCTGATGTTTCCTCCTATCGCATAAAAGTACCTCCCCATCTTTGTCATATTAATAAAAATATAAACCACAATAATAAAAAATAGAGTGATCCATATAGTTAATGAAATACCTAGAAACGTGCCATAGCCAAAAATATTCGTGAATGATTCGGGCATTCCATAGATTGGAATTCCTCCAGTAATAGTAAGAGCTAACCCAAAAATAATTGAAGACATGCCAAGAGTCATTATGAATGGGGGTACTCGTAAAAAAGCAACACCAAGGCCATTGACTAGGCCAATACACGCTCCAACCAGAAGACCTGCTAAGCAGCCTATAAAAATTGCCTCCCAGCCGGAACCGTATCCAGACCACAAAGCCACCATTGTCATCGAAGCAACTACAGAAGTCATTGCAAGAATTACACCAACAGAGAAATCCAACCCTGCAGTGAGCATAACTACCATCTGAGCCATAGCCACAAGAATAAGATCTGAAGAATGTCGTGCTACGCCTAGAATATTTTGTGTAGTTAAAAAATTATCACTAGCAAATGAGAAAGTAATTAGAGCTACACCAAGAAACCAGGGTAATACTCCAGCTTTAATAAATGAATTGGACAAGAATTTCTTGAGTATTGAAAAATAATTAAAAAATTCACTCATATTTATATTTACTTAATAAACCCAAGAATATGACAATACATCAAAGAAAGTTAAAAAAAATAGTTTTAAAAAAAACATACTAACCATCATTTTTATTCATGATTGTAACATTATTAAACATTACTTTACCAATAATATAAGAATTAATACATACTATTGACTATGGTATGTGATAGTAGTAAACTGCACCTATACTTTTGGATGTTTTAAAATAGAATTTCTGTATATATAAATTTCTAAATAAATACATAGCCATTAGTCTGAAGTGACTCCTATTTCAATTTAGAGGTGTATTTAATTGGCCGAACAAGTGCAAAAGACAGTAGAAGATGATCCTTCAGATTTACCAGAAATACTAACCAAATTTCCGGGTGAGCTTCATGTTAAAAACGTAAGCAAATCATTTGGAGTAACTAAAGCCCTTGATAATGTGTCCTTTACTGGATATTTTGGTGAAATCCATGCAATTATTGGTGGAAATGGCTGTGGGAAAAGTACATTAGCTAAGGTGCTCGCGGGTGTCTTGCCAATTGATTCAGGGAAAGTGTCAATTAATGGCCATCACCCATCTACACCAAAGGAATCTCGCGATTTAGGTGTTTCAATGGTATTTCAAGAGGTTCTTGTAGCAGATGAAGCATCGATAGTTGATAACTTATTTATTGGTATTGATGGTTTTTTCTCAAAATCAATGTCGGATAAAGATAAACAAGATAAAGCTAGAATTTTATTAAGTGAATTAGCTGATGAAGATATCGATCCCTTAATGCCAGCTGGAAATCTTCCACTAAGTACTAAAGCCTGGATTACCATTGCTAGAGGATTACTAAGTGAGCCAGATTTACTAATTTTAGATGAATCATCAGCTGCATTAGATTTTGACTCAACTGAGCGTCTTTTTAATAAGATGAGAGAACTACGTGATAAGGGGACAGCAATAATAATAGTAACTCATAGAATTGCAGAGTTAGTTAGAATCAGTGATCGTTGCACAGTTATGAGAGATGGGAAAGATGTTGGTGTTTTAGAAAAAAGTCAAATTACTGAAAAAAATCTTTTACAACTGATGACAGGAAAAGATCAAAGCAAAGACTCAACTAAACAAGATGCTCACAAATCATCTCACTCACAAGTAGCGCTCAGAACTCAAAATATGAGGGTTTGGCCAACAAGTGATTCTTCAAATTTTGAATTAAATAAAGGCGAAATAGTTGGAATCACTGGACTAGATGGCCATGGTCAAGATGACTTTGTTCGAATATTAGCTGGTATTGCACCAGCTGCAGAAGGAGTAGCTGAAGTCAGCACAAATCATGGTGTTGATTTTTCTTCGATTAACACTCTTGCAGATGCAAAAAAATTTGGAATTGCATTTGTTTCAGGTGATCGAAAAAGAGAAGGAATTTTACCAAATCTAAGTATTGTTGAAAATTTAGCAATTTCTATGTACGACAAAAATACCAATATACCCGGCGTTCGCCTTATTGAATGGGGTGCAATAAATGACATTTATGATTGGGAAGTAGAGAGATTAGCTATTAAAGCAGGCGCCAAAGAAAATTTGATTACATCTTTAAGTGGTGGTAATCAACAAAAAGTAATGCTAGGACGTGCTTTTTCCACCCATCCCAAGACTTTGGTTTTATTAGATCCTGCTCGTGGAATAGATTTACAAACTAAAAGAGATCTTTACAAACAACTAAGAGAATTTGCGGATGAAGGAAATTCAGTAATTTACATGTCAAGTGAACTTGAAGAGTTCATAGGGTTTTGTTCACGTGTAATTGTATTTCGTAATGGCAGCATTTTTGAAACATTTTTAGATCAAAAAATTAATGCTGATGGAATTCTTGAATCAATGTTTGGACATATTCAAAATCAAGATAGCTCTGATATAGAGCATAAAGAGTTGGTGAACTCAAACTATCCTGAAAACACAAAAATGGAGAATGAAATGAGTGAATATAACGTAAGTAAATATTTCAAAAATGAGATCAAAACAGAAGCCTCAACTAAATCTTCAAAGCAGGATTTCTCACCTTCTGATGAAGAAAATTTTAATTCAATAATCAATTCTTCTGAAAATCAAAATAATGATGACAAAAAAGTTGAAAAGAAAACAGCTGAGGAATTAACCGAGTCTTTTGAATATTCTAAAGATGATTCAAATCAATTTGAAAAGTTAATGAAATTCAAAAAAAATCCTAACCAAAAAATTACTTTGGGTCAGGCAAATAAAGTAGATGGTTACTCAGCAGCCGACGAAGAGCTATTCAAAAAATTTGAAATTGAAGGTGATAGTAATGAAATTAAAAATGAGCTAGATAGAGGCTTTAGTAGTCAAAAAATCACCTCCTCTAATAATATAGATCATAAGAGCGTTAAGTCAAATACTCAGGAATATAGTAAGGAAGATTTAGAAAAATTTGAAAAATTATTCTCTAAAGAATAGGGTAATTTAATATAAATATTACAAAATGAACTTTTAACAATAATGGAATTAATCAAAAAACAAGAATCAAATTCTGGGGCTAGTACATATCTTATAGTTCCTATAGTCATATTCTTCCTATTACTTATATTTGCAGTTATTAGAGGCCCATATATGGTTTCAAGTACTGGATTTGGCGGTTTAATAATTGTTGTGGCTCCACTAATACTTGCAACCTATGCATTAACAGTAATAGTTATGGCTGGAAGAGCAGGAGTTGATTTATCAATTGGGCCATTAATTGGATTTATCAATGTTGGCATGATTCAGCTAATCGGGCTAGGTTTAATTGAATCACCAATTGCAATATTTTTATACGCCATTGGTGTGGGTATTGCTTATCAAGTTCTAATGGCTTTAATAATTGTATTTGTTCGAGTGCAGCCAATTATTGTGTCATTAAGTGGCTACCTCTCACTTGTTGGATTGAATCTCATAATTATGCCTCGACCATCTGGCTTAGCGCCTGATTGGATGTATAGCTGGGGAGCTGGCACTACTATTTTTTCTCCCGTTTTAGTAATATTAATAGTTGCAACAGCAGGATGGTACTTGCTTGCTCAAACAGCCTTCTGGGGTAATTTAAAAATGATGGGTTCTGATGAGCGAGCAACCTACACAAGCGGAGTTAATATAAACATGGTTCGTATTGGCGCTCATGTTATAGGTGGTATTTATGCAGGACTTGCTGCGATTACATTTACATCTCTAATTAGCTCTGGTGATCCAAGTCAGGGAACAACTTACACACTAATGGCAGTTACTGCACTTGTCCTGGGTGGAGCAAATTTAGCAGGTGGTCGAGGAAGTGCATTTGGCGCCCTTCTAGGTTCACTAAATATATTTTTAATTACCTTTGCACTTTCAACTTTTAACTTTGGAAAAATGCAGAGTTTTGTTACCGATTTCTCATATGGACTTATGCTGGTTGTTTCATTATTAATTAGTATTGCGATTCCATTTCTTCAAAAACGTGCTCGAGGACTATCGCCATCCCTGGTGTTTTTAGTAATGGGAATAGTTTCCTTAGGGGTAATGGTAAGCGTATCGATGGACAAATCATTTGGAGTAAAAAGATATAAGGCATTTGTAGCTGCTGTTGAGCAGGAAACTATGTCAGCAGGAACAATTATGTTTCTTATAATTATTGGGGTGGCATTGACTGCCTATATTATCAAAGTTGCTTTTAAACATATAAGTGGCCCAATGATTGGACTTATGATTGTTGTAATAATTACTGCTTTTGGTCTAATATTTAATCCTGATTCTACTTCAGAAGTAGTTTTCTCACCAGCTATGATTGATTATTCAATAATGATATTTAGCATGGAGGAAATCTCGAGTTCTTCATCATTCCTCTCTATTAATGCATTAAGTAAGACAACATATCTATTAATCGGTCTAGTAGGTGTAGTGCTATTGTCATCACTAATAATTCTGACAATGCTTCCAGGAATAAAAACTAGTATCAAGCGTTTAGCAATGATAATGTGCATTGCTATTGTTCCAGTTATTGCAATTGGAGCTGTATTTTTTCAAGATGCAGATAAGGGATATTTAACAAGTAGTTTCTCAGGTGAAGTTTTTGCAATACTAATGGTCTCTGCACTTCTCTTCACAATTACCATACCTTTAGTTCATACAAAAATAAAAAATATCAACAATATTTTTATTGGCGCAATATCTATTATTTTCTTAATTGTTATGTACTTCTTTATAGGCAATAGTGTAGTTTCAGTTGACTCAAATATAGGCGTATTAACAAACTATTCAATGCCAATTATTCCAACTGGAGTAGAAAGTTTACCGACCAAATTTATTGAATATACGGCACCAATAAGGATGAATGTTGATGCCAGTGGAATGGCACTAATTACTGAAATTGCCTACATTGCCATTATTATTGTTTTATTACAAGTATTTTTACGCATTGCTATGGGAGAAACTAGTTTTAATAGTTTTTGGAAATATTGGTATATAGCTGCTTTTGCTATTCTAGCTTGGGGCAGTTTATTTTATGCAATAGGTGTGCCAATATGGAAGCTCATTGTCATTATTGGAATCACAATTATTTCTGCACCAAATGTAATGCACATAATAAGCACATACATTATTGGCGATCATAAAGATGATGCAATAAGCAAATGGGAAGGATAAATAATGAAAATATTTCAAAATAATTGGGTTAAAAATGCGCATTAATAGAATGGGAAAAGCTGCCTTTTCATTTTATAAATGGCTGGGCTTTATTGTTGCTTTAATAGTTTCAGTTATCAGTGCTGTTTTAGGTTTTATTGATAACACTCCCTCACAACTTGTTATGCTTTATACAGTTGCAATCTTTGGTTCAATCTTATGGGGCTGGCATCACCTTTCAGTAAGATGGACATACATTGACGGCCTTGAAGAGGAAGATCTACAATTAGTAGAAAATATAGAAATCCAAGATAAGGAGTCTACTGAAAGCTACTTTAGTTTCCTTATCAAGAGTAACAAGGGTGCCATTATTGGCATATTAGCAATGATTATTGCATTTGTTGGACTTGCCTTTGCTATGGATGATTTTCTTCAATGGCAAAATATACTTTCATTGGTGGTATTTTTTCTAACTCTCTTAATATTAATCATCACCAACTCAGTTGCGAAAAATAATAAAAGTGCGCTTATGGGATTAGCAGTATTAATTGGACTTTTTATTATGGGTTCATTAATTGTAGATGGCTTTATCTCAACTTTGAATCTGAAATCAATGCTTCTTTTTGCATCATTCCTTGGGCTTGCATGTATTGGACAAACACTTGTAGTATTACTAGGCGGATTAGACTTATCAGTCAGCTTTGTAATTGGAGCTGCAAATATTGGCTTAATGTATTTAATCACGCTAGGAATTCCTCCATGGATCTGCATAGTTGCTGTTTTATTAATGGGATTAGGTGTTGGAATAGTTAATGGCTTATTAAGTTTTCGTATACAAGGTCAAGCACTTATCTTAACTCTGGGTGTTGGATTTGTAGTTACTGGCGCCGTTCAAGCCTTAACAACTATTGGTTCAGATTTTGGAGGAAGCGTTTTTGGTGTTGTGCCAAAGTGGTTGTCTAATATAGCTGCAACAAATGGAACTTTTATTGGCATTAGCATCCCGCCTGTTGTTGTAATCTGGGTTGTTTCATCAATCCTTATGATTATCGCACTATCAAATACAACTTGGGGAAGAAACCTATATGCAGTAGGTGGAAATCGGACAGCTGCAGCAAGATTATCAATATCAGAGAGGGCTTACTGGATAGGAGCATTTGCAATAGGGGGGTTTGTTTCTGCACTAACTGGTATTTTACTTTTAGGATGGAGTGGTGGTGGGTTTGTTGGCGTTGGTGGTCCTTATCTTTTTCAAACTATAGCTGCTGTTGTAGTTGGAGGTACTTCACTTCTTGGAGGAAAAGGAGGATATGGATTTACAGTTATTGGTGTTCTTGTTTTACAAGTTCTATCGTCATTTTTAGTAGGCATTGGATTAAGCTATGAAGGGCAACAATTTGTTTTTGGCCTGTTAATCCTCCCTATGGTAGCTTTATATGCCAGATCACCTCATATAAGAACACAAATTTAAATATAAATTAATCATGATGTCTAAAAATAATTCAAGGATACAAATAAAATGACTAGCGCAATAACATGGATATTTATATTTTTAGTCCTTTATTGGTCTTACTGTTTTTTTTGGGGAGTTCGAGCTTCAAAGCAAATATCATCTGCAGATGACTACTTCCTATCTGGTCGTAGTTTATCGCCATGGGTATTTGCTATAGCAGCAACAGGAATATCCTTTGCAGGATGGACTTTTATTGCCCATCCTGGACTGATTTTTAGAGATGGATTTCAGTTTGCAAATACTTCATTTTTCGCCATAGCTGTTGCAATTTCTGGAGTTGTTCTTCTCAAAAGACAATGGATGCTTGGAAGGCGTTTTAGATTTACTACATCTGGTGAAATGCTTTCAGCATACTTTAAAGACGACACCCTAAGAGTTATATCAGTTTGTATTGCACTTTTATTTGGTATTCCATTTGCTGCATTACTCTTTGGATCCTCAGGATTCCTAATAAGTGAATTAACTAATGGTATTTTTTCACGAAATGTAGCTATGTGGTCATTATCTGGATTTGTTCTTTTATATTCAATCATGGGTGGAATGCAAGCAATAGCAAAAATTTCAGTAGTGCAGACTATACTATTTTTCCTTGGAATGATTATTTTGGGCTTATTTGCTCTTGATCTTGCTGGAGGCTTTGATTCATTAAACCAAGGCTTAGCAAACATTGCAAAAAATATAACCAGTCATCTTGGAAAAACTAAAGGCATGGGTGGAGGAAACTTCCCAGGATACTTCGCAATTCCTGGTGTAATTCAATTTACTGATGGCATAGGAATTGAAACCCCAAAGGGAGGACCATGGACTGCAATTATGACTCTTACATTTATGATGTCAGTTATGGGAATTCAATCCTCACCAACATTCACAATGCTTGGGTTTACCAGTAAATCGACCAAAGGCTTTTCAATTCATCAGATATGGGGCGCGGCAGCCTGTGTGGGTATTATCATGTTTTTATTTTCCACTCTACAAGGAGTAAGCGCAAATCTACTAGGAGCAAATAGTGCGGTTAATCAAGCAGGATTTGCAATTGCACAGCATTTGCCAGAACTATCTAAGGCGCAATATACTGAACTGGTAATGCATTATATTAAACTTGTAGGAAGCACTTCACCATGGATGGTTGGCTTCCTTGCTATCTGTGCTATAGCAGCATTACAAGTCACTGCAGCTGCATTTATGTCTACTACTGGAAATATTTTATCTCGAGATATTTATGTTCATTATTTTAATAAAGATGCGGATTATAAAACTCAAATTAAAGCTGCAAAACTCCTTACAGCGTTAGTGTTCTTTTGTGGAATGCTATTAGCTTCATTTTCGATGGAAGCCACTCTCATTCTTGGAAGTCTAGCAATTGCTTGCTCATTCCAACTTTGGCCATCATTATTGGGTGTCACATGGTTTCCATGGATTACAAAAAATGCAGCAATTGCAGGTGTAATTATTGGGATTATTGTAGTTATCTTCACCGAAATATTAGGACAGAAAATAACTGGCGGACGACTACCTTGGGGAGTATGGCCCTGGACAATTCATTCAGCTGTATGGGGTATGTTTTTTAATATTTCAATCTGCTTAATTATTTCTTTAATGACCAGCCAAGATCCTGATAAAAAACATAGGGATACATTTCACTCATTTTTCCAAAAACACTCTGTAACAGCTTCTAATGATCGCTGGTCTAAGCCAGTTGGAGGGCTTTTATTAATGGTATGGATGTTTTTTGCTATTGGCCCAGGATCAATATTTGGAAACTTTATCTTTGGCAAACCTAATGCTGGTTATGATTCTTGGATGCTTGGAATGCCATCAATTTGGGCATGGCAAATTATTTGGTGGGCACTAGGTGTAGGATTAATTTGGTTTTTAGCTAATAAATTAAGAATGTCTACTGAGCCTGAAAAAGAAATTGAATCAATAAATCAATAGGCTAAGATTTTTTTCTTATTATTTTGAATAAATTTTGTAAGTTTTGGTGACACTGAAACCGGCTCTTGATTTGCATAGTCTTCATGGTTCTTAGCAACTGACTCTAGGTCATATAAGTAATTAACCATCACTCCCCAAGAATCATCTAGAGCACTTTGATTAACATTTGCATCTGTATGAATTTTATAAAGAGATGCGCCATTACCAAGATGAAAATGAGCAACTGGATTAATAGCTTGACCATTTTTACGTTTAACTTGAGTTAAGTAATAATAAGTTAGTCGATTTAATACTAATGGATTTGGCTTATTATCTTTACAACATTCGCTAATATCATTAATTATATTTTCAGGCAAATCTTTATCTTCTAATAGGTTAATTTTGTTAGACCATTTCTTCAGCCCAGGAACAGGCGAGAGAGTAACAAAATGCTTGATTTGTTTGAATTCCTTCTCAATTTCAGTGACTACTTGCTTAATCAAAAAACTCCCGAAAGAAACGCTCTTTAGTCCCATCTGGCAATTTGAGATAGAATAAAAAACTGCTGTTGTGGCGCTAAAAGGATCAATTGGTTTAACGCTTGTATCAAGTATTGGCATAATTGAATTTGGCGTATCGTCCATCAATGCAACCTCAATAAAAATAAGAGGCTCATCTGGAAGTGCTGGGTGAAAAAAAGCATATAACCTTCTGTCATCTGCAGCCACCCTATTTTGTAAATCCTCCCAATCTGAAATATCATGGACAGCTTCGTACTGCATGATTTTTTCCAACACTCTAGCACTTGTCGACCAATCAATGCGCTCAAGTCTTAAAAACCCCCTATTAAACCAAGACTTAAATAAATGAACAAAATCAGAATCAAGTGATTTAAGCTCTGGAGAGGCTTTAATGCACTCTAACAATGACTCTCTCATCTTTAAAAGCACTGATGTTCCATTAGGGACTTGATTTAACCTTCTAAGAAGCTCATGACTCTTAGGTTCAATTAATTGATGAAGTTTCCTGAGCTGACTTTCATCATCAATATTTAATTCAATGAGAGCTTTTTTGAGAATAGGCCGATCGACGCCAAATTGATCAAGTAACTGTAAAAAAAATGACTTTTTTTGCTCTTCTGAAAGAGTATTAAAATCTTCCAAAATTATTTTTGCAAGAGAAAATAATGTTGCCTCTCCATTTTTACTTACTAACTGATTGCAAAGAGTGATAATACTTTCAGGAGTGGATACTTTCTTATTTGAACGCCCCATACGGATACGCTGAATAAGAGAGTTTAAAAAGTTTTGATGCTGAGTCATGTCTAAATAATAATTTTCGTTTAATTTTATACTACTTTTTCTTTCTAGCTTCTTAGAAAGAATTGGTTGAAAAAAATGAAAATATATACTTAATAACTATTCAATTGAACTGAATCGAAAAACATTAACAGCAATATAGTCATTATATGCAGCGCCTGATTGAAGCCAAGTTTTTGCCTTTAAGGCTGAAATTTTAGGGCTCAAATTATCTTCAAGGTTTAAGTATAGGCCATATTTAAAAGTATAGTCTTCTTCGGTTAAGACTAATAAATCGCCATTTGAACTAATGAGGGTTTTCTCTGGCATACCTCCTTGCTGAGATACAAATGCAGTTTGACCATACTCATCCATTAGGCTAGATAACTTAGCTTCGAAATACTCCTTACTAAGAGGGCTATGTTTGTAATAATTCACGTGAAGATCTTCAGCCTCTTCAGCCAAATAACTTCTTAAATCTTCAAATGAAGAAAACACCTCATCTTCAATCCAAAAAATTACAAATGCACCATTTGAATTACCCAGACCCAATGACTGGTCTTCAACCATCAACAGCGCAGAGCCATCTAGTATCGATTGCAAAAAATCTTTATCTAAAATTGTTATCTCTTCATTAAACTGACTTAGATTCATAATTTTTTCATCCTAGCGTGATTGAAAAAGGAGCGACTTAATAGTTTGATAATTTGTAGCAATATTTCTTAAAGCTTCTTCTCCTAGTTTATTACTAGTATCGCCCTCTTCAATCTCTTTTACTTTGTCAGCATACATTCTTTTAAGTGTATTTGTTGTAGCTAATATTTCGTAAACACTTGGGGAATTCTTTTCTTTCCAATCATCTGGCAAGATAGAAGGATATTTTGGATCAAAATCTATTAAATTATCGTCTTCTTCAGTAACCATCACTTAGTTAATGAGATAAACAATTGAGGAAGTCTCTCAGGTAATTTTTGAATATTATCAATTACCATAAAACGATTTTTACCAAAAATTCTCGAAACATATTCATCAGCGTGAGGATCTAAACTAATACAGAACGTTACAATTCCATGACTTCGTAACTCTTCAACCGCTTTTTTTGCATCCATACGAAGATGCTGTGGATCATCAACGTCGATATCTGCAGGCTCTCCATCCGTTAAGATCAAAAGAATTTTCTTAGCTGAAGATTGAGTCAATAAATCGACCCCAGCGTGCCTTATTGCAGCACCCATTCTGGTTGATAGGCCACCTTTTATTCCTGCCAATCGGCCCTTTACTTCATCATTAAAACTATAATGAAATGGCTTAAATCGATAGTACTGAACATCGTGTCTTGAGTCCGATGCAAACCCTGAAATAGTTAAATTATCTCCAATCTTGTCAATTGCCCATGAAAGTAATGAAGTTGACTCTTTCATTAGCTCCAAAATTGTTTTGTCACTTCCAATAACCATATCATTGGTAGATTCAGATAAGTCCATTAATAAGTTCACAGAGACATCTCTAACATGTTGCACTTTCTTTACATAAATCCTGTCAGATGGGGTTATACCAGATCTAATATCTGCTAATGCTGTTACGCATGCATCAAGATCAAGCTCACTTCCTTCTTGTTGCTTCTTGAGTTTTACGAGACCTTGCGGCTGCATTCGATCAATCGCATTTTTAAGTTGATTGGCAATAGGTTTGTGAGTTTTTAAAATTTTATTAATTAACTCTGGATCCCCTTTTCTCAAACGTCTTTCATACAGAGTTGCCCAGTTTGGCCGATAGAGCTGCAGCTGATAATCCCACTCATTGTAATGAAAAGGCTCACTTACTGGCTCCTTACCCTCAATTTCATTAATACTTACGCCATCGAGCTCATCCGGAAAGTACTCTGACTCTAAAGTCCATATTTCCTGCGCATCATCACCTGCGGTTTCAACATCAAGCTCGTTATACATCTCCATAATATTGACATTTTTACGCACCTGTCTTTGACTAACAGGGACATAATCATTTCCCTCTGACAACCAATCAAGCTCTTCGTACTCCCAAATATATCTATTATCATCTCTATATATAATTGGCGTTGATACAAGAGCGGAAGCGCTTATTTTCACATCTGTTTCAGTCTTAAGTAGCTCGTAATACTTCATACCTAACTCATAGCTCATTGCTGATGATTCAGGCATTTTGGTCATTTTTTTAATAAATAACTTAAGAAAATCACTGTTAAATGACTGCTTTACTGTGTATTTTTGATCTAATGCAGCCCTTGAAAAATCAACCAGATCTACTATGAAAGGATTTAAATCTTTTAAGTCCTTATCTTCAGGATGAAGCGCAATCCAAGTTTTCTTCATACCTGGAAATTTTTTTAATGTATTGAGCTCAACCCTTAAGTCTTCTATTAGAGAAACGCATGCAACTTGCAAAGGATTTAAGTCATCCCCTTTAAAAGCCACTCTAGTTTCCATAATATGAGCTGCGGCATGAGCACAAACCGCCCTATAACAATCTATACCAGGAACAATTCTTCCAGAAGCATGCTTATAGTCATCGTAAGCATCTGGAATATGCATAACTCCATATTCAATATAAGGTCTTAGACCTTTCTTAGTTTCGTAGTCACCTGAAGTTGGTCGTAGAAAAAAATCACGGTTATAAAACGCTCTAAGATAAAACTGCAACTTTCTTTGATTATCAATAAATAGCGTTCCTCGCCTCTCCTGTTCAAGTATTTGCATTGATTCTGCACTACTTAATTCAAAATAGGCGATTTGGGCTTTAAAATCTCGTTTGAATGATTCAGCCCCATAAAGAACCCATCTTCTTAGGCCGCCAAGAGTAAGCTTACTAGTCAACTGATCAATATTATTTAGCATTGGCCTCATACCTCTAGGGGCTAGAGCTATCATTCGCTCCATTAACCTAAGGTAGCCTTTTAATAAATCAAAGTCACTCATCCGCCTTGCAACGTTTGGAAGGCTTGCAATCATCAGCACCAAGACAGAAGAGGATGTTTGTGAAGACATTTTCATAATTGAAAATACAATCTCACCAATTATGGACTCACCAACCTCCCTAACGACCATAGGTGTCTCTTCCAAGAAAGAGATAACCATGTCTTCACCTTTACCCATTGCATGAAGCGCACCAGCACCATCTAAATAGACTTTAAGTCCATTTGGTGACATAACCTTAGAGGCTTCAACAAAGCTCCCTGCAAGCGCATCATGAAGAATGTCAGAGGAATCTCGAAATTTTTGCTCAAAATCGGAAAGTTGAACCGCACTCATTACTAATCCTTAGTCAAAAAAAGTGTCGATTGCAGCATTAAGAGTATCGACAATATCTAAGTCATCCGTAATAGGATTAACCATTGCAATTTTACAGGCAGACTTTTCATTAACCTTATTAGCAATTAATTGTCCTGCATAGATACATAATCTAGTAGATATTCCCTCATCCAGCCCATGGCCAACAAGATTTCTAGCCCTTTGAGCAATTTGGACAAGTTTCAATGCTATTTTTGGATCAACGCTGGACTCTTTAGAAATAATATGTGCCTCAGTTTTTTCATCTGGATATTGAAAGTTAAAACCACAAAATCTTTGCTTAGTCGATTGCTTAAGATCTTTCATTAAATTTTGATAGCCAGGGTTATAAGATATAACCAATTGGAAATCAGGATGCGCTTCAATCAACTCGCCTTTCTTGTCAAGCGGTAAAGTACGGCGATAATCTGTCAAAGGGTGAATCACAACGGTTGTATCTTGCCTGGCCTCTACGACCTCATCTAGATAACAAATACCGCCATAACGAGCGGCCATTGCAAGAGGACCATCTTTCCAAATTGTACCTTCCTTATCAAGAAGAAATCTCCCTACTAAATCACTGGCTGACATATCTTCATTGCAAGCAACTGTAATTAAAGGCTTACCTAATTTATACGCCATATATTCTACAAACCTAGACTTACCGCACCCAGTGGGGCCTTTCAACATAACCGGCATACGATTCATATACGCAGCGGTATACATATCTATTTCATCATTTTGAGGTTGGTAAAAAGGCTCTTTTGCAATTTTATATTGATCTAATTCATTCATTTTTGTATCCTCTTCAAAAAAAACCCCTGCACTTAGACAGGGGTTTATCCAATCAAGCTTACCTAATTTTACTTGATTATTTAAATCCTTTGCCTCTGTAAATAACCATTGAAGCGCCCTGTGATTGAGCGTAATTATCATAACCAATTAGTCGAACATGATTATCTGGGTTAGCATCATGGCACTCCTTACATTCAGCAAGAATTGTATCAACATCTGTCTCACCAAATAAAGGAAGTTTCCACATATACCAGTAATTTTCCATAGCATTTTCAACTTCAGTATGCTCTACGCCAGGGTTATAACCCTGATCAACAATGTACTGTACTTGTTGTCGAATTTGTTTATCATTCATTGCAGGTAAGTATGAAAATGTTTCAAACTTTCTGCTCGAGTTATCGCCAAGGCGTGATGGGTAATCTTGAACTTTGCTCATAATATTTTCCTTATATTAGTTTTTCTTGTAATAAAAGTTGATTGATGCATTACTTGTGCACTATGTCCAGCTTATCAACTGTATCGAACTCAAATTTAATCTCTTTCCATGTCTCCATTGCAATCTTAAGCTCAGGTGAGTGTTTTGCTGCACTAGTAAGAATCTCTTTAGATTCCTTTTCTAAGTCTTTTCCAGCGTTCCTTGCTTCAACACATGCTTCAACAGCAACTCGATTCGCAGCAGCACCTGCCGCATTACCCCATGGATGGCCAAGTGTTCCGCCACCAAATTGGAGAACTGAGTCGTCACCAAATATATTTACAAGTGCTGGCATATGCCAGACATGAATTCCGCCTGAAGCTACAGGAAGCATCCCTGGCATTGACCCAAAGTCCTGATCAAAGAAAATACCTCTTGAGCGATCTTCTTTAATAAAGCTATCGCGCATGCAATCAATCCAGCCCAAAGTGGATTCACGGTCACCTTCAAGTTTTCCTACTACCGTTCCTGAGTGCATATGATCACCTCCAGAAAGGCGTAAACACTTAGCAAGCACTCTGAAGTGAATGCCGTGATTTGGATTTCTATCTACAACAGCATGCATTGCTCTATGGATATGAAGCAATAAGCCGTTATCGCGGCACCAATTTGCAAGACCTGTATTTGCTGTAAAGCCTGCCGTAAAGAAGTCATGCATAATGATTGGAGTTCCTAACTCTTTCGCATACTCAGCTCTTTTGTACATCTCTTCTGGCGTAGGAGCTGTTACATTTAAGTAGTGGCCTTTCCTTTCACCTGTTTCTCTTTCAGCCCTTTCAATTGCATCCTGAACAAAACCGAAACGATCTCTCCAGCGCATGAAAGGCTGTGAATTTACATTTTCGTCATCTTTTGTAAAGTCTAATCCACCACGCAGTCCCTCGTAACATGCGCGTCCATAATTTTTAGCTGATAAGCCAAGTTTGGGTTTAATGGTGCATCCCAGCATTGGTCGGCCATATTTATTCATTTTATCTCTTTCAACCTGGATTCCATTTGGGGGGCCTCCACACGTCATAACGTAAGCTATCGGAAAACGAATATCTTCAAGTCTAAGGGCTCTTAATGCTTTAAAGCCGAATACATTTCCTACGAGAGAGGTAAGAACGTTAACGATTGAGCCCTCCTCAAATAAATCGATTGGGTATGCAATAAAAGCATAAATTGCATCATCTGATCCTGGCACGTCTTCAATGCGGTAGGCGCGACCCTTGTAGTGGTCAAGATCTGTTAACAGATCAGTCCAAACTGTAGTCCAAGTTCCTGTTGAAGATTCAGCTGCAACAGCTGCTGCAACCTCTTCTCTTGGAACGCCTGGTTGGGGCGTAATTTTAAAGCATGCAAGAATATCAGTATCTTTTGGCTCATACTCGGGCATCCAATATGTATCGCGGTATTCCTTTACACCTGCATCGTAACCTTTCTTAGCCATAGTTTCACTCCCTATTTAATATTAATATAAAAATGAGATCATTATAATAGGTGAAATAAATAATGTAAAATAATATTTATTTAAATAATCATCAATTTATATTATGATTAATTATACATTAAAACAGCTCTATAGCTATGAATCAGTCATTAGATTAGGCGGATTTACAAGCGCAAGTAAAGAGCTCCATATTACTCAGCCTGCAGTATATATGCAGATACAGCAGCTTCAAGATAGTATTGGAGCGAAATTATTTGATATTAATGGAAAAAAAATCAGCGCTACATTTATTGGAAAAAAGCTTTATGAAACTGCAGTAAAAACGATCAGTACACTTGAAAATTCAAAACTTGAAATGGATGAAATACTCAGTCCAGATTCTGGCCATCTTCAAATAGCAGTTGCAACAACTGCAAATTCATTTATTAGTGCATTACTTGCAAAGTTTAAAAAAGAGTTTCCTAAAATGACTTTCTATATCGATGTTACAAATAGGCAGTCGCTTCTTAACAACCTAAAAAATAACAATGCTGATCTCGTAATTATGGGAGAGCCTCCAAAAAATATTCCATTAATTTCTCAAGCATTTATGAAAAATCCTTTGATTGCAATTGCTCACCCTGAGAATGAGCTGTTAAATAAGAAAAGAGTCTCAATTAAAGATTTAGCCAAGGAAACTTTACTTACAAGGGAAGTTGGTTCAGGTACTCGCATAACAATTGAAAAGTTTACTGGTTTAAACTTTAATTCAGATATTCAAATTAACTCAAATGAAGCTATTGTTGAGGCGGTTCAAGCAGGATTAGGGATTGGTTTTGTTTCTATGCATTCTGTGAATCTTCAACTTAAAAACAATATCATTAGGCAACTTAATGTTGCTCCCTTTCCGATTGTAAGGCAGTGGCATATTGTTCATCATGCAGAAGCAGAGTTGTCTCCAATTGCAAGAAAGTTTAAACAGTTTGTAATTGAAAATACGAAGGCTGAAAAATATCTATAAACCTTAACTGCGATATTCAGCATTAATCTTGACATAGTCATACGAAAGGTCTGTTGTCCATACGCTCTCACTAGTGTACGCACCCCCCAAACTAATCCTAATTGTGATATCAGACTTTTTCATTTCCAAGCTTCCAGCGGCCTCTGTGTAGTCTTTACTTATCTCACCTGAAGAGATAATTTGTAAATCATTTATGAAAATATCAATATTTTCAATAGAGATTTCATCTACTTTTGACCTTCCTACCGCAGCCAAGATCCTGCCCCAATTTGCATCACTTGCAAATAATGCAGTTTTAACTAATGGAGAGTGGGCAACGGTATACGCAACTTCCAGACAATCATCAACTGAAGACAGACCGCCAACTTTTATTTCTACAAATTTAGTGGCGCCCTCTCCATCTTTAATAATCATTTGGGCTAATGTTTTTGTTATTTCATTTAGTGCATTTTGAAATTCTTCTTTACAATCGTTGAGCTGAACGCTAGATTGATCGGTAGCACTTAGCGTGCAGGCATCATTTGTTGAAGTATCACCATCAACTGTAATCCGGTTGAAAGACTGATTTACTGCAATATCTAAACAGTTATAAAGCTCTTCTTTTGAAGCCCCAATATCACTAACTATAAAACTTAACATCGTTGCCATATCCGGTCGAATCATTCCTGAGCCCTTAGCAATCCCTGATAGAGTGACATTATTTCCATTTATAACAAAGGAAATAGAGCAAGATTTTTCTACTAAATCAGTAGTTAATATGCCTTTAGATACATCACTCATATTACTTGATGAGAGGCCATCAACTAGCTTTTCTGTATTGTTTTCAAATGGCTCTAAGGGTAATAACTGTCCAATTACTCCAGTTGAAAATGGCAAAATTTGATTTGAATTAATATCCAATTTTCTTGCAAAAATCTCACACGTCTTCAAACAAGCCTCTAAGCCTTTTTGACCGGTCCCTGCATTGGCGTTTCCACTATTGATAAGAAGAGCTTTTACATTTGAATTTAAGTGATTTTTTGCAACAATAACTGGAGCAGCACAAAAAATATTTTGAGTAAAAACTGCAGCAGTTTGCGTGCCTTTGGTAAATGAAATTAGTGACAAATCTAAAGCATTATTTTGCTTTATGCCACTTGAGATTGAAGCAAACTTAGCGCCTCTTACTTCGAGCAAATCACCAATCATATAAAAAATATTATTGAAAAAATAATTATTACTATTTTACCCAATTCATATATCAGCTAATCATTTTAAAAAATTTATAGAGCTAGGCTTTATTTATTATCTCTATCAAGTTTATTAAATAGAAGCATAATGACTGCTCCTAGAAATACCATAATCAAAGCTGGAATTGCCGCCCTTTCATATAAACCTTCAGCGCTTAACTCGTAAACCCGAATCGCTAGTGTATCCCACCCGAATGGTCTTAATAAATAAGTTGCGGGCAGCTCTTTCATGACGTCTACTGAAACTAATAAAGCTCCTGCTAATATTCCAGGAGTCATCATCGGCAAATACACCTCCTTAACTAAACGGAAGCGACTAGCACCCAGTAATCTTGCACTTTGCTCAAAAATAGGCTTGATTTGCTCACTAGAAGCGATAGTTGAGTTAAAAGCAATCGCCATAAATCTAGATATATACGCAAAGAGCAACAACGCAACAGAGCCAAAAAGTATGTGATTGATTGATGAGCCACCAAAATAAATACTAATTAATGAAATATTTTGGACTCCATAAAGAAGCCCTACTGCCATTACTGAGCCTGGTAAAGCGTAACCAAGTGTTGAGAATCTAATTAATATCTGGAGGACTTTGCTATTAGACTTTCTTCTGCTAGGGAGAGCAAGCAGTGTTGCAACAAAAACTGTCAAAACTGTTGCGCTAATTGTCAATATACCTGTAGAAGATAAATAATCAAGATACCTTGGGTTCCACTCTTGGGTGAATTTTTCAAAACTCCAAATTATGATCTGAAGCATTGGCAGTGCAAATGAAAGCATAAAGACGCCAAATACAAATACAAAAAGCAACCATCCAATTAGGCCATTTGCATGATATGGCTTTATATTAGAAACATCTGATGAGTAATACTTGGCCTTGCCACGCGCTTTTTTTTCAAAGTAAATAAGAAGGAATGCAACCAATACTAGTAAGGATGCCAGCTGAGCAGCTACTTCAATTGATCTAAAGTCACCCCAGGCAGAATAAATTGCTGTTGTGAAAGTTGGGTAATTAAATAATGAAACGACCCCAAAATCTGCCAAAGTCTCCATTAACGTAACAAGCAATCCAGCAGCTATTGCAGGCCTTGCCAAAGGGACAGAAATCTTCCAAAAAACACTGATAGGAGATGCGCCTAACATCTTACCAGCCTCAATCATCTGTATCTTTTGTCGCTTAAATGAAGCCCTCGCCATCATATAAACATACGGATAGAAAACCAATACGAATGTTAAGATAATCGCCCAATGACCAGAACGAATATCAAATCCTGAAACTCCAGTAAGCTCTCGTAACCATACCTGTGCATATCCTGAATAGTCAAAAACTCCAAGATATACAAAAGCTAAGACATAAGCGGGTATTGCAAAAGGAAGAAAAAGAGCCCACTCAAGCCACTTTCTTCCTGGAAACTCAACCATGACAACTAAGTATGCAAGAACTGTTCCAAGGACACTAACTCCAATGCCAACACCTAGAAGTAATATCAAAGTAGAGCTAATTAGTTCAGGAAGAAGATTTTCTGAAAAATGCCCCCAAAGCTCTGTTCCAGGTAATAACCAGGCAGAACATACAACTATTATTGGGAAAGCAACCGAAAATGCTAGGAAGCCCATTAAGATATTTGAATTATTCTGTTTAATACTCATTGGGCTATTTAAATTGTAATACCTACCTAATTATCTATAGCCTTCTCTCTGCATTAAGGCAACCGCATCTGCTTGATTTTTTCCAGCAACAGATAAATTCATTTTATCCTGATTAAAATCACCCCACTGCGCAATTAAATTATCAGCTTTTAATTTTTGACTTGCTGGGTACTCTTTATTTAACTCTACATAAATCTTTTGGGCTTCGATTGAAGATAAAAATTCTAACAACTTAATAGAGTTTTCTTTATTACTAGAGTGTTTTGTAACTCCAGCTCCCGAAATGTTTACATGAGTTCCTGAAGAGCCTTGGTTCGCCCAAAATAGTTTAAGCGCAACATTTGGCTTTTCAGCTTGGAGGCGTCCAAAGTAATAGGTATTCACAATACCAACATCACACTGACCTGCCAGAATAGCACTCATAACATGATTATCCTCTGCGTTTGGAGTTGCGGCCAAATTATCAACCCAGCCCTTTACAACGTCTGTAGTAGTTTTTTGTCCGTCATGATAAATTAAAGATGCTACGAGAGATTTGGTATAAACTTTTTTACTTGTTCGTAAACAAAGCCTACCTTTCCATTTTTTATCCGCTAAGTCTTGATATGTAGATAATTCTGAAGGGTCTACTCTTTCAGTACTATAAATAATTGTTCTTGCTCTAACCGATAAGCCTGTCCAAAATCCCTCAGGATCCCTAAGATGATCTGGAATATTATTATTAATAATTTCACTTTTTACTTGCTGAAATAAATTTTGTGAAGCTGCATACCAAAGATTACCCGCATCAACAGTAATAAACATATCTGCCTTGGTTCTTTTGCCTTCTAGTTTAATACGTTCAATCAAAGCTCCACCATTGCCTGTTAGATATTTAACCTCAATTCCAGTGTTACTAGTAAAAGCATCAAATAGTGGTTTAATTAAGTGCTCTTTCCTAGTGCTATAAACGGTAATACTATCACTAGTCGCTGCTAAAACAGCAGTTGAAAAAGATGTAGAAAAAATTGCAAAAACCAGTACAGAAAGAATTAGTTTTAATTTTGTCACTTTGCACTCCAAAAAGGTTAAGTTAAATAACTTTAAAAGGTAAATTTATGATCCAACAATTAGATTCTTAAGGTTATGGGCTGCTTCAGATTGCCCCTTAACTCCAAATTCAATTTGCTGATCTTTATTGGACGTTAAACAACTTCCTCCAATAGTATCCCATATTGAAAGAATCGCACCAAAATTACAATCAAAATGCTTTGAGTTAATTGAGTGGTGAAGTTGATGCTGAGCGGGAGAGACTAGAATTTTTTCTAGCCAATTCCAGTAACTAATACTCACATGAGAATGCCTAAGATTAGAACCTAGGGCATGAAATACTACAACAAATAAGCTTGCTCCAAAAATTTCGATCAGAGAAACGCTTCCAGAGAAAAAGAAAAAACAAACTCCTAGACATAACGAGTGAACCACTAAAGCTCGAAAGCTAAAAAGAACTGCCTCAATAGGGTGAGTTCTAAGTACTGTTAATGGGGTTAAATTAGTTGCCGAGTGATGGGCTTTATGAAATCGCCATAATATAGGAACACGATGCATCAGTCTATGGACTAAATATCTTGAAAAATCATCTACAACAAAAAGAGTGGTAGTAAAAATTATCATCACCATCCAAACAGGAATTGATTCTGAAGGTCTCGAAAATAACAGGTGCATATTTTCAAAGACAAATAAGGTTAGAGCAAGCTGACCTAGTAAGATAGGTGCTAAAAGCTTTATAAAAAATTGATTGAGAACCATTAATTTATAGTCGCCAATTGCTGATTTAGAAAACCAAATTTTAGAATTGAAAAAACCACTGACAATAGTTGTCAGTGGTTTTTTTTGAACTGCCCTAAGCCAAATTACTGCTATAAAGGCAGCGCTTATTAGGTATCCAACAAATAAGCGCTTTTCAGGGTTAAGAAAATTTGCGAAAAAGTCAGTCATTCTCCGCGCTAGATTTTCCACCAAGAGTTTTCACTAATTCAGCTAAACCTGCAGTCTGATCATGAGATTTTGCAACAACTGCAAACTCATCAACCATTAGGTTTTGAACTTTCAACATGTGCGCCATATAGCCACCCCATGACTCAGAATTACTCTGGATAAACTCTCCATTTGAATCAACTCCAGTAACTTGGGTGTTACCTAAAAGTAGTGGGCTGTGTCCAATTAAACGGTTTAGCCTAACAGATACTGCGCCCATGTCTTTTCCACCAACTTGAAGCGCTAACGCAAAACCTTTTAGCTCACCCCAATGCTTCGCATAGTTACGCCATGCTTTAGCAACATCTCCATTAGATTCAAGGATTGCCTCAATTTTAACCATGTCCTCATAAGTCTCACCTGCGTACTTGAATACTGCCTCAGCTATTACTTTTTCCCAGTTAGTCTTAATTATTTTAGCGTAAGCTTTAAGTTGATCACGTTGAGAATCACTAAGAGCGTTAGCATCTGCCTCCACTAGCATATCTCTTCCATCCATGTATGCCCCAACAATGTCATGAAGGTAAGTTGTTTTTCCACCCTTATCAAATGAAGATGCATAATAGGCATGACCAAAAGCCATTTCTTTATATAAGTCTACTTTACCGTCATAGTTATAATCAGCAGCAGTTACATCTTTTTGTTTAGCAATATTGTAAACATCTTGAGCTGAAAGAGTTAGTGTGTGCGATGGAGCGCCAAAATAGCCAAATGCCTCATCCCAAACATGCTCTTTACCCGTATAGGCAGCACCATCTTTGTATGGCTTATTATTAGGCTTAGTATCTGCCTCAAGCTTTTCATCAAGATAGTTATCAACTGCCTGGTTATACATCACAGCACCCATTAAAAATTTAGATACTAATTGAGTATAGTCATAAGCATGTGCAGCATCATAACCAGCCTCAGCATCAGCAGCTTTCTCAAACATAAAAGCGACTACTTCAGGGCCAGTCATATTACCAGGCCAGCCTGGAATTAAACCTTTATACGTTTTTCCGCTAAGATTTTTACTAGAGAGTTCACCAATGGTAGACTGCATAATAACAAAATCACCTTTTGTTGCTGGAGCAATAATCACTCGATCTGCACTTCCACCAGAATAATAGCTTTGCATTGCAGATACATCACCCTTAGAAATTAATTTCTTAAGAGAGCTTTCAAGAGCATGTCTCGCCATTTGCCCTTTATATGATGTAGAGGTTGTTGCACTTCCAGAGTAGTCTTTAAGTGTAATTGGAAAATCAGCATAGACATTTGATCTAGCAAATGATGCTGATGAAATCAAAATTGCTGACGTAAGAACGACAGTTAGTGGAACCGCTTTGGCGGTAAATCGCTTTATAAACATTGCTTATTCCTTAAAAAAAGTTAAAGTTAAAGTATTTCTTATTGCAAATGATAATCACTATCATTTGCATATGATACCTATTTTCATTTAATAAGCAACTTCTTTTTATGAATAATTCCAACCCTATCTGCAAAGGCTTCTGCTTCGCTTTCATCATGTGTCACAAGGATAGATGTGACCCCAGCATTTTTTAAAATAACCCTAACTTCTTGGACTAATTGATCACGATGAGATTTGTCTAAACTTGAGAAAGGCTCATCAAGTAGCAATAGTTTTGGAGAGGTTGCAAGTGATCTTGCAAGAGAAACACGTTGTTGTTCACCGCCTGAAAGTTGGTGAGGGTATTTTTTTTCGATTCCTTGAAGGCTAATTAACTCTAAAAGGGTTTGAACTCTTTCAATTTTGTCTTTTTTAGAAAGGTAGTCAATCCCAAAACTAATATTTTGAAAGACTGTCATATGAGGAAATAGAGCATAATCCTGAAAAACCATTCCGATTTCTCTGAGCTCTGGTTTGACAGAATGATTTCCATCTAAACTTAAGTTATTACCATCTAAAGCGACTCTTCCGTTACTAGCGCTTTCAAGTCCAGCTATGAACCTAAGGGCAGAACTTTTTCCGCTTCCACTATCGCCCAGAAGTGCAAATATATCACCACTTTGGAGATCCAAATTAAAGCCATCTAGAACATGATTTTCATCAAATGAGACTGATAAATTACTTACACTAAGCATTGTTTAAATACAAATAATAATGATTCTCATTATTATATAAGAGTAATTCTCTTTATGTAAACTTATGAAACAAAAATTTAACTCTACTGAATGATTGGTAATTCCTCTGCAGCCCTTATACTTAACCACTCAGGTCCATTTTCAGTAATAACAATGTTTTCTTCATGAACCATTTCTTTACCTGGAAGAAACGCCATTCCTGGCTCTAAAGTCAAAACAACTCCTGGCTCAAGAACAGTATTGTCCGTTGAAGTATTAGATGGCCACTCAGTTAACTGCATACCAAGCCCGTGCCCAAGCCTGCCAACTGTGTTGCCTAAGGCTCCACCTTTTTGAAGGATATCATTCATTGCATTAAAAATATCTGAGGTTGTATTTCCAACTTGAGCAGCATTAAATCCTGCCTCGGTAGCATCATAGGCAACTCTATAAGCTTTTTTAGCTTCATCACCTATATGTCCAAATGCATAATTTCTATCAAAGTCACAGAAATAACTGTCAAAAACTGAGCCAGTATCTATTATAAAAAGATCACCCTCTTCAATGATTTTCTCTGTTGGCCCCATAATAATTGAGCCATATCCTTCTTGTCCCGAACCTGAAACAATATAAGGAGTATCATCTGCACCCAAAGATAGAAGGTGCTGCTTGAATCTCTTGCAATTTTCACGCTCGCTTTCACCAGCCTTAAGAAAACCTTCTAAATCTATAAAGCCTTGTGAAGTTAACTGACAGATATGTTTAATCTTTGCAATTTCTGCTGCTGATTTTACAAACCTTACTTTTCTGAGAATTTTGTTTGCATCTTTAATCTCAATACCATTTAAAGCGTTTATTAAATATTCGTAATCACCTAGCGGCATCCTTAGAGTGCTTTCGAGGGTTTTAGGAACACCAAGACATTTATGAGTCTTCGTTAAGGAGTTTATTGAAGACAAGAGAATACTAATTCCATCGTCTTTTGGGTTGGGAGAGGTCCACGTCTTTATATCATCAACCCATGTTTCTCTCATTCCAGACTCACCGATCGTAGGAATAATTGCTTGAGGTTTGCCACTGGCTGGAATCAGAACATACCAAGGCCTTGTTGGACTTTGAAAGAATTGAGTTTTAAAACCTGTGTAATACTCAATATCAACCTGAGTAGTCAATAAGATAACATCCATCTTAGACTCAAACATAAGTTTTTGAATTTTATTAAGCCTATTTACATATTCAGAAACTTCAAAGCCTCTAGTTGGAATAATCATTTCTTTATCTCCTGTCAAATTAAAGGCCGCTTAAAACTTCGGATGAAGACCTGCCCACTAATTCTTCGTACATCGTTTCATCGGTGTCACCCTCTGTCCCAAAAAATAAAATCTTTGAACTCTCATTAATTGACAGTTTTTCTTTAAGGTCACTATCATTGCATGCTATGAGGAATCCTGCCAGTCCAGTAACAGCAGACTCTCCAGCAACAATAGGTTTGTCTCGATTGGCAAGAAGTTGCATCACTTTAGGGATTGATTCATCAGTTATTGACATAAAGTGGGGCACATAACTCTCAAGTATAGACCATGCTAATAAAGATACTTCTCCACAAGCAAGACCGGCCATTATGGTATCTAGATCACCGTGGATAACAGTTGGCTTTTCATTAACCGCACTCTGAAATAAGCAATCAGCATTTGTCGGTTCTACCATCACGAAAATAGGAGGAAACTCGAGGCTCTCAACTATGAAGGAAACAACAGCTGCTGGGAATCCTCCAACGCCTCCTTGTAAAAAAACATGTGTTGGCATTTCATCCAACTGCTTGAGAGACTCATCCACCATTACAGTGTATCCCTGCATTACATCTTTTGGAATATCCGTATAACCTTCATAGGAGGTGTCAGATACAACCGTATAATCATTTTTATCCGCTACTTCAGCAGCTAAACGAACTGAATCATCATAGTTCCCTTTAATTCTAATGACTTGTGCTCCATATTTAGCAATCGCCTCTTCTCGCCCAACACTGACATTTCGATGAATATAAATTTCACAGTTACACCCAAAATGAAGAGATCCCCAAGCAACTGACCTGCCATGATTTCCATCAGTTGCGCAGCAGACAGTAATTTTTGAAGTTTCATGTTTATATGTACCAGCAATAAGATCTTTTGAGCTAGCTGTAATTCCAATATCCTTTAGTTTCTTAATTAAAAGATTGGCTACTGCATACGCACCTCCAAGGGCTTTAAAGCTTTTGAGAGAGAAACGAAAGTTTTCATCCTTGTATGCAATTGATGAAACGCCGGCATCTTTGGCCATATCAGGGAAAAAATGGAGCGGTGTTGGTTCATAATTATCCCACGTGGTGATTTCTTTATTTGCTCGTTCAAATGCCTCTAAACTCAATATATGCTGATGCTTGTATTCAAAGTCAGCTTGAATGTTTAAATTCTCAAAATGTTTTGTTGAATGAACTAAGTGTTTGTATTGTTTAATCATAATCGTAAAAATATTTGGTAGGTATAGTATTAATTGACGTTGTTAATAAATTTTTTAAGAAATTCTTTAGTTCGTCTCTTTTCTGGATTTGCAAAAATATTCTCAGGCTTTCCAGACTCCACTATTTGACCCGAATCAAAAAATAAAACTCTATCTGCAAATTCTCGTGCAAAGTTCATTTCATGAGTAACCGTTAACATCGTAGTATCCGTATCAGATGCTAACTTACGAAGAACAGTTAATACCTCATCAACAAGCTCTGGATCTAGAGCTGAGGTAACTTCATCGAACAACATAATTTTTGGCTCCATAGCTAAAGCCCTAGCTATTGCTACGCGCTGCTGCTGGCCACCTGATAATTCATGAGGATAATGATCTTTTTTATCGTTTAGCCCAATTAAATTAAATAATTCTTCAGCCTTATCTTTCGCCTCAGGCTTTGATCTTTTCTTTATTAAGATCTGGGGCTGTTCAACATTTTCAATAGCAGTTAGATGAGGGAATAAATTGAATTGCTGAAAGACCATCCCAATATGATCACGCATTTTGTGAAGATGATTTTCAGAGGCCGGGATAATTTTTCCATTGTTTTTTTCATGCCATAAATATTCACCATTAACTGAAACAAAGCCATCATCAATAGTTTCTAGTGTCATCAAAATTCGTAAGATTGTTGTCTTTCCAGAACCACTTGGCCCTATCAAAGCTAATTTTTCACCATCTTTCACTTCCAAATTTAACTTATCTAAAACCTTTAAATCTCCGAAAGATTTTGAAACATTTTCAAACTGTATAATATTATTCATAGTATTAAATTTTTAGTTAGTTATTAATTTTGTTTAAGTATTTTTATCAATTAAGGGTTTCTGGAGTTTTAAAAATATTCACATCCACAATTTCCTCTCTCTTTGCTTTTTTCACTTGTACTAAAGTTGTATGGCAAGTTGGTCCTTGACTTAAAGACGAAGTTCCAACATCTTTTGTGAGAACATTAGGGTTACCATGTCTCTCTAAATTTAAAGCATAGTCTGGATCAAACCAGGCGCCAGTTGACAGTACAACAACTCCAGGCATAACACTATCAGAAATATTTGCGCCAGCCAATACCCTTCCTCTTTTATTAAATAACATCACAATATCACCATCCTGAATATCTCTTTCTAGAGCATCTGATGGATTAATCATCACTGGCTCCTTGCCTTTTATTTTACTGTTCTGACTATTGGCAGCGTTATCAAGCTGACTGTGGAGTCTATGCGTTGGCTGATTTGAAATTAAATGCAATGGATATTCATCTATGTTTCCTAACCACTCATATGGCTCAAACCAGTAAGGGTGGGAGAAGCAATCACTTAATTGAAAGTTAGATATAGTTTCAGAAGATATTTCTATTTTTCCTGAAGGGGTATTTAAGGGAAAATTAATTGGATCTTTTCTAAAATCATTAAACATAATTTTTTCAATCTTTGGGGCTGGAAGTTCAAAATACCCTTTTTCCCAGAATTCTTCAAAACTTGGAAAACTTATATTTTTTTGATGTGCTTTTGAGCTGTTATTCCATATAAATTTTATCCAATCCAATTCACTCTTATCTTCAGTAAATGATTCTAGAAAGCCCAGTTTTTTTGATAACCCTGAAAATATTTCAAAATCAGTTTTTGAATTTTTATAGCTTTTCATAGCTTTTTTATTCGCTACAACTGTTGGATCTCTTGGATTCAGCATTAAATCATTTCTCTCTAAAGCGGTGTTAGCTGGAAAAATAATGTCAGCGTGACGAGCCTGAGAATTCCACCAAATTTCATTAACAATAATTGTATTGGGTTTTTGCCAAGCTTTAGTCAGTCGATTTAAGTCTTGATGATGATGAAAGGGATTTCCTCCCGCCCAATAAATTAATTTTATATCTGGGTATGTTAATTTCTTTCCATCATAATCAAACTCCCCTCCTGGGTTTTCCAGCATATCGGTTACTCTTGCAACTGGAATAAAATCTTTAATCTTATTTTTACCTTGAGGTAGGCTTTGCCAAGGGATTTTATCAAATGAATCACCTGTACTATTTACACTAGAGTATCCAAATCCAAAGCCACCACTGGCAGTTCCAATTTGCCCTAGCATTGCCGCAAGAGTAATTCCCATCCACAAAGGCTGCTCCCCTCTCGATGCTCTTTGTAGGCTCCAAGATAAAGAAATCATGGTTTTTTTTGTTATTATTTTATTTGCTAGCTCGTAGATTGTTTTGACAGGAATATTTGTAATTTTTGATGCCCATTCAGGGCTACATTCTTGATTATTTTTTTTGCCTTGTACGTAGTCAGAAAAACTATCGAATCCCACAGTATATTTCTCTATGAAACCCTTATCATAAGATTGATTTTTAATCAAAATATGAGCTAGAGCCAACATTAAAGCAGTATCAGTATTTGGCCGAATAGGAACTTGCTGTGCTTTTAAAAATTTAGGCGCGTCATCTATAAGAGGGCTAATGTTAATAAATTCGACCCCTTTATCAAAGCACTTTTTTATGCCTAACTTGGTAACGTGCTTTCCTACGCCTCCAGCTGAAACTTTAGAGTTTTTTAATGGCATTCCGCCAAACATCAATATTAACTCACACTCCTCTGATAGAGCATTCCAGGTCGTATGCTCCTCTAGTGTTGTATATAAGTCTAAACCAATTATGTGAGGAAGGAGGGTTTGCGCTGCGGCGTATGAGTAACTTTGAAATGATGAGCTAAAGCCTCCAAATAAATTAAAGAAACGATTAACTTGGCTTTTAGCATGGTGAAATCTTCCAGCACTTGCCCATCCATACGACCCGGCATAAATTGCTGAATTACCATAGACATTTTTAGTTTTTAATAGCTCTTTAGATGCAAGCTCAAATGCCTCATCCCAGCTGACGGGTATAAACTCATCTTGGCCTCTTTTGCCATCACTTTTACCTATATTATTTAGCCATCCTTTTCTTACATGAGGCTGAGTGATTCTTAAATTATCGATAGCAGCATCAGCCAGACCTAAACCAAATTCTGTTGGAGAAGAATCTAACCCCCAATTATCTAATTGTATTTTTTTATTCTTATCTACTGAAAAATTATAAGTTCCCCAGTGCGAACTTACGAAATTCATCGAGTCACCTTTATTGGCTTAAATTTCTTTTCTAATTTCATTGCAATCATTGCCGAGGGAATAGATACGATTAAAAAGAACACTCCAACTAGGGTCATAGGCTCAAGATAAGTATAATAACTATTGCTATATTGATCCGCTGCTCTAAATAATTCAACTACTGTAATAAATGCCAACAATGGCGTCTCCTTAAACATTGTGATCAAATAGTTTGCAAGTGGCGGAATCATTGGGGGGATAGCTTGAGGCAAAATAACATGCTTCCAAGCTTGATATGGATTATAGTTTAGAGACTTTGCAGCTTCCCACTGCCCTTTAGAAACATTATCAATGCCTGCCCTAAAAACTTCAGACGTATACGTACTAAAGTGAATTCCCAATACAATTACCCCACATGTAAAGGCTTCTAGGAAAATTCCAAAATCAGGAAGAACATAAAATACAACATATAACTGCACAAGGATTGGTGTTCTTCTAACAAACTCTGTCATCCAATACAAGGAAACGCGTACAAACTTGCTTTTAGACATCTTGAAAATAGCTATTGCTAATCCTAAAACATAAGCAATTAAGGATGCAACAATGGTAGCTTCAATTGTAATGACTAAGCCTTTAAGAAGCTGAGGTAAGACTGCATATGCATGATCCCAATTCCATTCCATGACTACTTGTCTCCTGCAGTCATAATATTTCTACCTTTAGAAAACTTCTTAGCAATCATATCTACTATCTGAACTAAGACTGTAGCAATAATAAAATAAATAATGAGAATTAATAGGAATGGCTCTAATGTTAAAGCAGTCTGAACCCTAATTATTTGGGCCATGAAAGTAAGATCTGAAATAGTAATAAGAGAGCATACTGCTGTTAATTTCATCAGCTCAATAAGTAGATTCCCAAATGTAGGAATCATAATTGGAATTGCTTGAGGAATAATAACGTATCTATATTTCTCGTAACTTGAATAGTTTAAAGCTTTTGATGCCTCATGTTGCTCCTTGCTAACAGCAAGTATAGCTCCTCTTACAGCTTCTGACCCATAAGCACCAACATTCAGGCCACAAGCAATAACACCGGCAGTTATGGCATCAAAATAAATGCCCCACATTGGCAAAACAAAATAAATAAAAAACATTTGAACAAGAGCTGAACTGCCACGAAAAAATTCTAAATAAATAATTGCTGCAACTCTTACTGAGGCAAATGAAGATATTCGTGCAATTCCAACAATAAATGAAACAATGAGTGCTAAGATTGCACCCATTACAGTCAACTGTATCGTTGTGATAGTTCCTTTAATAAGTAGTGGGTAAAACTCTAAAACTTCATTCATAAAAAACTCTAAAAAAAACTGCCCTGTAAAAAACGACAGGGCAGATTAGGTTACTAAATAAACTCTAAAAACAAACACTGCCACTAATATTTACAGGGCAGAATAAGGTTAAAGAATAAATTTACATTCCATCAGGACATTGAGTCAAATAAGACTTCGAAGCAGTTGCAGCTGCAGAGAAACCATAAGGCGCAATAATTGCCTCAAACTCTCCAGTAGCCTTTAACATAGCTAAAGCCATATTGTATTCAGACCTGAACTCTAAATCATCCTTGTTAAATGCTGCACCAGCACAACCCATTGGAACACCTGTAACAGGCATTATTAACTCAAGGTTTGGATCATTAGTTTTATTAAGTAGATCTGCTGTACCTAAACCTGATAGAGCAAAAACGTCAACTCTACCTTGTTGTAGCATCTTAATACCACTTGGAGGCGCATCAAAATAAACAATCTGATCAGCACTTACACCGCGCTCTAAAGCATATTTTTCTTCAGCACAACCAGCACATGTAGTCATTTTTAAAGCTGGGTTAGCAGCAATGTCTTCATAAGTTAATAGGTTGTTTGGGTTTCCAGCTGGAACAGCAAAAGCTTCAGCACCACATAAATCAGGCTCAGAATAAATGATAGACTCACATCTACCAGGCTTAATGTAAAGACCAGAAGTTGCCATATCTACTCTTCTTGCTTGTAGAGCAGGAATCATAGCGCCATACATAATAACCTCAGCTTTTAACTCTGGGACACCTAGAACGGCAAGAACAGCACGCGCAACATCTGGTGCAGCACCAGTAACGTAGCCATCAGATTTAATATCACTGTAAGGTGGTTCATTTGCAACAGCAACTGTTGCATATCCTTGTTTCTTAAGTCTTTTTAATGTATCAGATTCAGCAGAAGATGTTTGTGCTAAACCTAAAACAAGAAAAAAACATGTAAAAATCGAAATGATTTTTTTCATAAAGTTCTCCTTTTTTATTTATGAAGAGAAAGTTTAACACTATCATTAAGATTAGAAAGATTTAGATTTGCTAAAATTTGCATAATTTACGCATTATTTTGATTTTTTTAAATAAATTATGTGATAACATCGTATTATGAATAAATTAGATAGTTTTGATTACAAAATTCTAAAAATTGTCCAAGAAAATAATAAGATTACTTCTCAGCAGTTAGCGAAAGAAGTGGGATTATCATCTTCGGCTTGTCAAAGAAGATTAAATTCAATGCGTAAAACTGGCATTATAGAAAGAGATATATCAGTTTTAGATCGTAATCAACTGGATAGAAAAATTACCATTATAGTACAGATACTGAGTGATATAGAAGGCACAGCGCCTGATATTCAATTTAAAAAAACAATGTTTGATGCCCCAGAAGTTATGCAGTGTTACTACGTTACTGGTGATTATGATTATGTTTTAATGGCGACCTTTAAAGAAATGGGAGATTATGAAGATTTTACAAAAAAATATTTTTTAGAAAATCCAAATATCAAACGCTTTAGTTCAATGGTGGTTATGAATAAAGTTAAAGAAAATTTATCTATTCCAATTGACTAGCTTTGTTTTCAGTTAAATATAAATGAGCTATTAGCTCATAAAGGACAGTTTACATCTTAAGTCGTTTATCTTGCTTTAATTGCCTCCTCTCAATTGTAATTGAAGCAATTGCTACCATGATTACCCCTACTCCTTGAGTAATAGTAATTGCATCTGAATACGCCATAAAACCGAAAACTAACACCAATAGAGGCTCTGTATAGCCAATATTAGCAGTTCTTATAGGGCCATATTTACGAACGGACATGTGATAAAACATCATTCCTGTGGCAAAAAAAGTTCCCGAAATGAGAGACAGAATTATTCCTTCATTTTGCGGCCAATAAAAACCAGTCTCATTTATAAATAAGTATAAAAAGGTAAGCGCTGGAATGAGAGTAGTATATTTAACAATTTCCCAGTTTTGTAAACCACTCACTTTTGGCGTTGTAATTAAAATTAAAGAGTAGGTCATTGCTGAAAATAAGGCTAAAACTATCCCAATTACCATTGTGTAAAAGCCTTCTGAGCTATGAGAGATCGCAGCAATTCCTAGAGTTGCAAGTATGAACATTAGTATTGTTATTAAATCGAGTGATCTTCGCTTTGTCAGTGATACTATTAAATAGGTAATTAAGGGGTAAGTGAAAAGCACCACACTAGCAAGCCCTACCGACATATATTTTACTGCCTCAACATAAAGCCAGGACTGAACACCAAATAAAATAGAAAGAATAAGAATCCAAATGCCCAGTTTTTGATGTTTAATTTCACTAAATGAGAAAAGACTTTTGGTAACAAGCAGTGAAGTACCGAAAGTTGTGCCAAAACGAACAAATAAAAATAAAAAAGCGCTAATCTCAAAAGTATAAATTAATGGCACCATGGTTACATTAAGTGCATAAAAAAAAGAGGATAGAAGTGCAAATCGAATTACAAACATTTTGAATCCAAAACAACAAAAATTTATAAATTTAATTTTATAAGATAAATTTATAGCTAATTTAGTTCATTTCAATTCAAAACTGGTATTTTTTTTCCAATTTTTAAACACTTTAGGATATCATTGCCGCTTCATTTTATTTTAAGGAGAGGAAATGGATTTTGATCAAAATTTAATAGCACCTGCACTTGGTGTTTTGGGCTTACTTATTGTTGTATTTATATATCAATGGATAAGTAAACAAGATGGCGGAAGTGGTGACGTTAAAAAAATTGGTGAACAAATTCATATTGGCGCGATTGTTTTCATGAAGCGTGAATATCAAATGCTAAGCATGTTTGCTTTAGCCCTATTAGTATTACTTTATATATTCCTTGGCCCTTTAAGTGCCTTATGTTTCTTTGTCGGAGCTGTTACTTCTGCCACCGCTGGTTATATAGGTATGAACACAGCAACTATTGCTAATGTAAGAACAGCTCAAGCGGCTCATGATAGTGGAAGCTCTGCTGCCCTAACTGTTGCATTCTTTGGTGGCTCAGTAATGGGTTTATCGGTTGCGGCTCTTGGTTTATTAGGATTAGGCGGACTTTACTACTTCTTTGGTGCAGAGCATTCAGAAGCTCTCCATGGTTTTGCTATGGGTGCGTCAGTTGTTGCACTATTCTCTCGTGTTGGCGGCGGTATCTTTACCAAGAGTGCTGATGTTGGAGCTGACTTAGTTGGTAAATTAGAAGCAGGAATCCCAGAAGACGATCCTCGCAACCCTGCAGTTATTGCGGATAATGTTGGTGATAATGTAGGTGATATAGCTGGTATGGGCTCAGATATCTTTGAGTCATATTGTGGCTCAATGATTGCAACAATAGCAATTGCCTCTACTCTTGCTATTGATGGCCTTACTTCACTTGGTGGAAACCGAGCTGAGTTAATGTCTCTTCCTTTAGCGCTTGCATCACTTGGCTTAGTGTGCTCAATTCTTGGAATTTTATTTGTTAAATTATCTTCAAATAAATCACCTGAATCTGCTTTGAGAATGGGAACAATTGGCTCTGCTTTATTATTTATCGTTACATCTTACTTCCTAATCGATTTTTTAGATGTCTCAAATTCTATTTGGGTAGCTGTCCTAATGGGAAGCTTTGGCGGAATCATTATTGGTCTTGTTACTGAATACTATACTGCTGGAAAGCCAATTAGAGATATTGCGGAATCTGGAAAAACTGGTGCTGCAACAGTAATGATTAAAGGCTTAGCAATAGGAATGCAATCTGTTGTAATTCCAGTATTGATGATTTGCTTAATTATTTATGTCTCTAATCTTTTTGTTGGCTTGTATGGTGTTGGTATTGCTGCAATAGGAATGCTTGCAACGGTCGGTATGACTATGGCAATTGATGCTTATGGACCAATTGCAGATAATGCAGGCGGCATTGCAGAAATGGCTGGACTTGGAGAGGATACTCGTAAGATTACAGACTCTCTTGATGAGCTTGGCAATACAACTGCAGCTATTGGTAAGGGATTTGCGATCGGCGCTGCTGCTCTTGCTGCTCTTGCGATTATTACTGCCTATACTGAGACGGTTAGTGCTAATTACGCCGCAATGGGTATGAACTTTATACTCGAGTTAAATAGTGCAGACGTTTTAATTGGCTTATTTATTGGTGGCACGATTCCATTCTTAATAGCCTCTCTTACGATGACTGCTGTTGGAGATGCTGCTTTTGAAATGATTGAAGAAGTAAGAAGACAGTTTAAAGAGATAAAAGGACTTCTAGAAGGTAAAGCAGAGCCAGATACTGCTAAATGCGTTGATATTGCTACAACTGCAGCACTTAAGAAAATGATTCTTCCAGGAGTCATTGCAGTAGCAGCCCCCGTTATTGTAGGATTCCTTATTGGTCCTGAGGCACTTGGTGGAATGCTTGGTGGTGCTCTTCTTGGCTGTGTTCTAATGGCTTTAATGATGGCTAATGCAGGCGGTGCTTGGGATAACGCTAAGAAGTATGTTGAAAAAGGAAATTTAGGCGGCAAAGGTACTGATACTCATGCAGCTACTGTTGTAGGGGATACTGTTGGTGACCCGTTTAAGGATACCTCTGGTCCAGCCATGAACATTCTTATCAATGTAATGGCGATTGTAAGTTTAGTAATTGCGCCGTTATTGTAAAAAGTTACTCTATCGGCCCTGCCATCCTGGTGGGGCTGATAAACTTATTAATGCCTCCAAAAAGCCCTATGGAAAATGGCAATAATGGTCAAAACCTCAAGCCTTCCAATAAGCATTGAAAAACTCAAAATCCACTTAGCTGTTTCGCCCAGAGATCCATAGTTTTGTGCTACTTCTCCAAGGCCTGGGCCAAGGTTATTCATCGTTGCTGCTGTTGCAGAATAGGCAGTTACCTGATCTAAACCTGCAAACATTAACAACATCATAATAAAAATAAAAGAAATAGCGTATAGTGAAAAGAAACCAAGAACTGAAACTAAGGCTTTTTCATTAATACTTGCCTTATTTAACTTAATACTAACCTGAGCATTAGGGCGTATAAACTTATGTATTTCTTTCATTCCTAATCTAAACATGACTAGTACCCGAACCACTTTAATTCCGCCTCCAGTTGACCCAACACATGCGCCAATAAAACTAACCATTATTAGGAAAACGGGAATTGCTGCAGGCCAGTTACTGTAATTTTGTGAGGTAAAGCCGGTTGTGGTAGCTATTGAGATAGTTTGAAATAAGCTGTGTCTTATTGTTTCTGAAGTTGAGCCATACTCACCATTTAGAGAAAGAGCAATTATTACAATAGCAGATGCAGAAAATAAAACCATTGCATAGGTTTTAAATTCAGAATCTTTAATGTAATCAACTAGTGAGCGGTTATTCCACGCCACAAAGTGTAATGAAAAGTTAACACCCGCTAAAAACATAAAAAACATAGCAATCATTTCTATTGGTATCGAGTTGAAATAACCAATAGAGCCGTCATGAGTTGAAAAACCCCCAATTGCAACCGTAGAAAAACTGTGACTAATCGCATCAAAAATAGACATTCCTGAAAAGAAATAAGCAAGTGCGCATAAAACAGTCAACGAAAGGTAAATTTTCCAAAGAGCTATCGCAGTATTTCGCAACTTTGGCGTAAGCCTATCTTTCGCAATACCACTTGACTCTGCATGATAAAGCTCCATTCCTCCAACGCCCAATAGAGGCAAGACTGCAACAGCAAGAACAATAATTCCCATACCTCCAAGCCACTGAAGTTGTTGCCTATAAAAAAGAATACTTTTGGGTAAATCATCAAGTTGACTTAAAACAGTCGCGCCCGTTGTTGTTAAGCCAGACATTGACTCAAAAAATGCATTAGAAAATGTAAGATTACTAATCGATTCAGTTATTAGAAAAGGCAGTGTTCCAAAAAGAGATAAAACAATCCAAAAACTGACTACTATTAAAACGCCTTCTCTAAGTCGAAAGCTTTTCTTAATTGCTCTAAATGGCCACCATAATACAAGGCCTCCAAACACTGTCAGGATAAATGAAAATACAAAAGTTAGGTACTCGCCTTCTGAGTATATCAAGTCTACTAATATTGGAGGTACCTGCGCAAAACTGAAAACCATTAAAAGAAGGCCTAAAGTTTTTGCAACAATACTTAACTGCATTTAGCCCATACCTTTTTAGTATTTGATTGGAAGTAACTACTAATCATTCTCAAGGAATAAAGTCTCAACTTCATGAATTTTACCAACATCCATTAATACCATTAAAACGTGGTCTCCCTCTTCTATAACTAGTTTTTTTGAGCCCATTAATAATTCATCATTTCTTACAATAGCTCCAACCACTACATCTTCAGGTAAAGGCAAATCTTTAATTTGAACTCCAACTACCTCAGATGTTTTTTCATTGCCATGAACCACTATCTCTATTGCCTCAGCTTTTCCATGCTGCAAGGAATGAACCTTCATACAGTCACCCTTCCTAAGATGAGATAAGATTCCACTTACTGTAATTTGGTCAGGAGAAACAATAATATCTACATCTCCACTTTGCTCAGCGAGAGCTGCATAAACATCACGCTTGACTAGTGCAATAGTTTTATGAGCACCTAAACGCTTAGCTAAAATTGATACAATAACATTTACTTCATCTGAGTCAGTTAAAGCTAAAAATAGATCTGTATTTTCAATGCCTTCCTCCTTTAGCAGGTCTTCATCAGAAGCGTTACCTTGAAGCACCAAGGTATTATTAAGCTTCTCACTTAAATACTTAGCTCTATCTTCACTTAGCTCAATAATCCTTATATTGTGAGTCTCCTCAAGAAGTCTAGCAACATTAATACCAATACTTCCTCCTCCAGCAATGAAGATTTTTTGATAGGTATTTTCAGCACGTCTAAACTCTTTTAAAGCTCTAGAAATATGATCTTTTTTAGCTAGGAAGTAGACTTGGTCTCCCTCTCTTATAATGGTATCACTTTTAGCAGGGATGGCTTTTTCATTTCGGTAAAGACTTACTATGCGTATTTTTACATCAGGCATATGCTCATGGAGCTCTTTAATTGGTCTATTAACAATTGGCGTTCCAATGAAAGCGCGCGTTTCAACTAGTTGAACTAGTCCATTTTCAAAATCAAATACTTGAGAGGCCCCAGGCTGCTCTACAATACCCTGAATATATTCAGTAATTAAATTCTCAGGTGTAATTAAAAAGTCTATTGGTAAAGCATCATTAGAGAATATTTCCGGTCTGAGTAAATATTCAGTGGTCCTTATTCGAGCAATCTTTTTCTTTACGTTATATAAGGTATGCGCCATTCTGCAAGCAACCATATTTCGCTCATCAGAGCGCATTACAGCAATAACTACGTCCATGGATTTAATACCAGCTTTTTCTAAAACGCTAGGATATGCTCCATAGCCAATGACAGTTTTTATATCTAAATGCCTCTGTAATGGGGTCAACATTTCTTCTTTTTGATCAACAATTGTAATATCGTTATCGTCATCTGAACAAAGGTACTTTGCAAGAGTTGATCCAACTTGGCCAGCGCCTAGAATTAATATTTTCATTTCTTATCAATCCCTAAATCTTTAAGTTTTCTATATAGCGTTGTTCTTTCTAAGCCCGCAATCTCTGCAACAACTGCAATATTATTATCATTAACTGAAAGATGGTGAAGTAAATATTGACTTTCAAAAATATTTCTAGCTTCTTTAAGCTTAAGGGAATAATCAATACCACTAACTTGCTGAGTTGATTTTTCTGGCTCTTTACGAGTCATAATATTTCTCAATATTGGTAAAAAATCATGAAGGGGTTTTTTTAAAAAATCTACAGCACCAAGCTTCATCGCTCTAACTATATCACTTGGCTCAGCATGCCCTGACATCATTACTACAGGAGTTGATAAGCCCTCAGAGTGCCATTCTGATAAAAGTGAAATACCATCTTGACCAGGCATCCAAACATCCATTAGTATTAAATCAAAAGTGTTAGCGGCTACTATTATTTTTGCTTCACTAGCACTTCTAGCTAGCATGGTCGTATAACTTACATCTTCAAGAATATCTTTAATAATTTCAGTATTATCTCTCTCATCATCGATAATCAATATTTTGCCAAA
Organism: Candidatus Pseudothioglobus sp. Uisw_086; assembly: GCF_048085745.1. Lineage (GTDB taxonomy): Bacteria > Pseudomonadota > Gammaproteobacteria > PS1 > Pseudothioglobaceae > Pseudothioglobus. The sequence continues at coordinate 533,482 of NZ_CP159803.1, read as the reverse complement.
TGTAGAATCTTGTTTCATTTCATCTCCCTTAGAGCATCAATTATACTGAATTCAATTGTTATTCTAGCCCCATGCGGTTTTACATTGCTTGCAAATATCTGACCATCATGCTGCTCGATAATATTTTGCACTATGGCAAGCCCAAGCCCTCCACTTTTTTCCTTTGTTGTAATATAAGGCTCAAAAACTTTATCAATAATATCTTCAGGAAACCCTTCACCATCATCAATAATTGTTAATCGGACTATTCCTTCTGTTTTGCTAATGCTAGATTTAATTTTAATATTTAGTTTATTTTTTTCTTTCCTCGCTTCAGTTGCATTTTTAATTAAATTAATTAACACTCTAGAAATAGCATCTCGATCCAGTTGCAATTTAGGTAGATCTCCACTCAGGTCTAAGTCGACCCTTATGCCATCATGATTATCATATAGGGCGGCTGACTTATTTATTAGGGAATTTAGTGAAGATGGGGTTTTTTGAATTTCAGGTGTATTTGCATAATTTGCAAAAGCACTAACCATAGAGTCCATAGATGCAACCTGGTCCATAATAGTTTGAGTTGTTTTATTTATAATTGCAGAGTCCTTCTTATCTAGCTTTTCTAAAAATAAATTCCTAAGCCTCTGTGCAGAAAGTAATATTGGAGTAAGCGGATTCTTAATTTCATGTGCCATACGAACAGCAACCTCCCCCCATGCAGCTTTCTTTTGTGCTCTATTTAGCTTGGAAATATCAGTTATTATAATTACGTAACCAAGAGTTTTATTTTCCACCTCCAAGATTGCGCCTTGACAATAAATAAGGCGACTCCTATCATCAAGTGTTAACTCAATTTCTTTATCCCACTCTAATGAATCTTGATCAATCTCCTCTTGAATAAATGAAAAAAGTGGACTTAGATTCTCATAATTTTTAACAACAACATCATACGACTGCCCAATAAATTTCGTCTCATCTTCAATTTGAAGAATTTTGCCAATAACTGGATTAATAATTTGTATCTTCTTATCTTGGTTAAGGGCAATAACACCAAAAGAGTACTTTAGAATAGTTTCTAAATAAAGGTTATGTGTATCAAGACCCTCTCTAGATTGCCTGATTCTACTGCTCATTTCATTAAAATGTCCTATTAAATCTTGCATATCCTTATTTTTAGGATCTTGTTTAATTTCTACATCGTAGTTTCCAGAAGAAATTTCTCTAGTAGCAACTGATAAGTTATGCATTGGCCTCATTAACTGATCAATCATACGAAAAACAATAAGCAAAGCACTTAAGACCGATAATAGAATTGTTGAGGTAAAGTCGATCAGAAAACGAGTTTTAATAATAGAGGAATTAAGTGTTAACTCAGCATCTTTTGCAGCAGCACGAAAGCGAGTCATCCTTACAACGAGACTCTCAATATTGATATCTGAAGAATAGTGTGCAATTAAAGTAAACTCATCAGTTGAAGCTGTATAGCCATCCAATAAGCAGGTTGAATCATCTCTTTTACTCGTTGCAGCAAGATTCATTTGAGAGTCATATAGCTTTAACTCACAAGCCCAAAAGTCAGCAACTAAAAGGTCTAGCACTGACTGCATTTGCGCAACAGGTTTCCTAGGCGCATCAAAATAATTGACAAGCTTTCCTATATTGCGTGTTTTATCCTCATAATACTTAATAGCAACATTATTAGTATTCCTATAGAGTTCATCAACCTCACCGCCCACCTTTAAGTTAAATTCATCAAATTGCATTTCAGCAATTTGAAGGTTATCTCTTATTGATCCAAAAGAAAATAAATAGAACGATAGCACTGGAAGTAAAACTAATACTGGAACAATTTTTATAAAAGACCAGGTGAATCTTGATCCAATTACTCCTTGCTCCGTATTTAGTTTTAACTTTCTCATGGAAAGTACAATGTAATATATCGCAATTAAGCTCATTAAGACATTAAACCCAACCAAAACTAAATACCACTTCTCAATTAACTCAGGATTTAAACCGAGATAAAACATTCCAGAAAATGAAATCAAAAAGATGCCTATCCAAAACAAGGCGCGAGGAGCTTCTTTTATAGAAAAAGCTTGATTTAACAACATAAATTTTGTTGATAAAATATTAAAGTGTTTTCATTATCTCATAAATGAATTATTACTAGCATGAGTTGTTGATAAAATACAACAATACATTTGAGATAATTCTTTTGATAATAAGCGAGTCACAACTTAACAAATATCTGCAAAGTATCCAAGATCAATCTCTTCTTGCAATTGATACTGAGTTTAGAAGGATTGATTCATATTTCCCTGAACTTTGCCTAATTCAAATTGCAGCTGGAAGTGACTTAGAATGTATAGATGTTCTTGCAATAAAGAATCTTGAGCCTCTTTTTGAAAAACTATATGATAGTGAAACTATATGGGTTATTCACTCTGCTAGGCAAGACATTGAAGCCCTTTACCACCTATCTCAACGGATGCCACATGCAATTTTTGATACTCAAATTGCGGCTTCACTGTTAAATTATCCTCTTCAGGTGTCATACCAAGCATTAACAGAAACGCTACAAAGTGTTTATCTAGAAAAAAAATATACGCGGTTCGACTGGAAAACTAGGCCTCTTCCTGAGGATGTATTACAGTACGCTCTTGATGATGTGAAGTACCTGCTTCCTCATTACACGACTCTTAAAGCTGAGTTAATTAAAAGTGAAAAACTGGAGTGGCTATGGGAGGAGTCTGGCTTTTTATTGGATAAAAATCTTTATGAGCCTAATTTCAAGAAAATTATAAAAAAAACTAGTGGAATTTCAAAAATTAACTCTGATTCTCAAAAACAGGCAATAAACTTAGTAATGTGGCGAGAAGATACTGCAAAGAAAGAAAATAAACCTCGCAAATGGATAATGTCTGATGAGCGCCTAATAGATTACGCTACTGGTAGAAATAAGCTATCTTCAAGCTCTAAAAAGCTTTTTGAAAAATTCCTAAACACCAACCAGATTGAAACTAACTTTCATGCCCCTCTTGAAACTCAAAAACCGTTATCTGCTGATGAGAAGATAAAGAAAAATCAAGCACAGGAATATATTAAAAAAATTGCAATTGAATATGATATTGCTCCTGAACTTATTTGCTCTTCAAAAAATCTTGTTAAATTCATTAGAGGTAATAAAGGGGTCTCTATTAACAGTGGATGGAGATCAAAAATATCTAGACTAAAATCATATCTAGAATCTTAACTTACCATTTAATTACTTTAGCCTTATCAAAGACAATACTTTTAAAATAATTGCAGGGAATCTTAAAGGAAGGAAATTTAACTTTCCTGACGCTGAAGGTCTTCGCCCTACTCCTGGCAAAACAAGGGAAACCCTTTTTAATTGGCTCCAATTTGATATTGCCAATAAGACAATTATTGATCCTTTTGCTGGAAGTGGGGCTCTTAGCCTGGAGGCAATATCCAGAGGAGCCAAAAAAGTCTGCTTAATTGAAAAAAATAGAAAAGTCTTTAAAAACCTTGAGTTAAATTTTAAGCTCCTTAGTAACTCTCAATATCAACTGAATAATACTGATTCAGTTATCTTTCTTGATAAACAAAATAACAAGCCCTTCGATTTAGTTTTTTTAGACCCTCCATTCAACCAAAATTTAATACCAATAACTCTTGAACTGTTATCTCAAAAAAATTACTTACATAATGAAAGCCAGATTTATATTGAGTCTGAGTTCGAAATAACACCTGCGCTCCTAAAAAATCAAATTGAATATGACTGTATAATCAGAAAACAGAAAAAATCAGGTAATGTTCACTATTGTCTGATAAGCTTTGAGACAATATGAAAAAAATTGCAATATATCCTGGTTCTTTTGACCCAATTACTAATGGGCATGTTGATCTAATAAAGCGTGCATCAAAAATTTTTGATGAAGTAATTATTGCCATTACTCAAAATGCTAATAAATCTAGTTTTTTATCTATTGATCAAAGGGTTGGAGCAGTTGAGAGCTCAATAAAATCTCTAAGCAACACTAGAGTTTTAAGTTTTAATTCTCTTCTAGTTGACTTTGCAAGAGACCATGATGCTCAAATAATTATTAGAGGTCTTAGAGCTGTATCAGATTTTGAATATGAGTTTCAACTTAGCGGAATGAATAAGCGCCTCAATTCAGAAATTGAAACTTTATTTATGACTCCCTCCGAAGAGTTTGCTAATATTTCGTCTTCTTTGGTTCGCGAAATTCTATCTCTTGGGGGTGATATCAGTCCTTTTGTTCCAGCCCAAGTCAAAACAATACTCCTCGAGACGCTTCAAAAATAATTTCATTAATACCTTGAAATAATATTTTAAATCCCTAAATAGGGTTTATATAAAAATACAAGGAGTATATGGAATGTCAAAAATAATTGGAATTGATTTAGGAACAACAAACTCATGTGTCTCTGTGATGGATGGGGGTGTTGCTAAGATAATTGAAAACTCAGAAGGAAATCGTACAACACCTTCTATTATTGCTTACCCTAAAGATTCGGATGAGATCTTAGTAGGACAGCCTGCTAAAAGACAGGCAGTTACAAATCCCGAAAACACGCTATATGCTATCAAAAGGTTAATTGGGCGTCGCTTTGATGAAGAAGCCGTTCAAAAAGATATTGATCTTGTTCCTTATAAAATCATAAAAGCTAAAAATGGTGACGCCTGGGTTGAGGTTAAAGGTAAAAAAATGGCAGCTCCAGAAATATCTGCTCGTGTAATTCAAAAAATGAAACAAACGGCTGAAGATTATTTAGGATCAGAAGTTACTGAAGCAGTAATTACCGTCCCGGCCTACTTTAATGACTCTCAACGTCAAGCAACTAAGGATGCTGGAAAAATCGCAGGACTAACCGTTAAAAGAATTATAAACGAGCCTACAGCTGCTGCATTGGCATATGGCGTTGATAAATCTACAGGTGATAAAAAAGTTGCAGTTTATGATTTAGGTGGTGGAACATTTGATGTTTCTATCATTGAAATGGAGGATATTGATGGTGAAAAACACTTTGAAGTTCTTTCAACGAATGGTGACACATTTTTAGGTGGTGAAGATTTTGATCATAGAATAATTAACTATTTAGTAGAAGAATTTAAAAAAGAACAGGGTTTAGATTTGTCTAAAGACGCGATGGCGCTTCAAAGACTTAAAGAAGCTGCTGAGAAAGCAAAAATTGAACTATCTTCATCAGAACAAACTGAAGTAAGTTTGCCATACATCACTGCGGACGCCTCTGGTCCAAAACATCTTAATATCAAAATGACAAGGTCAAAGCTAGAATCTCTAGTTGCTGATTTATTAAAACGATCAATAGATCCCTGCAAATTAGCACTTAAAGATGCTGGACTATCAAGTGGTGACGTGGATGAAGTTATCCTTGTTGGTGGTCAAACTAGAATGCCTAAAGTTCAAGAAATGGTAAAAGATTTTTTTGGCAAAGAGCCCAAGAAAGATTTAAATCCTGATGAAGCTGTTGCTATGGGTGCAGCCATTCAAGCTGGTGTTTTAGGTGGAGATGTTAAAGACGTCTTACTGCTTGACGTAACGCCGCTATCACTAGGTATTGAAACGATGGGCGGCGTAATGACTAAGTTGATTGAGAAGAATACAACAATTCCAACTAACCAATCTCAAGTCTTTTCAACTGCTGCAGATAACCAATCGGCAGTAACAGTTCATGTTCTTCAGGGTGAAAGAGAGGTTGCTAGTGCAAATAAATCACTTGGTCAGTTTAACCTTGAAGGCATTCCAAATGCACCTAAAGGCCAGCCTCAGATTGAAGTTTCTCTTGATCTTGACTCTGATGGTATCTTGAATGTATCTGCTAAAGATAAAAATACTGGAAAAGAACAATCTATAACAATCAAATCTTCAAGTGGTCTTTCTGATGAAGAGGTTGAGAAAATGATTAAGGATGCTGAAGCGCATGCTGAAGAAGATCAAAAATTCCATGAACTTGTAACATCAAGGAATATGGCTGATTCTTTAGTACATTCTACAAAACAATCCCTAGAAGAACTAAAAGATGAAATTTCTGGCGATGAAAAAAGTGCAATCGAAACAGCGCTTAGTGAGCTTGAAGAAAGTATCAAAGGTGATGATAAAGAAGCAATTGATACTCAAGTTCAAAATTTAAGTGAAAAAGCGCAAGTTTTAGCTCAAAAAGCTCAAGAAAAAGCTACAGCTGAAGGTGGTGAAGCTGATAAATCTGAAGGGAATGATGATGTTGTAGATGCTGACTTTGAAGAGGTTAATGAAGAAAAGTAAGTAATATAATAAACGCAATAAAAATAAAACCTCCCTTGTCCTGTGCATGGGAGGTTTAATAATATAAGGGACACATGGCAGAAAGAGATTATTACGAAATTTTAGGCGTTGATAAAGGTGCAGACGAGGCCAAAATTAAAAAAGCCTACAAGCGTCTTGCAATGAAATATCATCCTGATAGAAATGCTGATGATAAAGCTGGTTCCGAGAAAAAATTTAAAGAAGTCCGTAAAGCATATGATGTAGTTTCAGACCCTCAAAAAAGATCAGCCTACGACCAATTCGGTCATGCAGGAGTTGAGCAAGGTGGTAATGGCTTTGGTGGTGGAAATCCATTTGGTGGATCTGGTGGTGGCTTTGGTGATATTTTTGGTGATATTTTTGGTGGAGGCAACTCAAAGCCAGATAACAGAGGCTCTGACCTTCGCTATGACCTAGAAATAGATTTAAAGCAAGCCGCAGAAAGTGATACTGTAAAAATTCGAGTTCCCAAAAATGATACCTGTGAGCCTTGCTCTGGAAGTGGCGCCAAACCTGGTACCTCTGTAAAAACTTGTGTAAATTGTCGCGGAACAGGGCAAACAACTATGCAGCAAGGTTTTTTTGCTGTCCAAAGGCCTTGTAATCAATGCAATGGTTCAGGTGAAAAAATTGAATCTCCTTGTGGTACATGTCGTGGTCAGGGTGTTGTAAGAAGCCAAAAAACTCTTTCAGTTAAAATTCCTGCCGGTGTAGATACTGGAAATCGAATTCGATTGAGCGGTGAAGGTGAAGCTGGATTACGTGGTGGACCTCATGGAGATCTTTATGTTCAAATTCAGATTAAAGAACATTCAATTTTTGAGCGTGATGGAAATGATTTATATTGCGAAGTCCCTATTGATTTTGCAACATCTGCCCTTGGTGGCTCAATAGAGGTTCCAACCTTGCAAGGCAAACTCAAAATTAAAGTCCCTGCAGGAACGCAATCCTCTAAATTATTTAGACTACGCGGTAAGGGTATGCCTGCTATGAGACATAATGGATCAGGCGATTTACTTTGCCAGGTGAAAATTGAAACTCCCATTAATCTAAACTCTAAACAGAAAAAATTATTAAAAGAGTTTTCAGACTCTTGTGAAGCAAAGCATCACCCAGAGTCAAATTCATTTTTTGGAAAAATGAAGTCATTCTTTGAGTAAACTTGAAACAATTTGTAACATAGTATTAATTACACAAGTATAAAATTACTTTTTTCTCCAACTTAAAAACCTTTTTTAAAGATGATTAAAAAAATTATTGCACGTGAAGTACTGGATTCAAGAGGTAACCCTACGGTTGAAGCTGATGTTATTTTAACTAATGGTATTCTTGGAAGGGCTATTGTTCCATCAGGAGCATCTACGGGACAAAGAGAGGCTTTAGAGCTTAGAGACGGTGATAAAAGCCGCTATCTGGGCAAAGGTGTTTTAAAAGCTGTTAATTTTATTAATACTGAGATTAGTGACTCCCTTAAAGGTATGGATGTATCTAATCAAAAAGCCATTGATCATAAAATGATTGATATGGATGGCACTGATACAAAATCTAGATTAGGTGCAAACTCAATATTAGCTGTTTCTTTAGCCTGCGCTCATGCAAATGCGCAAAATAAAAACCAATCATTATTTCGTTCATTTGACTTTTCAGAAACTTTTCAAATGCCTGTCCCAATGATGAATATTATTAACGGTGGTGAGCATGCCAATAATAGTGTTGATATTCAAGAGTTTATGATAATTCCTGCAGGTGCTCCTAGTTTTAAAGAAGCATTAAGATATGGCACTGAAGTATTTCATCATTTAAAAGCAGTACTTGAACAAAAAGCATTAAATACTGCAGTTGGTGATGAAGGTGGATTTGCTCCAGATCTAAAATCAAATGAAGAAGCGCTAGAAGTTATTATTGAAGCGATTAATAATGCCGGCTATACCCCTGGAAAAGATATATTTATTGGGATAGACGCAGCAAGCTCAGAATTCTATAAGAATGGAACTTATAATTTGGCCTCAGAAGGCTTAAAACTTACTAACTCTGAATTTACAGAGTACCTTGCATCATGGGTTGAGAAGTACCCAATTATTTCGATCGAAGATGGTATGGACGAGAATGATTGGGAGGGCTGGGAGATGCTTACTCAAAAATTATCAAATTCTGTTCAACTTGTTGGTGATGATTTATTTGTAACAAATAGTAAGATCCTTGCTAAAGGTATTAAAAATAATATAGCAAACTCTATTCTAATAAAAGTTAACCAGATTGGCACTCTGACTGAAACCTTTGATGCAATGAAAATGGCTCTAGATGCCGGCTATACATGTGTTATGTCTCATAGAAGCGGCGAAACAGAAGACACAACCATTGCAGACCTTTCAGTTGCAACAAATTGTGGTCAAATTAAAACAGGATCTTTGTCTAGATCTGACAGATTAGCTAAATATAACCGACTCCTTCGAATTGAAGAAGAGCTTGGTGATGAAGCTAAATATCCTGGTCTAGCTGCCTTTATAAACCAATCATAAATCTCTCAAACAAGTTGTTCAGAGACTTTTGACTAATTTAAGGTTAAAATAAACTTTGATTGATTATTTTGGGTGACTAATTGGAATCACTTTCCACTTTTTGGCTTAGTGTTTTACTGTTTGTACTAATTCTAGCTTCGGCTTTCTTTTCTGCATCTGAAACTTCGATGATGGCATTGAATCGCTATCGTCTAAAAACCTTGAGCTCAAAAAACAATCTTCAGGCACAAAGAGTAGAAAGGCTTCTAAAAAATATTGATTACTTAATTGGTGGAATTCTTCTAGGAAACAACTTTGTTAATATACTTGCTGCAAGTATAGCAACGCTTCTTGCTCTGAAGATTTGGGGTGAGGGATCAGTAATTATTGCCTCTTTAGCTTTAACATTAGTTATTTTAATTTTTGCTGAAAACACCCCAAAAACATTTGCAGCAAAAAACCCTGAAAAAATTGCTTTGCCTGCCTCCTGGCTTCTTGATCTTCTAATTAAAATTTTTAAGCCACTAATATATCTAATATCTTTGATATCAAAATCTATTCTAAATTTTCTTGGACTGAAGAACATTAGTAAAGATATTCTCAACTCTGAAGAACTCAGGATGGCTGTTGTTGATTCAAAATCAGTGTTATCTAAGAGTTACCAAAATATGCTTCTTAATATTATTGATCTTGAAAAAGTCAAAGTTGATGACATTATGATTCCTCATCACGAACTCGTAAGTGCAGATATTAATAATGAAGAAGAATTATTTGAACAATTGAAAAGAATCCAACATACTCGCTTACTAATTTTTGATGGCTCTGAAAATAATATTATAGGAACTATTCATATGAGGGATGTTGTTAATATATACGCCAGAGATGAAATCAATATGTCCAAAATTAAAGAGATAATAAGAGAGCCTTATTTTATTCCTGAAGGCACCCCTCTATCTCAACAACTTGAACACTTTAAAACTCAAAAACGAAGACTTGGTATTGTTGTTGATGAATATGGAGAGGTTCAAGGTATGGTTGTTTTAGATGATATTTTGGAAGAGATTGTTGGGCAATTTACCTCCTCCCAAGGTGAAAGTATAGATGAAATCAATATACAATCTGATGGAAGTTACCTTGTAGACCCTAGGATAAGTATTCGCGAGTTAAATGCAGAACTTAAAGTTAACCTTCCTTTTGACAATGCAAAAACACTTAATGGTCTTATCCTTGAGCAACTTCAAAGCTTCCCTCAACACAATGTTTCTTTTAAAGTGGATTCACTAATTATTGAAATCGTTCAGGTAAATAAGCAAGGTGTAAAACTTGTTAAAATCACCAAAGTTAATTAGGTATTATCATTACCAATAAATAACTATCTCCAAATCAAAAAGGAAAAATAATGTTTAAATTTTTTACTGAAAAAAAATGGTTTCTTTGGGCCTATCTTGGCTCTGCAATTATTCTCAGCTCATTATGGATAACAGTTCAAATTGATGTGATGATAAATGAATGGTTTGGTGAATTTTATGACATGATTCAAAAAGCACTTGGGGCTCCAAATGCAATTACGATGGATGAATATACCGGTGGATTATGGAGCTTTGCAAAACTTGCTGCAATAGCTATAGCTTTAGGCCTTGCAACCTCATTCCTTACAGCTCACTTCTTATTTAGATGGAGAGCATCAATGGTTGAGTTCTACCATAGTGTTTACGAAAAAGCACGAACTATTGAAGGAGCCTCTCAGCGTGTTCAAGAAGACACTGTTAGATTTTCTAGAATCATGGAAAGTCTTGGAACAGCTTTAATTGAATCTATCATGGTTTTGATAGAGTACTTTCCGTTATTAATGGGATTAGCAGTCGGTATTCCAATTATGTGGTTTGGTGACTGGGAATATGGCCTAGTAACTGGCGCCCTTATTTGGGCTGTAGGTGGAACGCTTCTAATGATTGGAGCTTCATGGATCTTAGGTCTTGTAGGTATAGAATATGACCTTCAAAAAAGAGAAGCTTCCTATCGAAAAATACTTGTTATTGCGGAGGATGATGGCACCGTTAGGCCAAAAGATATTGATGAACTTTTTGAAGGCGTTAGAAAGATTAATTATAAGAATTACTTGTATTACCTATACTTTAATATTGTAAGGCTTGCCTATCTTCAAGCAAATGTATTAGTTGCATATGTTATTTTAGCCCCTGCTATAGTTGCTGGAGTTATGACATTAGGAGTAATGCAGCAAATAATTAGGGCGTTTGGAAGAGTAGAAGGCTCTCTCCAATACCTTTTTAAAGCATGGCCTACTATTATTGAGCTCGCAAGTGTCTATAAGCGTTTAATGGAGTTTGAGGCGCAAATTGAGGCTATGGATAAGTTAGAAACTGTATAGTTAACCTGTAACTGATTGGCCCATTTTAAGGGCCTGTCCAACCTCAAGATTAAGCTCAGGGGAGCCCTCTGGCATCAACATGATAACTGTAGAGCCCATGTTAAAACGGCCCAATTCATCGCCTTTTAATAGCTTAATCTGATGATCTTTATAATCATAGTTTTTAACTGCTTTAGAATAAGGTGGGGTGATTAAACCCTCCCATGAAGTTTGCATCGATCCTACAAAAATTGCGCCAACTAATACAAAAACCATAACGCCAAAATCAGTTTCGAATAAACAAACTAAACGTTCATTTCGAGCAAAAACCCCATCAATATTATCTACGGTATTCTGGTTAACTGAAAAAAGGTCACCTGGTACATATTTCATCGAAATCAAAGCGCCATCACATGGCATATGAATACGATGATAATCTTTAGGTGATAAATATATTGTTGCAAAACTTCCATTTTGTATTTCTTTAAATGGCTTATCAGCAATTAACGCTGAAATGCTATATTTACGACCTTTGGCTTGGACAATTTGAGAATTATAAATTTTACCAGACTGAGAAACAACGCCATCAACAGGGGAGATAATATCCGATTCAGATATTGGTCTTAAACTTGGCTTAATTGCACGTGTAAAAAAATCATTAAAGGAAATAAAATCCTCGATGTTTTCGATTTCAGCTTCTAAGAGATTAACTTGGTATTGTTTAATAAACCAGCGAGTAAAATTATTTTTAACCCAAGAATTTTCTATTCTGGCAAATCGGAACATCAGCCTTGATAAAAAATGCTGAGGAATAAGATATTGAAAAAATGCCATCAATCAAACTTATCAAGAATATAGCTTACTACTTGCTTAAAATCCACTTCAACTTTATCGGGCATTTTTCTTGATTTATATTCAATTTTACCATTATCAGCATGAGTATCACTAATGACCAGTCGATGTGGTATTCCAATAAGCTCAGAGTCTGCAAACATTATTCCAGGACGCTCTTTTCGATCATCAAGCAACACTTCAATATTTTGCTCTAGACAGTCCATATAAAGCTGATCTGCCAAAGCCTTAACTCGTGATGACTTGTTGTAATTAATTGGAACAATAACAAGCTGGAAAGGAGCAATAGCTTCAGGAAAAATAATCCCTCTATCATCATGATTCTGCTCAATACTTGCAGCTATAACTCTTGTTACTCCAATACCATAACACCCCATATTCATATTAACTGCTCTGCCATCTTCTCCAATAACATTAGAATTCATTGAATCTGAATACTTAGTTCCTAATTGAAAAATATGCCCTACCTCAATACCTCTTTTTATTTCAAGACTACCTTTACCATCTGGTGAAGGATCGCCCGAAACAACATTGCGTAAATCAGCAGTAATAATTTGTTTAGTATCTCGCTCCCAATTTACACCAGTAAAGTGCTTATCATTTTCATTAGCCCCGCATACAAAATCAGACAAAGATGCCGCTGCAAAATCTACAATAATTGGAATATCAAGATTCACAACACCAATGGAGCCAAAAGAGCAGTCAAGTTTTTTCTTGACAACTCCTTCTTCTGCCATTTGAAATGGTTGTTTAATTCCATCAATTTTTGATGCCTTAACCTCATTTAATTCATGGTCGCCGCGTAACACTAGAGCAACTAAATTCTCATCACTACCTTCAACAATTAATGTTTTGATGGCACTTGATGGCTCAACTTTTAGTAAATTACAAACGTCAGCAATAGTTTTAACTCCTGGCGTTTCAACTTTCTCTAAAGGTTGTTCAGCAGTCTTTGGCTTTTCCTGAGGAAGTGTTTCTGCCCTCTCTATATTTGCAGCATAGTCTGAACTATCAGAAAAACAAATTGCATCCTCTCCAGACTCTGCTAGAACATGGAACTCATGTGAGCTATCACCACCAATAGAGCCAGAATCAGCTAAGACAGGCCTGTAATTAAGTCCCAATCGATCAAAGATATTACAATAGGTTTGATGCATTATCTGATAAGTTTCCCCAAGAGACTCCTCATCAATATGAAATGAATAGGCATCCTTCATAATGAATTCTCTAGAGCGCATTACTCCAAAACGTGGACGAATTTCATCTCTAAATTTAGTCTGAATTTGATAAAAGTTAATTGGAAGTTGTTTGTAACTCCTCAGATACTGTTTAGCAATATTAGTAATGACCTCCTCATGAGTTGGCCCCATGCAGAAATCTCTATCATGACGATCTTTAAAGCGTAATAACTCAGGACCATACTCATCCCATCGTTTTGACTCTTTCCATAATTCAGCAGGCTGTGCAACTGGCATTAATACTTCCAATGCTTTAGATTTATTCATCTCCTCACGTATTATTTTTTCTACCTTTTGGATTATTCTTAAACCCATTGGGAGATACGAATACAGTCCCGATGCTAACTTAGAAATCAAACCAGCTCTTATCATTAATTGATGAGATATGATTTGAGCATCATTAGGCGCTTCTTTGACTGTTGAGATTAAAAAATCACTGCTTTTCATATAAAATGGTTTTCATATCAATAAATAATTCAATTTTACCTAATGCCTGATTTTCAAACTTTATTAATTTATATTATTCCTCTACTTTTTGCAATCACCCTTCATGAGGCTGCTCATGGCTGGGTTGCAAGTAAATTAGGTGATCATACTGCAAGAATGATGGGGAGAGTTACCCTCAATCCAGTAAAACATATCGATCCAGTTGGTACAATTGCCATTCCATTGCTTTTATTAATATCTTCATCTGGATTTATCTTTGGTTGGGCTAAGCCAGTTCCCATTAATTTTAATGCCTTGCGCTCTGGAAAATCTGGAATGATCTGGGTTGCTTTGGCGGGCCCAGGAGCAAATTTATTTATGGCTATATGCTGGCTGTTTATTATGATTCTCGCTATTAATATGAATATTCCTGTTTTAATAGAAATGGGCCGTATCGGAATAATGGTAAATTGTGTTTTAGCTGTTTTTAATCTTCTACCAATACCTCCACTTGATGGATCTAGAGTAATCAGTGCCCTTCTTCCAAATCGTCTTGCATATCAATATAATCAACTTGAGCAATATGGATTATTTATATTACTTGGGCTTATGTTTATTGGTGGCTTTAATTACTTAGTTCTTCCAGTCGTGGGATTACTTTTAAGCTGGTTTCAGTTTGCTTTGTTATTATTAGGATGAGCAACTAAGCTCTAGATTTTGAGCCCACTCAGGGGGCTCACTATCGTAAGATTCATATCCATCATGGCTGTCAAATGGTTTTTTGAGTAATTGGAAAAGAGTTTCAATTTCATCGTATTCATTTAAATCTTCTGCTTTTCGAATTGCAACTTCAGCTAAATAATTTCTTAAAATGTATTTAGGATTAACCTTGTGCATCATAGTTACCCTTTGATTCATCTTTGAAGTCTCTTTTTCAATTCTAGCCTTATAACGCTCAAACCAAGAATCAAAATTAGCCCCCAATGTATGCTCGCTCTCACTTGAAAGTTGTCTCATAGAACGGTGGTAATCTTTTTTATTAGTATAAAGCAACTCTAAAAACTCATTAATTAATGAGTTGTCTTGATCATTAGCCTCCAGTAATCCAAATTTCCTCCTCATCAATGAAGAATATTCTTTAACTAAAGACGGTTCATATTCTGCAATAGCTTCTTTTAACTGAGCCTCATTAACAAGAGACTTGAGTGCATCAGCTAAGCGGTGTAAGTTCCATAATGCGACTGATGGCTGCTTTTCAAATGAATACCGGCCCTGCGTATCAGAATGATTACAGATAAGTCCAGGATTATAAGTCTCCATGAAGCTGAATGGTCCATAATCAATAGTCAGCCCTAGGATCGACATATTATCTGTATTCATTACGCCATGAGCAAATCCTTGGGCCTGCCATCGCGCAATCATTAATGCTGTTGACCTTACTACCTCCTTGAACAATTCTAAATAATTTTCTTGATCAACATGAGGCAGGTGATGCTTAATAACAAAATCAGCTAATTTTTTTACGTTTTCTGTTTGGCCTCTAGCTGCAAAAAATTCAAAGTGGCCAAAACGAATATGGCTTTCTGCAACACGAGTTACAATTGATGCATTTTCTAGGTGCTCACGGTAAACACTGGTATCACTCGCAACAAGAGCTAAAGCCTTCGTGGTTGGTATATTTAAAGCCTCCATGGCTATAGAACATAAATACTCTCGAATACTTGATCTAAGAACAGCTCGTCCATCAGCACCTCGAGAAAAGGGAGAGGTTCCAGCTCCTTTTAAAGAAACCTCAAAGTTACTAATTTCACCAATAAGGCATGAGCGCCCATCTCCAAGCTGCGGCACAAAGTAACCAAACTGATGGCCTGCATAAACTGTAGAAATAGGATTTACATCATCCAATTTTTTCTCACCTGAGCAGATACTTAAAAGATTTTCATCACTCATGTCTAAGTTAAGGTCTTTTTTAAGGCTTTGATTTACATGAACTAATTTACTATTCTCAAGCTTTTTAGTCTCAACTTGAGCAAAGTAATCATCGCCTAAACTTAAGTATTTAAGAGAGCCTATCATTTAAAATTTGATTAACTTGTTTTGGATTTGCTTTCCCCTGAGTAGCTTTCATTACTTGGCCAACAAAAAAACCTAAAAGCTTAGTGTTTCCATTTTTAAATTGCTCGACTTGATTAAGATTTTTTGCAATGATTTCATCAATGATGGGCTCTAAAGCACCAATATCTGTCATTTGTTCTAAGCCCTGATCTTTAATTATCTCATCAACACTTCTTTTTTCATCCCACATGAGCCTAAAGACATCTTTAGCTATTTTTCCTGATATAGTATTATCAGTAATTCTTGAAATTAGATTAAAAAGCTCAGAGGCTGATATTGGTGAATCCTGAATATCAATTTGATTTTTATTTAGAGAGGCTGAAAGCTCGCCCATAACCCAGTTTGCTGAAAGCTTAACATCTGCACCCTTATCAATGATAATTTCATAGTAATCAGCCATTGCCTTTTGCGAGGTTAGGTTTTCAGCATCATATTCACTCAACCCAAGCTTATCTATAAACCTAGCCTTCTTTTCAGTAGGAAGTTCAGGCAGTCGATCTTTAATTTCTTTAAGAAGCTCATCATCAATAACAACAGGTAGTAAGTCAGGGTCAGGAAAATATCTGTAATCATTAGCTTCTTCTTTTGAGCGCATAGACCGTGTTTCATTTTTAATTGAGTCATAAAGTCTAGTTTCTTGAGCTACAGAGCCTCCATCTTCTAAAATATCTATTTGCCTTTCAACCTCGAGATTAATAGCTTTTTCTAAAAATTTAAATGAGTTAATGTTTTTTATTTCAGCTCTAGTACCTAACTCCTCACCCTCTCTTCTAACAGAAACATTAGCATCGCACCTAAAAGATCCTTCCTGCATATTTCCATCACAAATATCAATATATTGAACCAATGCATGAATTTTTTTAGCATAAGCAACTGCTTCTTTAGCATTACTCATATCAGGGTCAGATACTATTTCTAATAATGGTGTTCCTGCTCGATTCAGGTCAATTGCTGTGTAATCATCATATAAATCATGGATTGATTTTCCTGCATCTTCTTCTAAATGTGCACGGGTAATTCCTACCATCTTCTTTTCGCCATTATCTAGTGGGATATTAATTGTTCCATTTCCAACAATTGGAATTTCAAACTGTGAAATTTGGTAGCCTTTTGGGAGGTCTGGATAAAAATAATTTTTTCGCGCAAAAATAGAGTGCTTATTAATAGTTGCATTAACTGCCAAGCCAAATCTAAGCGCCATTCGAACTGCCTCTTTGTTTAAAACAGGTAAGACGCCAGGAAACCCTAAATCAACAGCACATGCCTGAGTATTTGCTTTTGCACCAAACTCAGTAGATGCACCAGAAAATATTTTTGATTTTGTTTTTAATTGCGTATGTATTTCCAGTCCAATTACAGTTTCCCAAGTCATAATAAACTATCCTCTATAATTCAATTGGTGAGGAAGTATGCCAATCAGTTTTTAATTGAAACTGATGGGCAGTATTAAGCAAAAGCTCTTCAGACCAGTGATTACCTATCAGCTGAAGACCTACTGGCAGTTCTTTTGAGAAGCCTGCAGGAATGCTCATTCCAGGGAGCCCTGCTAAGTTTACTGAAAGAGTATAAATGTCCGCTAAATACATCGAGACAGGATCCTTAACAGAACCTAAATCAAAAGCAGGTGTTGGGGAAACTGGCCCCATTATGACATCAACACTTTGAAAAGCTTTTTTAAAGTCCTCACTAATTAGTTGTCTAACTTTTTGAGCTTTTAGATAATATGCATCATAATAACCAGCAGAAAGTGCATAGGCACCAATCATAATTCGTCTTTTCACTTCCTTACCAAATCCTTCTGAGCGAGACCTTAAATATAAGTCATCTAAATCTTTAGGATCTTCACATCGATACCCATACCTTACTCCATCAAATCTAGATAGATTTGAAGAGCACTCACAAGGTGCTACAATATAGTAAGTTGGAATTGCATGCATTGAATTAGGAAGTGAGACCTCTTGAATCTTAGCGCCCATCGACTCATATTCTTTAATTGCATCCATAACAACTTTTTCAACTCCCTGGTCTAGGCCACTGGAAAAAAATTCTTTAGGAAGTCCAATCTTTAATCCATCCAAAGAGTTTGTTAATTGATTAGTGTAATCAGGAGTTTCTTTAGAAGCACTGGTAGAATCTTTACTATCAAAGCCTGCCATAGCATTTAAAACAATTGCTGCATCTTCAGCAGTCTGAGTCATTGGGCCAGCTTGATCAAGACTCGAGGCATAAGCAATCATCCCATATCTAGAAACTCTTCCATACGTTGGCTTGAGTCCAGTAATTCCACACAAACTCGCAGGCTGGCGAATACTGCCTCCAGTATCAGTTCCAGTTGCAAATGGAGCAATACGAGATGCAACAGCAGCAGCAGAACCTCCAGAAGACCCTCCTGGGATTTTCTTTAAGTTCCAAGGGTTTTTTACTGGCCCATAATAGGAATTTTCATTTGATGACCCCATAGCAAACTCATCCATATTTGTCTTTCCTAGCATTACCATATTTTCTGAATTAAATTTATGACTCAGTGTTGCATCGTATGGAGAAATAAATGAATCTAGCATCTTAGAACCTGCAGAGGTTTTTACGCCCTTAGTGCAAAAAATATCTTTATGCGCATATGGAATTCCGGTCAAAGGAGTATTGTCTCCTTTGGCTATTTTCAAGTCTGCTTCATTTGCCTGTGCAAGCGCAAGATTTTCAGTCACTGAGATAAATGCATTGAGCTTAGATTTATTAATTCGATTTAGATAATGTTGGGTTAACTCTACAGATGAAAAATCTTTATTTTTGAGTCCCTTGATTAGAGCGGCAACAGATAGATTATGCATCATCATTCAATTACCGTTGGGACAAGAAAGTGACTCTTGCCTATTTTGGGGGCAATTGCTTGAAATTCTTCAGCTAAGTTTTCTTCAGTCACTTCATCATCTCTTAAGCGCTGAGACATATGCAGTGGATGCGCCATAGGCTCAACATCGCCAGTATCTATTTCATTAAGATCACCCATCAAGCTAAGTATATTATTTAATTCTGACGTACTTTGCTCTAACTCTACATCTTCAATACTTAGTCTAGCTAAATAGGCAATCTCTTTAACTTGTTTTTTATCTAATGACATGTTTAATTAATATTTATTAACAAAAATTTGATATAACTTTTTGAAAGTTTTCTTTTGAATATGATCCAGTAACAAAAGAGCTTCCTACACTATTTAAAAGCACAAGACGCAAACTACCATCAACTGCCTTTTTATCGACTGACATTGCCTGAATTAAGCTTTCACTCTTAACTCCCTTGCTTATGCTAATTGGTAAATTAGCCTTACTAAGAATACTCTGAATTCGCTCAAAGTCAGTTTGGGACAATTCTCCTTCGAACTGCGATAGCATTGAAGCCATACACATACCAATAGAAACAGCCTCCCCATGCAAGTAGACCCCATAACCAAAAGTATTCTCTATAGCATGCCCAAAAGTATGCCCAAAATTTAATAGCGCCCTCTTCCCATGCTCAAATTCATCCTGAGAAACGATGATCGACTTATCTTTACACGAGCGATAAATTAAATCAATAATCAAACTATTATCACGCTTCATAATTGGATCAATATTGGCTTCAAGATGGGATAAAAAATCAATATTACCCAGTAATCCATATTTTATAACCTCAGCCATTCCTGCTGAGTATTCACGATCATTCAATGTACTTAGGGTGTCAACATCAATGATAACTGCTTGCGGCTGATAGAATGCGCCAATCATATTTTTACCTAACTCATGATTAACGCCCGTTTTACCGCCTACACTAGAATCTACTTGAGATAGAAGAGTCGTTGGAACCTGGATAAAATTAATACCACGCTGGTATGACGCTGCAGCAAAACCAGTCATATCACCAACCACACCGCCGCCAAGAGCAATCAAAGTGGCACTCCGATCAAACTTTTCTTGAAGAAGTGCATCAAATATAAGGTTTGTAGTTTCAAGTGTTTTATATTGCTCGCCATCAGGCAATATAACGACCTTCACAGTAAAGTTATCTAGTAACTGAGTCACTCTATCTAAATACAATGGGGCAACCGTTGTGTTAGAAACAACCATAACTTGCTGACCGCTTATATGATCTTCAAAAAAAGATTTTTGAGACAATAAGTCACATCCAATATAGATTGGATATGACTTATCGCCAAGCTCTACATTTAGAATTGTTTGATCATTCGTCATTAAGCAAATATCCTAGTTTCTCCGTCACCTGTAACATTTTCTATGCAGCGACTACATAGCTCTTTATGCAATTTATTTTGACCTATTTCAGGCCTATGATGCCAACATCGAACGCATTTTTCATACTCACTTTTTCTAACTAAGATTGCCAGTGAGTTATCAATATTAATAGCATTTGCTGGCTTATCCTTCAGCTGATGAACTTTTGCATCTGAAGTAATAAACAAAAACCTTAATTCATCTTTTAGTTCTAATAGAGCCTGATAATTTTCATCTTCACAGTAAATATCGACCTCAGCATCTAACGATGAGCCAATGGTTTTAACACGCCTCATCTCTTCAAGTTCTTTTCTTAGATGGGCATTGATGTCTCTAGAAACATCAATTGAATGATTATTGAATTTAGCTTCCAGCCCTTCATACCAGGTCTGTAAAAAAATACTTTCGTTTGAAGCACCTGGTAAAAATTGCCATATCTCTTCGGCGGTAAACGTCAAGATAGGAGCCAACCAACGAACCATGGCATGGGAAATATGAAATAGTGCACTCTGAGCAGAGCGTCTCGCTAAAGAATCAGATTGAGTAGTATATTGTCTATCTTTGATAACATCTAAATAGAAACCACCTAGATCATTTGTACAAAAATTTAATATTGCTTTCATTGCAAAGTGAAAATTGTACTCATCATATTCACTAATAACATTTTTTTGTAATTCAGCAGTCTTAGAAACAATCCATTTATCTAAAACGAGCATATGATCTATCTCTACAAGATCTTTACTTGGATCAAAGCCTTCCATGTTTGCCAACATAAAGCGCATTGTATTTCGAATCCTGCGATAACTATCAGCACTTCTATTAAGAATCTCATCAGACACCGTCATTTCACCAGAGTAATCAGTACTTCCAATCCAGAGTCTTAAAATATCCGCACCAAGCGAGTTAACAACTTTTTGAGGGGGAACTACATTACCAACCGATTTACTCATTTTATGACCATTTTGATCCACAGTAAAGCCATGAGTAAGAACTTGCTTATAAGGTGCCCTGCCATTAATTGCGCATGAAGTTAACAGAGATGATTGAAACCATCCTCGATGCTGATCAGAGCCCTCTAGATACATATCAGCGACATCACTTAAATGATCACTTGCCTTCAATACTGCATAATGACTTACGCCAGAGTCAAACCAAACGTCCAATGTATCGGTAGTTTTTTCGTAATCAGGCGCTTCATCACCTAAAATATCTTCAACTTTAAGTTTAAACCAGGCCTCTATACCCTCAAGTTCAATTTTTTTAGCGACAATTTCAAATAGTGATTCTGTCTCAGGATGCAACTCTCCAGAATTTTTATTAACAAATAAAGTAATTGGAGTTCCCCAATACCTTTGGCGTGAAATGCACCAGTCAGGTCTATTTCCAACCATTAATTCAATGCGTTTCTGACCCCAATCAGGGATCCATTTAACATTTAAAATCTCTTCATTGACTTTATCTCTTAATTTCTTTTGAGTCATTGAGACAAACCACTGAGGTGTCGCACGAAATATTACAGGCGTCTTATGTCTCCAGCAATGAGGATAAGAGTGCGTAATGGGCTCGTGTTTTACTAAAGTGCCTTTATTTTGAAGTAGGGTAATAATAGTGCTGTTAGCTTTAAAGATAAACTCTCCAGCAACACCATTAGTTGTCTCTATGAAAACGCCCCTTCCATCAACAGGGCACTCTACTGGTAAATTATATTTAAGGCCGACTATGTAATCATCTTGGCCATGCGCAGGAGCTGTGTGAACTGCACCAGTCCCAGCTTCTGTTGTTACATGTTCACCTAAGATAATTGGCACCTGCTTATCATAGAATGGGTGTTGAAGCATTATGCCTTCAAGGTCAGAGCCTTTATAAACTTTATCTATCTTATTCTTTGACTTTAGGTCAAACCTTTCAAGAGCAGACTCAAGTAAATCTTCAGCAAGAATAAAGTATTGCTCCCCTACATCAACTAAAACATAATCCAACTCAGGATTAAGAGCAACCGCTTCATTTGCAGGTAACGTCCAAGGCGTTGTTGTCCAAATAACAATAGAAATAGGCTTATCTAGATCAAAAAAATCACCAATAATCTTAAAAGCCACATCTACTGTATCAGAACCTTTGTCTTTATACTCAACCTCAGCTTCTGCAAGCGCTGAAGAGCATTCTGTGCACCAATGTACTGGTTTAAAACCCTTAGCAATGTGTCCATTTTTAACAATTTTTCCAAGTGAGCGGACAATATCAGCTTCATACTTAAAGTTCTTAGTTAGATATGGGTTGTCCCAGTCTCCAAGAATCCCTAAACGCTTAAAATCAACCTTTTGTTTTTCAATCTGTTGATCTGCGTAGACCCTACATGCAGCTCGAAACTCATCAGCATTTATTTTATGACCAACCTTTCCCTTCTTTTTTTCCACCATGTGTTCAATAGGGAGTCCATGACAATCCCAACCTGGAACGTACGGAGCGTCAAAACCTGACAAGGTTTTGCTTTTGACAATAACATCTTTTAGCACTTTATTTACTGCGTGACCAATATGAATATCTCCATTCGCATAGGGAGGCCCATCATGAAGCACAAATAATGGCTTCCCTTTAAACTTGTGACGAATTTGTTGGTATAAATCATGATCCTGCCATGTTTTTAGGAAACCACCTTCGCGATTTGCTAAATTGGCTTTCATCGGAAAATCAGTTGCAGGTAAATTTAAGGTGTTTTTATAGTCAGACATTAAGGCGTTAATTTTTTCTATATAAAAACGCCATTATACTTGACACATATGGTTTAACAAGATTGATAATGCTTTTGAAAAATAAATTAAAGCGTATAAAAAAACATTAAATTAGCCTTTCAATTTAACTGCATTAAGTAACGCTTGGACTTGTTTGGGTTTGAGAAGTTCAGATTGATTTGCGCGCAAGTTATCTGGCATCCGAATGTCACTAAATCTTGTTCTAATAAGCCTTGAAACTTTAAAATCTAAGGCCTCCCAAAGCCTTCTGACTTCCCTTTTTCTGCCTTCCCTTACAACAACGTGATACCATCGATTTGCACCATCACCACCACCAAGGGTTACTTTGTGAAATTTAGCAAACCCATCATCAAGCTCTATTCCGTTAATTAATTGTTTTATATCCTCATCACTAACCCTTCCTAAGACGCGCACTGCATATTCCCTATCTATTTCAGAACTCGGATGCATTAGCTTGTTTGCTAGATCTCCATTATTAGTAAATAGTAATAAACCAGATGTATTAAGGTCTAGTCGTCCTACCATAACCCAACGCGTATTTTCGGGCAAGAAGTCAAATACACTTTTACGACCCTCTTCATCTTTGTTTGAACAAATAACGCCTGCTTGCTTATTGAGCATCAACACCTTAGTCTCTTCTTCTGAGTAACGCTTTAGGTCTATCAACCTCCCATCAATTGTTACCTTATCGGCGATTGTTGCCTTATCACCAAGCGTCGCTTCTTTGTTATTAACAGAAATTCTACCCTGCTCTATAAGCCTTTCCGCCCATCGTCTTGATCCATAACCAGCATTGGCAATAAGTTTTTGTAGTCTTTCTGACATTTAGTTTTATCTCTTTTTAGTAGGTTATACCCATCGCATCACGAACCTCTTCCATTGTGCTTCGCGCAACTGCCCTTGCACTCTCTGAACCCTCAAAGATGATTTCTTGTATAAGGTTTGGATTGGATTGATACTTCGCTATATTTTCTTGGATAGGCTCTAACTCAGCGTTAATTGACTCTATAACAGGCATCTTACATTCAATGCAGCCTATTTTAGCTTTTGTGCATCCTTCATTTACCCACTTGAGAGTATCTTCTGATGAATATATTTGATGTAACTGTGATACTGGGCATTTTTTTGGATCACCCGGGTCAGTTAATTTAACGCGAGCAGGGTCTGTCGGCATTCTATTAATTTTTTGCTTGACAGATTCAGGCTCTTCTCTCAAGGAAATCATATTGTTATAAGATTTTGACATTTTCTGTCCATCCAGGCCAGGCATTTTAGATGCTTTAGTTAAAAGAGCTTCAGGCTCAGTTAAAATTATCTTCCCTAAGCCTTCTGCATATCCTAAAAGCCTTTCTCTATCTCCAAGAGTAATATTTTGCTGCTCACCAAGTAAAGCTTTTGCCTTAACCAAAGACTCATCATCACCCGTCTCTTGATAAGACTTTCTTAATGCTCTATAGAGTTTTGATTGTTTTTTACCCATCTTAGTCACAGCGGCTTCGGCTTTCTCTTCAAAATCAGCTTCGCGACCATAAATAAAATTAAAGCGTCTTGCAACTTCTCGGGTAAATTCAACGTGCGCGACCTGATCTTCACCAACTGGAACCAGGCCAGCTTTATAAATTAATATGTCAGCACTTTGTAATAGAGGATAGCCCAAAAAACCATAGGTCGATAGGTCTTTAGTTTTAAGTTTTTCTTGCTGGTCTTTATAAGATGGCACTCTTTCTAACCAGCTAAGAGGAGTTGTCATTGAGAGCAGTAAATGAAGCTCTGCATGCTCGGGCACTTTAGATTGAACAAAAATTGTAGAAGTATTAGGATTAAGACCAGTTGCCAGCCAGTCAACAACCATATCCGAAACATTTTTTTCTAAATTAATTCTATCAGAATAGTGAGTTGTAAAGGCGTGCCAATCAGCAACAAAATAATAAGAGTCATACTCATTTTGAAGTTGGATCCAATTTTTTAGGACACCATGATAGTGACCAAGGTGTAATTGGCCTGTGGGCCTCATTCCAGATAATACTCGATGATCTTTCATAGTGCTTAATAGAAGGCTTAAATGTTAATTACTTAATTATCCCATAGATTGGCTATAGCTTTCTAAGCCATCTAAAACCAAATTATCAAAGGATTTAACCGATACAGGAAGCTCTTTAATTATCTCTTTTACAATACCACCACAGATAGTTATAACGCCGCCTGGGTATTTTAATTCAAAATTATGTATTTGAGAATTAACAGCTGACACAAGCATTGCATGAGTTCCGCTTTGCCACGCACCCTTAGTACTATTTTTCAGCTCAGAAGTGTTTATAGATAAATCATTTGTTGAAAACTTAGCAAAGCTTGCTCTTAGGGCACGAATGCCAGGCATTATTAGTCCGCCTTGGTGCATTCCTTTAGCGTCAATAACGTCAAAGGTAACTGCGCTTCCAGCGTCAATTACTAGTAAAGGTTGATTTGGGAAGCTCTCAAGAGCCGCCAGCATAGCAAGAAAACGATCCACACCCAGCTTAGATGGATCATCATAGGACAAGGTTAATCTTCCATATTGCTTTAACGGCTCTACTAACTTAACGTTAGAAAATTGAGTCTTTATGGCTTGCACGATATTTGGATGTGCAACAGCACTTACCCAAACCAAATCAGCTTTGGGCAATAATTTTAATGAAAAAAGATCTACGCCTTGAGTAAAAACCTCAGAGTCACATGTACGACACTTAACAGCAGAGTTACCTATATCAATAAAGAGGCTAGATTGGGACATCAAAGAGGGCTGCGTTGATCCATAAGTGCATGAAAATACTTGCCACATAGCCTAGAGCAATAGCCCATATCCATTTAAGGTGTGAGACGAACGTATAGTGTCCTTGTGATTGCCCCATCAACGCAACACCTGCTGCCGATCCGATAGAAAGCATACTTCCTCCAACACCTGCAGTGAGTGTTACCAAGAGCCACTGACCCAGAGACATGTCGGGCGTCATGGTCAATACTGCAAACATTACTGGAATGTTATCAACGATGGCAGAAAGAATACCTACTAAAACATTTGCATAGGTAGCGCCCAACTGAACATACATCGCCTCAGAAACTAATGCTAGGTAACCCATAAAGCCTAAACCACCAACACTTACAATAACACCAAAAAAGAAGAGCAGCGTATCCCACTCTGCCCTAGAGACCTTTCTAAATACATCAAACCTCTCTGAAATTGGGTCATTCGAGTTATGCCTAACTTTAACAAAGTAGCCCACTACCATAAGGTATCCAAGTCCTGTCATCATTCCCATCGCTGGTGGGAGATGCAGGAAATTATGAAAACTTACCGCTGTTGCAATCGTCAACAAAAACATAAAGGTTATTACAATACCACCATTCTTAATATTGACCACTTCGTCTACAACCTCTGGCTTCTCATTTTTAATTGCAAAGTGCATGATCGCAGCGGGTATAAGAAAATTAACCAGTGATGGAAAGAATAAGACAAAGAACTGCTGAAAGTCAACCAGACCTTTCTGCCAGACCATGAGCGTAGTAATATCTCCAAACGGACTAAACGCGCCGCCAGCATTAGCAGCAACAACGATATTCACAAACGCCACCGAAATAAACTTTGCATTCCCAGCACCAACTGCCAAGACCACTGCGCCCATTACAAGAGCTGTAGTAAGATTATCAGCGATAGGTGACATAAAGAACGCTATAAATCCTGTCAGCCAGAATAGCTGCCTGTAACTGAATCCTTTTGATATAAGATATACCTTCAATTTCTCGAAAACGAGGCGTTCACGCATCGCCTCAATATAAGTCATTGCTACTAATAGAAAAAGGAATAGTTCAGCATATTCTAAAAAATTATGCCTTAGAGCTGCTTCTGCTGCATGTGGTATCCCTTTGGAGGCATACACCCAACCTATAATTCCCCATATTAATCCAGCAACCAAAATAACTGGCTTTGACTTACGAAAATGTGTGAACTCTTCAAGCATCACAAAGGCATAAGCAATAACAAATAGTGTTAAGGCAAGATAGCCAGCCCAGTGACTCGTTAAGTCAAGATTTACAGCATCCGATGAAGCGAAAGTTAAGCTTGGAATTAAACCAAGTATTATCAGTAATATTTTATTCATTTGTTTATTCTTGTTAGTGTTGGGCCTTGTTCATTGTTAAGAGTTATTTTTGCATCTTTAAGCTCGACCTCTAGGGTGGCTAAACAATAAAAATGCGAATTATATTTTATCCTAAATATAACTATTCCGCTTGATTTATAACGGGCACCTCTAGCTTTTGCAGACTTAGAAGAAGCGCAGTAAAGAGAGTCGCCAATATTTACTTCTGAGTCTAGATCAAAGGCAAAAAGACGACGTTTTGCTGAGCCCAGGTAATGAAGCCTCGCTACAACTTCCTGTCCTGGATAACAGCCCTTTGAAAAATTAACTCCAAACTCATCAATATCTAAATTAAGCATCTGCGGCACTAGCTTTTCACTAGTAATTGAAAAGATTTCTGGCAAAGAGGAGTCAACACAAGCCATATCCCAATGCACTGTTGGCTCCATATTAAATTGATTGATATTTTTTTTGTCAGTAATTATTAGTGATAATTTATCATTGATAACCAATGCTTTTTGATGAGTCTCGTTAATACAACCAACTTGAATATATTTTTTTGTTATGTCTGTAATATCAACATCAGACATTATTACAAACATCTGAAGCCTTGACCTTATTGCTTCAAGTAGATCTAATGGAAATGAAAGGAAAAAATCATCCTCACATTTAATTACCCAGAATAATGCTAATATTTTTCCCTGATGTTGGCAATAAGCATTCAATTGAACACTAGTGTCATCTAATTTACTAATATCATTGCTTAGTTGAGCTTGAAGAAAAGCTTCAGAGTCAGTTCCAGATATTTTTAAAAGTGCTCGATTCTCTAAAAGACAATACATATTAATCTTGAGCTTTAAATTAAAACATCTATTTTATCTATTTTCACCAAATAGATTTTGAATTAGATAAAAAAAACCCAGAGCATGCTCTGGGTTTTTATTGAATCAACTTATTCCTAAGTCAACTGTGTATTCTAAATAAATTTAGAAAGCAACAGAAGCCGCAAGTGTAAGTGAATCATCAGCTGAACTATAAGTAGCAGCTAGAGTTGCACCTGACGTTAGGTCACGTGAAACAGCAACTGTAATAAATGAATCTGCTGCAGCTACATCAAACTTAGTAGCAGTAGCGGCTGTGTAAGCACGAGACGCAGTTGAAGTAACAGTTAACTCGTTACCAGTAAGACCAATAGTAGCTGAAATGTCGTTCTCACTATCTAAAGTAATATCAACACCACCAACAGTAGTAGCAACTGCCCATGTAGTAGCACCATCATCGTTTGTTACGTCAATGTCCATACCAGCAATACTTGCACCAACAACAGTCTTAGTTGCATCGCCCATAGTAACAGCAACACTAACACCAGCAAAAGTACCTGAAGCAGTTAAGTCACCTGAATCATCTATAGCAATAGTAACGTCACCAATTGGAGCATCTAGAGCAACTGATACACCTGTATCTGTAGGCTCAACAAGATCACTTAGGTAATCACCGTCACCATCGTTAACGTTAGTTTCTTCTACGTCAAACATGTCAGCAGTTACAGTAATAGGACCAATTGTAGTAGACAAATCTACTGCCTCAGTCGCTAGTGATGTACCATGCATATCATATGTAGCAGTAAGCGTCGTAGTTCCTGACGTACCAGTAATTGTTATATCAGCATCATGAGTTGTTGCAGAGGCCAAAGAGCCATTGTCATCATATGTTACTGAAGCTGTTCCGCTTAGAGCAACACCAGCAATGGCTGATGTAGATGCCAAAGTTGATACCGCGAATAATGCGATTAGTTTTTTCATTTTATTCTCCATTTAGAATATTTATATTGTTAAGGTAGTCCTTAACACCCATATGTCACTCTTCTTGAGCAACAATGTAAACATAATAAACATCTTTAGAGTTAATGTCAACAATTATTTGGAAAAATAAGACAAATAGTTGTTTTTTTTCAACAATTCTTTCAATCTTTCCTTTAAAGTCTTTTGCATATTGGCTTTAACATAGTTATATTTTTGCAACTAATAGGTTAATGTGTCTCTTAATCAAACAAATTTGCTTCGATAATACTTAGATTATATGAATTTGTTGGAGGAATGCAAAAAGAAAAAAACCGGGACAAGCCCGGTTTTCAATTAAACTTAAGTAAGAATTAAAATAGGTAACCACCATGTCCAGCTCCTATCATGCAAAGAAGCATTGGAACTGATAAAACCACATTAGTTCTTGAGGCCATTGCTGCAGTGAACTTAGCTTTCGCAATTTCTTCTGCGCTCGCCTCAACCATACCAAGAATTTTTTTCTGATTTGGCCAAATAAGAACCCAAACATTGAACAACATAATAGTTCCTAACCAAGAGCCTAAGCCAATCATTTCAGCTCCAGGCTTCAAAAGGAATGCGTTAGTAAAACCATAGCCCAGTGAAAGAGCCCATGCTCCTGTTAACCATGTTACGGCTGCCGACATACGGAACCATAATAAGGCTTTTGGTGCAACATACTTACCAATTGCAGCAGGCCCAGGACCGCCTTCATCAGCTAGCGCTTCTGCCATTGCAGGAACCTGAACAAAATTAAAGTAATACAAAAGTCCAACCCAAGTAACACCCGCAAGTGCATGGATCCATACACTTAGGTTACGTTGAATCAAAGATGAGCCTTCAGGAGACAAATAAAATGCAACAAGAATTGCTAAAACAAAGCCTGATGCAATAGTGCCTTTAATAGAGGTTAATGGATTCATAAAGATAACTTCCTTTAGTTATAAAATCATTATTATAAATTGTTCATTATTAATTAAATGTTTTTTTGTAATTTATATTTATAATAAGGTGTATTCAATTATTAATAAATAGCGAGGACATATTAATGCTTTTTAATTTCAAAAAACTCTTACCATGTTTTATTTTATCTCTGGGTTTATTTTCAATAATGCCAGTGTTTGCAATTGATCTTCCAGATAATATCGAATATCAAGAAACCAAACTAACTCTTAACGGTCATGGGACTCGAATAAAATTTTTTATGAAAGTCTATGAAAGTAGTCTTTACCTTGAATCTCTTAGCAGTGATGCTGATAAGATAATTAATAGTGATGCGCCAATGTCTATACGTATTGATGTCATGTCATCTTTAGTAACTCCTGATGCAATGAAAACAGCCCTTAATGAAGGACTAGTAAAATCAACTGGAAACAATACTGGCCCAATAATGGAAGAAATCAATCAACTAAATGCTACATTTAATACTGAGGTTGGTACTGGTGATTTTTATGAATTTACCTATCTTCCAAATTCAGGAACGCATGTCCTTAAAAATTCTAGCTATATCGATTCAATCCCTGGAATTGAGTTTAAAAAAGCTTTTTTTGGAATCTACCTCTCCAGCAACCCAATTCAGAAAAGTTTGAAAAAAGCCATGCTGGGAGGTTAATTTATATGAAGATTCATCCTACTTCTTTTAAAGACTGGCAGAGTTACCCAGCTACTCTTGACCCTATCCATGTAGCTTGGCTTAAAAATGCCAAAAAATCTAGTACTGCATTTGCTGTTGCAGATATTGAAGGAGTAGAGATATCTCACAAAAAGTTTTTGACTGGGGTTCTTTTATTTTCAAAAAAAATTGCTACTTACAGCCCTGAACAGAATGTTGGCCTATTGCTCCCAAGTAGTGGAGGAGGTGCAATAGCCTCTATGGCTATACTTGCATTAGGCAAAACCATTGTTAATCTCAACTTTACTGCTGGTAAAAAAGCATTAAATTCAGCGGCCGAACAAGCTGAAGTAAAGCATATATATACATCTAGAAAGTTTTTAGATAAGATGGCTGAACGGGGAATGAACTTGGAATCATTCTTTCCAAACTCAAAACTTCTCATGTTAGAAGATATTAGAGAAGAGATTTCTACTTTAAATAGGCTGGTTACTCTATTGAAAGCAATTTTAATGCCAATAAGCTTAATAAGAAAAAGTTACTTTAAAGAAGTGTCAATGAATGATACTGCGGCTATTTTGTTTTCAAGTGGCAGTGAAGGTTCTCCTAAAGGTGTTGAATTATCTCATAGTAATATTGCTGCCAATGCCAAACAAGCTGCCATAGAATTAGGAGCAGTTAGTAGTGATGTGATCATGTCTACGCTTCCAACTTTTCATGCGTTTGGCTTTGCTATTACAACT
Source organism: Candidatus Pseudothioglobus sp. Uisw_086 (assembly GCF_048085745.1). Lineage (GTDB taxonomy): Bacteria > Pseudomonadota > Gammaproteobacteria > PS1 > Pseudothioglobaceae > Pseudothioglobus. The sequence continues at coordinate 502,366 of NZ_CP159803.1, read as the reverse complement.
CTGATGCCTCTCTCAGAAGGCATTCCAATTGTTTGTCATGCTGATCCAAAAGATGTTGCAACTATTGCATCTGGAATCGAAAAATACTCAGGCACTATTCTTGTTGGAACACCTACTTTTTTAAGAATGTATTCTGTAAATAAGAAAGTTACGTCCAAATCTATGCAGTCTTTACGACTTGTGGTTGCTGGTGCTGAAAAATTAAGGTCAGAAGTTAGGGAAGGCTTTGAGTCAAAATTTAACATACCTGTTTATGAGGGTTATGGGACGACTGAAACCTCTCCAGGAGCTTCAGTCAACTTACCAGATATTGCTGCAACTGACTCAAATTCTAAAAGGTTACGCAATAGACCAGGCACGGTTGGAAGAGCATTTAGTGGTACTGAGTTTCGAATTGTTGATCCAGACTCCCTTGATCCTATTGCAACTGGAGAAGATGGGTTAATTTTAATAGGTGGCCCACAAATCATGAAGGGATACCTCAAAATGCCAGAAAAAACTGCAGAGGTAATTGAACTAATTGATGGTTATAGATGGTATCGAACTGGAGATAAGGGACATTTAGATGAAGATGGCTTTTTAACGATTGTAGATCGATACTCAAGGTTTGCTAAGATAGCTGGTGAAATGATCAGTTTAACAACGGTTGAAGAGGAGATATTAGATGCTTGTAATGATGTAGAACTAGAAATTGCAGCAACGTGCCTTCCAGATCAACGCAAAGGTGAAAAGATTGTACTTCTTGCCACAAAAGATATGGATAGAATTAAGCTTAAAAAAATACTTTCAGATGCCAAAATAAATCCTCTTTATCATCCAGCTAATGTTTTAAATGTTGATGAAATTCCAAAACTAGGTAGTGGAAAAACCGACTTTAGTGCAACTAAAAAGATTGCATTAGTTAACGACCAGGAATAAAAAATCATGCCTGAACTCCCAGAGGTTGAAACTACTAGAAGAGGTTTAGAGCCTCTAATAGTTGATAGAAAAATTACATCTGTTCATATCTATAAAAAAAAGCTTCGCTGGGAAATTCCAAAACATCTTATAGATACCTTAAAAAATCAAACTATCCAGAAAATTTCGAGACGTGCTAAATATTTACTAATTGACTTTACTGATGGACAACTGGTTATGCATCTTGGAATGACTGGATCAATAAGTGTTGTCCCTATTATTGAACCGCTAAAAAAACATCATCATTTTGAACTTAAATTAGATAATAATTCAAGCATGCGTTTTCATGATCCTCGTCGATTTGGCTCAATCCTTTGGCAAAAAAATGATGAGCAGCTTTCACTTCTTGAAAAATTAGGTCCAGAACCATTAAGTTATGAGTTTGATGAAAACTCTCTCTTCAATTCTTCAATTGGCAAAACAAAAAACATAAAAACATTTATTATGGACAGCAGTATCGTTGTAGGGGTTGGAAATATCTATGCATCAGAAAGTTTATTTCTAGCTGGTATATCCCCTAAAAGAGAAGCAGGAAAAACGTCAAAAAAACGGTACAAGATTCTTGTTAAGTGTATCAAAGAGGTTTTATCAGAATCAATTAATAATGGTGGCACTACCTTAAACGACTTTTCTAATGTGGATGGTGAGGCTGGTTATTTTTATCAAATATTATCTGTCTATGACCGTAAAAATATGCCATGTAATAGATGCAGTGGTACAATTAAAAAAATTGTACAAAATCAACGAGCCACTTATTACTGTTCTAAATGTCAACATTAGATAACCCCAAAGCTTTATTTCAAAGCACCTGTTCAACCAATTCAGAGCCATACGCACTTCAAAATATTGGTGATATGATGTCACCTGAATTCAGTGAAAATTGCATTATCATTGTCGATCCTGGAATGCCAATTCATAATGAGGCTTATGTCATTATTGATTTCAATGATGAGCTTTATTTCCGTCAGTTTGTATCAGAAAATGGGAGGCAGCTTTTAAAGTGCTTAAATTCGTCCTATGATGATATAGAGCTAACTGATGCTTTTGAAGTTCGTGGCTGTATCACTCAGCAAAAACAGCGTAAACAGAAATCACTTCACTATTATTTACTCGAAAAAGATAGTGGAGAAATGAAGTTTAGTAAAAAAGGCAAAGAGAAAGAAGTAGCGCCTTAGAGCCTCTCCATCCAAATTAGATGTGCCATCCTACCTGAACACTTGCCATCTCTTCGGTATGAAAAATATTGATCTGACTCTTTATAGGTACACCTATCGCCCCCACTAATTGAGCTAACTCCAAAGCTTTTTAAAACGACCCTTGCAGCTTCATACAGATCAAGATAATATTTATTGTTCAAATCAATAAAACAACTTTCAAAATTTTTATTTTTAGAAAGGTATTGAGATTTAACCTCGCCACCTACTTCAAAAGATAATTGAGAAATTGCTGGCCCCAAGTGAACCATTAAGTCTTCTCCTTTACAATTAAAAGATTCAATTAAAGATTCAATTATTCCATCAACTAAGCCTCTCCAGCCAGCGTGAGCAATTCCAACAGTAGTACCTTCCTTATTGCAAATAAAAACTGGTAAGCAGTCAGCTGTAAGTACTCCACAAACAGTTCCAAGTTTTTTGCTATAACTCGCATCAGCATCAACTATTGATGAAATTGAAGCAGCATCAACACTCTTATTAGAGTGTGTTTGATTAATCCATACTGGAGCAGAGGGTAAATTGTAGCATCTCAACAATAAGTCACGATTTGCCAATACCGAGCTCTTCTTATCATTAACATGAAGTGCCAAATTAAAGTTATTAAAGCTACCCTCACTACTCCCACCTTCTAAGATTCTTGGTGTTGAAAGTAATTTAACATTATTTGGAAAAAAATTCATTGATTTAAAATATCCAAAATTATCAAGAATCGAATTTTTTTAAGACTTCCAATAACTCTTTCATGTCAACTGGTAATGGAGCCTTCCAAGACATTGACTCCCCTGAAATAGGATGAATTAGAGTTAACTTTTTTGAGTGAAGTGCCTGCCTTTTAAAATTAAGTAGGGCATCTTTTAACTCCTCACTTGCTTTTTTGGGAAAACGTACACGTCCGCCATACATTGGGTCCCCTACCAAAGAATGCCCAACATGAGAAAGGTGGACACGTATTTGATGAGTCCTCCCAGTTTCTAAAATTGCTTTTACATGAGAGTGGCTTTTAAACCTGTCAATTGCTCTATAGTGAGTTGTCGCTTCTTTGCCGCTCATTGAGACAGCTTGCTTAACTCTATCTTTAGGATCACGGCCTATAGGCTCATCAACAGTCCCTCCAGCAATCATATGACCATAAACTATGGCAGAATATTCCCTATCAACAGAATGATTTTGAAGCTGTTCAACCAAATATTTTTGGGACTTTGCATTTCTAGCAACAACCATCAAACCAGAAGTATTTTTATCTAGTCGATGAACAATCCCTACCCTATCAAGTTTTGACAAAGAGGAATCAAAATAAAGAAGTGCATTTGCTAAAGTGCCATTCCAATTTCCAGCTCCTGGATGAGTAACAAGACCAAACTGCTTATTAAGCACAATAATATCATCGTCTTCATATACTATGTCTAGAGGAATTTTCTCAGGCATCCAGTCATTAGTTTGCTTTTGTTTTAAAGATAAAAAGACAATTTCCGTTCCATTAACCCTGTCTTTTGGCTTAAAAGTTTTTGAATTAATTAAAGCATCTCCCGACTTAATCCAGGTGGATATTTTTGAACGAGAGAAGTCTGGAAGCATTTCAGATATTGCAGCATCTATTCTTGCGCCTGCCATTCGCTTTGGGATAATAATATTTAGCAAATCCATGGCGATATTTTATATTGATAATTAAGCCATATCCAGAATAAAATTTAGATTAAAAAAAATCGAAAAAAAATCTAATTAAATAACTATCATCCTTTTAGAAGATTTGCTACTGTTATACCCATATCAGATGGAGTTGGTGCAACCATAATCCCAGCATCTTTAAGAATTACTACCTTTTCTACAGCACTTTCACCACTTGAGCTAACGATAGCTCCTGCATGGCCCATTGTTCGTCCAGAGGGTGCTGTTAGCCCTGCTATATATGCCGCCATTGGCTTATTCATGTGTTTTTTAAAATATTCAGCTACTTCAGCTTCCTGAGGGCCACCAATTTCTCCAATTATCATAACGGCTTCAGTATCATCATCATTCTCAAAATATTTTAAAATTTCTAAGAAAGAACTACCATTAATTGGGTCTCCGCCAATACCAACACTTGTACTTATGCCAATTTCCAGTTCCTTCATTTGAGAGGCTGCCTCATATCCTAAAGTTCCAGATCTTCCAATCAAGCCAACACTGCCTTGTTTATAAATATGTCCTGGCATAATGCCCAATAATGATTTTCCTGGACTAATCGTACCAGCACAATTTGGTCCAGTTAAAACCATGCGTTTTTCTTGGGGAGCACTATTGATATAACGCTTCACTCTAATCATGTCATGTGTAGGTATTCCATCTGTGATACTTACGCAAAATCTTATATTAGATTCAGCCGCCTCCATAATGCCATCAGCTGCATAGGCCGGGGGTACAAAGACAATACTCGCCTCTGCTCCTGTTGCTAATACAGCCTCTTCAACTGTATTAAATACTGGTTTTCCTAAATGTATTGACCCACCCTTTCCTGGAGTAACTCCTGCAACAATGTTTGTACCATAATCAATCATCTCTTGAGTATGAAAAGAGCCAATTCGGCCAGTTATTCCTTGAACTAAAACTGGAGTTTTTTCATCAATAAAAATACTCATGATTAATTCTTATCTCCTTTTGCTTTTTTCCATGCATATACAACTTTGTATGCTGCATCAGATAAGGTATCAGCTGTTATAACTTTTTTACCACTATCTTTTAATATTTTCTGTCCCTTTTCTACATTAGTTCCAGATAAGCGAACAACTAAAGGGATATCAATATCTCGCTTATTTAATAAATCCACAATGCCTTGAGCAACCCAATCACATCGGTTTATTCCAGCAAAAATATTAATCAGAATAGCTTCTACAGACTCATCAGACAATACTAATTCTATCGATGTTGCAACTCTCTCAGCAGATGCACCACCGCCAATATCTAGAAAATTTGCAGGCTCTCCACCCGCATGTTGAATCATATCCATTGTCGCCATAGCAAGACCTGCACCATTAATCAGGCATCCAATATTTCCATATAAAGCAACATAACTTAAATCATGCTCGGCAGCATTTGTTTCACGAGAATCCTCTTGTGTTTTATCACGAAATTCTAAAATTTCTGGCCTACGATAAAGCGCATTCTCATCAAATGTCATCTTTGCATCAATAGCCATAACTTTATTGTCAGTTGTCAATATTAATGGATTGATCTCTAATAAATTAGCATCAGTATCTCTAAATGCACGATAACACTTCATAACTGCTCGACTTGCAGCTCCAACAACTTCATTAGGTAAATCTAATGTAAAAGCCAACTGACGAGCCTGAAAAGGCTGCATTCCAACAGCAGGATCAATCATAATTTTTGAAATTTTTTCTGGTGTTTCTTCTGCAACTTTTTCAATATCCATGCCGCCTTCAGAAGAGGCAATTAAGGTGACTTTTTGAGTGGCTCTATCAAGAAAAATGCTAAAGTAAAGTTCTTTAGCAATATCACTTGCTTCTTCGACATAGATACTTGAAACCATCTTTCCTTCTGGACCAGTCTGGAGAGTTACAAGCTTATTGCCTAGAAGATTATGACAAAAATCAGCAATTTCTTGATGATTATTACATAGCTTTACACCCCCAGCTTTACCACGTGCGCCTGAATGAAGTTGGGCTTTAACAATCCATTTACTCCCACCCAGCTCACTGGCTTGATAAATTGCCTCAGTCGCAGAATGAGCAATGCCACCCTTTGGAATTGGAACTCCGTATTTGGCCAATAGCTTTTTAGCTTGATACTCATGAATATTCATGATTACGCGACAACTTTCCCATTTATTGCATTATCTGTATTGACAATATTTTCAGCCATCTTTGCAGAAGCAGCATCAATCATTCGTCCATTTAATTGGGCCGCACCTCGACCCTCTTTAGCTGCTTCATCTAATGCAATAAGAATTTGCTTAGCATGTGAAACTTCTGATTCTGGTGGCGTATAAATCTCATTAGCCAACTCAATTTGTGAAGGATGAATTGCCCACTTTCCCTCAAAACCAAGAGCTGCACCTCTTCTTGCAGCTTCTTTATAAGACTCAGGATCATTAAAGTCGCCAAAAGGGCCATCAATTGGTCGGATTCCATAGGCTCTACACGCCACTAACATTTGAGATAGGCCAGCATGCCATTGATCCCCTGGATAATTCGGATTTAATCCACCTATAACGGTTGTTCGCGCTCGACAACTTGCAGCATAGTCTGCAACTCCAAAATGCATCGCTTCAAGTCGCTCTTCACGGCCAAATTTAGCAATATCCATAACATTAGCCATGCCTAAAGTAGTTTCAATAAGCACTTCAATTCCAATTCGATGTTTAAAGCCCTTAGAAGTTTCAATTTGATTAAGCATTGCTGACAACATATAAACATCTGATGCTGTGCCTGCTTTAGGAAGCAAAATAGTATCAAGATGTTGGCCTGCCTGCTCAACCACCTCAACTACGTCGCGATACATATAATGCGTATCTATACTGTTGATTCGAACGGAAATAGTCTTACCATTACCTTTCCAATCCAGATCTTGCAGTGCGTCAATAACATTTTTACGTGCCGTCACTTTATCATCTGGTGCTACAGCATCTTCTAAATCTAAAAACACAAAATCTGCTGCACTTGATAATGCTTTTTCAAACATATTAGGACTGGATCCTGGAACTGCTAATTCACTTCTCTGAAGTCTCTGTTTTACTGGCTCATGAATAATATGACTCATAATATTTCCCTATATATATTTTTTAAAGTACTTTTAAAATAATAATATCTTTCATATTAAGACAAAATTATCAATTTAAATTTGATGTATTAGGCACATTAAATAACCACTATAGCAATAAAAAAACTTAGTGAGTTGAGTAATAATCACAGGAGATATAGGTCAAATCAACTCTTATAATATTGATCAACATAAATTTTCACAACTAAAGCTTACAACTGATAGAACTTAAAGCACTATTTAATATTTAAAGCAAGAAAAATTATCGCTATAATAAAATAAGCATGTCTATTGAATTCAAAGTAAAGAAGCTAAATCAACTTAATAAGAATGAATCATAGTTTAAATATCAAATCAATGAAGCTCTACAATAACGTAGAGAGGATATTTAACGAACTCAGAGAAATAGGCAAATCAACGTCTGACAATCTGATGGTTAAAGATTTATCTAAGTTTGACCAGTTTCACTATCATGGAACAGATGCAATTGACATATCTATAAAAAAACTTGGTATAAATGGCAATTCTAAAATATTAGATATTGGCTCAGGCATTGGTGGTCCAGCCAGATATATAGCCTATAAAACAGGAGCAAAAATTACTGCAATTGAGCTGCAATCGGATCAAAATAAGCTAGCTAATAATCTAACTAAAAAATGTGGATTATCAAATAAAGTGAATCATATTTGTGGGGATATTCTTGATTATGATTTTAAAAACGAAAAGTTTGATGCTGTTGTTAGCTGGCTTACTTTATATCACATACCCAATCATGAAATTTTATTAAAAAAGTTATGTGACTTACTTAATCCGCATGGCTTTTTTTATACAGAAGACATAACGAGTCGAATAGAATTAAGTGATGATGAGATTAAAGAAATAGAAAAAGAAATTTATGGAAAACATCTCCCTTATTTTGACAAATATATTTCAAACCTAGAGAAAAATGGGTTTGATTTAATTTACAGTGAAGATATGTCTAGCTCATGGACAGAGTTTACAAACGATAGAGTGATACAATTTAATAGTGAAAAAGAAAGAAACATAAGAGTTCATGGAAAAGAGGTTTTTGATAGCTTAAATTCATTCTACAATTTTGTTGGTAAATATTATTCAAATGGAAGGTTAGGTGGAATAAGGTGTCTTGCCAAAAAAAATACTTGAATACATCAAGCGCTAACTCTAAACTTATATAGGTGGCGTCCCGTAGGAGATTTGAACTACCTGTTTCCAGGACGAAATCCTGGCGTCCTGGGCCACTAGACGAACGGGACAAAGGGTTTTAGATGGTATTACTTTAGAACATTAAATTAAAATTTGTCCTTTTTAATTAAAAAAAATGGCATCGCGTAGGGGAATCGAACCCCTCTTGCCAGGATGAAAACCTGGAGTCCTAACCGATAGACGAACGCGACATTAAAACTATTTTGCTTGGTGGAGCTAGGCGGGATCGAACCGCCGACCTCTTCACTGCCAGCGAAGCGCTCTCCCAGCTGAGCTATAGCCCCAAGTAACTAGGATGTTTAGCAAAAGCGTAAATTATAATCTGTATCTCATTTCAGTCAAGTCAAAATTGGTAAAATAATGCATTATGGAAAAAACATATAACAGTAATCAATATTCAATCGACGTGCTCTATCATATTGGCGCCTATGAAAATTCAATTCATTTTATATTTGATGAGGCAACCAAAACATGTGCAATCGTTGATCCCGCATGGGAGTCAGACTTATTTTTAGAGAAAATAAATGATAAAGGTTATACCCTTACAGATATTTGGATTACTCACTGGCATGGTGATCATACAAATGCGGTCGATGACTTAGCTGGTAAAACAGGTGCAAAAATTACTGCTGGCGTTAATGAAATTCCTTACTTAAATATTGAAAATAAAGTTCACACAGTTAAAGATGGTGAAATCATCAATCTAGGTGAAACAAAAATAAAAATTATTGAAACCCCTGGGCATACTGCTGGTGGTATTTGCTACCTTTTAGATGAGCACCTTATTGCTGGTGACACATTATTCGTTTATGGCGTTGGCATATGCAGCCTTGCAGGCTCCAATCCAGTGACATTATTTCATTCACTTAAAAAATTATTGACTGAAGTGGGAGATGATATCCACTTATTATGTGGACATAATTATGGATCAGAGATAACAACGACAATAGCAGAGCAAAAAAAAGCAAACCCTTTTTTACTTATCAAAGATGAAGATACATTTGTCCGATATAGAATGCATGTTCATGATTCAACTAGAACGTACCCTATGTCTCCAATGACACTAGATGAAGTAAATGCCTTACTATGATAGGAATTTATGGTGGCTCCTTTGATCCTGTTCATCTTGGACACCTTCAAACAGCTACATCAATAAAAAATGAACTCAGTATTGATCGACTATTTATGCTGCCTTGCTTCGTGCCCGTCCATAAAAACTCTCTAAATTACACCTCAAAAGAAAGACTTCAAATGCTAAATCTGGCTATTAAGGAGTTCACGAGTCTTGAAATAGATACGAGAGAAATTTTACGCGGTGGAAACTCTTTCATGATTGACACCCTACTCGACTTAAAAGAGTCATTTAAAGAGGAGTCAATTTGCTTAGTTATTGGAATGGATAGCTTTATCAATTTTAAAACTTGGAAAAACTGGGATGAATTTTCAAAGTTGGTTCATTTAGCTGTGCTTCCACGAATTGGTGATCAACCAATTAGTAAAACTCTAGAAACTTTTGACACAGCAAAAAATGCTCATCAACTTAAAGCAAAACCAAATGGACACTTATATTTTTCCAATTCTCAAATGATAGATATTTCATCGAGTGATATTAGAGGTAAAATTGCCGCCAATCAAAATCTTGATAATTTTTTACCTACTTCCATAATTAGCTTTATAAAAAAATATGACACTTGACAAACAAACAAAAATTGTTGAAAACGTAATTGATGATTTAAAAGGTGAAAATGTTATAACCCTAAACGTTATGAAGCAGTGTGATGATATAGAGGCGATTATTATAGCTACCGGCAGATCAATACAACATGTCAAAAGTATGGCTACTAATGTCAGCACTGAAGCTAAGAGAGTTGGCATGGTTGTCCTAGGAATCGAAGGCAAACAACAAAGTGAGTGGGCCTTAGTTGACCTGGGTGAGGTTGTTGTTCACTTAATGACTGAAAAAACAAGAGACTTCTATAAATTAGAAAAATTATGGTCTACCGAGGAAGATGAGGATTAACCTAATTACGATTGGCAAAAAAATGCCTAATTGGATTAACCTTGGCATTGAGCACTATCAAAAACAACTTCCTAGTTACTATAATTTCACAATTACAAGCTTAGAATCTCAAAACCGAAAATCAAGCAGCTCAGAAAATTCAAAAAACCTTGAAGCAAAATTACTTCTTGAATCCGCCAGCGATTCAACACTATTGGTGGCCTTTGATGAGACTGGGACTCAAAAAACTAGTAAACAAATTTCTAAGTCAATCGAAAGCTGGCAGCTTGATGGTGAGAACGTTGCACTTTTCATTGGAGGCGCAGATGGGCTTTCTTCAGAAGTTAAACAAAAATGTCATCAGGTTTGGGGGCTGTCCAATCTAACAATGACGCACTCAATGGCAAGACTATTAGTAGTAGAGCAAATCTACCGTGGATATAGCCTACTTAATAATCACCCTTACCATAGAGAATAAAATCAGAGAATTGATTGAATGTTCTCTGGAGGTCTTCCAATAGCAACCCCCTTCTCTGTTCTGACGATTGGTCGCTCAATTAAAATTGGAAACTCATGCATTGCTTTAATTAACTCGTCTTCGCTTAAAGATTTATTAGATAGCTCCAATTCTTTGTATTTCGATTCACCCTTTCTAAGAAGTTCTCTAGCGCTTATACCCAAATCACTCAAAATTGCTCTGAGCTCTGATTCACTGGGAGGCTCAATCAAGTAATTAACAACATCAAAGTCAACTTCATTTTGTTCTAAAATAGCGACAGTTGCTCTTGATTTGGAGCAACGAGAATTGTGATAAATCTTTGCATTCATAAAACTAACTAATGAAAAAAATTCTAATTATACTCTGGCTAATAACTCCATTTCATGCAAGCCAAGCATTAAGTTTTAACGAAATAGTAGACTGGGCGAAACCTCTAATGCCATGGCATGAATCTGTTCCAGAGCTTTCATTTAGCCTAATAGATACAAAGGGTGTCATGTTTACAGAGAAAAATACTCGCGGAAAATATCTTGTTGTTAATTTTTGGGCAACTTGGTGTACTCCTTGCCTTAAAGAGATTCCTGCATTTGTAAAATTTTATGAGGAAAATTCTGATCACGTTGAGATCCTTGGACTGGATTTTGAGCCTGTAGACCTTGAAATAATTAATGATTATATAAGGCGCTTCTCGATTAACTACCCTATCGTGCTTTATAACGAAGATAACGACTCTGAATATTCAAATTTTGGAGAAATTCTAGGCATGCCAACAACTCAAATTTATAGCCCAGAGGGTGAACTAATTCATACGTTTATGGGTGAGATTACAATAGATGATTTAAACGAATTTATAATACCAGTCTCTTAGAGTCACCACCCTCATCTCGAACCATTCTTGGAACTAAATAACCTGGCAATAAGGTTTGAAGTATTTTATAAATCTCTTTGGCTCTTTTATCTGTAACTAAAAAACGCTCAGTCCCTGAAACCTTGTCAAGGAGGTGGACATAGTATGGCAATATATTAGATTCAAAAAGCTTGCTAGACAGTTCAGATAAAACCTTTGCATTATCATTTATATCTTTAAGTAATACTGACTGATTTAATAAAGTATGAACCTTTAAGCTCTCAACATTTTTCATAAACTCATCAGATATTTCCCGAGCATGATTTATATGAAAAACAAAAACAACTTTTAACCTAGTTTTGTCAAGTATATCAATCAGTTCTTGAGTAATCCTTGATGGAATTACTACAGCTGTTCTAGTATGAAGCCTAACTGTCTTGATATGGCCAATAATCTCAATTTTATTAAGTATTTTGCTAATTTTTTTATCACTTAATGTCAAAGGATCACCCCCGCTTAAGACAACTTCACTCACTTCTTTTTTATTCATTAAATAATTCTCAATATCAGGCCAGTTTTTTAAAATATCATGCGAAACATAATCAAAATTCTGTCTAAAACAGTACTGACAATGTATTGCGCACACACTAGTTGCTATTAGGAGTACTCGTGAGGGATACTTATGAATTAAACCCTTAACTGGAGAGTGCTCTTCATCTGAAACAGGTGAATCAAAAAAACCCTCAGTAGCCTTGACTTCTTTTGGAAGAATTTGAAGCATTAGTGGATCTAAAGGATCAGACTTATCAATTCTTTCTGCAAATTCAAGTGGTATTTTGATGGGAAAGTGAAAATCTTTAAAAATATTTTCGCCAAAATATTCGTTACACTCGTTAGCGCTTTTCAATGATGAGCGCGCACTCTCATTCCAAGATTTATTCATATTAATTTAGTAGTAAGCCAGCTTAACTGTGACAAAGGAATCAGTCATCATTATAATGACTCATAATCTGATTATAATTTATCTATACTCCCATCAAGTAATAACATTTTTCAAATAATCAGAACAAAAAACCTCCAAATTTAATTAAATACCTAATATGAATTCAGCGCCAATAGTTGACGGACTAAATAAAAAACAACAACAATCTGTAACACTAAGTGAGGACACAAATGCATTAATTCTTGCAGGTGCTGGGAGTGGAAAGACGCGCGTATTAACTCAAAGAATCCATTATTTAGTGACAACAAAGAATCATCATGTAGACGACATACTTGCAGTTACTTTTACCAATAAGGCTGCAAATGAGATGAAAGAGCGTTTGAGTGATCTTCTCAGGAGGCCGATTGGCAGGATGTGGGTTGGCACTTTCCACTCGCTTGCACATAGACTCCTTAGGACCCATCCTACAGAGGCAAATCTTTCTCCTACATTTCAAATTTTAGATGCACAAGATCAGTTTCGGATCGTTAAACGCCTGATGAAAGAGAATGGTATTGATGAAACAAAGTTTCCTATCAAGAAGGTTCAATGGTTTATTAACCAACAGAAAGATGAAGGCATATTGCCCCATCAAATTGATGCAGGTTATAACTTTTTTGTAAAGCAAAGCACTAAAGTTTTTGATCTTTATGAGAAGCATTGTCAGGCCAATGACTTGGTTGATTTTGCCGGTTTACTGGTTAAAAGTTATGGGCTTTTAAAGAATAATGAATCCCTTTTAGATCACTACCAAAAAAAATTTTGTCATATCTTGGTTGATGAATTTCAAGATACTAACAGAGTCCAATATCAGTTTATAAAAATACTTCATAATCAAAGTAATCATGTTTTCTGTGTTGGTGATGATGATCAATCAATTTACGGCTGGAGAGGTGCAAGGATTGAAAATATTCAGAAAATAGAGAGTGACTTTAAACCAATTCAGGTTATAAAGCTTGAACAAAATTATCGCTCAACAGGAAATATTCTTAGCGCATCAAATGCCCTAATTGCAAACAACCAAAATAGGCTTGAAAAATCACTCTGGACGGAGTCAGGAGATGGCGATCTTGTCAATGTGTTTAATGCAAGAACAGAAACAGAGGAAGCTCAATATGTAATTAGTGAAATCCAGACCCAATTTAATCAAGGTAGAAACCTAGATGAATGCGCCATACTTTATCGATCAAACGCCCAATCTAGAGAATTTGAACAAGCACTTAGGGGGCAAAATCTTAACTATAAAATCTATGGAGGTTTGCCATTTTTTGTACGTGCAGAAGTAAAAGATGCAATGGGTTATGTTCGACTCATTGAAAACACTTCTGATAATATCGCTTTTGAGAGGATTGTGAACTTTCCAACTCGTGGGATTGGACTATCAACTATTGAAAAAATTAGATCTCATGCTATTGAAAACCATACTGACTTTTTTCAGTCATCTATTGCTATTATTAATAGCTTGCCAGCGAGGGCAGCAAATGCTTTGCAATCGTTTATCCATTTAATTGAAGAAATTAGTGATAGCACTAAAAATCTAATGCTTAGTGAAAAAGTCGACTCTATTCTACTTCAATCTGGATTAATGGCACACTATGCTAATGATAAGACTGATAAGGCTGGTACTAAAAAAGCAAATCTAGGTGAACTAGTTACAGCAGCAACTAAATATACCCATGAAGAAGATAATGAACTAAATGAAACTCAGGGCTTTATTGCTCTTGCAACTCTTGACTCAAGTGGTGAGTCTAATAAAAGTAATCAAGGGTCTGTTCAACTTATGACTGTTCATTCTGCAAAGGGATTAGAGTTTCCTGTAGTCTTTTTGGTAGGTCTTGAAGAGGATTTATTTCCCTCAAGACAGCGAGAGGGAGAGGCTCCTAATACCGATGAAGAAAGGCGTCTTTGTTATGTGGGTATGACTAGAGCAATGAAGTCTCTTACCCTCACCTATGCAAGTAGACGTTTTATTAATGGGCAATCCTTTTATTCAATGCAATCAAGATTCCTTGATGAAATTCCAAAAAGTTTTTTAAACTATATTAAAAACCATAATATTGAAAGCACGCATCAAGGATATGAAAAAAATACCAACGTTAGTAAGAAGATGGTGGCAACTTCAGATTCAATTTACTCAATAGGTCAGGTTGTTAAGCACGCAAAATTTGGACTTGGCACTATTTTAAATTATGAGGGAAGTGGAGACTCAATGCGACTGCAAATTAATTTTCAAAAAGCTGGAACGAAATGGTTGATTAGCTCTTACGCTAACCTAGAGATAGTTTAGCCTTGAGACCAAGGCATACCATCGTGTCGCCAACCATTAAGGTTGCCGCGATGATCGTTTTCATCTAGGTCACCTTCAAATCCACTAGCAACATGAGAAAGACAAGTAAAACCATTGCTTTGAAGGCACTTCAAAGCCTCATTTGATCTGAATCCACTTCTGCATATAAAAATCAGTTCAGTATTCAATACTTCACTTCGATCTCCGAGTTCATTCAGAACTGATTCGTAAAAAGCCTCTGGATCAGGTTTTAAATCTGGCTCATCAAACCAAGGAATAAGAATTGAATTTTCTGGATAGCCTACATACTTATGTTCAGCACGTGTTCTAACATCAATCAATACAACCTCTGGATTTTCCTTAAGTCTTTCCATAGCCATTTTTGGCAACAAGTTACGCTTATAGCTCATTAATCTTTCCAATAAAAATTAAAATATTATTTAATATTATCATACGTTAATACTTATTTTTTGCGAGTAAAAAGTGCAATTGACTCTACGTGTGCAGTTTGCGGAAACATATCCATCACGCCCGCACTCACCAAAGTAAATCCCAACTCAATTAATCGAGCGGTATCTCTAGCTAAGGTTGATGGATTACATGAAACATAAACTAATCGCTCAATATTTAATTTTGGTAGAAGTTCAACAATTTCAATTGCCCCAGTTCTGGCTGGATCAATTAAAGCTTTATTATATTTTTGACCTCTAAACCATTCAGAGCCTGATACATCTTCAGACAAGTCTGCTTTATAAAATGAAGCGTTATTAATTCCATTAGCATCAGCATTGGCTTTAGCTCTCTCTACCAAACCTTTATCACCCTCTATTCCAACAATTTTTTCAACATATTTTGAAATAGGAAGCGTAAAGTTACCAAGCCCACAGAAAAGATCAAGAACACTATCTTGATCATTCAATTCGAGCAATTCAATCGCAAGGTTAATCATTTTTTGATTAAGCGCAAAATTAACTTGAGTAAAGTCATTCGGTAAAAATGCCATTTCAATCTTATGATCAGGAATAGAGTAAGTTAGAGTTACAGCCTCAATCAAAGGCTTGATAGTGTCTAAGCCTCTACTCTGCGTATACCAAGTTATTGATAATGTTTCGCCACATTCTTTAAGTATAGCTTCATCACTCTCAGTCAAAGGCTGGAGATGCCTTAAAATTAATATTGTATGTGACTCCGAAATTGCAGCCTCAATCTGAGGGATATGCTCCCTAATACTGAGCTTACCAATACACTCTGCAATTATTTCTAGATTGTCACCAAGCGATGGATGTAAAACCTCACAACGGCTCATTAGAGTTATAAAAGAAGACTTTCTTTCTCTAAAACCAACAAGAACTTTTTCTTTTTTGGCAACATAGCGAACACCTAATCGGGCTTTGCGGCGATAACCCCAGCTCTGAACCTGCATGGGTTCAAGCCAGTTTTTAGGCTCAGTCTTGGCTTGACCAATAAACGCACTTTGAAGCCAACTCTGCTTTGCGATTATTTGATTTTCAGATGAAAGGTGCTGAAATGAGCAGCCACCACATACTCCATAAACAGCACACTTTGCCTCAATTCTATCTGGTGATGATTTAATTATTTCGACAACATCAGCCTCTTCAAACTTTGCTCTGGAGAGCGTACGAGATGCAATAACTTTTTCTCCAGGTAAAGCCCCTCGAGTAAAGATAACTTTGTTATCACTATGAGAAATACCTCTGCCTTCATGGGATAATGACTCAATCTCTATTTCATAAATTTTACTCTTTAACTTTCTACCTCTAGACATCTAACAACTCCACCCAATGCTTCACAGGAATTGAGCTGCCTTTTTGAAGATGCATCAAACAGCCTATATTGCTAGTAACTATTATCTCTGGCTGAGAAGCATTTAAATTTTCAAGTTTATTTATCATTAATTTATTCGATATTTCAGTTTCAAAGATTGAATATGTTCCCGCAGAGCCACAGCAGATATGTGAATCCTTAATTGGAGCTTTAAGATAGCCAAACTGAGAGAGGATTGACTCAACAAGTCCGCCTAATTTTTGGCCATGTTGTAAAGTGCATGGCTCATGATAGGAAATATTTAGCTCTGATAATTTCAGTCCACTCAAATCTTGATTTGCTAGATATTCTGCAATATCTTGAGTTTTTGATGAAACTTTTTTAGCCTTCTCAAAATATGGATCTGACTCCTCAAATAGGCTTGGATAATCCTTTACCATGACCCCGCATCCACTCGCGCTGGAAATAATAGCCTCTGCATTTGATTCAAGCTCTAGAGTCCATTTATCAATATTACGTTTCACTTTTGATAAAGCATCTTTTGGTGCAGCCAAGTGTTGATCTAATGCGCCACAACAATCACTTTGCCTGCCCTCTAGAACTCTTACATCTAATTTAGCTAAAATATTTTTTATACTATGATTAATGTTAGGAGCTAGTGTTGGCTGCACACAACCCCCTAAAAGTAGCACTGTGGACTTTACCTTTTTAGGCTTAATTGGTTTTGAAATAATTTTAGAGTGTCGAAAAAAATAACCTAATGGTTTAAAAATTAAAGGTGTTGAAAGAACCTTTCTTACTGAAAATCGATAAAGTGTTTGCACGATTGATCTTTTAGGCTCTATAAAATTACGGCCAACCTCAAGCAGCTTGCCGTATTCAACACCTGAAGGGCAGGTTGTTTCACAGGAGCGACAAGTAAGGCACTGATCCAAATGCTTTAGAGATTTAGAGCTATATTCATTATTTTCAAGAGCTGACTTTATTAAATAAATTCGACCTCTTGGAGAATCAAGCTCATCTCCTGAAAGTTGATAGGTCGGACAGGTTGGCAAACAAAAACCACAGTGCACACATGAAGCAATAACATGACTAGCAATGTCATTTTCATGTTGTGTGATCGATGGCTGTTTAAGCTCTGCATGCATTAGATAAAAACTCCATAAGGATCAAATACTTTTTTTAACTTAATTTCAACTTGCTCTCTTAATGAAGACTCTTTATTTTTTATTGATGGTTTTTTATGAAACTGGACTGCTACCTTTTCAGGCAAGATCTTTAAACTAATTTGGGTAATTATTGCCAAACGACCCATTGAGCCAACCAAGAGCCGAGATACATCATAACCAGCAACATTCTTCATAACCTGGCCACCAAAATTTAGCAGTTCACCCTTACCATTAATTATCTGAACGCCTAAAACACTATCTGAAAATTCTGCTCCAGATGTTGCATACAATGACCCAATTGTTTTTTTAGAGTCACCGGTAAAAAAAGCTAAAGCTTGATTATTTTTTGAGAGAATTTTATTAACTTCATCAATAGTTGTTCCCGCCTTTAACGTAATGACTAACTCTTCTGGGAAGTATTCGACAATCCCAGAATATGAAGACATATTTAATTGCTCTTCTTTATTATCTTTAACATTATTAGTAATTCTGAGTTTATTAGCTTGCTTTACTTTATGCTGCAGTTCTGAAATTGAGCTCATAGCTAGAAGCGTTCCAATTCAGGGTGAGGTAAATTGCCATTATGAACATGCATATTTCCTAATTCAGCACAACGATGAAGCGTAGGCACAGCCTTTCCAGGATTAAGAAGAGAATGGGGGTCAAAGACCGCTTTAATTTGATGAAAAATCTCTAGCTCTGAACTATTATATTGATGACACATGGCATCTAATTTCTCAATTCCCACGCCATGTTCACCAGTAATTGATCCACCCATATCAACGCATAACTTGAGTATATCATTACCAAATTCTTCTGCTTTTTTAAGCTCTCCTGGCTGAGCGGCATCGTATAGAATTAAAGGGTGTAAATTGCCATCACCGGCATGAAAAACATTTGCAACTCTTAGATCATATGTTGTTGAAAGACTGCTTATCTTTTCCAGAACATCAGCAAGATATCTTTTTGGAATTGTGCCATCCATACAGTAGTAGTCAGGAGATAACCTGCCAACCGCAGGAAATGCTGACTTCCTTCCTTTCCAAAAAAGTAAGCGCTCTTCCTCATTTTCTGACACTCTTACAGAAGAGGCTTTAGAAAGTATATTAATAACTTTATTTAAATCTTCCTTTACCAGGTCCTCAGAGCCATCTAACTCACACAGTAATAGTGCCTTAGCGCCTAATGGGTATCCTGCTTGAGCAAAGGCCTCAGAAGCTTCAATGGCAAATTGATCCATCATCTCCAGCCCGGCTGGGATAACTCCAATCTTAATAATTTCTGCTACTGTATTAGCACAATCTCTAACACTATCAAAACCAGCCATTACAAGTTTTGCTACTTGTGGCTTTTTAGTCAGCTTAACAGTAATTTCAGATATAACACCCAAAAGGCCTTCTGATCCTGTCATTAATGCCAATAAACCCATACCTTCATCTTTCCTAGAAAAAAGCAACTCTTGGCCATCTATTGTCAATATTTTTACTGCCTCTAAGTTTTGAACTGTTAGTCCATACTTAAGACAATGAACGCCGCCTGAATTCTCTGCAACATTTCCACCAATAGTGCACGCTATTTGAGAAGAAGGGTCTGGCGCATAATACAAACCATACTCTTCAACTGCCTCACTAATCGCAATATTACGAACTCCTGGCTCAACAATTGCAGTTTGAGCTTCTGGATCAATGGAGAGTATTCGGGTTAGCTTTGAAAGCCCCAGAACGACACTATCTTTAAGCGGTAAAGCGCCTCCAGATAGCCCTGTCCCTGCCCCTCTTGTAACCACAGGAGTATTATTTTTCTTACAAATTTCCAAAACTTTTTTAATTTGATCAACACTACTAGGTAAAGCAACAGCTAAGGGCTTTTGTTTATAAACACTAAGGCCATCACATTCGAAAGGACGAGTATTTTCTTCCCCAGATATGACTGAATTTTTTGGCAAAGCCTTGGTTAACTCTGAAATAATAGACATACTTATATTTAAATAATTAATGTTAAAACTTGACTTTTTTTTAAAAATCAATCAAAATGAAATCTAGTTTCATAGAATGAAACATTAATGTTGATGCACTCTATTAACTTATGCCTATAGTAACTTAATTAATTAGTAGCTCAATTAATATAGTTCAAGTTGCTTTGAATATTATTAATAACTATTTACACAGCTTCTATGATAATGCTCAGGACTAAAAACATTATAAAGAGTTATTAATTATATTTCCTTAAAAAAAAACTTATGAAATCATTTAACCCTCCTTCAAGAACTCTTATGGGCCCTGGTCCTTCAGATGTTCACCCAAGAATCCTTAATGCAATGGCAAAAACAACCATTGGCCATCTAGACCCTGCTTTTATTGACATGATGGATGAAATTAAAGAGATGATGCAATATGCCTTCATGACTGAAAATGCATTAACAATGCCAATATCAGCGCCCGGCTCAGCTGGAATGGAGGCCTGCTTTGTAAATCTTGTAGAGCCTGGAGATAAGGTTATAGTTTGTATCAATGGTGTCTTTGGGTCAAGAATGAAAGAAAATGTAACTCGAATTGGTGGCCAAGCAATAATCATTGAGGATGACTGGGGAATGCCTGTTAGCCCTCAAAAACTTGAGCAGTGTTTGACTGAAAATCCTGATACTAAAATTGTTGCATTTGTTCATGCAGAAACTTCAACAGGCGCCTTGTCGGATGCAAAATTACTTTGTGGGATTGCCAATAAGCATAATTGCTTAACTATTGTTGATGCAGTGACCTCACTAGTAGGCTCAGAGTTAAGAGTAGATGAATGGGGTATTGACGCAATCTATTCTGGGTCTCAAAAATGTCTTTCTGCTATGCCAGGGTTGTCACCAGTTAGCTTTAGTGAAAAAGCAGTTCATAAAATTAGTAATCGAAAAACGCCTGTAACAAGCTGGTTTTTGGATCTTAATTTAGTGATGGGTTATTGGGGTAAAGGCTCAAAGCGTGCATATCACCATACAGCTCCAGTAAATACTCTATATGGCCTTCATGAATCTTTAGTTATGCTTTGTGAAGAGGGGCTTGAAAACTCATGGGATCGACACCAACAAAATCACCAGTTACTTAGAGATGGTTTAAGTGAACTTGGGATTAGTTACTTAGTTGAAAAGTCCAGCAGACTGCCTCAACTTAATAGCGTATTCATTCCTGAAGGAGCAAATGACGCTGAGATTCGCACCACTTTATTAAATGATTACAATATGGAAATCGGCGCTGGCCTTGGTAATTTGGCAGGAAAGATATGGCGAATTGGATTAATGGGCTATACTTCAAGAAAAGAGAATATAGAACTTTGTTTGTCCGCACTAAAAAAGACGTTATAGACCTTTAGCTTTCCCGATCTTTAATTTTTGCTAAAAGCACTTCATCGGTCTCAACCCTGTCAGGATCTGGGAGACAACAATCAACTGGGCATACCTCAACGCACTGCGGTGTATCAAAATGCCCTACACACTCAGTACAAAGATCGCCATCAATTTCGTAGATCTCTTCGCCCATATAAATAGCCTCATTCGGGCATTCAGGAACACAGACATCACAATTAATGCATTCATCTGTAATTAGCAAAGACATAAACGATCCTCAAGTTAGATAATAATTTAATACAACCAATCCAGCTGTATCGTGTATTTATTAGATGCATATTTTAACGTATCAGAGTAAAAATAAAGATGATTTTGGGTATCATTAATCATTTTATTTCTAGGGTTATTATGAGAGTACTTTTAGTTGTTTTTTCATTATTATTATCTTCTATGTCATTTGCTGCAACTAATGATGGAATTTATGCACATTTGCAGACCAGCAAAGGAAAAATAGTTGTTGAGTTGGCTTATAAAAAAGCGCCGCTAACTGTAATCAACTTTATTGCATTATCAGAAGGCACTAAAAAAAGTAACAAGGATATTGGTGTTCCTTTTTATGATGGCATATTTTTTCATAGAGTAATTGATGACTTTATGATTCAAGGTGGAGATCCCAATGGAGATGGCACTGGTGGCCCTGGTTATCGATTTGCAGATGAATTTACTGATTTAATGCATGACAAACCTGGAATCCTATCAATGGCTAACTCTGGACCAGCAACGAATGGATCGCAATTTTTTATTACTCACGTGCCTACTCCATGGCTAGATGGCAAGCACACCGTTTTTGGTCATGTCGTTGAGGGCATGGACGTTGTAAATTCCATTCAAAAAGGTGATACTTTGGAGACTGTAAGAATTGAGCGTATTGGTGACAATGCAAATGAATTTATTGCTAATGAGGGCTCATTTAATGATCTACTAGCACAAGCAAATGAAGGGATTATTGCTCAACAAGCTTTGCGACAAGTTGACTTTGAAGACTTTGCAACTTCCACTTATCCAGATGCTACAAAAAATGATTTAGGTTACTTCACAAGAATTAATAAGAAAGGTGATGGCAATCTAGCAAATCAAGGTCAGCTTGTTTCAGTAGATATAGCATTAAAAGCTAACAGTGGACAAATAATGCGTGCGCCAGGAAGCCCAATTGACTTCACTCTTGGAAGCGGTGAGATAATTAGAATTGTTGAGGAAAACACTCAAGCAATGTCCATTGGAGAAGAGCGCACTATTATTGCAACCTATGAATATGTATTTGGTGATGCTCCAAGTGGCAACATACCTCAAGACTCATTCATAATATTTGAACTAATTCTGATTTCTGCAAAGGATAAATAATAATGTTTTTAGAAATATTAAGCTTTCTTTCCTCATTAGATACTGGCTTTAATGTTCTAAGCTATTTAACTGTAAGGGCTGTATTTGCAATGATGACCGCCCTTCTTATTACATTAGTTCTTGGCAAATGGATTATTGCAAAACTTCAGCATTATCAAATTGGTCAAGTGATTCGTAATGATGGTCCAGAAACCCATCTAGAAAAAGCAGGGACTCCAACTATGGGTGGAGTTCTAATACTTTTTGCTTTTTTTATCAGTGTTCTTATTTGGGGAGATTGGGATAACCCATTCCTCTGGATAGTAATTGTTACAGCTCTTCTTTTTAGCTCAATTGGCTTTATCGATGACTATCTAAAAATTAAAAAACAAAACTCAGATGGCTTAAGTCGAAGACAAAAAATCCTAGCGCAGTCGATTAGCGCAATATTAATTTGTGTGTGGCTACTCAGCTTAAATTCTAAAACTATTGGCGCAGAACTATTGATTCCATTCTTCAAAGACCTTATTATTCCGCTTAATACGCTTGCTTTTTTAATTATTGGCTGGTTTGCACTTGTTGGAAGCTCAAATTCTGTCAATCTTACAGATGGTCTAGATGGCTTAGCAATCATGCCTGTTATTTTAATTAGTGGAGCCCTTGCAGTTTTTGCTTATATTGGGGGAAATTATAATTTCTCAGGCTACCTTAATATGCCATTCATGCCAGGAACAGGTGAAATATTTGTACTATGCGCAGCATTAGTAGGAGCTGGCTTTGGTTTTCTTTGGTTTAATACCTACCCAGCTGAAATATTTATGGGTGACACTGGATCGCTATCTTTAGGTGCAATCTTAGGTGTTATTGCTATTATTGTTCACCAAGAGATACTGTTAATTCTAATGGGCGGTATATTTGTTGCTGAGACCTTATCAGTAATTATCCAAATAGGCTACTTTAAGCGCACTCAAAAAAGAATCTTTTTAATGGCTCCACTTCATCATCATTATGAAAAAAAAGGACTCAAAGAGCCAAAAATTATTGTGCGGTTTTGGATTATTACCCTGATTTTGGTCTTAATTAGTTTAGCCAGTATAAAGATTCGATAATGATGATTGTTTTCGCACTGTAAAATACCGATTCATGAGTATAAAATCAGACAAGTGGATTCGTAAAATGTCCCTAGAAAATGGGATGATTCATCCATTTGAGCCAAAACAAGTTCGACAATCAAATGATCAAAAAATAATCTCTTATGGTACCTCTAGCTATGGCTATGATGTTCGCTGCTCAACTGAATTTAAAATATTTACAAATATTAATCATAATATTGTTGATCCTAAAAACTTTAATGCCAAAAGCTTTGTTGAAATTGACTCAGATGAGTGCATTATTCCTCCAAATTCTTTTGCACTCGCAAGAACAGTTGAGTACTTTAAAATTCCTCGCTCTACGCTAGTTATATGCCTTGGGAAGTCCACTTATGCAAGGTGCGGCATAATTGTTAATGTCACTCCACTTGAGCCAGAATGGGAAGGACACGTAACTCTAGAGTTTTCTAATACAACACCTTTGCCTGCAAAAATATATGCCAACGAGGGCGTTGCTCAAATGCTCTTTTTTGAGTCTGACGAGGTATGTGAAACTTCATATAAAGATAGAGACGGAAAATACCAAGGCCAAACTGGCGTAACTTTACCAAAGGCTTAGGCAATATGTCTGAAACCTCCAAACGTCGCACTTTTGCGATCATTTCACATCCCGATGCTGGCAAAACTACAGTTACTGAAAAGTTGCTCCTTTATGGTGGAGCTATTAAAACAGCTGGAAGCGTAAAGGCAAGAAAAGCTGATAGTCATGCTACAAGTGACTGGATGGAAATGGAGAAGGAAAGAGGCATCTCTATTACTTCATCCGTGATGCAGTTTCCTTATGATAATCACGTTATCAATCTACTAGATACACCTGGACACGAAGACTTTTCTGAGGATACTTACCGAACTTTAACTGCTGTGGACTCTGCTTTAATGGTTATTGATGTAGCCAAAGGTGTTGAGCAAAGAACAATTAAATTAATGGAAGTATGCAGACTTCGTGATACACCAATCATAACCTTTATCAATAAGATGGACCGCGAAGGACTTGAACCTATTGATCTTCTGGATGAAGTTGAATCTGTACTAAATATCGAATGCTCTCCGATCACATGGCCAATTGGAATGGGAAAGGGTTTTAAAGGAGTTTTTCATCTGCTTGAAAATAAAGTTTATTTGTTTGAAAGTGGTAAAAATGCAAATATTGGTGACAACACAATTATCGAGGGAATTGATAATCCTGAATTAGATAAAATACTGGGTGAAGATTTTGCAAAAGAAGCCCGAGAAGAAATTGAACTCATTAGCGGAACAACAAACCCTTTCAATTTAAATGATTTTCTTGAGGGTAAACAGACGCCCGTATTTTTTGGATCAGCAATCAACAATTTTGGTATCGAAAACTTACTAGATGGGTTTATTAAATATGCCCCTTTACCTCAAAGCAGACAATGTGATACTAGAAATGTATCTCCTGAAGAAGGAAAACTGACTGGATTTATCTTTAAAATTCAGGCAAATATGGACCCCAAACATCATGACAGATTAGCATTTATGCGAATTGTCAGTGGTGAATATCAAAAAGGGATGAAGGTCCTTCAAGTTCCAACAGGTAAGCAGATAAAAATTGCAAACGCTGTAACCTTTATGTCTCGTGAAAGAAGCTCAACTGAAGTGGCCTATGCTGGCGATGTTATAGGTATTCATAATCACGGTGGGATAAGTATTGGAGATACATTCACTCAAGGCGAGAAAATTAACTTCCAAGGCATCCCTAACTTTGCTCCAGAGCTTTTTAGAAGAGCACAGCTCAAAGACCCTCTCAAAGCTAAGGCATTACAAAAAGGGCTTGATCAGCTTTCAGAAGAAGGGGCAACTCAGGTATTCAGACCAATTTCTAATAGCTCTCAAATTTTAGGTGCTGTAGGTATTCTGCAATTTGACGTCGTTGCTCATAGACTCAAATATGAGTACGGAGTTGATTGTCAATTCGAAACGATAAATGTAGCAACAGCAAGATGGGTTACCGGCCTCGATAAAGATATCGACCAGCTCAAAATAAAAGCTGGGAATAATGTTGCAATTGATAGCGCAGGAATGCTTTCTTATTTAGCCCCAAGCATGGTAAATCTTCAGCTTACAATCGAGCGTCACCCAGACTTAACCTTTAGCTCTACAAGAGAGCACTGACTCTTAAGCTTCTAATGGCTTAACAACTTCAGCTATATCTTTCTTATTTAAATAGCCTACAACTGAGCCACCTGAGTCTTGAACTATGCAGCAATCAGCATTTTCACGAAGCATCTCACATAAAGCGGAGTCCACTGAATCCGTCTCATTAACAGCGATACTTGAAGAAGCTTTTGCTGGCTTCTGATCAGTCATTACAGATTTTGTTTGAAGGACATGAGAGCGATTTACTTTTTTGACAAAGTCCTTAACATAATCATCAGCAGGAGTCATTATAATTTCTTGTGTTGTTCCATGCTGAACCAGCTCGCCACCATTAAGAATAGCAATACGGTCTCCAATCTTTAGTGCCTCTTCAAGGTCATGAGTAATAAATACAATAGTCTTATGGAGTTCTTTTTGGAGCTCCAGTAACAAATCTTGCATGTCACTTCGTATGAGTGGATCAAGCGCACTAAAGGCCTCATCCATCATTAAAATTTCAGTATCGCACGTTAAAGCTCTCGCCAAACCAACACGCTGCTGCATTCCACCTGAAAGCTGAGACGGATAACGATTTTCGTATCCAGATAAACCTACTCGATCAATCCATTTCTTCGCTCTTGCAACTGCTTCATCACCCTTTATTCCTTGCAAATGGACTCCTAAACAAACATTATCCATAATTGTTTTGTGCGGAAGGAGTGCAAAGCTTTGAAATACCATTGCAGTTTTTTGTTGCCTAAATTGCCTAAGTTTTTCCATTGGCATTTGAATCACATCCTCACCACCAATCATGATTGAGCCAGCAGTAGGCTCAATAAGTCGATTAATATGTCGAATAAGTGTGGATTTTCCAGAACCAGACAGGCCCATAATAACTTCAATATTCTTGTTTGCTAAATCAAGATTAATATTACTCAACCCAAGAACATGCTGATGCTCCTTAAGGAGATCATCTTTTCCCATTCCATTATCAACATGTTTTATAACAGACTCTGCCTTAGGTCCAAAAATCTTAGTTAAATTTGAAATTTTGATTTTTATATCCTGTGTCATAGAACATCTCCAGAACGGTGTTTTTGAATCCGAGTACCAAATGCTTGAGAAACCCTATCGAATATAACTGCTAAGGCAACGATTGCAAGTCCATTTAGCGTACCCATTGATAAATATTGATTTTGAACAGCTTGCAGCACAGGAAGTCCAAGTCCTGCAACTCCAATCATTGAAGCAATAACAACCATCGCTAGCGCCATCATAATAGTCTGATTTATCCCAGCAAAAATATTTGGCAGAGCAAGCGGAATTTGCACCATAAATAAACGCTGCGTATAGGTTGCACCAAAAGCATCTGCAGCCTCCATAGCCTCCTTATCGACCAATCGTATACCTAGATTTGTTAATCGAACAATAGGTGGCATAGCATAAATACAAACTGCAATCAGTCCTGGAACTTTTCCAATACCGAGCATCATAACAACAGGAATAAGATACACAAAGGGTGGAATTGTTTGCATAATATCTAATACAGGAGTTATTATGGATTGTGCTCTATTAGACTTTGACATCCATACACCAAGTGGCATTCCTAACGTCAAACATAAAAGTGTCGCAGCTGAAATCATTGTGACAGTTGATATCATAGGATCCCACATATCTAGAAATCCAATTGCAAAGAATGCTAGCATTACTGAAATTGATACCTTAATACTTCGAGCACCAAGCCATGCTAGAATTCCTGCTACTCCCAGAAAAACAGGCCACGGCGTTGATAATAATAATCTTTCCAACCAAACTAAAAAAAACATTAACGGGTCAAAGAATGCTTCAATATTACTTCCAAACTCTCTTGTAAAGTCTTTAAAGGCGGCATCAACACAGTTACGAGAACTCATCATGACGTCCCCTGGTATTGATATTACATTATTTACAAATAAGGTAAAGTCTGAAGTAGTTATTGAATCTCCAACTCTAGAAGCCATGCTACTAAAGTGTTGAAGTTGAGACTCAGGGTTAACTGAGCGAATTGAGTTAATACTTGATCCAACATCATTAGCATACTCACTTATATTTGAAGCCAAAGCCTCTGGATCAGTTGATCGTATGGAGATATACTGCCTATCCAGTCTTTCAACAGTTTTATCAAAACTAGCTACTGCTCTTACTTTTATATCACTGTAATTGCCAGACTCATAGAGACCAGCCAACTCATTGACCTTTATACTGAGTTCATTTGCCTTATTAACTAACGGCATTAAGACATTTTCAACAGTTGAAACATCAGTTCTAATAGCAGCTTCTTTGACTGCTCTAGAAAGGGCCTCAGGGTCATTTATATATGGCATTAAGCCTGAAACTATCTCATTACTTTCAGACATATCCTTGACTTTTGCATGAGTAGAAATACTTAGCGTATCTAAATTGTAAATCATGTCTCGAACACCAGGATAGTTCTTATATATTGAGGCTGAAGCATTAACTTGCTCTCGGATTTGTGATAGCTGTTCTAAATGATTTTGAATAGTAGAATTTGAGCTAAAGAAATCAATGTTTCCTTTAAGGCTACTAATTTTTTGATTTAGTAATGCAATTTGAGATCCCATCTCACTCATAAAGGAATCAGTGTATTGATCTGCTTTATCAGAATAACTACTTGAAAGTTCTTTAACTTTAGTTAGTAACTCTTGAGCCTTTGGATTATTATTTATATAGTGCGCATTTTCACTAATAGCTTTTAATAAAGTCTCTATTTCAGGAAATACAGAAACAACTTCATTAGGATTATTTATAGAGTCAACTCTATTAATAAGCTCCGTAACAGAGCCACCATAGTTTTCTAATAATGAATTTTCGTTTGAACTATAGAGACCAGAAAGTTCCTGGGTTTTGGTCTCAAGGACTTGAGCTAATAATTGAACCTTTTCAAGTAGTTCTGCAGAATTATTAACCTCAGTTAAAGGGTTTGAGTCATTCGCTAACTCTTTTAACGTTTTTGTTTTAGCTTCCGCTCGATCAGTCAGCTTTGAAAAGCTATCTGTTATTTTAACCAACTGAGAATAATCTGTAGCGCTTAGAGCCTGACTTGTTAAGTCATCAGCTCTTTTTGTCATTGCTTGAATAAAGTTTAAATCTTTACCAAGTATTCTCAAGTCTGCTATTTCAGATGCTGGCGGAATACACTCTATTATTGACTGTTGTGGAATTGGCCTAACTGCCGCCATAGTAAAACTCCTTTAAATCTATTACAATTTAAACATTTTTTTACTTCAAATTGAAAATCAATTTGAACTTAAATTTATAAAACCTATAATAAAAAAAATAATTTTTATGATTAAAGACTATTGTTTACTCTTTAATCATAAAAATTGCCCGCAATTAAAAAATCTACGGGCAATCTGTATTTACTTGAAACTAGTGAAACTTAATAGTTTTACAAGTTTCTTAGAAACTTTATAGAGAGGCTTCTACTGAGGCAGCAACATCAGCACTGACCCAAGCTTTCCATACGTCTCCATGTGAAGATAGGAATTCAACAGAAGCGTCTGCTCCTGTACCTCCAGTGTCTTCCATCCAAACAAGCATTTGATTCATTACAGTTCCAGGCCAAGTGCGAGCTTTGAAATACTTCATCGCTTCAGATGGTCCGTTGTAGTACATGTTGTCACTTAGTAGTGTATTAACACGTGAATTAATCCAAGATGATGGCTCACAACCAGTACTAGCTAAGGCAACACAACCCACCCAGT
Organism: Candidatus Pseudothioglobus sp. Uisw_086; assembly: GCF_048085745.1. GTDB lineage: Bacteria > Pseudomonadota > Gammaproteobacteria > PS1 > Pseudothioglobaceae > Pseudothioglobus. Next base: position 472,925 of record NZ_CP159803.1, on the reverse strand, counting down.
TATCATCACCAGCATAAGAACCCATATCGATAGCTTGCATGTCAAATTTACCAACTAATGATGTTGGGTTCCAGTAGTAACCGAACCAGTTATCACCACTTTCTGATGCTTTTGCAATTGAACCATCAAGTCCAGCAGCTGAACCTGGATCAATTAGCTTCCAACCTTTAGCTTCCATATCAAAAGCGTCATAAAGAGCTTGGTTTGATAATTGACAACCCCAACCTGCAGGACAGCCATGGAAAGCACCCATAGAAGGATCTTCTTTGTCTGGGAATAAATCTGGACGCGCTAGAATTGCTTCAGCTGAAGTCAACTCAGGGTGAGCATCAAGCGTTGCAGGTAAAACCCACCAGCCTTCACCAAGTCCTGACATTGGAGCTATATTACCAATGTGTAAGCGACCCGCACCAACGGCACTATCAACTAGGTCAGCCATTGCGTTCGCCCAAATTTCTGGAGCAACATCTGGTTGGCCTGTTTCATTCATTGAAGTAAATGTTGGCATAGTAGAGCCAGCAACTAGCTCAATTTCACAACCCATTGCTTCCAACATAGCCTTATCGACATTAGCCATCAAAGATGCTGATGCCCAGTTCATGTCTGCGACTGTTATTTTTCCACATGCAGCATTTGCAGATGTGCTAAGCAATAATGCTCCAGCAATAGCTCCAAATAGCTTAGTGGTAAACTTAATTTTCATACTTATTTCTCCTAAGGATTAATTTTAAATAGAGTGAATTAATTCAAACTCTGGCCAAATTATAGCAACAGAGAGCATGCAAAGTAGTGTTTTTTTTATTTCTTTTATCAAAATTAAAAACAATAATTCACAATGAACTATTTTTTAAAATTCACATAATGTATTAAAATAAACCCTGCTTTCTATCTATTCATCTTCTTGAGTATCATCTTTTGCCAGAGAAGGAGAGTCATCTTCCACTTGATTTTCACCTTCTGCTAATGAAGCGCCGTCAGCCCCTAATTGATTATCACCCTCTTCTTCTTCATCATCTGTTTCAGCTATTTTAGCTACTGAAACTAATTTTTCATCATCAGCAATATTAATTAAAGTAACGCCCTGAGTATTCCTTCCAATAATTGAAACATCAACTGCGCGTGCTCTAACTAATGTACCTTTATTGGATATTAGCATCATTTCATCTTCATCCATAACCTGAATAGCACCAACTACTTCACCATTTCTATCCGATGTTTTTATTGAAATAACACCTGAGCCACCTCTTGCTTGGGAGCGATATTCATCTAATTGAGTTCTCTTGCCATAACCTTTTTCAGTTGCTGTAAGAATAGGATCGTCTGACTCAGCAACGATCAATGAAACTACTTGATCTTTATCAGCTAAACGTATTCCTCTAACTCCAATGGCTGTTCGGCCAACTGAGCGGACATCAGACTCTTTAAAACGGATAGATTTTCCTGCTGAAGAGAAAAGTAAGATGTCATGTTCGCCGGCAGTAATCTCAACGCCAACTAACTTATCATCATCTCTTAGCTCGATGGCAATAATTCCACCATTTCTTGGGCGTGAAAAGTTTTTAAGTGATGTTTTCTTACATGTTCCTGAACTGGTAACCATAAACACAAACTGATCATCAGTAAATTCTTTAACTGGCAATATTGCATTTATTGATTCATCCTTCTCTAAAGGAAGCAGGTTAATAATTGGCTTTCCTTTAGAAATTCTTGAAGCCATTGGAAGTTCATAAACTTTTAGCCAGTGAACTCTCCCTCTAGATGAGAAGCATAAAACCGTGTCATGGGAGTTTGCTACAAATAACTGATCTACAAAATCCTCATCTTTCATCTTAGTGGCAGTTTTTCCTTTACCACCTCTTCTTTGCGCTTGATAATCACTAAGTGATTGTGCCTTAACATAACCTCCATGAGATAAAGTTACCACTCTATCTTCTTGAGCAATTAAATCTTCAAGTGTAAGGTCGATTTTATTTTCGATGATTTCAGTAATTCGAGGAGCGCCAAAATTATCTCGAATTTCAGCAATTTCTTGACGAATTACGTCCATTAATTGGTCTGGATTTTGAAGAATATCAAGTAACTTTTTGATTTCTTCAAGTAATCCATTAAATTCATTAAATATTTTGTCCTTTTCAAGACCCGTTAATCTATGAAGTCTTAAATCAAGAATAGCTTGTGCTTGTTTTTCTGATAATTGATAATCACCATTCTTTTGCAAACCAAGATCAGCACCTAAATCTTGAGGCTTGAACTGAGCCATGTCTCTATCACCAATAAGCTCCTGAATAACTGAGCCCTTCCATACTCTCGCAACCAAACCTTCTTTTGCTTCACTAGGATTAGGCGCAGCCTTTATAAGCGCTATAACCTCATCTATGTTAAAAAGAGCAACAGATAAGCCCTCCAATAAGTGAGCTCGGTCTTTTGCTTTATTAAGCTCAAAAATCGAGCGACGAGTTACTATCTCTCTTCTATGCGCAATAAATGCACTCAAGATAGACTTTAGATTCATTAGTTTTGGCATTCCTTGGTCAATTGCAACCATGTTGATACCAAAAACAGTTTGCATTTCTGTTAACTTATATAAGTTATTAAGCATAACCTCAGGAACCTCTCCCCTTCTAAGCTCAACCACCATACGCATACCATCTTTATCTGACTCATCTCTAAGGCCAGTTATTCCGTCAATCTTTTTATCTTTCACAAGCTCTGCAATTTTAGTAATGAGCCTTGCTTTATTAACTTGGTACGGGAGCTCAGTTACAACAATGCTTAATTTATCTTCGCCTTCAACATGTGATCTTGAGCGCATATAAATCTTTCCCTTACCAGTCTCATATGCCTCTCTAATACCAGAGGAGCCATTAATTATTCCAGCTGTAGGAAAATCAGGTCCAGGCATTATTTCTAAAAGCTCATCAATAGTTATGTCTTCATTATCAATAAACCTAAGGCAAGCCTCAGTAACTTCAGTTGGGTTATGTGGTGGGATATTTGTAGCCATTCCCACGGCAATTCCTGAAGAGCCATTCACCAATAAAGTTGGGACTCGAGTAGGCAAAACTGAAGGTTCACTTTCAGATCCGTCATAGTTATCAATAAAGTCTACCGTTTCTTTATCTAGGTCTCTTAAAAGCTCATGTGAAAGCTTTGTCATGCGTATTTCTGTATAACGCATAGCAGCTGCTCGGTCTCCATCTACTGAGCCAAAATTTCCTTGGCCATCTACTAGGATACATCTCATCGAAAATGGCTGAGCCATTCTAACAATTGTGTCATAAACTGCTGTGTCACCATGAGGGTGATACTTACCAATCACATCACCCACAATTCGGGCAGATTTTTTATAAGATTTATTGTAATCATTACCAAGAACTTCCATGGCATAAAGAACACGTCTATGAACTGGCTTTAAGCCATCTCTAACATCAGGTAAAGCCCTTCCCACAATTACGCTCATTGCGTACTCTAAGTAGGAGTCTCGCATCTCGTCTTCTATAGTAACTATTGGAAACTTTTGCTCGAGAATTTCTTTAGAATCGATATCGTCAGACATACAATAAACCTATAAAAATAACTAGATTTAATTGTACCCTAGATGAGGTAAAAACACACCAATAATTTGGGTCTTTTTGAAGGGTAAAAACTGCGAAAAATCCCTAAGAATTTCGAGATTTTATAGATTTTGCAAGATCTCTTAAAAGAGTTTCTGTATCGTCCCAGCCAATACAGCTATCAGTGATACTAACACCATACTTTAAAGATGGCAATGGTCCAACTTTTTGATTCCCCTCATTGATATGAGATTCAATCATTACGCCAAAAATTGACTCTGAGCCCTCTTCAATCTGAGCTGCAATATTTGCACCTACTTTTAATTGATTTTTAAACTGCTTCTCAGAGTTTGCATGAGAGAAATCTACCATAACTTTAGAAACTAATCCCTTTTCTTTGAGCTTCTCACAGGTTTTTTCAATATGTTCTTTGGAATAATTTGGCCCATCTTTCCCACCTCTAAGAATGATGTGGGCCGTATCATTGCCTAAAGAAGTAAAGTGGCTAATACCACCATCCTTGTTTACTGACAAGAGATGATGAGGACTATTGGCAGACTGAATTGCATCAAAAGCAATTTCTAAAGAGCCACCAGTACCATTTTTAAAGCCAACAGGGCATGATAATGCTGATGCTAACTCCCTATGAGATTGGCTCTCAGTTGTTCTAGCACCTATTGCGCCCCAAGAAATCAAATCAGATAAGTATTGTGGCGTTAACACATCTAAATACTCAACACCAACTGGCATATTTATTTCACCCAGATCGACTAAAAGTTTTCGCGCAGTCTCAAGGCCTTTATCAATATCAAAACTTTCATCTAGATATGGATCATTAATTAAACCTTTCCAGCCAACTGTCGTTCTTGGTTTTTCAAAATACACACGCATAACTATCAACAAATCTTCAGATAGCTCTTCTTTAAGTTTAAGGAGATTATTTGCATACTCCATTGCTGCCTTAGTATCGTGAATTGAGCACGGGCCTACAAGAACCATAAGACGGTTATCGTTACCATATAGAATATTTTTGATAGCATTTCTAGAGCTTACAACCCCTGATGCAGCTTTTTCAGATAGAGGTAATTTCTCTATAAGAGCATTAGGCGAGACCATCGGTGCACTAGATACAATTCGAACATTATCAGTATTATGATGCATAAACCTTACTTTTGATTTGTAATAACAGCGTAAGCAGAGTGATTATGGATTGACTCAAAGTTTTCTGATTCTAAAGAGTAATAATTAATTTTATTATCAGCATTTAATTCTACAGCAATATCTCTAACAATATCTTCAACAAAAGCAGGATTTTCATAAGCTCTCTCAGTAACAACTTTTTCATCATCACGCTTAAGTATCGCATAAAGCTCACTTGACGCTTTTTGCTCAGCTAAATCAATTAAATCTTCTAAGAAAATAACTGATCCTTCAGAAGGTTTTGCTTCGATAGTTATGTGGGATCTTTGATTATGAGCACCATATTCAGAAATACTCTTAGAACATGGGCATAAGCTAGTAACTGGAACTACAACTTTCACAGACATATCTGCCTTACCATCAACAATATTACCAATTAAGGTTGCCTGATAATCAAGTAAACTTTCAACACCAGATGATGGAGCTGATTTTTTTCGAAAAAATGGAAAATCTACTACGATACGAGCACTTGAAGAATCAAGCTTTTCAGCAACCGTTTGAACAAGATCCATAAAACTTTCAACACTAAAGCTGCATTCATTAGCATTTAAGATTTCAATAAATCTAGACATATGAGTTCCCTTTACATTCTCTGGAAGCCTTACTGTCATTGTAAAATTAGCAACTGATGGGTGCGTTTCTTTAGCTTTATTTACAAAGCTAATTGGATGCAAAATATCTTTAATTCCAACTTGATTAATAACAATATTACGAAGATCTTTAATGTTTTGAGTATCAGGGAGTAGTGTATTTTTCATTTTTTATTATTCCGAATAAGTAACCGCAGACCTAGGTGTTTCCCAAATCATGACTTCTTTAACCTTGACATCTTTATTGGGAATTAACAAGGCAATTTCATCAAAAAAATATTTAGCAATATTTTCAGCAGTAGGGTTTAGAACATCAAAAGGCTTTATCTCATTTAAATATTGGTGATCCAGCCTTTTAACCACCAACTTCGTTTGTTTTTTAATTTCACGAAAATCTATTGCAATACCAGAATCATCAAGAACTTGTGAACATACAGAAACTTCCACTTGCCAGTTATGGCCATGAAGTCTTGCACAATCACCAGGATAATCTCTAAGTGAATGGGCGGATGCAAAGTCTGTAACAATTTTTAGGACGAACATATTCGGAAAAATTGATAAAAAAAATACGGATTATACCTATTTGATTATAAATTACCAACTTCATGAACTATGAAATTAACCCGGTAGATACTAAGTGTAAAGCATTTTGACCTATATTGAACTCTAACTAATCTACAGCTTCAATGCTATCAACTTTTTTGAAAACGCCTGGAAGAATTAAACCTTTGCGTGCGCGATGACTTACAAAATTAACTAACTCTTCAAAAGAGTATTTTTTATGTTTCTTTCCATATTGAACTCTTAATTTTTGATTATCTTTAATAGCACAAACGCCAATAACAAACTCTTCTCGATCAATGAAGTCCTTATTTGCAATCTGAATAAGCTTATTACCCTTTCCTTTGGAAAGATATGGCAATTCAGATATTGGAAATATCAATAATCTAGCTCTATTAGTAGCTACTGCAACATAATGATTATCAACATCTTCAACCATAGCAAGCCTATTTGCTCTTGCTTGTTTTGATAATGTAATCAGATGTTTGCCAGATTTAGTTTTTGAATTTAAATTACCCAAGGTTGATACAAAACCATAGCCAGCGTCTGACGAGAGAATTATAGCTTGTTCATCTTTTCCCATAACTACATCTATAAATTCGGCGCCTAATGGAGGTGTTAATTTTCCAGTTAGAGGCTCTCCCTGACCCCTAGCACTCGGAAGGCTGTTGGCTAGGATAGAATATGACCTTCCTGTAGAATCAATAAAAAATGCCATTTGATTACTTCTACCTTTGGCATCTTTTAAGTATGTATCTCCTGACTTGTAATTTAGTGAAGAGGAATCAATTTCATGACCTTTAGCTGCTTTAACCCAGCCTTTTTCACTCAGAACAACAGTAACATTTTCAGCTGGAATCATGTCTTGATCATTAAATGCTTGAGCAGAAGAGACGTCAGAAATAATTTGACAACGTCTTTTATCTCCAAATTCCTCAAGGATTACTCTTAGTTCTTTTTTGATATAAGTCTTTAGCCTTGTATCACTTGAAAGCAAAAGTTCAATTGACTTTCGCTCTTTCCCAAGCTCATCTGCCTCACTTTTAATTTTAACTTCTTCAAGTTTAGCTAGGTGACGCAACTTTAATTCTAATATCGCTTCAGCCTGTATTTCACTGATTTTGAATTGCTCTATTAAAACAGGCTTGGGTTTTTCTTCACGGCGAATGATTGCAATAACCTCATCAATATTAAGATAAGCTATAAGAAGTCCATCAAGAATATGCAGCCGATCTAAAATTTTATCCAATCGAGATTGGAGTCTATTAACAACAACCTGCATTCTAAATTCTAGCCACTCTTTAAGTAAAGGAATCAACGGCTTAACTTGAGGCTTACCATTTAAACCAATAACATTCATATTGACTCGATAATTTTTCTCAAGATCCGTAGTTGCAAATAAATGAAGCATTAATTGCTCACAATCGACTCTATTAGACCTTGGAACAATTACTAATCGAGTTGGGTTTTCATGGTCTGACTCATCACGAAGATCCTCAACCAATGGAAGTTTTTTATTGCGCATCTGAGCAGCAATTTGAGTGATAACCTTAGCTCCTGATGTCTGGTAGGGAAGAGATTCAATAACAATTTCTCCATCCTCTTTAATATAGCCAGCCCTCATTTTAACTGAGCCATTTCCAGTTTCATACATTTGGCGGAGGTCTTCTTTTGAACTAACAATATAAGCATCCGTTGGATAGTCTGGAGCTGGAATAATCTGCATAAGTTCATCAAGCTCAGTTGAAGGTTTTTCTAGCAGCTGAATACACGCAGCTATAACCTCCAGAAGATTGTGTGGTGGGACGTCAGTTGCCATACCAACAGCAATTCCAGATGTTCCATTAAGAAGCAAATTTGGCACCTGTGCAGGAAGTTGAAGGGGCTCTTGAATCGTGCCATCAAAATTATCAGTCCAGCTTACTGTGCCTTTATTAATTTCAGCAAGAAGTAAATCTGCATAAGGCGATAATTTAGACTCGGTATAACGCATCGCTGCAAAAGACTTAGGGTCGTCAGGAGCCCCCCAATTACCCTGTCCATCAATAAATGGATAGCGATAAGAAAAAGGCTGCGCCATTAAAACCATGGCTTCATAGCAAGCACTATCACCATGAGGATGAAATTTACCTAAGACATCACCAACGGTTCTGGCAGATTTTTTAAATTTTGCAGTCGATTTCAGTCCAAGCTCACTCATCGCATAAATGATTCTTCTTTGGACTGGCTTTAAACCATCCCCAATAAAGGGTAGCGCACGATCGAGTATGACATACATTGAGTAATCAAGATAAGCGCGTTCACTATATTCTCCAACGCTTTGTCGCTCAATGCCGTTTTGGCTCATTCTTTCCTTAGTTTATATTTCGAAAATTTAACTCAAAAAAAGAGTTAAAGTTGGCGTTATTTTAATTCAACTCTGGACCCATTTAAGATTAATTATTTATCTTCCTTAAAAGGTCTAACCTGGCGGCCAATTCAACTGACGTCCACCCAAGCAATGAAGGTGAATATGATATACACTTTGACAACCATCAACATTACAATTCATAACCAGTCTATAACCACTTTCAGAAAATCCACGCTCTTTAGCAATCATTACTGCAGTAGTATTTAGTTTTCCTAGCATAGCCTCATCAGTCGCATCATTAGGAGTAGAAATATGCTCTTTTGGTATTACTAAAAAATGCTCAGGAGCTTGTGCATTTATATCTTTAAAAGCCAACACATTATCATCTTCATAAAGTTTTTCAGCAGGTATATCGCCCTTAATAATTGAGCAAAAAATACAATTTTTCATAGTTCATTTTTATATCTTTCAAATTCTATTATTAAAGATACACTAGAAGAACATATAATTAATAAATAATAATTAATAAGGTCAGTCTACATGCTCTCTACTAAAACTCTAGACACACTCTTTAAAACAGCACGCAGTCATAAGGGATGGTTAAATAAAGGCATTACTAATGATCAAATTCATCAAATCTATGATTTGCTAAAATTTGCACCCACCTCTGGCAATTGCTGTCCTGCAAGGTTTACATTTATTCAAACTGCTGAAGCAAAAAATAGAATCAAGCCATCCTTGGATGAGGGAAATATTGACAAAACTATGCAAGCTCCTTCTGTAGTAATCATTAGCTACGACACTAAATTTTATGAAGCACTACCAACCCTATCTCCACATAATGATGCTAAATCTTTTTACGAAGGCAAAGATAAAATAATAAAAAATACTGCGGAATTTAACTCAGCGCTCCAAGGTGCATACTTTATTATTGCAGCTCGTTCTATAGGTCTAGATTGCTGTCCAATGCTTGGATTTAACAAGGAGACACTAAATCAAGAATTCTTCCCAGATAATAAGAATAAAGCTATTTTTATTTGTGGAATTGGTTATGGAGATGAGTCAAAATTACGCCCCCGAGCACCACGACTAGATTTTGAGGAAGCTTGTAACATTATATGAACACTAACTCAAAATAATATTTACAAAACAATTATTACCAGTACTTAGGATAACTTCTATTTTTAGATAAGTTGTTATAAAGAAGTGCCACCATTACGACTAATACAGAGCCTATCAGAGTTGGCATCCATAAATAATCCCAATTAGCACCAAGCAAAAAAACAATAAATGGATTAGAACCTGCCGGTGGGTGAGGAATCCTTAAAAACTGCATTAATGCTATAGCAAAAGCCAAAGCTAAAGCCATACTCCACCAATCAGAACTAACAAGATGGTAAAAAATAAGCCCAATAAGAGTTGAAATAAAGTGACCAACAATGACATTTCGAGGCTGCGCAAATGGAGAATCAGGAAGCACAAATAAAACAAAGATTGATGCGCCAAATGAGCCCATAATAATTGGCTCATTAGTGTAATACGCTAAGAATCCAATGACGCATGCTGCTAGGAAAACACCTAAAGATATAAAACCCATTTCTTTGAATGATGGCCTAGGTGGGATTGTTGCTGGAGAGCCTTTAAGTTTAGTAAGATAAGACATATCTTGATCCTTAGCAGAAAGGTAAGAATTATATATTAAATTATTAACCCTACCCTTGAATCAAGAAATTTTCACACTCTTTCTAGTAAAGTATTTTTGTAATATTAGGCCTGAACAAATAAGAATAACTCCAAAAATAGTTGAAGCCAAGATATCCTCTTCTAATACAAAATGAAGAATTAACAGAGATAAAAAAGGGGTTATAAAAACAAGACTTGCAACTCTTGAAACAGTTGTTGAGATTTTTAAAGCTGACTGCCAAAGAACTACGGAAATCCCCATCTCAAATAGACCTATATATGCAGAGCCAATGACGCCGTTTAATGAGGGGATAATAAATGAATCACTAAAGTAAGTAATTATCAAAATATAGGGCAAACTAAATAAAAAAATTAAAAATAAACTCACTACAGAGTCATTTGAATTTTTGGTGTTGAAAAGCCAAAATAAAGACCATATGACAGTCGTAATTAGAATGTAAACAACCCCTAAAGAATTCTCAAACTGCATTGAAAATACATCACCTTTTGAAGCGATCACAACAACTCCAACATAACAAACAATAATTGAAAGAAAGGATTTAATATCAATTTTTTGCTTAAGAATTGGAATGGATAAAATAACAATCATTATTGGCCAGCTAAAGTTGATCACCATGGCCTCCTGTGCAGGCAAAATGTCATAACCTTTAAAAAGAATTATGTAATAAAGGCATGGGTTTAAAAGTCCAAGAAAAGCGCATTGCATCAGAGCACGCTTCGAGAAACTCTTAATTAAGCCAATCTTACCTTGAATAAGGGCAATAAAAAAAAGCACTATTACTGAAAATAGTGTCGAATAAAAAACCAACTGAATAGGCTCTAAATGTTCTAACGCAAGCTTAAAAGCGGTAGCAACAGTAGACCAAAAAAAAATAGCAATGCCTGCAAAAAGGTAAGCTTTATTTTGATTTGAAAAACCTAAAAACATATTATTTTATTTGGTTACTTGATACAAGCATAATTGACAAGTTACGCCCTCTTGAGTATTGTACTTTGAAGTATGGTGTTCAACCTGCTTCCACAAATTAGAGCGCTCTAATTCTTTGATAATTTTTTCATAAGGCGACGCCTCCCACTCTTGCTTTCGAACTGTAAAGCTGATATACCCATCATTTTTTGTTATTCTTATCATTTCATTAAGGGCTTCAGGACCGACATGACCGCATGTAAAAGTACCCGCACAAACAATAGCATCAAAATAGTTATCTTCAAACCCTATCTTTTGAGTTAAATCACATAAAAATAGAGACTCATAAACATTTTTTTTGAGAGCTCTATTGAGCATTTCCTTGGAAAAATCCACACCAACTATGTTTTTATATTCCTTGTTATAAAGAATATCACCTACCAGTCCAGTTCCACAACCTGCATCCAATATCTTGGCTCCCTTATTCTTTAAGTGCCTAAGCAGAGCCTCAGTTGTAACTAAATGACCAACGTAACCAGCTAATTGAATAACGTCATTCTCATATTCATCCCAATTTTTATAAAGCTCCCCTAATTCATCTTGATTTGACACATGCAGTGTTTTAAAAATTGTAGGAATCATATTTCTAGTATTCTTCATAAAACTTTACGCATAAGAGACTTCAGTAAGCTTTCTTGAGTGGACTATTTGCCCTTTATAAGAGCATAACTATACATAATAAGTCCGACCCAAACGCCAATAAATCCAAGTAATTGATTGAAATTAACAGGCTCATCATATAATACATAGCCAACTAAAAATTGTAACGTAGGAGTAATTAAGAATAATATACCTACGGTTGTCATTGGGAGCAATTTTGCACCTGCAGTGAATAATGCTAAGGGAACAACAGTAACAATCCCTGCCAAAATTAATAAAATATCTGTTGACACGTTTATATTAAAAATAGCTAAATCATAATTTGCATTAAACCATAAGCTAAATATAAAAATAAACGGCAAAAGAAGTAATGTCTCAATATATAACCCTGGAACTGCTGAAGTAACCATTGCCTTTCTTGCAATTCCATACAATGAGAAAGTAAGTCCGATAAGAAGACCAAGCCAAGGAAAGGAGTCACCACTAAAAACATAATATAGTGCACCTATTGTTGCAAAGAATACTGCCCACTGCTTAAGTCTAGAAATTCTTTCTTGGAAAAAGATATAGCCACCAATCATGTTTATTACTGGAGCTAAGAAGTAGCCCATAGATGCCTCAACTACCCGCTCTAAATTTACAGCAAGAATGTACCCTCCCCAATTAATGGTGATGAGGATGGCAGTTAAAAATAAGAAAAATAATTCTTTTTTTGAGGATATTGCAGCTTTAAAATTTTTATGCCATGACGGTTTGAAGTAGACAAGAGCAAAAAGAACAGGAATTGACCAGAAGATCCTGTGAAGAAGAACTTCAGACGGGTTGACATGGTTCAGCAATGCCCAATAAAGAGGGAATGCTCCCCACATCAGATAGCCTGAAAGTACAAGCAAGATGCCTTTATTCATAAAGCAAAAACTTACATAAGAAAAACGCCTATTGTAGACTAAATAATCTAATGTTATTTTTATTAATGCTTATAGTAATCTTTTTCAAAACTAGTACTACTTAGGGAGTCATTCTCACTAGTTTTTTCATTAATTTCATTTAAGTTTTCATTAATTCTAAATAAAATTACAACCATTTCACAGGCTACTCGAGAGGCTAAAGAACCTCCAATTACCCAGACTAGGCCACGCCAGAAATCACCTTCAAGGAATATGTCTCCAAGCCCTTTTGTTATAAAGGCAAATAACAGTATCCAATAGAAAAGCGTTATAAGCTTTGGAGTAACCATCTCATCTAGATAAAACATGTAATGGTTATCTAACTTATCTATTGAAAGTTTAAAAGCTTTTTTTATACCTTCTAAGATCTCATTGTTATTCATTTTGATTGCCCTTATTTTTCTTCAATCTAAGTTAATATAATACCAGTCTAAGAAAATGTTGTAAATTCATAATTAAATAGAAAATTTAAAAATAAAAAAAAGCCCGTCTTATGACGGGCTTTTTAGTCAAAATTTAAAGCTTATTACTTATGGATTTTTACGTTAGTAAATGCACCACCAATAACTTCACGCTCTGCATATGAACCATTAGCTGTTCCACCTGCGTCAAATTCAACGCCTGTAGCACCCACATAGTCAACTACTAAGCCACCTGAAATCCATTTAAGGCAGTTAGCTAAGTCACCAGCATGACACTCCATACCTGGACCATTTGCAATACCCATTACTTCTGCTTGAATAGCTGCTCTATCTGACGAACCTGCAGCCTGTGAAGCAAGAATAATTAATGCCATAGCGTCATAAGATTCAGCTGAATATACACCAGAACCATCAACATCACCAGCTGCAGCTACTGCAAGCCAGTTAGCACCAAGAGTTGCATCAGGAGAAGGTAAAGTACCCCATGATCCATCTCCAACAGCAGCTTCAGTTACTGCACTGATCATACCATCACCAAATACGTAGTCAGAAAATGCACCAGTATCTTCAGAAGCAGCAATAATTCCTCTACCACCAGTATCAGCATAACCTAATATAGCTAAAGTAGCTGAGCCACCTGCAGACAATGCAGCAACATCAGCTGAGTAGTCAGCTTTGTCATCATCATGTCCAGCCATAACTGTAACTGTTCCACCCATAGCTTCATAAGCAGTTACAAATGCATCGGCCAAACCTTTACCATAGTCACTATTTGAGTGAGTTACAGCCATATCAGTTTGTCCTCTTGACATTGCAATACTTGCAAGTACTGGACCTTGTCTAGCATCTGAAGGAGCAGTTCTAAAGAACCATCCACCGTCTTCTAGAGTAGTTAAAGCAGGCGAAGTAGCTGATGGTGAAATTGAAACAATACCATTAGGTACAAGCACGTTGGTTATAACTGCACCAGTATTACCTGAACAGTTAGGGCCCATAATAGCCATAACATTATCATCGTTAATCATTTTTTCTGCTTGAGCAATCGCAACGGCTGGATCGATACATACTGAATCGCCCTGCACAACATTGATTGTTCCTTGGAGGTAGTTACCAGAAGCATTAGCCTCAGTTACTGCTAAGTTTGCACCACCAGACATCGCACCAATCATTGATTCAAGCGGTCCAGTAAATCCCTGTAGCTCTCCTATAGTTACATCAGCATGTGATACTGACGCCATTGTAGCTGATAATACAAATCCAGCTGTTGTTTTTAAATAACCTTTCATTTCGTCTCCTAAAATATAAAAAAGAGTCCCTACACCTAATAAAGTATTAAAGCGTATTTCTTATGGGAATCTTCTTAATGATAAACAGTTTCCTGTAGTTTGTGTTAAAAATATTATAAAAAAAAATGAACTAAACCTTTCTAGAATAGTTCATTTCAGCCCAATTTAAAGAACATATTACAGTTCTTTATTTTTCTCTGGAAGAATTCCTCCAGGAGAAAATCTCATGATCAAAAGCATTATGCTGCCCATAAAGATAAGCCTTAGATAGTGAACTCGATCTTCTATAAACTCTAATGATGTATTTCCTTCTTGAACATAATTACCAAGCATTTCAACCACCCAAAGGCCTATAGGACCTGACTGAATCCAAATAAACCACATAATAAAAGCCCCTAGAACCGACCCTAAATTATTACCTGAACCTCCAACAATTACCATCACCCAAATCAAAAAAGTAAATCGAAGGGGCTGATATGCAGTAGGAATAAATATTCCATCATAGGTAACTAGTAATGCACCTGCGATACCTACAATTGCTGACCCAATAACAAAAATTTGTAAATGTTGACGCGTAATATTTTTACCCATCGCAGAGGCTGCCACTTCATTATCTCTGATTGCCCTTACTTTTCTGCCCCATGGAGAATTTAAAGCAAGATTAGAAAGAACAATGAAGGCGACTAAAATTACAAGAAATAAACCTGAATAACTTAGCTTTACAAATACGACCGATGCCTCTCGCACATAGTCACCTAGCTTATCAATTTGCTCTGATTGAGATAAAAACTGCAGCTCTGACTTGTGAATCCAAGCAACAATATTTTGAAGCCATTCTGATTTTTGCATATCAACTTCGTAAGGAACAGGTCTTTGAAGTCCATATACATTCTTAAGTCCCCTTACAAACCAGTCTTCATTTTTGATGACATAAATAATAATCTCAGAAATTCCGAGAGTTGCTATCGCAAGATAATCAGACCTTAAGCTCAAGGTAATTTTTCCAATCCACCATGCAGCTCCTGCTGCAGCTAAACCACCCACTATCCAAGAGAGCATTATAGGAAGTCCAAAACCACCTAAATATCCTGTAATTGCAGGATCTACCTTTTCAATTAAATTTGAAGCTTCAGAAAAATAATATCTTGTTAAGAGATAACCAATAACTACTATTAAAGATATTAACCATCTATTGACTCCCCTTCTATTTAACAATACTCCTGCAGCGATCGTTGCAGCCCCTAGAGTCAAAGCAAGAAGCATCTTTATACCACCAGCATCTATCGCCTCAGTTACAGGTTGCTGAGAAATCAAAACAACACTAACGCCTCCCAAGGCGGCAAACCCCATAATTCCAACATTAAATAATCCAGCATAGCCCCATTGAATATTGACACCTAAAGCCATAATAGCTGAAATCAAAGACATGTTAATAATACCTATTACAAGCGCCCACGACTGATTAAAGCCAACAAATAACAGCACAAGGCCCATTAATGCAAAACTAATAATTGCTCTATACGATTGCCAAACATTATTTAGATTATTCATCGACTATTACCTTCCCTTTAAATAACCCAGTAGGCTTTATTAAAAGAACAATAACCAAAATTACAAAGGATATTGCGTATTTATACTCTGTACCAATAAGCTGCACCAAAGAAGAAGGATGCATAGATAGTGGCAATAAGTATATTAAAAACTTTTTGTAAGCATAAGTAAGGAGTATTTCAGAAAATGCAACTAAGAAAGCACCTGCAATTGCCCCAATTGGAGAGCCAATACCTCCAACAATGACAGAGGCAAAAATTGGTAAGAGTAATAAATGATATTGTTGAGGTGCGAAGCCTTTATCTAGTCCATAAAGTGCGCCAGCTATTGTAGTAAGAACTGCAACCAATAGCCAAGTTATTTGAACCATCTTATCTGGATCAATACCAGAAAGAAGAGCTAGTTCTTTATTGTCAGAATAAGCCCTCATAGCCTTACCCGTTTTGGTTTTTTGTAAAAAATAAAATACAAAAGCAACTAATAAAAAAGCGATGGTAATAGTTAAAAATTGAGATGTTTTAAAAGCAATTCCTTGCTCAAGGCCGGTATAAGCCTTAAACTCTCTAACAGAAAAAATAAACCTCTCGCCATCTTCAAATTTTTGCGCAGTAGCGCCTAATACGAACCTAACTATTCCCCCAGTAACAAACATAACACCTATTGAAGCCATTACGATCGTAATTGATTTTGCTTTTATTTTACGATAATGCCGATAAATCAACCTGTCCATTGTAAGTAAGTACATTGAGGTAAATACTATAGCTATAGGGATTACTAATAGAGCAGTGGGAATTCCTGAAATTGTCCATCCTCTACTAATCATAAAACCAGTAAGCAATATAACAATCATTGTGCCAAACGCCATACTATCGCCTTGAGCAAAATTAGAAAACCTCAATACTGAATAAACTAAAGTTACAGATAGTGCTCCCAATGCTAATTGTGAGCCATAAGATAATGCAGGAAGAATTACAAAATTGGTTAGTAAGGCAAATGCATTAATAATATCAATTGAGTCTGACGTCATCTAACCTCCTAAAAACTTTTTTCTAACTTCAGGGTTATTTATGAGTTCTTTACCAGTTCCAGTATGCTCATTACGTCCAGAGACTAAAACGTAGCCCTTATCAGCTATGTTAAGAGCTTGCTGTGCATTTTGCTCAACCATAAGAACAGCCATACCAGCATTTCTAACATCTAATATATTAGAAAAAATTTCATCCATCACTATTGGTGAAACTCCTGCTGTTGGCTCGTCTAAAAGCATAATTGAAGGTTTTGTCATCATAGCCCTTCCAAATGCAACCTGTTGTCTTTGGCCGCCAGAAAGCTGCTCTGCAAGTTGTTTGCGTTTGTCATAGAGAATCGGAAAAAGCGCGTAGACCTCTTCAATTGTTTTATTGATGTCATCTTGCCTAATAAAACCACCCATCTGAAGATTTTCTTCAACTGTCATTGAAGGGAAAACATTTTTTGTTTGAGGAACAAATGCTAATCCATGGCTAATTCTGTCCTGAGTAGAAAGCATTGAAATATCTTTTCCATTTAGCGTTACTGAACCTGAAGTTGCCTCCAGCATACCGAGTAAAACTCTCATTACAGTAGACTTTCCTGCACCATTTGGACCAACAATTACTGCAAGCTCACCTTTTTCAACTTCAACAGAGCATTCATGGAGTATTGGAACAACTCCGTATGATGCAACTAAATTTTTACCTTCAAGATAAGCCATTAACTCGTAGCCTCGGTCTTAATTCCTTTACCTAGATATGCCTCAATAACCGCATCACTACTTTTAATTTCATCAGGGGTGCCGCTTGTCAAAATTCGACCTTCAGCTAAAACTACTACTGGATTACAAAGCCTTGAAATAAAATCCATATCGTGCTCAATCATACAAAACGTATACCCTCTTTCTGAATTAAGCCTTAATATGGCATCACCAATCTGATTAAGGAGTGTTCGATTAACGCCTGCTCCAACCTCATCTAGAAGAACAACCTTAGCATCAACCATCATAGTGCGAGCCAACTCTAGCAATTTTTTTTGGCCACCAGAAAGATTACCCGCTCTTTCATTCTTAAGATGGCTAATACTAAGAAAGTCAATTACTTCTTGTGCTTTTTCTTGAAGTAACTTTTCTTCTTCTTGAATTTGTCTTCTCTTTAACCAAGTATTCATCAAATTTTCACCCAGCTGATTGGCAGGAACCATCATTAAGTTTTCCAAGACACTTAGTGTTGGAAACTCATGTGCTATTTGAAATGTTCTTAAGAGTCCTTTATGAAAAAGCTGGTGAGAAGTTAAGCTTGTTACGTCTTCACCATCAAGAATTATTTCACCCTCTGTAGGCTGATAAAGTCCAGCAATCAAATTAAACATTGTGGTTTTTCCAGCACCATTTGGACCCACCAAACCAGTTATCGAGCCTCGTTCAATACTCAAGTCAACACAATCAACTGCCTTGATTCCGCCAAAATGTTTTGATAAATTTTTAACTGTTATCATTATTTAAGTTTTTGATTGAGTTGCTTTTGTCAAAAAAGGCTAAATTATCCAGCAAAAAACCCCTCTATGGAAATCATTTAAGGCAAAACCTTATTGAAATTTTTAACAACAACGCTTGAATATACTCCGGCAGCAACATAAGGATCTTCGTCAGCCCAGGAGCGCGCCTCTTTAAGATTTTCAAACTCAGCAACAATAAGTGATCCTGTAAAACCTGCATCACCGGGATCTATTGAGTCGATAGCAGGATGAGGACCCGCTAAAATAAGGCGCCCTTCATCTTTTAATTGAATTAAACGAGCAACATGATCAGGTCTAGCGCCTATGCGTTTTTTAAAACTATCCTCTACATCTTGAGAAATAATTGCATACAACATTAATTACTCCTAAAGTTCTAAAACATCTTGCATTGAATATAGCCCACTAGGCTTGTTATAAAGCCAGTTAGCTGCTCTTACAGCACCATTTGCATAAATCATTCTAGAAGATGCTTTATGTGTTATTTCAATTCGCTCACCTTCCATAAAAAAAGTTACAGTATGATCGCCAACAACATCACCACCTCTAATCGATGAAAATCCAATGGTATTTAGATCTCTAGGCTCATCAATACCTTCACGGCCATATACTGCGCAGTTAGCTAAGTCTCTTCCAAGTGCATTTGCAACAACCTCACCCATCTTGAGAGCCGTGCCTGAAGGTGAGTCAACCTTATAACGATGGTGGGTTTCAATAATTTCTATACTAGAATCTTGCCCAATAACTTTTGCAGAAGTCTCCAACAACTTAAGCGTTAAATTAACTCCAACACTCATATTAGGAGCAAAAACAATTGGTATCTGAGTTGAAGCTTGCTTGATTACTTTTAGCTCATCATCACTAAACCCAGTAGTTCCAATGACCATAGCTTTTCCAGAATTTTTACAAATTGAGATGGCCTTCAGAGATGCCTCGGGTCTTGAAAAATCAATTAAAACGTCGAAATCTTGGAGTGAATCATTAAGGTTATCACCCTTATCAAAGCCCGCACCTAATGTCGCACTATTATTTAAATTGACAGCCTCAACAAGGGTTTGCCCCATCTTTCCTTTAGATCCGTTTATTGCAATTCTAGTCATTTATAGAATCCTCTAATAAATCATTATTTTTAGTTACTTCATCAATCTTTTTGAGAGTTTCAAGTAATGTAAACATTAAGTTCATTGGCATAGAGTTAAGGCCATCACTTTTTGCAAGCTCGGGATTTGGATGCGTCTCCATAAAAACACCAGAAACGCCAACTGCAACAGCTGCTCTAGCTAAAACTGGTACCATTTCTCTTTGCCCACCAGAAGAGGCTCCCTCTCCACCAGGCTGCTGAACAGAGTGAGTTGCATCAAAAACAATTGGACAGTTTGTTGACCTCATGCTTGAAAGGCCTCTCATATCTGAAACAAGTGTGTTGTATCCAAAAGATGTCCCTCTATCACAAACCATAATTTGTTGATTTCCTGTTGCCTTGGCCTTCTCAACAACATTGACCATATCCCAAGGCGCTTGAAATTGGCCTTTCTTAATATTCACAGGAAGTCCTTGACCACACACATTTTGAATAAAATTAGTCTGCCTTACAAGGAAAGCAGGCGTTTGAAGGACATCAACTACTGAAGAGACCTCATCTAGAGGTGAATCTTCATGAACATCAGTTAAAACAGATACTCCCACTTCAGACTTTACTTTTTCTAAAATACGAAGCCCTTCTTCAATACCTAGACCACGGAAACTATCTGCACTTGTTCGATTAGCCTTATCATAGGAAGACTTATAGATGAAATTGATATTAAGCTCGCTACAAACTTTTTTCAAATAGCTTGCACTTTCCATTGCCAAAGACTCTGACTCAACGACACATGGGCCAGCAATCAAAAAAAATGGGCGATCAATTCCAGCCTGAAAATCTAGTAAATTCATGTACTTCACTCATTACTTAAATATATACGTAAATTATATTCGTTTAAAATAAGCATTGTTATAAATTCATTAAAACCATGGCACAAAAAACACCCGACATACTTAAAAAAATTGTTGCTCGAAAGCAAGAAGAAATAGCAGAGTCAACAAGGCGGCTTCCAATTGAAAAAATGATTGAGCTAGCAAATAGTGCAGATACCCCCCGAGGTTTCTTTAATTCATTAAACAAAAAAGTAAAAGAGCGTCAAAGTGGAATAATTGCTGAAATTAAAAAAGCCTCTCCAAGCAAAGGTGTTTTAAGAGAAAATTTTGAGCCCGTAGAAATTGCAAAAAGCTATGAAGATGGAGGTGCAAGCTGCCTTTCTATATTAACAGATCGTGATTTTTTTCAAGGTGATCCTTTGTATTTGATAAAAGCACGAGCTGCGGTTTCATTGCCAGTTATTCGTAAAGATTTTATTATTAGGCCCTATCAAGTCTATGAATCAAGGGCGATGGGGGCAGATTGTATTTTACTAATTGTGTCTTGTCTAGAAGATTATGAAATCAAATATTTAAGCGATCTTGCTTTATCTCTCAATATGGATGTATTAGTTGAAATTCATGATTTAAATGAGCTACGTCGAGCGCTTAAATTAGATTTACCAATGATTGGAATTAATAATAGAAATCTTCGAAACTTTGAAGTTAGCCTTCAAACCACCATTGACTTGCTTAGTGAAATTAGCGGTGATAAACTTGTGATAACTGAATCAGGAATTGCATCTAAAGCTGATGTTGAGTTGATGCACCAGAATGATGTATTTGGTTTTTTAATTGGCGAGGCATTTATGAAGCACTCAAATCCTGGCCAAAAACTTAAGGAGTTTTTTAAATGAATCTTTCTGTAAATTGGGTTGATGGCATGCTAATGGTTGGTAAATCTCATAGTGGCCACTCTATTACGATGGATGGTCCCATAGAGATTGGTGGCGAAAATCTTGGCGTTAGACCGATGGAAATGCTTCTGCTTGGAGTTGCAGGTTGTACTATGATTGATGTTATTACAACGCTTAAAAAAATGCGTCAAAACCTATCGCATTGTGAAACTAGAATTAGTGCTGAAAGGGCAAATGAGCATCCAAAAGTTTTTACTGATATACACATTCAATTTATTGTTAAAGGTAAAGATTTAGATTCAAAAAAAGTTGATAAAGCGATTACACTTTCAGCTGAAAAATATTGCTCTGCATCAATCATGCTAGGGAAAACTTCAAAAATTACTCACGATTTTGAAGTCCTTGAATAAAATTTTATTAAACCGTTATTACTAAAATACTCATTTAAGATAATTCCAGTATAATATTCCTTCTTCGGAGAGATGGCCGAGTGGCTGAAGGCGCTCCCCTGCTAAGGGAGTATAGGCTTTAACTCCTATCGAGGGTTCGAATCCCTCTCTCTCCGCCATACTCATATTACTCGAAAGAACTTTAGCTTTTTATGCTAATTGAATATTGGTATATATAGCGTAAAATCATCTCTATACAAAAATCTACTGATTAACATTTTTATGTCATTTTTTAAAATAATTACGGCTTTTTTTAATGGTCAAGTTAAAGCTCACACAGGACAATTTGGAGAAGATGTAGTCATTAAAAAACTTTTTGATCGTAAAAAGAAAAATGGTTTTTATGTTGATCTTGGGGCAAATCACCCATTTCTTCATTCAAACACAGCTTTTTTTTATCATAAAGGCTGGCGTGGAATAAATGTTGATGCTAACAAAAATTCTATATCACTTTTTAATAAAATAAGAAAAAAAGATACTAATCTTAATTATGCAATTATTTCATCTAAAGAATATGCTAAAGGCATAAAAACTATCGACCTCTATCTTCCAGATAAAGCAACTGGCCCGGGTGGAATTACTGCAACAGCATCTGTTAAAAAATCAATTGCTTCTGAACGAAATTTTATCAAAAAACAGGTAGTTGAATCCATCGATATAAATACTTTATTCAATGCTTATAGTATTGTTGAGATAGATTATCTCAATATTGATCTTGAGGGTGTAGATGAGGAAGTTTTATTTGACATAGACTTTAGCAAATTTAAAATTTATTTAATTGCTATTGAAGACTACACAGCAAATATTAACCCTTCTACTCATTCAAATATTACTTCTTATATGATAAAAAATAATTATGATTTTACCTCTAGGGTCGGCCCTACTTCAATATTTGTAAGAAGAGATTCATTTGACTATAATAAACATATAATCAAAAATTAGTAGCTTATTATTTTTTTAAAAAAATAAGCATTGGCATAATTAATTAAATACCTCATGAATACTCCCACGGCAATTTATTGGCTTCGTCAAGATCTGAGATTATCAGACAACCCAGCACTCTTTGCAGCTGCAAAAAATAATTCAATACTGCCTATATATATTTTAGATGATGTAAATTCTAAAGATTATTCGATGGGAGAGGCAAGTCGTTTTTGGTTGCATTATTCTTTACACTCTCTTAATAAAAGTTTGGATCAAAACTTATCAATTTACTCTGGAGACCCAATTGAAGTAATATTAGAGATTATTAATCGATTAGATATTAAAGAGATATTTTGGAATCGCTGTTATGAACCATGGCGAATTAAACGTGATACGCATATAAAAAAAGAACTTGAGTTAAAAGGCATTTCAGTAAATACTTTCAATGGCTCATTACTCTGGGAACCCTGGACAATAAAAAAAGCGGATGGAACTCCATATAAAGTTTTTACGCCATACTTTCGAAAAGGTTGTCTTTTGTCTGACGAACCGCGCAAACCAATTTCTACTCCTGAAAATCTAAATCTTTTTCATGATAAAAATAGTTTAAAAGACATTAATGCTTTGTCTTTATTACCCTCTACTAAATGGGACATTGAAATGAAATCATTTTGGAATATTGGTGAACTTGGTGCAAATAACCGATTAACAGAATTCCTAAATAATGGAGTAGAAAATTATAAAGAAGGTCGAAATATTCCATCAAAACCTTTTGTATCTAGACTATCTCCCCATCTTCATTTTGGTGAGATTTCTCCCAATCAAGCTTGGCATGCTGCACAGAAAAAAGGCGATGATACTAATATTGACCACTTCTGTAGCGAGCTCGGTTGGCGCGAATTTTCATACACACAGCTCTACTTTAATCCTGAACTTCCTAAAAAGAATTTGCAATCCAAGTTTGATCTATTCCCATGGGATCAAGATGAGCAAAAATTAATTGCTTGGCAAAAAGGTCAAACTGGAATACCTATGGTTGATGCAGGAATGAGGGAGTTATGGCTAACTGGCGCAATGCATAATCGAGTAAGAATGGTTGTAGGTTCATTTTTAGTTAAAAATCTTCTACTTCACTGGCATCATGGTGAAAGATGGTTTTGGGACTGTTTAGTAGATGCAGATTTAGCTAGTAATAGTGCAAGCTGGCAATGGATTGCAGGTTGTGGGGCAGATGCAGCGCCCTACTTTAGAATTTTTAACCCAGTCACGCAGGGGCAAAAGTTTGACTCGGATGGGGAATATATTCGTAAATACATCCCTGAAATAAGTGAGCTACCAAACAAATACTTATTTAATCCTTGGGAAGCACCCCAAGAAGAATTAGATATGGCTGGAGTTGTTATTGGAAAAGACTATCCAAAGCCTATTATAGATTTAAAATTATCTCGCCAGAATGCGCTTGAAGCCTTTAAATCTTTAAAAAAAGTAGATGATTAATCATCAAAGCTCTGTTAAAGCCCTACTCTAAAAAATCATTAACTGACTGACTCCAATCAGGGTGAGTATGTTTATTCCAATAACTCCGATGAAGTATTCTGGTAATTTTTCCAGGGACACCTTTGCCAACTAACTTATTATTTATTCTTGTAATTGGCATTATTCCTCCCGCTGTTGAAGTTGCAAAAACTTCATTTGAATCTTGAAGCTTTTCAAGTGATATTGAGTTCAATTGAAAAGGAATGCCTAATTCTTTTGCTAAATCAAGAACTGTATGCCTAGTTATGCCTTCTAAAACTCCCTGATTAGGGGAATGAAGCCCATCCTTATCTACACAAAAAATATTAAAGCCTGGCCCTTCTGAAATATTATTTTCTTCATCCACAAGGATTACCGTGTCATGATCTAAGTCATAAGCTTCATACATTCCACTTACCAAATCAAGCCAGTGATAATTTTTAATTCTTGAATCAATAGAATTAGTTGGTATTCTCCTTCTAGCACTTACTAAAACGTCCAATCCTTTCTCAAAATCTTCGGGCTTCAGAATCCAGCTAAATGGAACAGCAAAAGCAATAAACCGAGGCTTAGATTTGCGTGGATCTCTGTCAAATTTAGGGGACATTCCTCTAGTTTGAATCATTTCTACATAGACATCATCCAATCCAGATCGATGGACACAACCAGCAAGTATTTTTTTAAGCTCATCACGGCCAACTATACAAGGCATTCTTAATTTTTCTGTTGATTCAAAAAATCTGTCAATATGCTTATCTAAGCGAAAAAAACGACCTTTCCAAACATGAACAACATCATAAGTTGCATCAGACCTTAAAAAACCCCAATCTAAAATTGGAATACGAGCTTCAGATAGTTGAATGAATTCACCATTCAACCAGGCTGCTCCTTTTGGAAAAATATCTTCTTCCAAGATTATTTACTTAGTTCCAAAAATCTTATCACCAGCATCACCTAACCCAGGAAGAATATAGCCATTTTCATTTAAAGAGTCGTCTACTGCAGCTATAAAAAGATCTACATCAGGATGAAGTTTAGTTACCCTTTCTAAGCCTTCAGGAGAGGCAACTAGAAATAAACCAATAATTTTTTTGCAACCCTTCTGTTTTAGAAGGTCAATTGTAGCAAGGAGGGTTCCTCCAGTTGCCAGCATAGGATCAATAATTAAGGCAGTTCTTTGATCAATATCTGTAATAACTTTATCGAAGTATGCAACCGGATTTAAAGTTTTTTCATCTCTGTAAAGACCAACGACACTCACTTTCGCATTTGGAACCAAAGTCAATACACCATCAAGCATTCCCAAGCCAGCTCGCAAAATAGGAACAATTGATAATTTTTTTCCAGATAACATTTGAGTGTTTATTGCTTCTCCTTGCCAGCCATTAATTTCACGGTCTTCGAGTGGCAAATTCCGAGTAGCTTCATACGTCAATAGACTTGCAACTTCATTAGCTAGTTCACGAAATTGTTTTGTGCTAATTCCATGTTGCCTAAGTAAGGCAATCTTATGTGCTAAAAGAGGATGTTTAATTGCGTTTAGGGGCATTGATATTCCTTCAAAAAAAACTTATTAAGAAACTAATTTTACATGTTAATACAATTTGTAATATTTTTCTAAAAATCATATAAAAAGAACAAGTATTATTACCTCATAATAAAAAAATAAAAGGTTTAAATGAAATTTGGAATTTTAGGTGAAGCGAAAATTGCTCGCGAATATGTTGTTCCAGCAATATTAGCTGCAGGACATGAAGTTACCCATGTTGGAAGAAGAAATCCTGGTCAAGTACCATTACCAAGTATCTATAAAGATGTTATTGAGACTGACTATGATGCTCTTCTATCAGAGCCATTAATAGATGCAATTTATAACCCGCTCCCAAATCATCTGCATGTGCCCTATTCTATTCAAGCACTTAAATTAGGCAAGCATGTTCTTTGTGAAAAGCCAGTTGCCCTTAACATGAATGAATTAAAGGAATTAGAATCAGCAGCTGCAAGTAGTGAATCTTTTTTTTATGAAGCCTATATGGTAAGAAGTCACCCACAATGGGCATGGCTTAAAGAGCTTGACATTGGAGAGTATCAATCATCTCACTTTATTTTTAGCTATCCTGACCAGCCTAAAGGCAACATTCGAAATCGCAAAGTAGATGGTGGTGGCCCCTTATACGACATTGGTTGTTATGCAATATTATCAGGATGTATGCTATTTACAGGCGCCCCTAAAGTTCTTTCAGCAACTGCAATAATGAGTGATCACTATGATATTGAGAAGCAAGTTGATGCAACACTTCAATGGCCAAATGGCGAAACACTAAGCTTCACTGTTTCAGGTAATGCAGCACTTTGCCAAGCATTGACGGTTTTAGGATCAAATGGCTGGGCAAAACTAAGCGTTCCAGTTAACCCACCTGAAATTACTTATGCTTATTGGGCGAATGGAGGTTTGCAGGAAGGTACTAAAGTTAGCTTTCCACCATGTAATCAGTACAAACTTATGATTGATGACTTTGTATCGCTTGCAGAATCTAAATCTAAGTCTAATTTTTTAATTTCTCAGATTGTTACGAAAACTATAAATGAAATCCAACTCAAAGCTGGTTTAATCATATAAATAAATCATTTGAAACTTCAAAAGAATACTATGCGATAGAATAATTTTTGTTGCATCACATGGTATCTTATAACGCTATGAAAAAAGACACTCCATTTACTATAGCAGGCAGAACTTTTAACTCTAGACTCCTCGTTGGCTCTGGAAAATACAAAGATCTAGAAGAAACCAAGTTAGCCACTGAAGCCTCTGGTTCAGAGATTATTACTGTGGCAATTCGTCGTGTAAATATTGGCCAAAATCCAAACGAAGAAAGCCTTCTTGACGCTGTCTCTCCTAAAAAATATACAATCCTCCCAAATACTGCAGGCTGTTACAACGCAAAAGATGCTGTTAGAACTCTACTTCTAGCAAGAGAATTGTTAGACGGACATAACCTCGTTAAATTAGAGGTTCTGGGTGATGAAAAAACACTTTATCCTAATATTGTAGAAACTCTTGAAGCATCTAAAATACTAATAAAAGAAGGTTTTGATGTCATGGTTTATACTTCGGATGATCCTATAGTAGCTAAAGAACTTGAAGAGATTGGTTGCTGTGCAATTATGCCATTAGCCTCTCTTATTGGATCAGGCCAGGGGATAGCTAATCCTTTTAATATTAAGCTAATTAAAGACCAGGCCAATGTTCCTGTCCTAGTTGATGCTGGGATTGGCTGCGCAAGTGATGCCGCAGAAGCAATGGAACTCGGGTGTGATGGCGTACTTATGAATTCTGCAATTGCAAATGCAGAAAACCCTATACTGATGGCAAGTGCAATGAAGCATGCTATTATAGCTGGACGTGAATCCTATCTTGCAGGCAGAATGATTAAGAAAAGTTATGCAAGTGCATCATCACCTATGGAAAATTTAATATAGCCTTAAGATGTTAGTGCAATGAACTTCTCAAAAAATATAAGTGATATTGAGCAGAATCACTTACTACGTTTAAGAAGAATTGCTAATGGTGCCCAGGGCGCTATTATGGAAATTGATGGCAAGAAAATTGTGAATTTTTGCTCAAATGACTACCTATCTCTAGCCAATCATCCTAAAATTAAAGAGGCACTAATTGAAGGAGTAAAGCTATATGGAGTTGGATCAGGAGCATCTCATCTAGTAAGTGGTCACTCAAAATCACATCATATATTTGAAGAAGCGTTAGCTGAACATACTGGCCAACAAAGAGCACTGCTTTTTTCATCAGGCTATAGCGCAAATCTTGGAATATTTTCTGCTCTAAGGGATGAAATCAAATGGTCACTCCAAGATAAATTAAATCATGCATCATTAATCGATGGCGCCAGACTAATTGGCGTTCCAATTCAAAGGTATCTCCATAAAAATCTTGTCTCACTTCAAAAGAAGTTAAAAAAACAAACTGGCTCTGGCCTGGTTGTAACTGATCATATTTTTAGTATGGACGGGGATAAAGCAGATATTTCAGAAATTTATAAAATTCTAAATCAAACTGATGCAATATTAATGCAAGATGATGCTCATGGATTTGGCGTTTTTAATCCAACAATCCCTAAGCATTCGATTTACATGGCTACGCTAGGAAAGTCTGCTGGTGTTATGGGGGCCTTTGTAGCTGGAGACGATGACTTTATAGAATTTTTAATCCAAAAATCAAGGCCATATACCTACACTACTGCCATCCCCCCTAGTTTTTGTCATGCAGGTCTTATGAGCCTAGAGTTAATTAAAAAGGGTGAACAAAAAAATAAGTTATTAGCTAATATTAGTCACTTTAAGAATATTTATAGGCAATTAGATCTTCAATTTGAAGAATCTGATAGTGCAATTCAACCTCTTGTTGTAGGCTCAAGTAATGTAGCTCTTAAGCTAAGTAACAAGTTATTTGATGAAGGTTTTTTTGTTAGCGCTATTCGGCCTCCTACAGTTCCTCCTAACACTGCCCGACTTCGATTTACATTATCAGCGGGTCATAGTGAAAAGCAAATTGAAACACTTTTAAAAAAGGTAAAAGATGTTATGGCATAAAACTATAGGTGATGGCCCAAGTCTAGTCTTATTACATGGATGGGCCTTTA
This sequence comes from Candidatus Pseudothioglobus sp. Uisw_086, assembly GCF_048085745.1. GTDB lineage: Bacteria > Pseudomonadota > Gammaproteobacteria > PS1 > Pseudothioglobaceae > Pseudothioglobus. The sequence goes on along the minus strand of NZ_CP159803.1, from coordinate 444,311 downwards.
ATAGCGATATATTCCAAAGCTTGATAGATAAATATAAGGCAAACTATCGAATAACAGTTATTGATCTTCCTGGCCATGGAAGAAGTAGAGATATAGATGGAAATATTGAAAGCTGGTGCAATGAACTAACTAAGATAATCCCGGAGCAATCAATCTTACTTGGTTGGTCTTTAGGCGGCTTACTTTCAACCTATATTGCAAGTCAAATTGAGGTTAGTAAGTTAATTCTAGTTGCTGCAACACCCTGTCTTATAAATAATGAAAACTGGAATTATGGAATAAGTAGTGAGGTATTTGATCAATTTGCAATTAATTTAAAAAATGATAGTACTAAATCACTCAAACGTTTCGTAAGCCTTCAAAGCAAAGATAAGTCTCAACTTCAAGAGCTTTACAAATCAATTCAAAAATATCCAGCCTCACATAGTGCGCTAAATACTGGATTAGAAATAATCATTAATTCTGACTTGCGAGATATTTATAAAGATATTGCAGTACCTAAAACTACTATCCTTGGCTCACTTGATACTCTAGTCCCAGTAAAAATTAAAGAATGGTATGAGGCAGTTGGCTCACAAACCTCTATTATTCGCTCTGGTCATCTTCCTTTTATTGATAAAGACTTTAAACTTTAATCACCAGCTCTTTCAAGATTAGTTTCAATTCTAATAACTATCATGTTTTTGGTATAATTCAAATAATTTCCTCACCAAAATCAAAATGAGTGCACTAGTTGGAGTTATTATGGGCTCAAAGTCAGATTGGCCCACAATGAAAATTGCCACAGAGATGCTTGAAGAATTAAGTGTTCCTTATGAAGTCAAGGTTGTCTCAGCCCATCGCACTCCTGATTTAATGTTTGAATATGCCGAAACAGCTCAAGCAAGAGGCCTTGAAGTAATTATTGCTGGTGCTGGTGGTTCTGCCCACTTACCAGGAATGGTTGCTTCAAAAACAATTATTCCAGTCTTAGGGGTGCCAATTCAGTCTAAGGCATTAAGTGGTCACGACTCTTTACTGTCAATTGTTCAAATGCCTGGTGGAATTCCTGTGGGCACGCTTGCCATAGGGGAAGCTGGCGCAAAAAATGCTGGAATTTTAGCAGCCCAGATCGTTGGTAACCATAATGAAGAAGTAAGACAAAAGGTTACTAAATTTCGTTTAGAACAGACTCAAAGTGTTCTCAACAATCCTAATCCTGACAAATAACTTATGAAAATTGGGGTTCTTGGTGCTGGTCAATTGGGGAGAATGCTTGCATTATCAGCCTATCCTTTAGGTCACCAAATGAGATTTTTAGCGTTATCTGAAGAAGATCCGTCTTCACTTCTTGGAAAAACATTTATCCATAATAATAATCCAGAAATAGTTAGTAATTTTGCTGATAGTTCGGACATTGTGACCTATGAAAGCGAAAATACTGACGTAACTATTGTTAATGAAATTAGTAAAAATACCAAAGTTTTTCCTAGTGATAAATCTCTATATATTTCTCAACATCGCGGCAGAGAAAAAGCACTTCTAGATGCATTAAAAATACCTTGTGTGCCCTATCAAATGGTAAATAGTCTTGATGATTTAAAAAGTGCAATTAAGAATATTGGAATTCCCTCCATACTAAAAATAGCAACAGATGGCTATGATGGTAAAGGTCAGTTTTTAATTAAATCTGAAACCCAGATCCATGAAGCATGGGAAAAGATGGCTGGTGCTGAATCAATCCTTGAGGGCTTTATAAATTTTAAGCGAGAGCTATCTTTGATTGCAGTTAGAGGTATAGATGGTGGTCTTGAATATTATCCTTTAGTTGAAAATTCTCATCATGAGGGGATACTAAGATTAACTATAGCCCCTGCACAAAATATCTCAGCGTCTCTTCAAAAAAAAGCAGAAGAGTATATGAGCTCTATTCTTAAAGAAATTAAGCATGTTGGAGTTTTAACCATTGAACTCTTTGAATCTGATAACCTTCTAGTTAATGAGATAGCCCCAAGAGTTCATAATTCTGGCCATTGGACCATTGAAGGAACACAAACCTCTCAATTTGAGAATCATATAAGAGCTATTACTGAATCTCCCTTGGGGCAAACAACTATTACGTCAAAGTTCAGTGCTATGATCAATATAATTGGAGTCCATGGACCAATCCAAAAAGTACTTAAAACTAAAAATGCTCACCTTCATTTATATAATAAAGAAGAGCGAACTGGAAGAAAGTTAGGCCATATAACTTTAACTTCTAACTCAATTGATGAATTAAATAAAACGATAGAAAGCTTAAAAGAGTATTTACCTTAATCCTCTTTTAGATCTGAAAGACTTCCATTAATACTACCGCCTAGCTCTTCTTGATAAAACTGCTCTGCTAGCTCCTCTTCATAGTGATATGCTGATAGCTCACTGACTTCAACACCTGCTAAAAATTGACACACATGTATCATTTCATGACACAGGGTAATAATGAATTTTTTTCTATCTAATGATTCTTCAATCTCTATAAAGAACTTGCCATCGCCCTCATAGTCTGTCCAAGCAAGTGCATCATCTACTTTTTGGATAGTTAGATCAATATTTGGAATGTTATTTGCTTGAAACAAGCCGTTACTGCAGAAACTAAATAACTGCTGCGAAAGCACTATTTGCTCTTTATTACCGCCACGAATATAAAGCATTTTTATAAAAAATTAAATAGTTTATGAAAAGCGCTCATCCAGGTACTTAATAATATCATTCGATTCATAAATCCAAGTAGCTTCACCAGCCCCCTCTAGCTTTAAGCATGGAACCTTAATCTTTCCACCACTTATTTCCAGCTCTTTTCTGAATTTCCCGGCAGTTTGAGCATCACGAGTCTCAACTTTAAGATTTAAACGTTTAATTGCTCTTCTAGTCTTAACGCAAAATGGGCAAGCATAGAACTGATAAAGCTTTAGAATTTTTGTTTCTTGATCAACCTTAGCTTGCTCTTCATCATTTCTTTTTACTACTGAAGGCTTAAATAACCAGTCAATTAATATCAATACTCTGCCAGAGCCTTCTCTTAACAATCTTAGAAAAAATCTCATAAACTTTGCCTGTAAGCTATCAATGTGTTTTCTAAAAGCGTTGCAATAGTCATTGGCCCAACTCCACCAGGAACTGGCGTTATAGCTCCAGCTTTATCTTTGACTGCATCAAAGTCTACATCTCCAACTAGAGAGCCATCTTCCAATCGATTAATACCTATATCTATAACGATAGCTCCATCTTTAACCCAGTCACCTTTAACCATTTCTGGAATTCCAACACCTACAACAACAATGTCAGCTTGCCTAACTTTTTCAGCTACATTTTTAGTTTTACTATTGCAAATAGTTACAGTTCCTCGCGCATTTAGAAGCTCCATTGCCATAGGCCTACCGACAATATTTGAAGCACCAATAACTACACAATTCATACCTTCCACCTTACAATCAACTGATGCCAACATAGTCATAACGCCCTTTGGAGTGCATGGCCTTAAATGGGATTTATTTTGCATTAACTTTCCAATATTTTCACTGTGGAATCCATCAACATCCTTATATGGTGAGATGTGCTCAATAACCTTATTTGCATCTATATGTTTAGGCAACGGAAGCTGCACTAAAATGCCATCTATATAAGGATTATTGTTAAGCCTCTCCACCTCTTCTAATAACTGTTCTTCTGTGATATTCTCTGATTTAATAATCTTATCTGAAAAAAATCCTGCCTGCTTACATGCTAGCTCTTTATTTCTTACATAGACTGCTGAGGCAGGGTCTTCACCTACTAAAATTACAGCAAGACCAGGAGGTCGTTCAAGCATTTTTACTTCTTCAGCAATTTTTAAACGCAGATTTTTTGCAATCTCTTTTCCGTCAATAATATTCATTTTTTTAATTCCTCTTTAACTTTTTTCAAATCAAATTCTGTATCAACACCATAGCCAGTTGGAGCGCAAGAAATATCAACATTAATATCGATTCCTTGGTTTAATATAGTTAACTGCTCCAATTTCTCAGCGAGTTCTAGCTCAGATTTACCCATTTGCAAATATTGCTTTAAAAAACTAACTCGATATGCATATAAGCCAACATGGCGAAAACAAAAATCTAAATTAATCTCACTACTATTCCTAAAAGCAGGAATCGGTGATCTTGAGAAATACAATGCTTTGCCGCGCGAATTATATACGACTTTAACGCAATTTAGATCAAAGTAAGATTCTTCACTTTCAATTTTTTCGCACAATGTTGCAACACTCATTCCACTTTTAATCAAGTTAGAGGCAACCTGATTTATTGCATTAGGACTCATCATGGGCTCATCACCCTGGACATTAACAACCACTTCATCCTCATTAAAATTTAGAGAGGTGACTGCCTCTGATAAGCGAGAAGTACCAGATGTGTGACTTGAGTCAGTCATACAAACCTCGGCACCAAAATTCTTAGCAACCTTACTTATTCTTTCATCATCCGTTGCAATAATTACACGTTTGGCAGAACTCATAACTGCATTTGAATAAGTATGCTCAATAAGTGTTTTGCCATTTATTTCTTCTAGTAGCTTTGCCGGTAAACGGCTTGAGGCAAATCGAGCAGGAATAATTACTGAAAATTCCATTACTTTTCAGAATTAGTTTTTCGAGCCTCTTCTAAAAGCAGAATTGGAATGCCATCAATAATAGGGTAGGCTAACTGACTTTTTTCACACACTAATTCTTCACCAACTAACTTAAGAGGTGCTTTACTTTCTGGGCAAACTAACATTTTTAATAAATTTTCGTCAATCATAATTTAGACTCGAGTTGCTGATAAAAGTCAGAACTAATTTTTGCATCCACAGACAAATACCACATTTGGCTTGTTGCAAACTGTTTACATTTTACACAATCCTTGGCTGTCATTAAGATTGGATAATCACCCTTAAATTCGAAATCCTTCTCAATAAATTTATGATGATCTGCAAATGTTTTAGTAATTAAATTAACTCCAAGCTCCTCAAGCAATGAATAAAAATTATCTGGATTTCCAATTCCAGCGATAGCAAAGCATTTTTTACTTTTAAAAAAATCAAGATCTTTTTTTTCATTGGTAGCTAGATTAATATAACAGTTTGCTTCAATTTTGCTTGATATCTCTCCTTCCATATGCGAACCATTATTGATAATAAAATCAACTAACTTGAGCCTTTTTTTTGATTCTCTTAGAGGTCCTGCTGGAAGAAACCACCCATTTCCTAATCGATTGTGTCCATCTATAACTGCGATTTCAATATCGCGTCCCATAGCATAATGCTGAAGACCATCATCACTAATAATTAAATCTACTGAATAGTTTTCAGTTAAAAATTTTACTGCATTGCTTCTTTTTTTAGCCACTACAACAAAAGCTTCAGTTTGTTGCTTTATTAACAAAGGCTCATCACCGCAATCAATTGGATCACTTGTCGAAGTAACCTCTAATGATTCTTGAGCGTACTTTCCCCCATAGCCCCTGGAAACAACTCCTACCATTTTATTGCGAGATGCAAAATAATTAGCGACTGCAATTACAATTGGTGTCTTTCCAGTTCCACCTGCTGTTATATTGCCTATAACAATAACTGGAACTGATGACACGCTTACTTTTAATAACCTTACTTTGTAAAGACAAAGACGTATATAACTAAAAATGAAGAAAATAGCGGAAAAAGGCAAAAGCAAAAAATTAACCAGGCCAAACTTACTGTGATTGATAAAACTTGTAATACTTAGCATTTTGATAATTTTAATCACTTTTAAAACATTAATTATGACAAAATATTCCGACCATGAGTGTTGAATTTCATATTTCTAACCAATATTTAAGATCCAATCGAAAAAAAGGCTTTGTTTCTTTTATTTCTGGCGTTTCTATGGTTGGTCTTGTTCTAGCTGTTATGTCTCTTATTACTGTCTTGTCAGTAATGAACGGCTTTCATGAAGAGTTAACAAATCGAGTTTTAAACACGATTTCTCACTCCTACATAACAGAAACTGATGATACTCTCGATAATTGGCAAGATCTTAGAAAAAAAATTGACACACAGGATCAGATTATTGCATCCTCGCCTTTTGTTGAAGACTTTGCCTTAATGACTTCAAAAAATGCCTCACAAGGCATTAGTGTTAGAGGCATCCTTATAGATTTAGAATCAACAACCTCTGCCTTATTAGATGATATTAAATATGGAAGTCTTAGCCTGAATGAAGACGATTCATCAATATTAATTGGTGTTGGCCTTGCAACACTTATGGGAACAGGAATTGGAGATAAGCTTACTCTGATAGCTCCCTCTAGAAATTCATTTGGTAAACTAGTCCCCCAGTCACAATCTTATACAATAAGCGGTATATTTAATGCTGGCGTAAATGATTTCAACAATAATCTGGCATTTATCCACCTTTATGACGCTCAAGATTTATTCGCTCTTGGTAATCAAGTATCTGGAATTCGCCTTAAAGTAGATAACTTATTTGAAGCTAATAAAATTACAGATAGTGTAATTAAATCGCTCGGCAATGGTTATTATGGGGTTGATTGGATGCAACAACAACGAAACTTTATCAGAGCTTTAAATCTTGAAAAGCAAATGATTGCAATTATTCTTTCTTTGATAATTGCTATTGCTGCTTTTAATATAGTCTCTATGATGGTTATGGTGGTTAATGACAAAAAGTCTGACATTGCAATTCTAAGAACCATCGGAATGACTCCGAAAAGAATTGTTAGGATATTCTTCTACCAAGGTCTCAGTATTGGTTTTATTGGTATTACTATAGGAACAATTCTTGGGTTACTATTGGCTCTTAATATCGAGTCTGTAATTTCTGGAATTGAAAGTATTATTGGCTTCCAATTTTTCCCTAAAGATTTATTTTATATTAGCCGATTTCCATCAAAAATCCTACTTAGCGATGTGGTTAGTATAGTCCTGGGAGCTTTTATATTAGTAATTATTGCCGCTATTTACCCAGCAAAACGCGCTGGAAAGGTTAATATTTCAGAGGTTTTAAGGCATGAGTAATATAATTGAATGTCGCTCTGTTAGCTTTTCATATAATGAGGGCAACAATCAAACATCTGTTTTAAAAAATTTAAATTTTGAAATTAAGTCTGGAGAAACAACTGCAATTATTGGTCAATCAGGATGTGGAAAATCAACGCTACTTAATTTAATGGCTGGCCTTGATACTCCTACTGATGGTGATGTGCTCATCGCTAATACCAATATTTCAAAAATTAGCGAAAAAGATAGGACAGAGTTGCGAGCGAAAAATCTTGGCTTTGTTTATCAATTTCATCACTTACTAAATGATTTTTCATCATTATATAACGTTGCCTTGCCTTTGTTAATCATGGGTTTTGATAAAGGCGGTGCACTCTTAAAATCTAAAAAAATATTAACAAAGGTTGGGCTAGAAAATCGATTGAATCATAAGCCATCAGAGCTGTCAGGTGGAGAAAGACAAAGGGTTGCAATTGCAAGAGCTATGATAACTGAGCCAACTTGTCTCTTGGCAGATGAGCCAACAGGTAATCTAGATGCGGCAAATGCAAAGGACGTATTAGAACTTATCATAGAGCTAAACAAAGATAAAACTACTGCACTCTTAATTGTTACTCATGACCTGTCTATTGCAAATAAAATGAGTAGAAAGCTTACCTTAACCAATGGCGAAATAAACGAAACATAAAGCTAGTTTGTTTTATGGGGTTAAAAACGTAAGGGTTGTAAATTTTTTACTAACCTAGAAATTGAATCATTATGCCTGCTGCGATTGCTGACCCTATAACACCTGCAACATTAGGCCCCATTGCATGCATAAGAAGGAAATTATTTGAATCAGCCTCAAGGCCAACTTTATTAGAGACACGTGCAGCCATTGGAACAGCTGAAACTCCTGCAGAGCCAATTAATGGGTTAATTTTATTTTTACTAAATACGTTCATTAGTTTCGCCATGAGAAGTCCGCACATAGTGCCAATAGAGAAGGCAACTAAGCCAAGCAATAAAATTCCTAAAGTATCAAGTTGAAGAAACTTATCGGCCATAAGTTTTGACCCTACTGCAAGGCCAAGAAAAATCGTTACTATATTAATCAAAGCATTCTGAGTAGTATCGCTCAAGCGATCAACAACTCCAGATTCTTTCATTAAATTACCAAAAGCAAACATACCTAATAGAGGAGCTGCTGCAGGCAGAAGAAGAGCAACAAGTAATAACAAAATAATTGGGAATATAATTTTTTCAACCTTAGAGACCTCACGTAACTGAACCATCTTAATTTTTCTTTCTTTTTCAGTAGTCATCGCTCTCATAATTGGCGGTTGAATTAGAGGAACTAATGCCATATATGAATACGAAGCAACAGCAATTGCTCCGAGTAATTCTGGCGCAAGAATTGAAGCAACATAAATAGATGTTGGACCATCAGCACCCCCAATAATTCCAATTGCAGCAGCTTGCTTCAAGCTAAAGTCAAATACACCAATTACTGATAATCCTACGGCCCCTAAAAGTGTCGCAAAAATTCCAAACTGAGCAGCAGCTCCAAGTAAAAGAGTTTTAGGATTTGCAAGAAGTGGGCCAAAATCTGTTAAAGCGCCAACACCCATAAAAATGATCAAAGGAAACGCGCCAGACTCAATACCAACAACGTAGAATAGATGCAAAATTCCACCATCAATAGCTAAATTAGCGCCTGGAATATTGCTTAAAAGAGCGCCAAACCCAATAGGCAGAAGTAAAAGAGGTTCGAATTTTTTTACAATTGCTAGATAGATTAACAGGATGCCCACAAGAAGCATAAGACCTTGGCCCCAATCCATCTGATAAAGGCCTGTATTAACCCAAAGTAGCTTTAGTTGCTCCATAGTTAACCTAAAGAAAGAAGGAGTTGACCAACAGTTACCGCATCACCCTCTTTAACGCCAACATTTAAAACGACACCAGATTGTGTTGCTTTGATCTCAGTTTCCATCTTCATAGCCTCTAAAATAAGCAAAGTATCACCTTTTTTAACATTCTGATTAGGACTAACTAAGATTTTCCAAATAGTGCCCGATAGTGGCGCTGAAATATCCTCTTTTCCATTCACCAAAGGCTCTGAACTGACTTGTGAATCTTCGGAACTTAATTCTGAAGTATCTGAGGAAGTGCCCACAGATTTTATCGTGCCGCCTGCTGAAACGTTAACTGTATAAGACTGCCCTTTAAATGAAACAGTATATATTCCTTCATCTTCCTCGGAAGTTGAAGAACTGATTGGCGCCTGTGGAACTGGCTCAAAGAAATCTGGATTATCTCTATTTTCTAAGAACTTAATTCCCACCTGAGGAAATAGAGCATAAGTCAATAAATCATCAATTTTCTCATCTGCTACTCTAATACCTTTCTCTAAAACAAGCTTATCAAACTCAGATTCAAGAACATCCAGCTCAGGCTCAATATTATCTGCAGGCCTGCAAGTAATTGCTTCTGCGCCCTCCAAGACTCTCTCCTGAAGTTCTTTGTTTACTGGGGCAGGAGCAGAACCATACTCACCTTTAAGTATTCCAGCTGACTCTCTGGTAATAGTTTTATAGCGCTCGCCAGTTAGAACATTGAGCACGGATTGAGTACCTACAATCTGAGAAGTAGGAGTTACTAAAGGGATGTAACCTAAATCTTTTCGAACTCGAGGTATCTCCAACAAAACTTCGTCCATTTTATCAAGTGCATTTTGCTCTTTTAATTGGCTTTCCATATTAGTCAGCATACCGCCTGGAACTTGAGATGTAAGAATTCTTGAATCGACACCCTTAAGTGACCCCTCAAACTTAGCATATTTAGCTCTGATTGGCTTAAAGTACTGATCAATTTCTTCAAGTTTTTTTAAGTCTAGGCCAGTTTTACGTGGGCTCGCATCTAAAATAGAAACAACAGAGTTAGTTGCAGAATGGCTGTATGTCATACTCATCGAACCAATACAGGTATCAACTCGATCAATCCCAGCTTCAACTGCTTTGATAATGCAAGCAGTAGAGAGACCAGTAGTTGCATGAGCATGCAGCTGAATGGGAATATCAATCGCTTTTTTTAATTTTTTAACTAAATCATATGCAACATAAGGCTGTAATAAGCCAGCCATATCCTTAATGCACAATGAATGTGCACCCATATCTTCAATTTTTTTAGCCATCTCAATCCATAATTCAGTTGTATGGACTGGACTCACTGTATATGAAATCGTGCCTTGAGCATGCTGGCCAACTTTAACTGTTTGATCAATGGCAGTTTTAAGATTGCGCGTATCATTCATCGCGTCAAATATTCTTAAGACACCAACACCATTATCGGCGCATCGATCAACAAATTTTCTAACTACATCGTCACTATAGTGACGGTAACCCAATAAATTTTGGGCCCTAAGGAGCATTTGTTGAGGAGTATTAGGCATAACTTTTTTGATTTCACGTATTCTCTCCCAAGGATCTTCTCCAAGAAAACGAATACAAGCATCAAAAGTAGCGCCACCCCAAGACTCCATTGACCAATAACCTATTTTGTCTAATTTTTCTGCAATAGGAAGCATGTCATCAATTCGCATTCTAGTTGCAAAAAGTGATTGATGTCCATCCCTAAGAACTAGCTCAGTTATTTGGACTGGTTTATTATTTTCTTTGTTAGACATATAGTTATCTCTGTGTATGCATTTTTATTGCTGCCTCAATAATTGCTCTTGTTTTTTCATCAATCTCAATTATTGGATCAGAATCCAATGCTGAAGCATCGTTAGTTGCGGGTTGAATTTTTGCAACAAGCAAGGACATTACATTTGTGACGACAACCATCAAAGCAAGAAAAACAAAAACGAATCCCATCCCAAACATGGTTAAATTCAGCGCTTCACTTACAAAGTTGTTGTCCATTTTATTTAGTCCTAAACAATTTTGGTACCAGTGGCCGGGCTCGAACCGGCACTCCCGTGAAGGAACCGGATTTTGAATCCGGCGTGTCTACCAATTCCACCACACTGGCTTATCTATGGCTTGAAAATATTATCTCAGAATTTCTGAAACTATTTTTTTAATAAAATTCATATCAAATTGAGATTATATATAGTCAAAAACCTCAATGTTAGAAAACATTTATTTGTGTCTGAAGGTAATTCTTCCTTTAGTTAGGTCATAAGGAGTCATTTCAACAGTTACCTTGTCGCCAGGTAGTATGCGTATGTAGTGCTTACGAATCTTTCCAGAAATATGAGCAAGAACGCTATGTCCATTTTCTAATTCAACTTTAAAAGTTGTATTAGGTAATTTTTCTTTTACTACGCCTTCTAACTCAATGTAATCACTTTTTGACATATTTATTTAATAAGAATATTAATTTAAAAACCAAGTAGTATTATACCTAATTACTTTTCATTTTTATAAAATGAATCAACTCGAGAGCGCCTCATCAATAGTAATAAAAACTAAGAATTAAAGATTAATGGAAGTGTCTTTTTGAATGAACCCAGCCCTGGAGTTTTTGAAAGTCAGTTTTCTTACTAGGCTGTACAATTTTTTCTAACTCAACTAACCTCTCATTTAACTCATTAAAAGCATTCGTATAATGCTTGCTTTTAATAGATTCTAAATATAATTTTGATTTCAAAGTAGCAATTACAGATACTAGATCTTGATCATTAGTGGCATCACTAACTTGCTCTCCTTGACTTAATTTTACCTGAGTATCTTGAAAGCGCTTTAAGTGACGTGTAGCTTCTGAATCATCAAAATCATGAATTTTATCAAAAGCTAAATTGCTAGGATTAAAAGGAATAATCCTTTCAGGAATATTTAAATCTTGGAGGGAACCACGAGTTGTTGGTTGTTGGACGGTAAAACCACTGACGCCTAATAAGCGTGCTACCCATGAAATACCGAATCTAATCACTTGAACTCCCGATACAGTTTAATGTATGTTACCCAATCATTTTCTACTTGTGAGTTTTTTTTAACTTAATAATTCATTTATTAGATCTTGATCAGAAGGATTTAGTGTGACTTTTATATTTTCAAAACCTAGACTCTCTGCCATAACCTTAATTTTTTGACTAAAAACAATAAGTTTTCTAGTTTTAAATTTATTAAAAGTATCAGGTGAATCAAGATTTAGTAGGCGAACAATGTTGGAAAGGCTTTCATTACTGCCTGCCATTAGAACTCCATTTGTAGAATTTAAAAATACCTTAATCGACTCAGCATGAAGTGATGAAAACTCACAAGGCACTCGCTCATAAACTTCAAGATAATCAACCTGATTAAATTTTCCCAAATTATCCTTTAATGTTTCTGACCCTCCCTTTCCTCTAACAATTAAAATTTTCTTATTGATCAAGTCTGAGCACTCTTGCATTGCCAATAATTCCATACTTGAAGCATTAAATTTAGGAAAACAATCAACTTTAACATCTCTATCAATTAATCTTTTAGCGGTAACGGGGCCCACTGCAAATACCTTATATACCCCAGTAAAGATTTTATTAAAGTAATCTTCGGCAAAGCTAACCGCATTAACACTTATAAAAATAATGACGTCATAATGCTGCTTTAAAACTCCAGATCTTATTTTTTTTACTTCAAAAGTGGGGAAAAACTCATACTCAATATCAGATACTTCTAAAAGCATTTTAAGATTTGCAGTCTGAGCTAATGGTCGAGTTATAAGTATCATTGAATCATTATAAATACATGCTTTTGAGATTGTCTTAAATGTTTATTAAAAAACATTGGTCTATCATTAGTAAATTAGAAGTTCTGTTTTCTAAATTCTAACTTAGATAACTTTATAATAGACATCATAATCATTTTATATAACAACATGTTACTTCCAATTTTATCTCTACTAGCAGGCTTTATCTTACTAATGTGGAGCGCAGATGCGTTCACTGATAATGGCGCCAAAATTGCACGAATATTTAACATCTCACCTCTAGTCATTGGCCTACTCATTTTTGGATTTGGCACGTCGGCTCCTGAAATGTTAGTCTCTGGCCTTGCAGCATATGATGGTCACCCTGAAATGAGTATAGGAAATGCATTTGGTTCAAACATTTTTAATATAGGCTTGGTTCTGGGAGTTACAGCAATTATCCTTCCAATTACAGTTGAAAAATCTGTATTAAAAAAGGAATGGTTATTCTTATTTTTATCAACTCTAGTTGTAGGTTTTTTATTATTAGACGGTTTTTTAAGTTTTACCGATGGCTTGATACTCCTGTCCTTATTAGTGCTATTCCTTATTAATGTATTTAGAGAATCTAAGAAAAATAACCTAACTGATAGTGATAGTCTTGAAATTAAATCCCAGAAAAATGATAAGGGAAGGACTTGGCTCCTCTTAATTGTGTCTCTTATAATATTAGTTTCTAGTGCACGTCTTGTAGTCTGGGGTGGAACTAGTCTTGCCCTATCCTTTGGTGTTAGTGACCTAATTATTGGCCTAACCGTTGTAGCGCTTGGAACAAGCCTACCTGAACTTGCAGTTTCTATAAGTAGCGCATTGAAAAAGCAACATCAAATGGTTATTGGAAATATTATTGGATCAAATCTTTTTAATACTCTTGGAGTTCTTGCAATTCCAGGTTTAATTCTGCCTTTTCAAATTCCAACAGAAGTAATGAGTCGTGACTACATCTTTATGCTAATGTTTACTCTTCTAGTTCTCATTCTCTCGATGAGACTTAAAATTAGTCGTTTTGGTGGCTTCATTCTATTAACTGCATTGGCTATTTACTTGTATCAATTGTTTTGGATTTAGTTCTTAAAAATCTTCAAGAAACCCAAGAGCTTGCTAAAAAGCTTGCTCAATGCTGCTCTAACTTACAAAACTCATGCGTAATATACTTAATTGGTGATCTTGGGGCTGGAAAAACTACGCTAGCGCAAAGTTTTATTGGACACTTTGGATTTGATAAAGTTAAAAGCCCCACTTATACTTTAGTTGAAAGTTATCAAAATGAATCAATAGATATTCACCATTTTGATTGCTACCGACTTAGTGATCCTGAGGAATTAGAGTACATTGGTATTCGTGAATACCTTAAACCAAAAAGCCTTCAACTTATCGAGTGGCCAGAATTAGGTAAAGGTGCTATTGCACACTCTGATTTATCTATCAATATTAGTGGAAATGGCGACATAAGAACAGTAAATATCACGTCTCAAACTAAAATAGGAAAATTAATTTTAGAATGCGCTATTGGATAAGTTTGATTATTGCTGTATTTGCTACTTCTTCATTTAGTGAAGAAAAAACTACACTTTATGACTTTAGGTACTGGACTGCACCAGATCAAACTCGAATTGTTATTGATAAAGAGCAGGACACTCTCTTTAATATAACCAACACTGACAAGGTAGTGATTATCAGTTTTGATGATGCTGAAGTATTGTCTGAAACTTTTTCAAATATTTTTTTTAAGGATGATAGGATAAAAAAAGTTCTTATAAAACGTGATAAAAAAACTATTAAGTTAATCGTGCATATTAATAAAAAATTCAGAGTAAAGCACTTCACCCTTAAGCCTAACACAAAATATAAGTTTCATCGACTCGTAGTAGATATTATTGACCTCGAGTCTCAGGTAAAAACACAAGGCATAAAAGTGACAAAAGCAGTAAAAAATGTAAAAAAATCAGCTCAAATAAGTCAAAAAATTATCTTAGTTGATCCTGGTCATGGTGGTGAAGATTCAGGAGCTATTGGTAAAAATAAATCACAAGAAAAGTCTGTAAATTTAGCAATTGCCAAAAAACTTGTAGCAATTATTAATAAAAATAGCGATCTAAAAGCTATTCTGACTAGGAGTGGAGACTACTATATACCGCTGACTAAAAGAATAACAATAGCGCAAAAAGAAAATGCCACGATGTTTATTTCTATTCACGCAGATTCTGTAGAAAGTACAACTGCGAAAGGTGCTTCGATCTATACCTTAAGTGAGAAAGGAAATAACAGCAAACTAGCTAAACAATTAGAACAATCGCAAAACCTAGTAGATCAGTTCGGAGGTGTTGAAACTGTAATTGATAATGATCAATTTTTGAAAAATATTTTGACAGATTTTTCAAGAAAAGATCGAGACATGCAATCATTTAACCTTGCCAAGGAGATAATCGGTGAACTTGAAAAAATTGGGCCAATCCATAAAAAAGTACCTCAAAAGGCTAACTTTATAGTTCTGAAATCTCCCGCCATACCTTCAGTTTTAGTTGAAACTGCCTTTATATCAAACCCAACTCAAGAGAAACGTTTAACCAATAACAAGCAGCAGCAAAAGATTGCAGTCTCAATATATCAAGGAATAATTAATTACTACCAAAAACTAGAATAGTAATTAATAGCTTCTAGTTTAAGTTTCTGAATCTTTAGTTAAAATAATTGCATCACTTACCAATTGATGAACACTTACAATCATGTATGGATCAAAATCATAATTAGGCAGTACCTTAGAAAACTGTGATTTACATATAGCGCAGATTGCAGCCAATGTGTTTACGCCATTGTCTTGTTCACTTTGCTTTAGGGCATGCATTCTTGGTTTTGCTCCCTTTATTCTTAAATCAATAAGATCATCGGTAAGAAGTCCACCGCCGCCGCCACAACAAAAGGTAGCAGACTTTATTGTAGATTTATGCATATCTGAAAAGTTATTACATGCGGCCTTAATGACCTCTCTTGGAAGAATAAACTGGCCATTTTCAATATCACCCATATTACTTCCACGAGCAACATTACATGAGTCATGGAAAGTTACCACTCGATGATCATTTTTAGACTTATCAAATGACAATTTATCTCTTTGGATTAAATCATAAGTAAATTCAATCATATGTTGTGGCTGAGGATAATTACTATCTAATTGGTTTTGAAGTTTTAATGAATATTCATCACTCCCTCCACTACCCAAGCCAGTAAGGGTATTCCAAAAACTATAAGCTACTCGCCATGCATGTCCACACTCACCAACCACAACACGTTTAACATTCAAGTCAAGTGCTGCCTTACGAATTCGCAATGCTCCCTGCCTCATAACATCATAATTACCAATAAACATCCCAAAATTTGCAGCCTCAGAGGCATAAGAACTTAATGTCCAGCTTACACCGCTTTGATGAAAAACTTTAGCATAGCCAATAAGCCCATCAATATGGGGTTCAGCAAAGAAGTCTGCTGAAGGAGTGACCATTAAAACTACAGAATTTTTAATATCAAGAGGCAACTTAACACTTACTCCAGTCTCCTCTTCAATCTCCTCCTCTAAGTCAGCTAAAGTATCTCTAAGAGCTGGCTCTGGCATCCCTAAATTATTGCCAATTTTATTAATTTTTCCTAAAATTTGGTTCGGATATTTTTGTCCCACACCAATTGCATTCATTACTTCACGAGCTGCCATTGAAATTTCAGCAGTATCAATTCCAATTGGGCAGAATACCGCACATCTTCGACATTGCGAGCACTGATGAAAATAGTTATACCAATCATCTAGCATATCCTCATCAAATTCTTTAGCGCCTACTAGTTTTGGAAAATACTTCCCAGCAAAAGTAAAGTGTCTCCTATAAACGCTTCTAAATAAATCTTGCCTAGCAACTGGCATATTTTTAGGATCAGCCGTTCCTAAATAATAGTGACACTTATCAGTACAAACACCACACTTCATACAGGAATCCAAAAAAACTTGGACAGACCGATATTTGGATTTAGTTTCCGCAATTTTATTGATTGCTACTTGCTGCCAGTTATCTATTTTTTCACCTGGAAATCCTAGGTCTTTTTGAATATCTATACTCGCCTTAAAAGGTCCTTTACCAGCCATTGAGTCTTTTTTTAATGGCGGAATAGCAAGATAGGTAGGAAGTTTTTCAATACTATTTTTAGACATAATTAGCTCCCTTTATCATTGTTGTGCTCGAGATCAATTTTAGTATTTTTTTCTTTTTGCATTGCCCACTGGGAGATATGCCTCTTTTTACGTGCATCATCTACTTGATTAAGCGTTGGAGCAAAAAATATACCTGGACCATGTAATAATTTTGATATTGGGAAAATAGCTATAAGAAAGAAGACTGGAAAAATATGAGCTAAGAAAATCGCTTCTGATGGCAATTCAGACCACTTAAAAGTAATTAAACCTTCTGCAAAATTTTTCACAAGGAGCATGTTTGGATGATTATTTGCGAAGGTCATTACCATTCCACTTGCACCAATAAAAATTATTAATAGCAACATAAGATAATCTGATGGTGCTGAAATATATCTAACCCTATCCACAAAAATCCTTCTACCTAGTAATCCAAGTAAACCAAAAATAAGAGGATAAGCAGCGTATTTTAATGGTTCAGTTTTAAGTAATATTAATGGAATTTCACCAGGCCAAAAATAAACCAAATGACGAAAAAAAAGAAGGACTAGAGCAAGATGAAAACTCCAACCAAAAAGCCAAGTCCACTTACTTGATTTAAAAAGAGTTGCAAATAAAAAAACTTCTTTAGTAAGTCTTAAAAATACTCCAGATTTTGTTAATGGAGCAGGCGCAATAGGTATTTTAAGCGGTGCAGGGGTATTCCAATATTGAACAATCTTATAAGAAAGTCCTGTAATAAAGATTAATACAGAAAAGTAGAAAAAGAGTGTAAAAAAAATGCTGATTGATGACATATGACTTATTTTTTATCTCAAAATGAAAGTCAAGATTAATTTTTCATTCTAAACACAGCCTGTTGGTTTAGGGAGACCAGCGAATCGACATCCCTGCTTCGCAGGACCATATGGAAAAAGCGAATAGAGGTAACGAGAATTTCCTTTATCATTACCCAGTTTTTTAGCTATTGCCTTTGTAAGAACTCTTACTGCAGGGGCAAACTCATATTCTTTATAATAAGCCTGAAGAAAATTAATAACTTCCCAATGCTCAGTGGAGAGATTTATACCATCCTCTTCAGACATCGCATTTGCAATCTCAACACTCCAATCTGAAACATTTAATAAGTAACCCTCTTCATCTACTTCCGCGCCTAGTATTTCAGCCATAGTATTTCTCAATCCTTTAAGAGTTTACTAGAAAATTATTTACACTATTTGCAACACCTCGGCCTTCATTAATTGCCCAAACAACTAGTGATTGGCCTCTTCGGCAGTCTCCAGCAGAGAAGATTCCTTTTTGAGAAGTAGTATACTCACCATGCTTAGCTTTGTAGTTTCCACGTTCATCAATATCAATATTTGCATCTTCACTTAGATAGTGCTCAGGAGAAAGAAAGCCCATTGACAGGAGAACCAGCTCAGCATCCCAAATTTTGTCAGTGCCATCAATTTCATTTAATTTACCATCTACAAGTTCAACATTAACTGTTTTAATTCCGCTCACATGTCCATCCTTATCTTTAATGAAAGACTTTGTGAGAAGTTGATATTGCCTTGGATCTTTACCAAAAACTTTGTGAGACTCTTCGTGACCATAATCAACACGAAAAATTACTGGCCACTCTGGCCAAGGATTAGTTTCAGAGCGAGCTTCTGGGGGCTGACTCATTAATTCAAAATTAGTTATAGACTTAGCACCCTGGCGAAGAGAAGTGCCTATACAATCAGTTCCTGTGTCACCACCACCAATTACAATTACATTTTTGCCTTTAGCAGAGAGCTCACTATTGTCTGCATAACCGTTATCCAAAAGACTTTTAGTATTGGAAGTCAAGTACTCCATAGCAGGATAAATCCCAATAGCATTTCGATTTTCAGCTGGCAAGTCTCTTGCCTTTGTTGCGCCAGTTGTAAAAACAACAGCATCAAATGATTTTTTCAAATCTTTCGTTGAAATATCTTTACCAATATCAGTATTAGTAATAAACTCAACGCCCTCTTGTCTTAATAAATCTACGCGGCGATCAACAACATCTTTGCCTAGCTTCATATTAGGAATACCATACATTAAAAGACCACCAATACGGTCATTTCGTTCATAAACAGTTACAGAGTAACCTATTTGATTAAGCTCATCAGCAGCAGCTAACCCTGCTGGTCCAGAACCTACTAGAGCCACTTTTTTTTCAATGCGAGTATTAACTGGTCTCGGCTTTATCCAGCCCTCTTCAAATCCTTTGTCAACTATAGCTAACTCAATATTTTTGATTGTAACCGCTGGGTTATTTAATCCAAGAACACATGAACCCTCACATGGAGCAGGACAAACTCTTCCTGTAAACTCTGGAAAGTTATTAGTCTTTTCTAATCGCTTTAATGCCTCTTTCCATTCATTATTGTAAACAAGGTCATTCCATTCAGGAATCAAATTATCTATTGGGCATCCACTTGAAGACTGGCAGAATGGAACTCCGCAATCCATACAACGAGCCCCTTGCTCTTTAAGCTGATCTAAATTATGGGTATCAGCAAATATCTCACCAAAATCCTTTATACGAATTTCTACTTCACGATAGGATTCAACTTGCCTATCTAGCTCTAAAAATCCGGTTACTTTGCCCATTATTTGTTTTATAAAAAATATTTTTTTGATTATCTCATATTATGGTTAAAACATTTAAAAAATAATATGATTAATATCTATTTAATAGCCCTTAGTTTCTTGTGTAGGATAGAAAAAATATGTATAATTACGGCTTTTTCGGAACCCTTAAAAGGTAGAGACGTGAATTTAATTGATCAAATCGAAAGTGAACAACTAAGATTGGACATTCCTGAATTTTCTTCAGGAGATACTGTAGTAGTTCAGGTAAAGGTCCGTGAGGGAACTCGTGAGAGATTACAGGCCTTTGAAGGCGTTGTTATAGCAATAAAAAACCGTGGTATAAGCTCAGCGTTTACTGTTCGGAAAATATCTCATGGTGAAGGAGTTGAAAGAGTTTTTCAAACTCATTCCACTATGATTGATAGTATAACAGTCAAACGAAGTGGTAAAGTTCGCCAAGCAAAATTGTATTATCTGAGAGGACTTACTGGTAAAGCTGCACGTATCAAAGAAAAACTTAAAAAGAAATAATCATTTTATTTTAGTTCTAAATGCCAGTTTTACTGGCATTTTTTTTGCCCCATTTACAAAATACTCACGTAGAATAATCCCAAATGAATAGTGATCTGATAGACCAATTTATTGATTTCTACTGGCTAACAACTGGCGCCAGTAAAAATACCTTAAGTGCGTATCGCTCTGATCTTAAAATTTTTAGTAAGTGGCTTAATAATAGTTCGCTTATAGATGTTGATAAGAAACAGATACAAGATTATTTTTCATATAGAAAAGATTCAAATATAAGTGCCTCAACTCAGTCTAGAATGCTAACTTGTCTTCATTCTTTCTATCAATATTTATCTGACAAACAAAACTTAAAAATTGACCCAACTGAACAATTAGATTATCCAAAATTAGAAAAAAAATTACCTGTATTTTTAAATGTTCAAGAAGTTGAACGCTTGTTAGAGGCGCCAAATAGTAAATCATTATTTGGTCAGAGGGATCGAGCAATGCTTGAATTGCTATATTCTTGCGGGCTCCGCGTTTCTGAACTAATTAATTTAAGTTACCATAACATTAATCTAAAAGATGAATTTATACGCATTCATGGAAAAGGAAATAAAGAAAGATTACTGCCAATGGGCGAAATTGCAATTGATTATTTAACAAAATACGAGCTTAATTCAAGGCCGGCACTATTAAAAAATGGTCAGAGCGATAGCTACTTTTTATCAAATAGAGGAAGGGCAATGTCTAGACAAAATTTCTTCTATATTATTAAAGATTATGCATCAAAAGCAGGAATAGATAAGCCACTCTCGCCTCACTCTCTAAGGCATGCCTTTGCTACTCATCTTGTTCAAAAAGGAGCTGACCTTCGCTCTGTTCAATTGATGCTTGGGCATAGTGATATTTCAAGCACTCAACTCTATACACATATTCAAAATGCACAGCTTAAGACGCAGCATCAAAAGCATCACCCAAGAGGATAAAACACTAGACTAAAGTTTATGAGCAATCAAGATTGTCTAACTTGTATAGCAGGGGCTTTGTTAAAGCTGAAAGTGAGATTATTGGCCGCCCTTGTTTATCAAAATTGCTACTGGATAGGAATTTCTTAAAACAATCTTCAACTTTTTTCCACTCCTTATCTATAAGTGCAAACCAAGCAGTGTCACGATTTTGACCCTTTACGATAGCCATCTGTCTAAAGACACCCTCATATGAAAAACCGAGTCTTTGAGCTGAGTTACGTGATCTTAGATTAAGAGCATTACACTTCCACTCATACCTTCTATAGCCATTATCGAATGCCCACTTCATCATTAAAAACATTGCTTCAGTGGCTTCAGTCGTTCTTTGAAGAAGCGGAGAATAGTTTATATGGCCAACTTCAATTAAACCATCAGCTGGATTAATTCTTAAATAACTTGCAATACCAATCGCTTTATTGAGTTTTTTACTAATAATAGCAAAAAAAATAGGATCATCATTTTTTTCAAATGATTCTATCCATTTATGATATTCAGGCTCAGTTTTAAAGGGTCCATAGGGAAGATAAGCCCAGTTAATATTCTCCTTATCTAATGCATTAGACAAAAAAAGCTCTTTAGAATACTTGTCTGCAACCAAAGGATTTAAGCTAACCAATTTTCCTTCAATTGAGATGCCTCTTGGATGTGGAGGCACTGAAAAATTATTTACAATTTCACCAAATTTCATGAATAAGTCCTTAAAACTATTTTGACTGCATTTGATAAGTTACAAAATCTATTGTTCCTGAAATCTTATCATAAACTGCTCGCGCCCTCTGATTATCACTTGCAGTAATCCATCTAACATATGGCCAATCATTTTTTTGGGCAAGTGATTTAAGCTCTTTAAATAAGGACTGAACGATGCCAGAACCCCTGTATTCTGGATGAACATACAAGTCATCTAAAAAACCAATTAGTGTGCCCCTTAATGGCGATGGCATTTCTCTGAAATGCATAAAACCAACTAATTTTCCCTGGGAAGATCTAACACCAATAGCATAAAATTTATTTTCTTCATCAAATATCCATGACCAGACTGTATCAAGAATGTCTTCATTCATAGGCATTTTATAAAAGTCAGCATAACCTTGATAAAGTTCGCACCATTGCTCTTTATCATCTATTTGTAGACTCTCTACTATCATTACTGCATTAATTTTTTAAAGGCGACCTCAAGCCTACCCACTGCAGCGTCAACATCTTTAAGTTTATCTAGTCCAAACAAACCAAGTCTGAATGTTTGATAATCACCTCCTTCATCACACTTGAGAGGAACGCCAGCTGCAATTTGCATACCCATATCTTTAAATTTTGTACCATTGTGTATTTTTTTATCAGAGGTGTAACTTACAACAACTCCTGGAGCAAGAAAGCCATCAGCTGCAACACTAATAAAATTATATTTACTAAGTAGGCCTCTTACTCTATCTCCAAGTTCTTGTTGTTTTTGACGTGCATTATCAAAACCAAATTCAGCAGTCTCATTAATGGTATCTCGGAAGTGCTTAATTGAATCTGTAGGCATTGTCGCATGATAAGCATGCCCGCCATTTTCATAGGCCTGCATAATCTGAAGCCACTTAAGAAGGTCACATGAGTAGCTTGTACTTTGAGTCTCATGTATCTTTTTAGAGGCATTTGATGAAAGCATTACCATTCCAAATGATGGCGATGCACTCCAACCTTTTTGAGGGGCACTCACTAAAATATCAACTCCAAGTTTCTCCATATCGATCCATATTGCGCCTGAAGCAATACAGTCTAGAACAAACATTCCACCAACTGAGTGAACCGCTTCTGCAACAGTTTGAATATAGCCATCAGGAAGAATAATTCCGGCTGATGTTTCTACATGAGGTGCAAAAACCATAGCTGGTTTTTGACTTTTAATTTGATTTACAACTTCATTGACGTCAACAGGCACGAATGGAGATTGAGATCCATCACTAATTTTGCGAGCTTTTAAGACTACTTGCTCAGAAGGAATATCACCCATTTCAAGAATCTGTGACCATCGATAACTAAACCATCCATTTCTCAAAACTAAACAACTTTTATCAGTTGCAAATTGTCGAGCTACAGCCTCCATTGCATAGGTGCCTCCGCCAGGAACTAAAACAACTGCTTCAGCGCAGTAAACCTTCTTTAGTGATTCAGAAACCTCATTCATTACGCTTTGGAATGAATTAGACATGTGATTAAGTGATCTATCAGTATAGACTACTGAGTATTCTAAGAGTCCATCAGGATCAATATTTGGTAATAAGCCTGGCATTTTATAACTCCATTAATTGTAATTGAAAAAAAGACTACAACAATTCTACACAGAATTGAAAAAAAAATATGAGGAAAAAACTGAAATAATTAGAGTACTAAAAGATGAATTAAACTATATATAAAGAACTTCAAGAATTTCATAAAGAATGTCGCCTTTAGGCGCCTTAACAGTTACCTCATCGCCCTCTTCATTTCCCAATAGCGCATTAGCTATTGGTGAATGACAAGAAATTTTACCAAGCTCAATATCAGCCTCGTCTTCTCCAACAATTTGATAAGTAGTTTCAGTATCGTCAGAAAGATTCAAAAGTTTAACCGTAGTTCCAAATACACATCGGCCATCCTGGTTAAGCTGCCTAACATCTATGACTTGTAATCGAGATAACTTAGATCCAATATCTTGAATTCTTCCTTCAATGAAGCCTTGCTCTTCTTTAGCAGCATGATATTCAGCATTCTCTTTTAAATCACCATGCTCTCGGGCCGTAGCAATGTCACTTACTATTCTTGGACGCTCTTCATCTTTAAGTCTTAGTAACTCAAATTCAAGAGCTTTTGCTCCACTAACTGTTATAGGTATTGTGTCCATAGAACTTATTTGTGAATTGATTGTAAAGAGCGAACTTCAAGTTTATTTGGAGACATTAAACCATCAAGCATAGCAAAAGCTGCTGCAACTGTTGTCGTACATGGAATCTTATGAATCAACGCTTGACAACGAATAACTGAGGCATCTTCTAATCCTTGTGAATCATCAGTTGAATTAATAATTAAACTGATTTCATCATTCTTAATAGCATCAACAATATGCGGCGAACCCTCCGAAACTTTATTAACCATTGTACATTCAAGGCCAGCTTGTTTGAGAATTTCTTGATTTGTGCGTGTTGCAACAATTTCAAAATTTTGATTAATTAGTCTTTGGCCTAACTCCACAAGCCTTCCCCTATCTAGAGTTCGAAGACTTACTAACACTTTGCCACTAGTAGGAATTATATCGCCCGCTGCAAGAAATGCTTTATCAAATGCTGAAGGAAAATCTGGACCAACTCCCATGACTTCTCCAGTTGATCTCATTTCTGGACCTAAAAATGGATCGACTCCTAGAAATTTATTAAATGGAAAAACTGATTCTTTAACTGAGTAGTGCTTGGGAATAATCTCTGATGTAAAGTTTTGCTCTTGTAAGGATATTCCAGCCATTACACGTGCTGCAATATTTGCAATTGAAGCGCCAGTTGCTTTAGAAACAAATGGAACAGTTCTAGAAGCTCTTGGGTTTACTTCAATTACGTAAATCTCGCCATCTTGATATGCAAGCTGAGTATTCATTAAACCAATTACATTTAGCTCCTTAGCCATGAGCTTAACTTGTCTTCTCATCTCATCAAGAACATCATCAGAAAGCGAATGAGGTGGTAATGAACATGCAGAATCTCCAGAATGAATTCCTGCCTGCTCAATATGCTCCATAATTCCGCCAATAACAATATCTTTTCCATCACTTATTACATCAATATCAACTTCGATTGCATGATCTAAAAATGAATCTAGTAATACTGGAGAATCATTAGAAACTTGAACTGCAGTTTTCATATAACGCTCTAGATTTTCCTTGTTATACACAATCTCCATTGCGCGGCCACCCAGAACATATGAAGGCCTAACAACCAGAGGAAATCCAATAAAATCTGCAATCTCAGCTGCCTCCTCTTGTGATCGAGCAGTTCCATTAACTGGCTGCTTAAGACTTAGTTTTTGAATCATTTTTTGAAAGCGCTCTCTATCTTCAGCAAGATCTATTGAGTCTGGACTAGTACCTATAATCCTTGCTCCACTTTTTTCAAGTGCTGCAGCAAGCTTGAGCGGCGTTTGCCCACCATAATGAACAATGACTCCTTCAGGCCTCTCAATGTCTATTACTGCCATAACGTCTTCAAGCGTTAGTGGCTCGAAATATAACCGATCCGAAACATCATAATCCGTAGATACAGTTTCAGGGTTACAGTTAACCATAATAGTTTCAAATCCATCTTTTTGAAGAGCTAGGGAGGCATGAACACAACAATAATCGAACTCTATGCCTTGTCCAATCCTATTTGGACCACCGCCTAAAATCATAATCTTTTTACTATTGGTTGGTTTTGCCTCACACTCAGATTGATAGGTGGAATATAGATAAGCCGTTTGTGTATCAAACTCTGAAGCGCAACTATCCACTCTCTTAAAAACTGGCTTGATATCTAAAGATAATCTTTTATCTCTAAAAACTTCCTCAGTGCATTGAAGGAGATCAGATAATCGTTTATCCGAAAAACCTTTTTGCTTTAATTTATATATTGTTTTGGCATCAAGTTTATTTAGATCAGAACCTTCGATTCTTTTTTCAGATAGAACTAGGTCTTCAACTTGGGATAAAAACCAAGGGTCAATTTTAGAAAGATTATAAGCATCTTTTAAGCTCATACCCATCCTAAATGCATCAGCTAAATAAAATATTCTATCTGCTCCAGCAGACAACAGCTCACTTCTAATTTTTCCTTTAGCATCTTCAGCATTAATATCTACAATTGGGTCTAAACCTGATTTGTCTGTCTCAAGGCCTCTTATGGCTTTTTGAAATGACTCCTGAAAAGTTGAACCCATTGCCATTACCTCA
The DNA here is from genome assembly GCF_048085745.1 of Candidatus Pseudothioglobus sp. Uisw_086. GTDB lineage: Bacteria > Pseudomonadota > Gammaproteobacteria > PS1 > Pseudothioglobaceae > Pseudothioglobus. The sequence goes on along the minus strand of NZ_CP159803.1, from coordinate 418,303 downwards.
CCTACAGACTTCATTTGAGTTGTAAGTCGGTCATCAGCTTGAGGAAATTTTTCAAAGGCAAACCTTGGGATTTTTGTTACAACATAGTCAATAGATGGCTCAAATGATGCTGGTGTTTTACCGCCTGTAATATCATTATCAAGCTCATCCAGCGTATACCCAATTGCTAGTTTAGCTGCTACTTTTGCAATTGGGAAGCCTGTTGCCTTCGAAGCAAGCGCCGATGATCTTGAAACCCGTGGGTTCATTTCAATAATTGTTAACCTTCCATTCTCGGGATTGACAGCAAATTGAACATTAGAGCCTCCTGTGTCGACTCCAATTTCCCTAAGAACCATTAGAGATGCATTTCTCATTACTTGGTATTCTTTATCAGTTAGAGTTTGAGCTGGAGCAACTGTTATTGAGTCACCTGTATGAATACCCATAGGATCAAAATTCTCAATAGCACAGATGATAATGCAGTTATCCTTACTATCTCTAACAACCTCCATTTCAAACTCTTTCCAACCTAAGATTGATTCTTCAATTAAAAGTTCATTAGTTGGAGATAGATCAAGTCCTCGTTGGCATATCTCAATAAACTGCTCTTTATTGTAAGCAATTCCACCACCAGAGCCACCCATTGTAAATGAAGGCCTAATAATGGTTGGATAACCGACTTGTTCTTGAACTTTAAGCGCCTCATCAATAGTATGAGCAATTGCAGCCTTAGGCATATCAAGACCAATTTTTAACATTGCTTGACGAAATAACTCCCTATCTTCCGCCTTATCAATTGCCTCTTTATTCGCTCCAATCATCTCAACATTATGCTTTTCTAAAATACCATGACGATCAAGATCTAATGCGCAATTAAGTGCTGTCTGACCACCCATAGTTGGCAGCAAAGCATCAGGCTTTTCTTTTTCAATAATTTTTTCAACTGTTTTCCACTCGATTGGCTCAATGTATGTCGCATCAGCCATTTTAGGGTCAGTCATAATGGTTGCAGGATTTGAATTTACCAAGATTACTCGATACCCCTCTTCACGAAGAGCTTTGCATGCTTGGGCTCCAGAATAGTCAAACTCACAGGCTTGTCCAATAACAATCGGCCCTGCTCCAATAATTAAAATACTTTTTATGTCTTGTCTTTTAGGCATCTTTATTCAAATTTGAAGTTAAATTTCATTCTGACATTAGATCTATAAATTCATCAAACAAGTAACTCACGTCATGAGGACCAGGAGAGGCTTCAGGATGACCTTGAAAACTATAAGCAGGCTTATTTTTTACCTTAATGCCTTGTATACTTTTATCAAACAACGATCTATGAGTTATTTCAATATTATCTGGAATATTTTCTTCTGAAACTGCAAAGCCATGATTTTGAGAGGTAATCATTACTTTTTTTGATTTTAGATCTTGAACAGGATGATTTGCCCCGTGATGGCCGAATTTCATTTTTTCCGTCTTAGCCCCAGACGCAATTGATAAGAGCTGATGGCCAAGACAAATACCAAAAATTGGAATATCTTTTTCTAATAATTTTTTAATACTTCTAATTGCATAATCACATGGCTCAGGATCTCCTGGTCCATTTGATAAAAACACTCCATCAGGCTTTATCGCTAATAAATCCTCAAGAGGAGCTTGTGCATTAAAGACAGAGAGTTCACAACCTCTATCAACCAGCATTCTTAAAATATTTTTCTTAACTCCATAATCATAAACTGCCACTTTTAGTTTTGTAGATGTCTTGTTAAAAGTAGTCTGTTGAATATTGTATGAACCTTGATTAAAAGAATAAGACTTAGGAGTCGATACTACTTTAGCCAAGTCCATATTTTTAAGCCCAGAAAAATCTTTTGCTTTTTGAATTGCCTTGTTCGAATCAATTTTATTTGATGCCATAATACAGCCTTTAAGTGCACCATGGGTTCGCAGATGGCGAGTCAGCGCTCTAGTATCAATATTTGAAATTGCAACTATGTTATTACTCGACAGGTAGTTATCAAGACTCATCTCAGAGCGCCAATTGCTATAAGCAAGTGGTAAGTTTCTAATAATTAATCCAGCAGCATAGACATTTGATGACTCTTCATCAACTATATTTATTCCAGTATTGCCAATATGAGGATAAGTGAGTGCAACGATTTGTTGATTGTAAGATGGGTCAGTTAGTATTTCTTGATACCCTGTCATTGCAGTATTAAAGACAACCTCACCAACTGTTTCACCAATAGATCCAATAGACTCACCCCAAAAAACCGAACCATCTTCGAGTGCTAATATGGCAGTTTGAGGCAAAACTTTACTCCTGGTAGAGGTCAAAAAACTTGGGAAATTTTACCATGTGTTTAAGGTTAACTTATCCTGAATTTTATATTCCAATGTTATAATTAGCTGGCTTATAACAATCAAGTGCATTTGTGAAAATTCTAGTAAACGGTGAAAAAATATCACTTCCTGCAGATTCAAGTATTGAAGGCCTAATTGTGCATTTAGGTTATCAAAATCAGCGAATTGCTATTGAAATCAACGAATCAATTATCCCAAAATCTAATCATTCTTCATTCCTACTACAAGATCTAGATAAAGTTGAGATAATTAACGCAGTTGGTGGTGGGTAAGAGTTAGAAGTAATAAATCTAACTACAGCTTTTATCTTCTTTTGGCAGAAATCCTAAACCACTCACCTTTATTGAGAATCTTAATATTTGAAAAATTGACTGAGTAGCATTTAATCACTTTGTCAACTTGTTCTTTTAAAATACCAGATAGAAGCAGCATGCCATTTGAGTAGACTAAATCTGAAAACAATGGTTCCAATTCAATTAATGGATTGGCCAAAATATTAGCTATAAGTAAATCGCATTCAATACCCTCCTTCTGTTCGATTGAATGAATTATACAAATAATGTTTTCACAATTATTTTTTGCTACATTTTCTTTGCTTGACAGCACTGCTTGAGGGTCATTATCAATAGCTACAACACTCTTAGCACCAAGCTTTGCAGCTGCTATTGCTAATACTCCAGTGCCGCAACCAAAATCAATGACATGGAGATTTTTAGGAGGATTTGAATCTAAGTATTCGAGACATAGGCTAGTAGTTTGATGGGTTCCAGTTCCAAAAGCTAGCCCTGGATCCATATTAATTACAAGAGAGTCATTTGAAAATTTAGTTTCAGTATCCCATGAAGGGGAAACCCAAAGTCTCCTTCCAAATCGCATTGAAGGAAAATCTTTTTTGCACTCGTCCTCCCAAACTCTATCTTCAAGCTCTAAAGTCTCAATAACAACAATATTGCAGATTTTTAAAATAGAAGTTTCAATAAATTTTTGATTTACTTCTGAAGAAAATAAAGCATTTACTATAACGCTATCCCACAAGGGTGTTTGCCCAACTGGGGGCTCATAAATTGCATCATCTTGGGCATCTGAGTAGGTTATAGATAGACTTCCTAGGCCCATTAAGACCTCTGAAATTAAATCTGTTTCAGTTTTATTAACTTCGAAAGATATCTGTTTCCAGCTCATGAAAAAATAATATATTGTATTGTGTTTGGCTTTTTATATTGACTTAGAGTAAGTCTTTAATAGAATCCAATGCTTTTGGTAATTTATCCGGCTCTGTGCCTCCACCTTGTGCCATATCTGCTCGACCACCACCTTTTCCACCAACCTGGGTAGCAACATGATTCAAAATATTTCCTGCTTGATATTTATCAGTAAGGCTTTTGGTTACCACTGCAACAAGAGAGACTTTTTTATCAGAGACAACTGCCAATACGACGATTGCCGAACCCAGCTTATCTTTTAGCTTATCCGCTAAATCTCTTAAATCTTTTGCAGGAATATCTAAAACTTCAGTTGCCAAAACTTTAACACCTTTAACTTCTATAACTTTGGATAAAAGTGAATCACCTTGATCACTTGCTAACTGTTTCTGAAAAACTACTATCTGTTTCTCAAGGTTTTTTTGATTACTAATTAGCTGTTTCACTTTGTCTAAAACCATTGAATTACTTGATTTTGTAAGACTTGCAATCATACTAAGAGTGTCTTCATTTTGTTTATCATGCTGATAAGCATCAATCCCTGTAACTGCCTCTATTCTTCTAACTCCTGCAGCGATACCACCCTCAGAAATAACTTTAAACCTACCAATATCACCCAGCCTTTGAACATGAGTACCCCCACAAAGCTCAACAGAAAAATTATCATCGCCCATTGAAAGAACTCTAACAATATCCCCATATTTTTCACCAAAGAGAGCCATTGCGCCTTTCTTCTTGGCAGTCTTGATATCAGTCTCCTCAGTTATCACTTGTGAGTTGCCTAAAATTTGCTGATTAACTATCGCCTCAACCTGATCTAAATTAGCTCTTGATACAACTTCATCATGTGAGAAATCAAATCGTAACTTTTCAGATTCAACCAGAGAGCCTTTTTGATTTACTTGATCACCAAGAACCTGCCTTAAAGCTTCATGTAGAAGGTGAGTTGCTGAATGATTATTCATGATTTTCTTGCGTCTATCTTCATCAATTGATGCTTCAACCGCATCTCCAACTTGGAGCGCGCCTTTTGCTTGGATACCATGATGTTCAAATGCATTTGAAGCCTGCTTTTGAGTATCAGTAACTTTAAATTGCGCACCATTTTTTGACAAAGTCCCATGGTCACCACTTTGACCACCAGACTCACCATAGAAGCTACTTTTATTGATAACTACAATGGCTTCTTCTCCCTCATTGAGAGAATCTACAGATTTATTGTCTTTAATAATAGCGCTAATAATTGCGCTATTTTTGAATTGCTCATAACCTAAAAACTCAGTTGAATTTTCGATGGTTATAGTAGATTTTTTAGAGTCAAAATCACCCGCTTTACGGGCGCGCTCTTTCTGAAGCGTCATTTCAGATTCAAAGCCGCCCATGTCGACAGTAAGACCGCGCTCTCTTGCTACGTCTGCCGTTAAGTCAACTGGAAAACCATAAGTATCGTAAAGTTTGAAGGCCACAACCCCGCTTATTTCTTTTCCAGAAATGTCATTTATTGCTGACTCAAGTATTCCCATTCCAATATCTAATGTTTGAATAAACCGATCCTCTTCTTTTTCAAGAACTTTTTCAACGTGAGATTGATTAGCACTTAATTCTGGATAGGCATTCTCATTTTGTTTTGCTAGCACTGAAGCGAGTTTATAAAAAAATATTTCTTCAATTCCTAATTTATGGCCATGCCTTATCGCTCTTCGAATTATTCTTCGAAGTACGTAGCCTCGACCTTCATTTGAAGGAATGATGCCATCAACAATCATAAATGCAGTAGAGCGGATATGATCAGCTATTACTCTAACTGAGGCATGGCTAACTTGGATTTTTTGAGACTTGGGTATAAGATTTACAATCGCACTTGTCAGCTCTTTAAAAACATCAATATCATAGTTATTATTTTCGTGTTGCAAAACAGCAGCTAATCTTTCAAGACCCATTCCTGTGTCAACTCCTGTTGACTCAAGAGGGACCAATTCTCCATCTTGCTGGCGATCAAATTGCATAAAGACCAAATTCCATATCTCAATAAACCTGTCACCATCTTCTTCAGGCGTTCCTGGGGGGCCACCCAGTATATGATCGCCATGGTCATAAAAAATCTCACTGCATGGCCCGCACGGACCCGTATCGCCCATCTGCCAAAAATTATCTTTAGCACCGCAGCGTGAAATTCTCTCTCTAGGAAAGCCTATCTCGTTGATCCAAATATCAGCTGCCTCATCATCATCCTCAAAGACGCTAACCCAAAGCTTATCTTTAGGGAGTCCAAGCTCTACTGTTAAAAAGTCCCAGGCAAAGCGAATCGCCTCACTTTTAAAATAGTCACCAAAACTAAAATTACCAAGCATTTCAAAGAATGTATGGTGACGAGCTGTATAGCCAACATTATCTAAATCATTGTGCTTTCCTCCTGCCCTAACGCACCTTTGAGATGATACCGCGCGATTGAATGAGCTTTTTGTCGCTCCAGTAAAAATGTCTTTAAAGGGCACCATCCCGGCATTAACAAACAACAAAGTGTTATCGTTATGCGGCACCAAAGAAGCGCTCTGCTGAATTGAATGACCATGACTTTCGAAGTAGCTTAAAAATTTCTGTCTTATTTCAGCAGTTTTCATTTCAAAATTGATTTATTAAAAATAAAGATTATTATACTCATGGGTCAATTAGAGGGCAAAAAACTCTTGAAGACAGTCACATAGATTTACCTGAACATCTAATTCAAGCTTACCTAATTTCTTGATGAAGCAAAATTTTTCTACAGCTCTAATCTGGTCAACCATAATATACCCTTTTAAGCCTTCAAATTGGCATTCAACTCTGCTTGGAAGCTCTTCACCCGAAGTTGTCATTGGGGCAACCATAAGACTTGGTAAATCATTTAATTCGTCAGGAGTTACAATAGTGCATAAGCCAAGATTATCAACTACCCTGCCATGTTCAGGATTTTTCATGACTAGCCAAACATCAAAACGTTTCATTGATTTTTTCGCCATTCCCAATTGGCGGTTAACTGATCTTGTTTAACGTTATTTGTCCACCCTACACGCGCTTTTTTATCGGGAGTAATAAGTAAACCACTATCTAGAACAACAAAATCTAGCTCTATATTTTCAAGATTAGCCAACGCAATTATTGGTTTAGGAATTCTTATTCCCTGAGAGTTGCCTATTTTAATTATTTTTGCCATAATGTAATTATATTGTAATTACATTACAAAAACAAGTTGGATTAATTTAAAAAATCAATACTACCAACCCCCTTTCTTAAAATTACAACTCCATCACCTGTCAAGTCAATGACAGTTGTAGGCTCTGGCGGGCAATGGCCTGCATCAATTATAAGATCGGTCGAACCATTAAGTGCAAGCTTAACATCATTACAATTATAAAACTCATAACCCTTTATTATTAACGAAACACTCATCATAGGTTCAGTCAAATTTTCGAGTATTGCCTGAACTATAGGATTATTTGATACTCGGATGCCAATAGTTTTGCTTTTTCCATTGAGTAAACGATTAGGAATATCTTTTGACCCTTCCAAAATAAAAGTATAAGCGCCTGGTAATATTTTTTTTAATAGTCTAAAACCTGCATTATTTAATTTTGCATATTCGCCAACGTGAGACAAGTCTTTTAGCATCAAAGTAAAGTGATGATGCTTACTCAACTTTCGTATATTAACAATTTGATCCATAGCTTTTTTATTTCCAAGGGTGCAGCCCAAGGCGTACCCTGAATCTGTTGGATAAGCTATAACACCACCTTTTTCCAAAACATCAATGATTTGTTTAATAAGTCGTGATTGAGGATTACCAGAGTGAATACTAATAACAGCTGACATTAGAGGTGTCTCCAAATAGCCTTTTCAGGGTCTGGCAATTCTCTTAAATTGCCTACCCGAACTCTTTGATTTGGCCACCCATGAAAGTCAGATCCACAAGATGCTAGCAAATTATAGTCTTTTGTCCATTGACTGCTTAAATTAATCTCATCTTGGGTGCTAGTTCCAGTCACAACCTCTAGCCCATCACCCAGAACTTCTTTGAAGTCAATAAGCAACTTTTTAATCTTAGTATTTGTCATTCTATATCTTAAGGGATGAGCAATAAGGGCTTTGCCACCAGAAGCATGAATCCATTTAACAACCTCATCAAAACCTTTCCACTCAACACCAACTCCACCAGGCTTTTTACCTGTCAAATATCTTCTAAATACTGCCTTCATATCTTTACAATAACCCTCACTAATTAACATTTGTGCAAAGTGCGTTCGAGTTAACATGTCCGTTTTACTATAGCTTTGCGTTTTTTCTAGTGCATCTTTAATTCCAGAGCGCCATAGGCTAAGGGCTATTTTTTCTGCTCTTTCTTTTCTTAATTTTTGATTATGCTCCAAACCAGTTTGCAAGATATCATTATTGATGTCTATTCCAAGACCTAAAATATGAATAGCCATATTTCGCCAAAGTGCTGATATTTCAACACCACTAATAAGATTTAAGTTTAATTTATTAGCCTCTAATTGAGCTTCAGCAATTCCGTCAGTAGTATCATGATCTGTCAATGAAAATAATTCACACTTAGCTAGATCAGCTAACCTTACAACCTCTTTTGGAGAAAGAACGCCATCTGAAAAATATGAATGATTATGAAGATCTACTTTCATATCTAAATTATGATCTATTTGATAAATTTAACATTCTATACTTCTTATTACAATTAAAATGGTTTGTTAAAGTTTTTTAAAGAAAAAATTATGTTTCTTGAATATATTCTCATATTTTGCAGTGTTATTTTTATTGTCAAGATATCTACGCCTTTGTTTATTAAAAGAAAATGGCTTGATAACTCTGGAGCACGAAAAAAACATATAGGTTCAGTTCCAGTAAACGGAGGAATATCCATGTTTATTGGTTTTTTTATTGGTTTTGCTTTCTTTAATAATGTGTATGACAATTTTTTAATTTTATTCATTTGCTCTTCTTTAGTTCTAACCCTAGGATTCCTTGATGATATTTCAGACTTATCAGCTCAAAGCAGGATGCTTGCTCAAACTATGGTCATCTTAATTGCTTACTCTTTTGGAATGGTTCAAATTAACTCATTCGGCAACATATTTGGTAATGGCTTATTCTCTTTTAATGACTGGTCATTAATAATTACATTGCTTGCCTTTATGGCAGGGATGAATGCCCAAAACCTTGTAGATGGCATTGATGGACTATCCTCTGGTACGGCAATAGTAACAATATCATCTATCACTTTTTTAGCTCTAAATGCACAAATGAATCAAATTGCCATAATTTCATTTATATATTTATCTATATTAATTCCTTTTTTTTATTTAAATCTATCTATAAATAAAATTTTTATGGGTGATTCTGGATCCCTTTTCATTGGATTTGGAATTGCATGGCTTTTAATTATTTCAGCACAAGGTGAGCTTGCATTTTTCAAACCTATAACTGCATTGTGGATCTATGCACTTCCTTTATTAGACATCATATCAGTAATAATTATCAGACTAAAGTCAAGAAAATCACCTTTTCAGCCGGATCATAGTCATATTCATAATCAAATAATGTTAAAACTAGAGATAAGCTCAAGAAAAGCACTAGTATTTATATTGCTTACATCGGTCTTATTTGCAGTTATTGGAGTTACTATGGAGATTTCAAACACTCCTGAATGGCTAATGTTTGGCTTACTAATGGCTATATTTTTACTTTATACAATATTTATTATTACTTATCAAGATAAAAAATCATTATCTATTTAGCACTCAAAAGAAAAAATATTTAACTAGAAAAACCATTTAATTCAGCTAAATAGTTGGTTGCCTCTACGAACCCCTCTATACTTCCACAATCAAAACGCTTTGCTTTAAATTTATATGCAATCACATTGCCTTTTTTTGCTTGAGCAATTAAAGCATCAGTAATTTGTATTTCACCATTTTTTCCTGGTTTTAAATCTTTGAGAATTTCAAAGATGTCTGGAGTAAGAATATATCGACCAATAATGGCTAAATTACTGGGAGCATCCTCAGCACTAGGCTTTTCAATTAAGTCTGAAACATGATAAAGGTCTTCTGACCCATCTACTAAGGTCCCTGTCACTATACCATAGCTCCTAACTTCATTAATTGGAACCTCTTCAATTGCAATTATAGAGCACTTGTATTCGTCATATACTTTAATTAGTTGCCCTAAAACTGAATCCTCTTTAGATATACAAAAGTCATCTGCTAATATAACACCAAAGGGCTCATTACCAATTAATGGCTCTCCTGTAAGAATTGCGTGCCCCAGTCCAAGCATCTGCGACTGACGAACATACGTAAAGCTAGCATGCTCTATAACATTTTTAATTTCTGTTAAATAATGTTCATTCTTACTACCTCTTAATTGTGACTCTAACTCTATTGAATTATCAAAGTGGTCTTCAATTGCCCTTTTACCTCTTCCTGTAACTATAGCCATATTAGAAATTCCAGCTGACATAGCTTCTTCAACTGCATATTGCAATAAGGGTTTTGTGAGAATTGGCAGCATCTCTTTTGGAACTGCCTTGGTAGCAGGCAAAAAACGTGTTCCATAACCAGCCGCAGGAAAAAGGCATTTTCTAATCAATTGGGAACCTCTAAAAAATTACTATCAAGATATAGACTTTCTTATTCTATATGTTTAATTATTTTATTAATGACACTTCTTTTAAGCGCCACATAAGAATTGTACTTTGATTTTCATTTGCAATATCGCCAATGTCATATATTAGCTCAATACTATTTAAGCCTTTCTTTGATTTAAGTGTATATCTTATATCCAATCTTTTATCAATAAGATATTCACGGGATTCATTTAGATATTTAATAATAATATTTATTTTAGAGCCATAAGTATTAATAAGCTGCAGATTAATATCGTAATTCTGATTTTCTTCATGACAAAAAATTGATAAAGATGATTTTTCTGATGACCACCAAAAAGACGATTTATAGGCTTCATTATCTCTAGGAATCCAAAATAAATTACAACTTTTATCATTATTTATTACTGAAGTAATTCCTTCAGTAAAGTTATTTTCTAATGAATAATAATGAGGTGAAATTAATCTACTAACACTTTTTTCTTTTTTAGATTCAATGTATATCGAGACATCTTTTGAAGCTGACATCATATTAACTAATTTTAAATTATTGTTAAAATTCAATGATGAAAGCTTATCAATAAAAACACCTCCATTTTTGCTTTCTTGGATATTTCCAGTGTAATCTAAATAATAAATACTTCTAGTACCCATACCTGAAGATAGCGAAAGGTAGGTTTGAGAATCATCAAACTTATTTGGTAAGAAGGATTTCAGGCACTCATATAATGATTCATCAAGTACACACATATTTAGATTTTTTTCAGTTATCTTAGAATAATTTGAAGAATTATCGTGAGGGAATTTGTAATGTCTAATTATGACATCATCTTGATTTACTTCATCAAGTATTCCAGCGTGCAATGAATTTTCTAATAAATTTCTTGGATATTTAAATATTGGATCAGATAGGCTAACAATATGGGCATTAGAGGCCATAGTAAGAGCTGCAGAAATGGTACAAAAAACCAAAAGTATGCACTTAAAATAATAAATAAACTTGTTACTTAAATCCCAAGTAAATAAGTAATACAAGAAACTTGAAGTAATAATAGCTACTCCAAAAAATTGTATGTATTCTGGTAAATATGTATTACCAATCGTTTCATCAATTATTACTTGTTGATGGCCAGATAAAGCGACAATTACAGCTGGAAAAAAAATCAAAATTAGCCCTATACATATATCTAAAAAATTAGGCCTATTTATTGAATTATTATGTTTTATTTTTTTATGGAAATTAATATATTTACAAAATATTTTTTTATATAAATAACTAATTCCAATAATGAATAACACCCATGAGAAAATAGATACAGACCAGAAAATCTCTAGTCCATAAATATACAAACTCTTCAATGAGTTCAGTAAGGGAAAGCCACCAAGACTTTGTTTTGCAAATGCATGAAGGAATTTACCAATTGAATCCAAATGAATTGAAGACCCAGGATAAGTTCCAAGTGCATGGTCAACATTATAATTTTTAAATATTAAATACCATTGTAAAAAAAAATATAAAGCAATTGAAAAAAGACCTAATAAAATTATAGGAGCGCCCTTTACCAGTACTTTTTTGAAATCTTTCTCAACTGAATAAATAATAAGCGCATGAATAACCCAAAGGGGATATGCAATTTCATATGTAAACAGAGAGAGAAAATAAAAGAAAGAAGATAAAAAGATAAATCGAGTTTTGCCACTTTCTAAATATAAAACGAGGAATAACAACGATAATACGAAATAAAGAAATAGCCCAGGCATGAAAAAACTCCATCCCAATACTGGATCCATCCACATAGTAAACTGCATAATTACCGGCAAACTTAATGAAAAAAGCTTGATGAATAAATCTGGTTTTTTTAGCTTTATAAATATAATAGCTAAAATAACTGCACCTGAATATATAATCAGAAAATTAATTAACTTAGTTACAATAACGCTATCAATATAGGAGAACCAAATATAATTCAGCCACCCTATTGGGTAAAAACGACCAGCTCCAATAAGCCAGCCTGAGACTTCACTGTAATAACGCTGCCAAACCGTAATACCTTGACGAAGAGCATCACCATATATCTGCGAATTATAGGCATCGTCACCTATATATCCTGAATGCACCATAGGGCCAATCAGCGCATAAAACCATAAGGGAAGAAAAATAAACCAGTAGGTGGGATTTTTTGTTAATTCACTCATATCATGAATTTTTAAGTTTGATAACTCTATAAATGAGAATATATTGAGTGCGAATAATAGTATTTTTTAAATATAACCTGCTTAGCTGAAAAGATGGAAGCAATGTATAAATTTTTTAGTATTAGCCCCATCTATTTATACTCTAAATATACTATTTAAATGAATACACTATGTAATTCATAGAAGATTTTTAGATTTTGGATGAAGGCCTATTATCATCTCTTCATTAAGAATATCTCTAGGCAATAAAGGTGATAAATCTTCTAATGGTGGTGAAACAATTACCCCATCTTCTTGAATGGCCAACGATAACTTAGGATAAAAAAACTGCTCTGGATCCATATAGATATCACAAATTACAGGCCCAATATTATCTTGAATTTTTGGCACATTACTTTCAAAATCTTCCCAAGTTTTAATTGAGAAATATTTAATTTTAAATGAATCAGCAATTTTGGAAAAATCTGGGCATGAAACGCCACTTTTTCTATCAGTTCCAACATATTTTCCCTTAAATAAATTTTTCTGAGTATGTTTGATCATTAAATAGCCATCATTGTTAAATATAAATATCTTTATTGGTAGTTGATGATGCACGATAGTTTGTAATTCTTGAAGATTCATCATCATTCCGCCATCACAATTTAAGCTCATGACTTCACCTTTGTTTCTAGCAAACGATGCACCTATAGCAGCTGGCAATCCATACCCCATTTCTCCTAATCCAGTCGAAGTCATTATTCTTTGATCTTTATTTAATCTAATTGCCTGATGACCTGATAATAGAGCAGTGCCCATATCAGTTGTAATTATTTGATCTTCTTTAAAATATTTACTTAGTTCATTAATAAAATTATAAGAATTTATAAAATCATTGTTATCCTTATGTTCAGGACCTATATATGGATATCGCTCTTTATATCCATTACAAGTGCTTACCCATTTATTCCAATGATTAGAGTCACAACTTAGGTCTTCATGTTTATCAATAATCTGATCAATAAAGATTCCAGCATCACTAACTATAGAAAGATCAGAAATATTTTTTGTTTTTAATAACTCATCTTCATCAATATCAACTTGAATAATTTTAGCATCTCGAGCCAATTCATCATGTTCGTAGCCAATCATAGGAATTGCCATTCTGTTCCCAATTGCAATAACAAGATCAGAATTTTGAAGTACAAAATTTGCTGACCTGTTACCATACACTCCAGCCCTTCCATAATTTAATAAATGATTATCTTGAAGCATGTCAAGTCCAGCCCAGGACACTAATGTTGGAAATTTGTATTTTTCTAGTAATGGGATTATTTTATCTACTGAACCAGATAGTCTAATTCCATGGCCCAGCCAGAAAACTGGCCGCTCAGCAAGCTCAATCATATTTAAAAATTTCTGAATATCTGAACTAGAAGGTGATTTAGTTGGTTTCTTTGAGAATGAAAAGTGTGTTAAATCACTTGCAGTGATATTTTTACCTTGTATGTCCATTGGGTAATCAATCCAGACTGGTCCAGGCCTCTCATCACCAGCAATATGGTAAGCTTTTTCTAGCTCATAAATAGCCTGGTTTGGATCTTTTACTAACGTAGAATATTTTGTAATTTTATCAACCATCAACGAGATGTCAAAGCCTTGAGTGCCCCACATTCGCATATTTTCCATTGATTGAATAAATCTTAGGTTCTCTTGGCCAGATATAATAATTCCAGGTATTGAATCAGCCCAAGCACTAATAACTCCTGTAATAGCATTCGCACTTCCACCTCCAGCAGTAACAATAGCAGCTGTGATTTTTCCAGTAACCCTATAATATGTTTGCATAGCCATAGTTGCAGCTTGCTCATGATGAACACAAATTATCTCGGTATAGCCTAGTTGGTTTATTGAATCAAATATATGGGAATTAGCAGAACCTATAATTCCAAAGACATGCTTAATATCTTTATCTTTTAAAAACTTAGCAATTTCATCACTAACTTTAACTTTATCCATCATTACTGACTTCACTTTTGTACCACTCTACTGATCTTTTGATAGATGTATCAATATCTGTAAATAACTTTAGTCCAAACTCTTTTTCAGATTTTTCAGTATTAGGTAATAAAATAGAGTGTTTATTACTAGGCACTAGTGAAGTGTTCAACATAATACTTGGGGTAATGCTAAAGCAACTTGCAACCTTTTCAGCAATGTCTTTTAGATGATAGCCATTTGAATTACCAACATTATAAACTTGTCCATTTTTAGCGTGAAGAAGCATTACAAGTAACCAGGCAGCTAAGTCAGAACCATACATATAACTCCTAACAACTTCCCCATTATCATGAATACGAATTGGTCGTTTATTTATCGCATCATTAATAAAGTTATTAATTGCCCATGGTGAGTCAATACTTTGATAGGGCCCACAAAATGTAAATGGCCTTACAATTGCAATTGGTAAACGCAATTGGCTTCTAGCAGCAGAACTCAAATTTTCAGAATAAATACTTGCACTTGCAAAATAGTCTGGCAAATTTCCATCATTTGGTACGCTAGTGTCATCTTCACAAAACTTCTCATTTTGTCCAAGCTTTCTAAGGCGCGAATAAACTGCACTAGAACTAATATTAATAATATTGTTTAAATTAGAGAGCCGAGAAGCAGATTTAAATACAGAGCCAACTCCTTCTGCCACAATTGACATCGTGTCAAAAGGTTGAGAGGCATGAAACCGCATATCCGGATTAACTGCAGCATGGATAATATAGTTTACTGTTTTAGGAATTACCGCACCTTTCGTGACATCTGAATAAATAAACTTAATATTATTAGAATCTTTTAAATGTGCTAATTTTTTTTCAAATTTAGACTTATTACGAGCCATTAAAAAAAGAGTAATCTCCATATTATGGGCTTCATTCATATAATGCACCATTTCGGCAATCCATGAGCCCATAAAACCGGTACCACCTGTAATTAATATGGTTTTACCTTTTAATTCTACAATTTTTTTTTGTACTCCTCTATAAGACCTAATACAATCAGAAGTAATTGATATATTTTGCTTTTTTTTCATAAATTAATTACTCAATTAGAAGAAAGTTGTTTAGCAACTTCAATAATCATATCTTCTTGCCCAGCAACAACTTTTTGTCTCCCAAGCTCGAAAAAAAGATCTCGTGAATCTATCTTGTATTCTTTAGCTATTCTTTTTACAGGAGCAAGGTATCCTGAAAAAACTCCTGATAATCCACTAATAATACTAGTTGAGCTAATATAGGGCAGATGTTCAACTAACTCTCTTTCAGCCACATCGCTTGCATCGAGCATTTTATATAAGTCAATACCTGTCTTATAGCCCATTCGCTCCAAAACTGAGATGAGAACCTCAAGTTGAGCATTACCTGCTCCAGCACCAAACCCCCTTGAGCTTCCATCAATTAATTTTGCCCCAGACTCAATTGCCGCAACTGAATTAGCTATGCCCATACCCAAATTATTGTGCGCATGAAATCCAACTGAAACCTGTAAATTTTTAGTAAGAAAGCCTACCTTTTCTTCTACATTTTTTGGCAAATAATTACCTGAAGAATCCATCAAAATAATCGCTTCTGCACCATAATCTTGCATCTTTTTTGCTTCACTAGCAAGTTTCTCTTTATCTGCCATATGACTCATCATAAGAACACCAAAAACAGTTTTGCCTTCTGCTTTGCAATATCGAATATGCCTTTCTGTAATATCTGCCTCAGTACAATGTGAAGCGATACGAAACACATCTACTCCATAATCTATAGCAGGTTTAAGATCCCTTTCAATAGTTGCGAAGCCTGGTATTACATGTATCCCAAGTTTTGATTTTTTAAGATGCGCCCTAGCAATAGACAGCATAATCTTATCATCTAGAGCGGATTCCCCTACCTGAAGGGATGATGCACCTAATCCATTACCATGCCCCACTTCAACAATTGAAATTCCTGCAGAATCTGCAGCATCACAATAACTAATAATTTGTTCTGTAGTCATTTGATGTGAAATAGCATGATTCCCATCCCTAAGAGTCACGTCACTTACTAATATATTATTTGTAGATTCAGTCATCATTTTCTCGCATATTCTTCAGCCATTGCTACTGCTGCACAATTAATTATATCTAGATTACCAGCGTACTCAGGAAGATAATCACCTAAGCCTTTAATTTTAAACATTATTATAATTCTATCATTTTCAACTAGAGGACCTAAAATAAGCTCATATCCAGGCACATAGGATTTCACTTTTTTAGATATTTCAGCAAGCTCTAACTTTAATGCTTTAATATTTGGATTTTGCACTTTTGCTAATATAGTTGTTGTCATATTAATGCATGGCGAAGCAGGATTAAGAATAAGTATTGCTTTAGTTTTTTTTGCTCCTGAGAATTTTTTTAATCCTGTTTCAGTTGTCTTAATATACTCATCTAAATTCATTCGAGTTGCTGGGCCTGCACTCTTTGAAGCGATACTTGAAACTACCTCAATATAATCAATAGTGCTATGGCTATTCGAGATTGCAACTGCGATAGGTATTGACGCCTGGCCACCACAAGAAACCATACTTATGTTAACTTCATTTAAGCACTCGTTAGAATTTACCGAAGGGATACACATTGGTCCAATGTTTGCTGGAGTTAAATCAATACACTTCACGCCTATATTTTTAAGTATTACTGCATGTGATGCATGATCTTTAGCTGAAGTAGCATCAAAAACAAGATCAATTTTTTCTACATTGTCAACAACATACTGAATACTTTGATCTGATACTTTAGCGCCTAGTTTAATGGCACTAGACATACCCTGAGAGGTAAGACTTCTTCCAATAAAAGCCGTACATTCTAAGATGTTTGATTTCTGAACTTTAAATAATAAATCAGTACCAATATTCCCTGAGCCTAATATTGCAACTCTATATTTTTTTACGATCAATTTTTATAATCTCCAACATAAAAAAATACATTTTATAAGCAATAGATTTTTAATTTAATCTAATATATATTTAAATCTCAAATTACTAATAACTTAAAAAATCAAAATATTTTACTAAGGAGCCAATAATCTAGATATGGTACTTCTATTCCTTATAATTAAATTATACCATTGAACTTCCAATAACAAAAGAATTCCACTAAACCTAGTGGCATTAAGGGAATTTTTATTGAAAGCTTTAATCTGCAAACACACGCCTTTACATTCCTTAGAATATCGAATGCATGTTTTTTTTCTACTATAATGATAAAAGCATTTAATTAAATTTCTTTACCTAATAGAAAAATTAAAAAGTTATTAATCAGAAATTTTTTTTACATATACAATAAATTGAATAAATCAACTAATGGCTATCTAAATGTTAAAAAAAGATTTAATAATATTTCGTAATAATTTAAGTTTATTAGTTGGATTATTTGCCATTTTTTTTGTGAACTACTTTATTGATCACGTCAGAAATCAATATTTTACAATTTTATCCATAATGATTCTTATTCCAACGCTCTTTCATACTCTTTCTTTTAAGAGATTTAAAGTGTTTGGTAACGAAAAATATTTTTCTACATTGTTTATATCAAGCAAATTATTATTGCCACTTCTTTATTTATTTACTATTATTTCGATGTATGACGTTAGTCAATTTTATGCAAACAATGTTCCTATACAACTTGCTCTTCGTAATGGAATTTCTTATTCTCATTTCCCTAATGTCTATTTGCTAACATTATTTTTTTCAATTTCATTAATTAGCATATATATAAATGAAAAGCTTGTTCTATTTAAAAAAATTATTAATCTAATATCTATTGTTATAGCTATTTTATTTTGCTTTTTTGTAGCTTATCATATAGTTATTCATGAGTTACATCGATACAATGAAAACCATCTTAACTTGGGAATTGTTTTTAATCCAATTGTGCAAGTTTTCAATGGCGCTTCAGTTCTAATTGATACTAAGTCTCAATATGGCCTTTATCCACATTTTTTTGAGCCAATACTTCATTTAACTGGAATTAGTATTACATCAATCTCCTCAATTATGGCAGTTTTTTTTCTTGTAACTATAGGATCATGGTATTTCTTTCTACTGCAAACTACTCAAAATTCATATTTATCATTAATTGGATTAATAGCAGCAACTTTTATGTTAAGTTATGGGTCAACTTGGCCTAGTGAGATTTACTATCAGTATTTCCCTGTAAGAACGTTATTTCCAGCCATTTTTCTGCTGATCTTTAGCTTTTATTATGATCATAGGAGTTGGTATAGAAGAATTATCTTCTCTTCAATATTATCACTTGGAGTTCTATGGAATTTTGAGTCCGGTGCTGTGGCTTTTCTTTGTTTTATTGTTTTGGATATTTATTTGCAATATGACATAAATAAAAAATTCATTTTCAACATTTATTTAATTTTGAAAAATATAGTTTTTTCTTTTTTATCCCTTTTTATTGTTTTTTTAATCTTCTTCACTTATATAAAAATAAGATCTGGAATTTTTCCTACAATTGAAGATTTTTTCTATTATCAACTCCTTTTTGGAAACACCGTTATTGGTGGGGGTGGAAGTCCTTTTCATGCTCATATGATAGTCATGGCTCTAATCTATTTTCTAGGCATAAGTTATGGTATCGGGGCATTATTTTCTGGATATAAAGATAAACTTAATTCAGGAATTTTTATAATAAGCATTTTTGGCATGGGAACCTCTGTTTATTATTTTCTCAAAGGCTATCACATGGGTCATGAAGCACTTGCACTATATCCCCTAATTATCTTGATCACTCTTTTTTCTGGAAGATTATTAATATCGATTAAATCCTCTAATTACTTAAATCGAAAACAGTTTAAAAATAATTTCTTAAGCTTTTTATATTTATTTTTATCTGTTTCTTTTTTGTCTTTTATCTCAAGTCTATTTATAAGCTCTTATAAGTATGACGTGAACTTTACAACAACTCCACTTTTTCATGAAATTATCTTTCCTTCAGCAAAAAACACTAAAGCTTTAGGAACAATCAAATTAGATAACTTTGATAGCAGTCAATCTGACTTTGACTATGTGAGAATTAGTGATCTTCCCTTTGATCATTATCTTCAAGGCATTGATTACAATGGCAATCCAAATCAAAAGATACCAAAATGGATAAAAAAATATAATGTAGTAAAAAAATACAGGGATAAAGACGGAAATATTCGAGATGATATCTTAATTATTTCAAACTATGACTATTTTTTGTATCTTAAATTAAATGCTAAAGCACCTGTAAAAATAGCCAACGTTAACCATATTTGGGGAATTGTTGAATATAACTATATGCATGAATCAATAAAAAATAACAAAAATATTCGATATGTTATATTTGATAATGAAGAACTAGTGAATCCTTTAAACCCTATAATTTATGAAATGATCGACACTGTAAAAGATAATTTTTCATTAATAGAAAGTTTTGATCTTGGTTATACTTGGTTCTATTATCCTAATAAATTTTCTGTGAAGGCAGCTGATTTTGACATAAGTCATGAGCTTAAAAATGGAGATCCCGGCTGGCAAAATAACGTTATTCAAGTTTTTAAAAGAATAGAGTAGTAGATCAAAACAAAAGAAACCTGAGGAATGAAAATATATTCCTATTAGATGTCTTATGTAATCCTTACCAGTTGGTGTCTTGATATTTTGATAATTCAGATATTCTGATATCTGTTTGTTTCCCATCCCTCCACCAAAAAATCTTCTTAGTGCGTCTTACTAAGAATCAGAGAGTGTGTATAAAGTCTATATTTAATAGGGATTATTAATTCTATTAATATCTTATTTTGTTTTTTGACATATTTAACTCCTAGAACATCTTACTAAAACTTATAAAGTAAATGTATTATAATTTTGAAAAAAAAGAGAAGTAAAATCAATAATCCAATTAAATCTTACATATGAAAACAAAAATTACTATTTTTTTATCATCAATCACAATTTTATTAATATTAATCTTTTCATTTAATTATGGCTTATTTCAAAGAACTATTTGTGTTGAAACTCAAGCAGTAAGTATAAATGGAATTATTAAGATATTAAAAAATGACGAGTCATTTTCAGGAAAAAACTTATGTAATTTTGATGATGGAATGCAAATCAAATCGAGGGGAATTGTCAAAGATGGTAAGAAGATTAACTTATGGACTGAGTGGAATAGGAATGGCCAGATAAAATTTGAAAGAAATTACATCGATGGCATTATAGGTATGGAGAAAACTTATCAAAATGGTGAGGTTACTTCTGATATTAAATATTCATATTTTGAAAACGAGAAAATTAAGTCCAAACAAAGCTTTAAAGATGGGCTTGCTAATGGTAAATGGATTGAGTGGCATGAAAATGGTAAGCTACTGTCAGAGAAAAATTACATAGATGACAAGTTAAACGGCTCATGGTCCCAATGGCATATAAATGGAGACAAAGCTCTAGAGGCAACTTATAAAAATAATAAATTAGATGGTAAATTGACTCAATGGCCTGTTTTTCCTCAAATTACATTTAATAGTTTTTATAAATGGGAAGGTAGGCCTTATGAATTTAGATGGGCAAGCGATAATGCAAATATTGTTTTTTATAACAATGTAAATTTAACAAAAACTTTAGATTTATCTTTTGTTTTAGGCACTTTGGTAGATAGAGATATGTTGATAAAATTTAATGGTCAAGATTTAGGGCAATTTAAATTGGTAGCAAATCGTACCGCTAAATACTCTTATAGTTTGCAGTTAAATCCAGGTGTAAATACTTTAAATTTTGTAACTGCAGAACCAGCGATAATTCCTTATGGAGATGACAATAGAAAACTATTATTTAGTTTTGGGAAATTCATTCATGAAAATAATGAAACAAAATCAGAGAAAAATTATAAAAAAAATAAATTAGATGGTAAGTGGATTATGTGGTATTCAAATGGGCAGAAAAAATCAGAGAAAAATTATAAAAATAATAAATTAGATGGTAAGTGGATTGAGTGGTATTCAAATGGAGAGCAATCATTAGAAGCACTTTACAAGAGCGATAAATTAGATGGTAATTGGTCTCAGTGGAGCAGAAAAGGTAAAATATTATTAGAGAAAAATTACAAAGAAGGTGAATGTATTAGTGAAAATTGTTTTGACTAGCCGAGTTCAATAGGGGCCCATACCAACTCACTCAACAGTGGTGGATTGTTTTCGTATGGAATATACTTTGAAACCACAATCCCACTCATTGAATTTCAGTCCATAAATCTTATATATCACAAAGAATACACTAAACGACAAATGATTATTTCTGCTCTGATTAAACTTCTCCATGATGAAGAAGGTTTAGGGTATCACAATAGTTGAATAAGAGTGGAATTAAGACCCACAGAGGCATGAAATGGTTTAATTCCTCCGTTATTTTGGTCTTAGAGAAAACATCAACGTGACCTAAGGGTTGAGCAGATAAGAAATCAACATTTCCCCACCAAAACCTCAAAGTTAGAGGTTAATTACTATACTCTTGACTATTTAAAATAGTAGAATAGATTCATAAATTAAATTGACAGTAGTCACAATGGAATTATTTAAAAACTTATTAGATTATGGTGAATATTTAAAAGAAAATCCATTCCATCAAAATTTGGAAATTGATGTTGAAGATTTTTTTAAGTTAGATAAAAAAATTGTTCGAGAAAAAAATTATAGTGTTGACCCTAATATTGAAACTCCTTATTCTGCAGAGTTAGATGACTTAATTCGTTTACACTATTTGGTAACTTCTAGGAAAGTTACAACTGTTCTGGAAATTGGTGTTGGTAAAAGCACAATTGTATTAGATCATGCACTTGAACAGAATAAATTAAAGTATGGTGACTTTGTTAAAAAAAACTTAAGGAGGTCTAATCCTTTTGAGTGTCATTCGGTTGATAATAATGAACATTGGATAGATATAACAAAATTAAATAACCCATCTATAAAGAATGTTACTTTTCACTATTGTCCTTGTCATATAACAACCTTTAATGAACGAATCTGTACTCTGTATGATAATTTTCCAAATATCTGTCCTGATTTGATATATTTAGATGCTCCAGACCAATTTTCTCCAACCGGTGATGTAAGAGGTATTACCACACATCACCCTGATCGATTCCCAATGTCTGCAGATATTTTAACTTTTGAGCATTTTTTATTGCCAGGAACTCTTATAATTGTAGATGGAAGAACTGCTAATGCAAGATTTTTAAAAACAAATTTACAAAGGAATTGGGTTTATAATTATATTGAAGAATATGACCAACATTTTTTTGAGTTGAAGGAAAAACCTTTAGGTATTTATAATCAAAGACAAATTGAATTTTGTCTAGAATCCGAGTTACCATAAAATACTTATAAAAAAGTCTAGATTAATCTTACCAAAAGTATGTTCCATACAAAACTACTCTACGGTAACAGATTTTGCTAAATTTCTTGGCTTATCTACATCTGTTCCTTTAATAATTGCAATATGGTAACTAAGTAATTGAAGCGGGATGGTAAAAATAATTGGAGCTGTGATTCGACCAAGATTTGATGTAACTGGAATAACTTCCATTGCCTCCATTGGTTTCACCATTGAGTTTTCATCTTCAAAGACAATCATTTGAGAGCCTCTAGATTTTACTTCTTGTAAGTTAGACTTTAATTTTTCTAAAAGCTCATCATTTGGCGCAATTGCAATTACTGGCATATGTCTATCAATAAGTGCTATTGGGCCATGCTTTAATTCTCCTGCTGGATATGCTTCTGCATGAATATAGCTAATTTCTTTAAGCTTAAGGGCGCCTTCCATTGCAATAGCGTGCATCGTACCTCTTCCCACAAAAAGAGTACTATTTTTGTCCTTAAACTTAATTGCTAATTTTTTAATTTGATTTTCTTGTAACAATGCTTCGCTGACTAAACCAGGTAATCTTTTTAAACCATCAATAATTTCTTTTTCTTGTTTTTTATTAATTGTATTTTTTAATTTGCCAATAGAGCATGTTAGCAATGCTAAAGCAACTAATTGAGTAGTAAATGCCTTTGAACTTGCCACACTAATCTCTAGTCCAGCATGAGTTAAAAAAATTAAATCAGAAAGCCTAGTAAGGGTAGACTCTGCTGAATTAGTTATACAAAGGGTAGTAATACTACTATTTATTTTTTTAGCCTCTTTGAGTGCTTCAACTGTATCAGCAGTTTCACCACTTTGTGAAAGAGTAACAAAGAGAGTATTATTTAAAAGAATAGGTCTTCGATAGCGATACTCACTTGCTACTTCTACATTACAAGATATTTTAGCTATATCCTCTAGCCAATATTTTGCAACAAGGCCAGCATTGTAGCTAGAACCACAAGCTACTATTTGCACTTGCGTTACTTTGTTAAAAATTTCTTCAGCTTTAAATCCAAAAGTTGAAATCAAAATAGAATCATTTGTAATGCGTGACTCTAATGTATCTCTTATGGCTTGAGGTTGTTCAAAAATTTCTTTTTGCATAAAGTGATCATAATCCCCTACATCGAATTCGCCTAATTTTAATTTTGAGATCTTAACTGGCCTTTTAACTAAATTACCTTCAAAATCATAAATAGTAATTTTGTCTATTTTAATTTCAGCAACATCTCCATCTTCCAGAAAAATAAATTTATTAGTTACGGATAAAAGTGCGATTTGATCTGATGCAATATAATTTCCATTTACACCAATTCCTATTACCAAAGGCGAGCCTTTCCTAGCAGCAATAATCTGATCAGGATACTTAGATGAGATAATTCCTAATCCGTAAGATCCAGAAAAAGATTTAATTGCTAGTTGGACTGATGCAATTAAAGTGCTACAAGATTTCATAGCAAAGTCAATCGCATGAGCAATAACCTCAGTATCAGTCTCAGAGGTAAATAAGTAACCATTACTTAATTGATCATTCTTAAGTTCAATGTAATTTTCAATAATTCCATTATGAACTAAGCTAACTGAATTTTTTGATATATGAGGATGGGCATTATGAATAGAAGGCTCGCCATGAGTTGCCCAGCGGGTATGCGCAATACCAATATTTCCTTCGATTAAAGGAACTCTTCCTTTTAAATTATCCTCTAGGTTTTTTACCTTGCCTAATGACCTTACTCGATCAAAAGTATTATTTTTAGATAGAACTATAAGTCCAGATGAATCATACCCTCTATACTCTAAGCGGTTTAATCCCTCTAATAATAGCGATATAATATTTTTATTTGCAACTCCACCAACAATTCCACACATAAAAAAAATAATTAAGATAGAGATGCATTATAAACTTAGTAATACTTTAAGGATGTAATACTAAAAATTAAAAGCCTTAATGAGCACTTTATGATTCGTATAATTCTAAATGTTTTTTTCCCATTAATTTTCCAGTAAATAATTTTTCATACCTAAGTCGAGCAGAATGGCCCATTTTTTCAGCTAAACGCCTATCTAGATCCAATTGAACCATTGCCCCCCTAAGGGCAATAATATCAGAGGGAGGTACAACAATTCCAGTAATACCATTTATGTTTACATAACTAGTTCCAGTTCCAAGATCAGTTGAAATTAATGGCTTAGAAAACATACTTCCCTCAAGTAAGGCCACTCCAAATGCCTCAGATCTTTGAGTAGATGAAAATACTACCGATCTACATAGTTTTAATAATGCTATTTTTTCAACATCAGTTACTCGTTTTAAAAAATATAAATTTTTCATTCTTAATTTATCAGCTTGATGAATTAATTCTTTTTCAACCCCGCCACTTCCTGCAATCACACATTTTAAATTTGTTCCATGTAGTGCACTTAATAATATATCTAACCCTTTGTATTTTCTCAGACTTCCTAAAAATAAAAAGAAACCACTCCCAACCCTATCTTCCATATTAGTCAGATCAGAATCTGAGATGTCAGAGTAACTTTCTTGATTTAAGCCAATTGGAATTATCCTTGTTTTGTCTTTATAGTTTTTTAGCACCTGACTAGTTTCTAGATAATTATTGGAAGTTGCAACAATATGATCAATATCCTTAAGAAAATAATGCATTAAAGGAAAATATAAATATTTTAATTTCTTCTGTCTTATCACATCAGAATGATAAGTGACGATAGATTTTTTCTTCACTTTACAAAATATATGCAATAAATCTGCAAATGGCCAAGGAAAATGATAATGAATTACATCTGCCCACTCAACCTGATTTTTAAAATTCAAAAAGGCTTGAAAAGAAAAACCAGAGGATGCAACTTCAAAATTTTTATGTGCGCGAAATATTTCTAGTCCTTCTTGAATTATAACTTCTGGAAGATTATTTTTGCTTAATGTGAATACACGACTTTCTACTCCATAGGGTTTTGTGTTTAAACATATTTGACGAATTACTTCTTCAATTCCGCCTCGCGAATCAGGAAAGAAAGTTGATGTTACGTGCAAAACTTTCATATCATTTAATCAATTTGTAGCGATCAGAAAGAGCCTGTTCAAAGACTTTAATAGTTTCTTTCGAGGCTTTTTTCCAGCTAAATAGCTTTGATCTTTCAAATGTTGATTTTGAAAGCTTATGTCTTAATTTTAAATCAAGCAAACCCTCTTCCATTCCATTTTTAATAGAAGATACACTTTTTGGATTGACCAATATTGCAGTATCGCCAACAACCTCTGGCAATGAATAATTGTTAGAAGTTACAACTGGAATACCAAAACTCATAGCCTCTAAAACAGGCAAGCCAAAGCCCTCATAAAGTGAAGGCATAACAAATAAGTGTGCTTGACTGTATATCTTTGCAAGCTCCTGATTTGTTATGAAGCCTAACACTTTAACAAATTTTTTTAAATTTAGCTTTTCAATTATTAAATTTATATTTTCATTTCCCCAACCTTTTGCTCCAACAATTACTAAAGGATGTTTATTTCTAATTGAAATAGAGAGAAGTGAATAAGCCTCCAATAGCCTTCTTAAATTCTTACGTGGCTCTAAAGTACCTACAAATAAGATGAAATCATTCTTAGTACTATCAAATTTTGATATCTGTTTTTTTAACTCTATTGAATTTGCTAAATACACTACTGAAGTTTTATCCTTAGCCTTTACTTGCTCTTCTACAATTTGATTTGCGGTAGATCTTGATGAAGCGATAATCTTATCTGCACTTCTAATTGAATATGGCATTAACATTGAATCAAGGGCCCTTCCCAAGGGCTTCATAGTCTCAGGAAAGTACCTCCATACAAGATCATGAATAGTTATTACTTTTAAAATCGAGCTTGGCATAAATTTTGGCAAACGATGGGCTGGGGTCCAAAAAAGATCTACTCGATCTTGCTTAAGCCAAAAAGGTAAAATACATTGTAGCCAAGCAAAATATATACCCTTAAATTTTATAAAGGGATTCATAGTTCGAATCGATACATTCAGCATATCCCACTTACCATGCAATATAGGTCTATGAGAGTAAAGCACCCACTCATGATCATTATTTAAGATCATTTCCTCTAATAAGCATAAAGTATAACGACCAATACCATCTATTGGCTCAGAGAGTGAGCGAACATCTACTCCTATTTTCAAATCAATAAAAAATATATTTGCAATAAAATCTTATGCTTCATACATTTCTCCTAAAGTTAGACTGAAATCTTTTTGTTCAATCACTCCAATAAGGTCAAAAAGTAAATCAGACGAACCTACTAAATTATTAATTTCATTTTTTCTAACAAAAGATTGATTTATAGAGAGATTAATCTCGTATTTGGCAATTTTATTCATATGTTGAATGACACTTAATAACTGAACCCCTCTTCCAGATGCTATATTTACAATTTTACTTGTTGCATCGCACACGAGAAGTTTTCTATAGACTTGGCAAATAAACTCTATATCATTAAATTCTCTAGAAACGTTAGTATTACCAAGTTCAATGGTTTTTGACTTATTTCGGTAATGATTTATAATTTTGGGTATTAAAAAATTATCACTTTGACCAATACCAGTGTAGTTGAATGGCCTTACTATTAAAATATTTAGTTTTTGAAAAAATGCACTACTTACACTCTCCATTGAAAGCTTACTAGCGCCATAATGGTTGATTGGCTTGCAATAAAGAGACTCATCCAAAGTTTCCACCCCTTGGTTGCCATAAACTGAAGCACTACTAACCATAATAATTTTTTTTGGCTTGTGATTAGCCTTAACACAAGCCTCCAAAATATTAATAGCACCAACTGAATTAATTCTATAAAAATCATTATTATTATTATGAGCCACAAAAGATATTCCTGCAAGATTAATTAAATAATCGGGCTCTATATCTTTAATAATTTCAGTGATTTTTTCTTTAAATGTAATATCACATTTATAAATTTTTTTACTGCTATTTGCTAAAGAAGTTCCATAAACATCATATCCAAGATTTTTAAAAAATAAAGATAGATGCTTACCAGTAAAACTCTCTATACCCATAATCAATAATTTTCTTTTCATAGAATCAAATAGCTACTTAAATTAATCATAAACAAACTCTCCAACACTAAAAGCCAGCTTTCTATTATCTGCTCCACCAGGAGATCTTGCAGGCTCCATAGTTTCAAACTTTAGTATATTTTGACCTGGATTTAGCTTTAAGTTGAATGTATGTTGAGTGGATTCACCTCTTTTGATTTCAAATGACTCTAGCACTTCTTCATTAAGTTTGATTACCATGCTTCTATCTCTTAAGGTTCCTAGAGTAAACGATATATTATTCGTTTTACTTGAGCCTTGATCGTTGAATAAAGATATATTTGCATTATCTCCAGCCCATCTAAACTTTCCTGGCTCACCCTCCCATTCATAAAAGCTATTGAATGCAATTCGAGAAAATCGTATTTCATTGCTTGTTGGATAGAGCCTAAAGAATGACACTATCTTATTCTCACTTATCATTGGCTTTGCGCCTAATAACTGAATAAGCTTATTCTCCAGACCTTTAGCATTATCTTGATACCCATTCCTATTAATCATGATTCCTGAAAAGCCTGCTTGTTGAAGAGTTTGTATTTGCTCTTCTATAGATTTCTCATTTAGACCCTTCCACCAGATATCTGCTGGTCTGCCCTTTATGGCTCCAAACGACCAATAGAGCTTGTCACTATGAAGATAGCCTTGAAATTGTTCATAATTACCCATTTTATGGATGACTGGATTTTCAGGAAAACTCAAATAGGGATACTGCGCTATTGAGATTTTTTGACTACTTACATCAAATTTAGACTCTATTTGTTGTATAAATTTTTTGTCTGAAATGAACTCAGCCTGCAGTTGCTTATCAGGTCTAAATTCCATATGAGTACTAGTCATATCCCATATAGCAAAAAACAAAATTGAGACGGAAAGCACAAGAGATAAAATACCCTTATTTTTCCACTTTGAAATACTTTGGCTAATCACTAAAGCAATAACTATAAATGATATTGCGGCTATAAATACACTTATTCTATTGAAAGCCCTTATTTGCGGTGTAATTACATAGGCGAAAACAACACCAAAGCCACCTACAGTGGACAGCAATAATGCTACAAAATTATATTGAGAAAGGCGAACCAGTACTTTAGAAAATTGCCTTTGCGCTAGCACAACTAGCAGTAGAAATAAAAAACCTATAGCGCCTATTACGCCTAAAGTAGCTGCATTACTTTCATTAAATAAAGGCCCCCTAGTGTAACTTTTCTTAAATTGAACCAATATGCTGCTTCGATGATCGTTTACTGGAAATACTAAGGTTGCAATTTTTAATCCCAAAATTTCCGCTTCCATAGGGTCTCTTTGCCCTACCTGATAATTCTTACCATTTTCAATCTCATAAGCCTTATATGGAAGCATATTTCCAGCAAGTGGCGCAACAGCTAAAGACAAAAATATCAGTGTTGAGAGGATATGATATTTACTATTTCTATATACAAAGTTTGATAATAAAGTGAACCCTATAAGAAAAGTAAAGAAAAATGTGTAATAGAAGTTCCACGTCGATGAAATCAACATCACCAATATGATTATGATGTTTCTTTTTGACCAATCAAATGAGTATTTACTCTCTCCAACTTTCTTTTTAAAAAAGAGTGGTTTTTTATTGGTTAGAAGGAGTAGATAATAGATCCATAGAGGAATGAAGCAATACCCTGAATAAAATGTATGGGGCAATCTATAAAAATGAAAAGGTAAAAAAGTGAAAAGTATTCCTATTGAGATCGCCAAATAGACATTAACCCTAAGCCTTCTAAGCACCCAGAACATTGTAAAAGCATTTAAGAAATATGTTGAAATGTAATATAAGTTAAAGACAACAACACTATCAGAAGAAAAAATACTTAAAAACTTTATGTATACAAAATTACTAAAAAATGGGAGCGGAAAATCATACATTTGAAAATGAAAAGGGGCGTTAAGATGAGGCGAAAAAGGAACTAAGGATGACCAGGCTCCATCAATTATCATCTTTACAACAGCTATTGAAAACCTTCCATCACCTGGAGCATATACATCATCGATCGGGTAAAACAATAATTGTAAAAAACTTAAATCATAGTAAGAACTTAATATTATTGTGACAATGATTGACAATACAGTGAAACTAAAAAACCTTTCTTTGTCTTTATTACGAATATTCATATCATTTAGTGGTTAAAAAATCAGATATATAGCTTACAACCAAGTCTACTTCAGCAATACTCATTCCTGGGTATAAAGGTAAGCGAACCAATCGCTCTGAAATATCATTAGTGACCTCTAATTTTCCATTAGCTTTTCCAAAGATACTTCCAGCAGGAGAGGAATGCAATGGAACATAATGGAACGTGCAACCAATGCCACTATCATTCATTTTTCTTAAGAAAGTTGTTCTGGATTGATTATCAGATAGAAGTATATAGAGTAGATGAGAATTATGATGGCAATCATCAGGAACTGATGGACCAAATAGTACCTGAGTATTTTTTATTTTTTTTAAACAATCATTATAATAATTAAATAATTTTTTTCTTTTTGCAATTATATCTTCAAACTCTTGTAATTGAGCCCATAAAAAAGCTGCAGTTATTTCACTTGGCAAATAAGACGACCCTATATCTATCCAAGTATACTTATCAACCTGACCGCGAAAAAATTTAGAGCGATTTGTCCCCTTCTCTCGAATTATTTCGGCGCGATCAATTAACCTCTTATCGTTAATTAAAAGGGCGCCTCCTTCCCCAGATATTACATTTTTAGTTTCATGAAAACTTAAACACCCCAAATGTCCAATAGAGCCAAGCATTTGCCCTTTATAACTTGATCCAATAGCTTGAGCAGCGTCTTCAACCACCATTAAGTTGTAACGCTTTGCAATATCAAGAATTACCTCCATTTCACATGCGACTCCTGCATAATGAACAGGGACGATTGCCTTTGTGCGAGATGTAATTGCATTCTCTATGAGATTTTCATCGATATTAAGTGTATCAGGTCGAATATCTACAAATACAGGAACACCTCCTCTCAAAACAAATGCGTTGGCTGTTGATACAAAAGTATATGAAGGCATTATTATTTCATCACCTGGCTTAATATCAAGAAGAATTGCCGCCATTTCTAATGCAGCTGTGCAAGAATGTGTAAGTAAGGCTTTTTTAACATTTAAAGTTTTTTCTAGCCAGCTACTACAAAGATCAGTAAAGGTCCCATCACCAGAGAGGTGTCCATTAGTATAAGCTTGTTTGATATAACTTAATTCATATCCAGTAAAATATGGCTTATTAAAAGGAATCATTTCAAACCTTTACTGATTAAAAAGACACCAAATAAAATCAATACAATACCGCCAATCTTGTATAAATTAAAGTTTTCACCAAAAAAAACAATCGAAAAAATAGTCACAAAAACAAGCCCTAAAAGTGTGAAAGGGTAAGCATAACTAATCTCAAACTTAGTCATTACAATCATCCAGGTAACGCCAGCTAAAAACGTCAAAATCAATGAGAGGATAATATATGGGTTTAACAACATAGAAAAAGCTAGCACAAATTTATCTTGCCAAGTCTCATAATCATCAAACGAAAAAGCGGACATTTGCCATTTGACAATCAATTGACTTACTACACCAAAAGAAATAGCTAATAAAAGATAAAAATGGTTAAAAATAAATTGCATATTTAACTAAAAGTTTTCATAAATTTAGTGGCATTTTCACCTTCATTAAAAATCAAATCTAAGATCGTTACTTGATGCTCAAAAGGTTTGAGTATTTGTTGATATTTGGGGTAATTACTATAATTCATCCATTCAACCTTTATATTATTTTGCATGAAAATATTTTCATCCAAGTAATCTTTCGCAGAAGGTCCACTTAAATAGACATCTGCATCACAATCTTTACAAATCCCTAATAATTTTTCAGTCTGTCCATCCGTTAAATCAAACTCACTAGACCAGCGTATTTTAGTAGAAATTCCTAGAATTTTATTAATAGCACCAATAAATTTATAATTAACTTGACTTAAGTATTCATCTTTATTATTCAAATACAGATCTTCAAAAACATCTTTAGATTCTTTAAAGTGTTGTGCTTTTGAGTAGTTTTGTTTTAAAACATTCCAATGTTTTTTGCCCCAATTATTGTCGCTTATTTTTGTCTTAGAGATTTTCTGAAAATATTTTCCTTTTACTATTATAGGAATTGAAAGCCACTGCAAGCCATTAGGTGTTTGAATCTTATTTCTATTGCGCCAATCCCTTTTAGTGTACTGCATATCGTCATATAAAATAAACTCATCAACTAAATTAATAAGATCAAAATACCCCTTCCAGGGAATATAGTTTGATTGTAATATAGCTATTTTTTTCATAATTCAAGCAAGTTGCCCCAAAAAGAATCATTAAACACTTCTGTGTTAAATTTTAATGGTGGAGAAAATCTAAAGTCATTGTCACCATCTAAACTAATCAAACTTGTATCTTTCGTCACAGTTAGTAAACTATTTAATAAAATAAAACATCCATTCTTATAAATATTTTGAATAACGCTATCTATTCCAATATCTGTACTTACGATTGTTTGAGAAATAATCTTTCCAGTGTCTACGCCATTATCTACATAGTGACAAGTTGCACCTATATATTTACATCCTTGTTTATACGCCTCTTCAATAGGCAGGATTCCAATCATCCCAGGAAATGATGGTAGAAGAGAATAATGTAAGTTTATCAATCTTCCAGAATACTTGTCAACCAGCTCTTTATCTATTATTTTGTGCCAATTTGTTACAATAATATCCGGTGATATTTCTTTCAGCCCTAACAATAATTCTGAATTTTCTTTTCTTGTATAGTGAATTACTTTTGATTGAATTTTTCGTTTATGTGAAAATTTCAACGCACTACACTCTCGATCTGCAATGACAAATAACTCAATATTTTTTATAAGCCCTAACTTATTCGCAAGATAGAAAAATTTTAAGTTTCCACCATTACCGGAAACCAAAAAACATACTCTCATTGTTGTTTGTAATATTTACGAACTATTGTGTATGGTCTATTTTTAGTTTCTATAAAAATTTTAGATAGATAAATTCCAATAATCCCTAACAATAATATTATTAGGCCGCCAAAAAACCATACTGACACAATGAGCGATGTCCATCCCTCAAAAGACACGCCATAAAATAATTTATTATAGAGAAGTTTCAGAATAAATAGAAATGATACAAATGTAGTTAATAGGCCTATATTGAAAATATACACTAATGGCTTACTACTAAAAGATGTGATAGAAGTTATTAGTAAATAAATCTTTTTTCTAAATGTGTATGAGGTTTCACTTTTAGAGGATTTATTTGTTATTATTGGTTTTTGTCGAAAACCAGTATCTGCCCAAATCCCTCCAATAAATAATTCTGATTCTTGGTATTTAATCAATGCATCATTATAAGCTTTTGTTACTAGCCTTGCTGTTAGTATATTTTTAGGAATTTCTATTGTTGAGAAAATATTAATAACTTTCCAAAACAACCTTCCACTAATGCGCTCAAAAAAAGCACCCTTACGTTGTTGTTGAACACCATAAACTACATCTAAATCTTCACCATTTTGTAATTCCTGCCAAAATTTACCTAACAATTCCGGCTTTTCCTCCAAATCCACATCAATCAAAAATACAAAATCCCCTTGTGCATGTGAAAGCCCAGTCATTATGGCTTTATGATGTCCAAAGTTTCTTGATAGTTCTAGAACTGTTACTTTTTGATCTTGTTGGTGAAGTGTTATGCATTTTTGCAAGCTATCATCAGGCGAGCCATCATCTACAAAAATAATCTCATAGTCATCTGTAAGCTTTTTAACTTCTTTTGTAATTCTTAAATAAAATTCTTCAACATATGCAGAAGACTTAAAAAGCGTCGTTACTATTGATAGTTTCATTTTTACAACGATAGTCCTTTAACAAAATCAATTACAATTTGATTACATTCTAAACATTTTAATTCAAACTATCAACGCCATTGATGATTATATTAAATATAGCATAAGAGAAGACTCTGTCATCTGCTTCATTTAGTTTGATAGGCTGCGCATCAGTAACAATTTTTAGTTGATTATCTCCTTTGGTTAAATTAGCAATAAAAGAGATATTTTTAATATTAGTATCTATAAAATTTTCCTTGATGGTTTCATCATTCAAATTAAATGTAACAGCTCTTTTTGAGGCTACTTTTATTGAAATCGTCAATTCAACTTTAGTATTTTTAAGGGATTTTATATTAATAATTCCATTATCAAAAGCCCACACCCAATGGTCATTACCTAAATTTTCTTCAGGATAAAACCCTGCATCAAAATTAATTATTTTTTGAGCTTTAAGCATTGGATCATATTCGAGCAATACTGTCATGTCGCGATCTTCTATGTCACTCTTAATGAGATATGTGCTTATTCCATAATTATTTTCTTTATTGGGAGATGATAGTGTTTGAGTTTTATAAATTGTATCATTAGTAATAAATGTGTTCTGCATAACGTTTCCACTTAAGGATTCATTTATTGATAATAAATAACATGGATTTTTTTTGTTACAGTTTTCAGATGATACAAAAATCGCCTGGAGTTTATTTTCTTCACTATAGGTTAGAAATGATGATTCGTTTTTATTGCCTATTAAATACTCAATTATTGCATCATTGTTAGAAGCATACCTTTCAATTTTTATGTCTCTCTTTACTTTTCTTTGGGCATATCTAGTCCATGCATCATCTGTCCAATAATCCTCTGTTTCCGTTTTGACAACCGTCATTTCATCCCAAAGAGTTGGGGCTAAAATCTTAATCTCATTACCTTTATTGCTAATATAAGAAGAATTTAATAGAGCATCCAGCAAGAAATATTTTTCAGAGTAATGGGTTTGCTCTCCCCCTATTAACTTATTGTTAACTTGTGTCAATAAAACAAAAATTGAAATTATCACTACTAAAATATAGTAATAGACGTTCTTTTTAGATAGGGTTAATGCAATAATTATAGTAAATACAATAGCAAAAAAAGAGTGCGAAGAATATAGGTAATTATTAACCCCATGATAACTAACATAATATTGATATTTGGTTGTCAATGAAATTAAAAAATTTGGCGCTAATGTTAGGTATAGCAATACTAGTAGAAGATATTTATTGGAAAGATCAATTTGTTGGATTTTTTCTTTTAAAATAATTAAGAGGTAAATTACCAATATTGATACTACGATAATATATGGATCTATTAATTCAGTAAACTCAAAAATGGAATAGTTTTTAAAATTAAAATAAGCTTGCGCGCCAGGCGCAAGGCCGATCGAATATGTTACTAAGCTTGATAGAAAGCTACTAAAATCTAAACTTACTTTACTTCCAGCATATGAAGATTCCACTGAATTTCTAAAGATGACATATGCTATAAATAAAAAAAATGTAACTAATGCATGCCATTTAATATTTCTAAAAGTATCTTTAACCTTCTCTTTAAAATTATTTTTGTTGGACTCAAAATAAGCTATAAAGAAAAACATTGGGAAATACATCATATAAAACTCTGTGCCCTTAGATGTAAAAATCCAAGTAACCAATGAAAAAAGTAAATATATATCTTTGCTTAACCTTAAATAATAAATAAAGAATATCGAGGAAATAGAGAAAGTAAAAATTGAAAACCCAATATAAAAAGGGTATGACACCATAAGATTATGTGCATCACTATTCTGCCATAAGGTTATGGCCAATATAGAGTAAACATACCATATATATTTATTCTTAAATAGTATGCTTAGAACAGCTCCTATTGACACTATAAAAGCTATATTAGTAAAAATTTGAATTGCTTTATAATATATATGACTATCAAATAAATATGGAACGGGCACTAAGAAAGCATTAAAAAAGTGAGCTATTCGAGCTTGATCATAAGCTGCAAATGTACCATAATCAGAGGCGGCAGAAGAATGGCTTAGATCGTCCCCAGTCACACTTCCAACACCAAGAATATATATTGAAAATCCAAAATAGCTTATTAAGATAAAAGAAACTATTAATATAATTATTTTTGTTTTATCTTTTAACAATTCTTTCATAAAAAAGAAAACCCCTCATGACTACTATTACTTAGCATGGCTACCCAACACAAACTCTCCAATATTAAAAGCCAACTTTCTATTATCTGCTCCACCAGGAGATCTTGCAGGCTCCATAGTTTCAAACTTTAGTATATTTTGACCTGGATTTAGCTTTAAGTTGAATGTATGTTGAGTGGATTCACCTCTTTTGATTTCAAATGACTCTAGCACTTCTTCATTAAGTTTGATTACCATGCTTCTATCTCTTAAGGTTCCTAGAGTAAACGATATATTATTCGTTTTACTTGAGCCTTGATCGTTGAATAAAGATATATTTGCATTATCTCCAGCCCATCTAAACTTTCCTGGCTCACCCTCCCATTCATAAAAGCTATTGAATACAGGAGGAAGTATTACCTTATTTCCTTTTGAGATAATTTCAAAAAACATCAGTACTTTATTATCACTTACCATTGGCTTTGCGCCTGATAACTGAATAAGCTTATTCTCCAGACCTTTAGCATTATCTTGATACCCATTCCTATTAATCATGATTCCTGAAAAGCCTGCTTGTTGAAGAGTTTGTATTTGCTCTTCTATAGATTTCTCATTTAGACCCTTCCACCAGATATCTGCTTGTCTGCCCTTTATGGCTCCAAACGACCAATAGAGCTTGTCACTATGAATATAACCCTGAACATGCGAATAATCTTTCATATTATGTACACCCCCACTTTCGGGATAAGTTATATATGGATATTGAGCAATCATTATTTTTTCATTATCAACATCAAATTTAGACTCTATTTGTTGTATGAAGTTTTTATCTGAAAGGTATTCAGTTTTAGACTCTTGATTGGCTTTTAATTGATACTTTTCAGGTATTTGATCAAAAATACCTACTATAAGTATCAGTAACGATACTATAAAAAAAATAATTTTCTTATCAAATTTTTTCTTAATATATCTATTGATAACTAATGCTATAGCAAGTAATGACAATGTCGCAATAAATATACTGGCCCTATTATAAGATCTAATTTGTGCAGTAACTGTGTACGCAATAATAGCGCTAAAACCACCAATAGTTGACAATAAAAGTATAGTAATATTAAATTGAGAAAGCCTTACTAAAATACTTGGAGCTAGTCTTTTATAAATCAAATTCAAGATCAATAATAAGAAGCCAATGCTGCCCACAATCCCTAAGCTAGCACCATGCTTAGGTACTTTAAATAATATGTCATTAGACTCGTTATAAGAGCTCTTTAAAGAAGCAAAAGATTTAATCCTATGACCCTCTACTGGAATAAGAAGGTGGGCAATTTTTAACCCAAATACTTCAGAAGCAATAGGATGCCTCTGCCCTACCTGATAATTCTTACCATTTTCAATCTCATAAGCCTTATATGGAAGCATATTTCCAGCAAATGGCGCAACAGCTAAAGACAAAAATATCAGTGTTGAGAGGATATGATATTTACTATTTCTATATACAAAGTTTGATAATAAAGTGAACCCTATAAGAAAAGTAAAGAAAAATGTGTAATAGAAGTTCCACGTCGATGAAATCAACATCACCAATATGATTATGATGTTTCTTTTTGACCAATCAAATGAGTATTTACTCTCTCCAACTTTCTTTTTAAAAAAGAGTGGTTTTTTATTGGTTAGAAGGAGTAGATAATAGATCCATAGAGGAATGAAGCAATACCCTGACCAAAATGTATGAGTCAATCGGAGATAATGCCAAGGCAAGAAGGTGAAAAGTATTCCTATTGAGATCGCCAAATAGACATTAACCCTAAGCCTTCTAAGCACCCAGAACATTGTAAAAGCATTTAAGAAATATGTTGAGATGTAATATAAGTTAAAGACAACAACACTATCAGAAGAAAAAATACTTAAAAACTTTATGTATACAAAATTACTAAAAAATGGGAGCGGATAATCATACATTGCAAAATGAAAAGGTGCACTTAAATGTGAAGTTTTAGGTACTATTAATGACGACCAGTCACCAGAAGCTATAAACTTAACATAGGCAATAGTCATTCTGCCATCAGCTCTAACATAAGAGTCATCGAAGGGCATTAAAAAACTTGAAGAATCTATTTTGAAAAAGTAATAGAGGACTAAAGAAACAAAAAAGAATAATATTAAAACATGATAACCATGTTTGAAATTAATCATAAACAAACTCTCCAACACTAAAAGCCAGCTTTCTATTATCTGCTCCACCAGGAGATCTTGCAGGCTCCATAGTTTCAAACTTTAGTATATTTTGACCTGGATTTAGCTTTAAGTTGAATGTATGTTGAGTGGATTCACCTCTTTTGATTTCAAATGACTCTAGCACTTCTTCATTAAGTTTGATTACCATGCTTCTATCTCTTAAGGTTCCTAGAGTAAACGATATATTATTCGTTTTACTTGAGCCTTGATCGTTGAATAAAGATATATTTGCATTATCTCCAGCCCATCTAAACTTTCCTGGCTCACCCTCCCATTCATAAAAGCTATTGAATGCAATTCGAGAAAATCGTATTTCATTGCTTGTTGGATAGAGCCTAAAGAATGACACTATCTTATTCTCACTTATCATTGGCTTTGCGCCTAATAACTGAATAAGCTTATTCTCCAGACCTTTAGCATTATCTTGATACCCATTCCTATTAATCATGATTCCTGAAAAGCCTGCTTGTTGAAGAGTTTGTATTTGCTCTTCTATAGATTTCTCATTTAGACCCTTCCACCAGATATCTGCTGGTCTGCCCTTTATGGCTCCAAACGACCAATAGAGCTTGTCACTATGAAGATAGCCTTGAAATTGTTCATAATTACCCATTGTGTGGATACCCGGGTTTTCAGGAAAACTCAAATAGGGATACTGCGCTATTGAGATTTTTTGACTACTTACATCAAATTTAGACTCTATTTGTTGTATAAAGTTTTTGTCTGAAAGGTATTCAGTTTTAAATTTATCTACAGGCTCTAAATTCATTTTAGTGCTTACTAAATCAAAAACACCAAAACATAAAATAAAAAAAGATAATGCCATGAATACTGCTTGCTTTTTATTTCCTGTTTTATTGATATATTTGTTAAGAACAACCGCTATGGCGATAAATGACATTGCAGCTATAAACATACTTATTCTATTTAAAGCCCTTATTTGCGGTGTAATTACATAGGCGAAAACAACACCAAAGCCACCTACGGTAGAAAATAATAATACGAATAAGTTTAATTGTGAAAGTCTAGATAGAATCCTTGGTAGAAGGCTATAAAAAAAAATAGAAAAAATTAATATAGCAAATCCTATGGCACCAAATAACCCAAGTGTTGCATCATTACTTTCATTAAAAAGTAACGATTTATAGGCATAATTATTACTCAATTTTTTAAGTATTTCAACTCTATGATCAATTACTGGGAATACTAGAGTTGCAACCGTCAGTCCTAATGTTTCAGAAGAAATAGGGTCTCTTTGCCCTACCTGATAATTCTTACCATTTTCAATCTCATAAGCCTTATATGGAAGCATATTTCCAGCAAATGGCGCAACAGCTAAAGACAAAAATATCAGTGTTGAGAGGATATGATATTTACTATTTCTATATACAAAGTTTGATAATAAAGTGAACCCTATAAGAAAAGTAAAGAAAAATGTGTAATAGAAGTTCCACGTCGATGAAATCAACATCACCAATATGATTATGATGTTTCTTTTTGACCAATCAAATGAGTATTTACTCTCTCCAACTTTCTTTTTAAAAAAGAGTGGTTTTTTATTGGTTAGAAGGAGTAGATAATAGATCCATAGAGGAATGAAGCAATACCCTGAATAAAATGTATGGGGCAATCTCCAAAAATGAAAAGGTAAAAAAGTGAAAAGTATTCCTATTGAGATCGCCAAATAGACATTAACCCTAAGCCTTCTAAGCACCCAGAACATTGTAAAAGCATTTAAGAAATATGTTGAGATGTAATATAAGTTAAAGACAACAACACTATCAGAAGAAAAAATACTTAAAAACTTTATGTATACAAAATTACTAAAAAATGGGAGCGGAAAATCATACATTTGAAAATGAAAAGGGGCGTTAAGATGAGGCGAAAAAGGAACTAAGAATGACCAGGCTCCATCAATTATCATCTTTACAACAGCTATTGAAAACCTTCCATCACCTGGAGCATATATATCTTTTATAGGTATTGCTAGTTCATTAAATTTTAAATTATATAAATAATAAAGAACAATCGACACAATAATTACAATTGCAACGCATGAAAATATAGTTAACTTATTCTTAGTAATAGTCCCTTTCAAACTGACCCCTTTCATAAACCTTCCGAATAAAAAGGATGTACTTTCCCTAAGCTAAATAACAATAGCCTACTATCTGCACCTGGTGGATTAACAGGTAATTCTTTTGTAATAAACTTAATTATATTAGTTCCAGGTTGTAAACTTATATTTTCATTTATCTCATAACTCTTACCCTCTTCAAGACTAAGTTCAATAACTTTGCTATCATTTAAACTTATAATTAAATCTCTTGCATTTAACGATGTAATTTCAAATAATAATTTTTGCGCCTTATCTGCATTACTAGGGTTTATCCACCTCATACTTGGATTTTTTGTGGCCCAACGGAATTCACCAGTCTGCCCTTCCCAGGGATAAAAATTATTAAAGAATGGTGGAATTACATTAGCATTTTCCTTACCTGCAGCATACTCGTTGAAATCATTAGTCCAGACATTGCTTATTTTTTTATACACAAAAAAGAAATTTTTCTCTAGGTTAGTATCATAAACATTAATAAAAGATAAATCTTTAGCAACTTCAAAAGAAATACGGTAAATATAAGGATCATCATCGCTTCTAGCCATCTTAATGTCTTTTTTGGTAACAAATGGCACAAAAGAATCAGTATGCGTAAATGGATTATCTCCATCAAGCCTAATAAAATCACCATTTTTTAATTTATCCTTAAAGTCACTTGAAAAAAATAATGTTAAAACCTCTCTTGTATCTTTATAAGGAGCATTTACTGAACTTATTACTTGGTTGTTGCTTACAGTATGAATAGTCCATACCACTCCCAAACCAATCATAATAAAGATAATACTCATAGTTTTTGATACTTTACTAATCAATAAAGATATCAATAGAGAAAGGCCAAACGTTTGAAGGTATATTGGAATATAAGGCAAACCAAATTGAACTTTATTCATCTCTCCTAAGAGCCCTTGAAATTTAGTAGAGAGAGAAATTAGTATCCCTGGTAGAAATAGAAGCAGCAATGCCAAAACCAAAATATAATTAAAGCCTTGGACACTTCCCTCTTTATGTTTAAAGCTGAAAAAGAATACATAGATCAGCAAAATAGCTAAGATTAAAAAATTACCCCCAAAATCGGACACATGTGGGAAGCGTCCAAAATTAAAATAGTATGTAGTAGGCAATACAGATAATGTCTGTAAAAAATAAGTTTTGAGAATAAGCAATAAATCCCAATTTGGCATGTATGGATTATTATTAATAGTTATGCATATTTCGCCGCATAAAAACCACTTTGAATAGATTGCACCCATAACT
Source organism: Candidatus Pseudothioglobus sp. Uisw_086 (assembly GCF_048085745.1). GTDB lineage: Bacteria > Pseudomonadota > Gammaproteobacteria > PS1 > Pseudothioglobaceae > Pseudothioglobus. Next base: position 376,671 of record NZ_CP159803.1, on the reverse strand, counting down.
GCAACAATAAGGACGCAAAAATATGGCAATAAAGTTCTAATGAAATACTTTGTATTGGTTCTTATCGATAACTGAGATACGATAATAAGAGCATACATTAATAAAAATGGATACACTATTTCATACATCCCCAAAGTAACTGTATAAGAGAGAACACTTATAATGAGATATAGTTTCTTATTTATCTGAAGGTATTTCAATAGAAATATTGACGAAATAATCAAAAAAGAAAAGATAAATGGCATGTAACCATGAAATGATAATATAGGGTCATGGTAGAGCTTGTATTGAAAAAGTGCCGGCGTTATAAGTAGCACTAATAAAGCTAGATGTACATTTTTTTTGGAAAAAAGATAAATAAAATATGAAAACAAAAAATTACTGATTAATATTAATGAAACTATTGCTAATTTATAAGAAAATAAAGTATCAAACCAAGTAAATATATAAATTAAATAAGCGGCTGCAAACGGAAAAAAACGACCAGCTTGCATCCACCCCAAAATACTTACTAAAGAATATTCTTCAGGGCCTGAATAATGATAAGGATACAGTCCTGATAGTTGAAAGTTATATAAATCATCTCCAAAATAATCGCTCTGTAAAATATTCGATAATACTAGTACATTAGATAGAATGGTTAATGATACTAACAAAAGAATATGAGGATTTCTCAAATATATTGATACTTTATTAAAGGCCTTCATATCAATTTTTCAATACCTTCAATAATCTTTTTAGATGTAAAACCAAGCTTTTCTTTTAAATATTTTTGAGCGCCCACTAAATGTGTGTACCCATCTGGCAAAGCAAACCTCTTAAATATTGGATTTTGATCAGATTCGGCAATATATTCTGAAACAATACTGCCTAAACCACCAATAATACTATGCTCTTCAATTGTAAAAATTGGCTTTCCTGCTTGAATTATTTGATTTATTAAATTACTATCAAATGGCTTAATAGTGTGAATACTTATCAAATTAACTGTCCTTGTATTATCTTTTGTTAATGAGTCATAAACCTCAATAGCAGTAACAGATGCATTACCTGTAAATAAAATATTTACATCATCGCCATATTTAATGTAATTAGCCTTTCCAAAGGAAAATTTACTTTTAGTGTTACTAATTACAGGCTCATTTTTTTTGGCTAGCCTGAAATATATAGGGCCATTATGACCAACTGATTCTTTTATAGCACAACTAACTTCCCAAGGGTCTGATGGTGAAAATACTGTCATATTAGGTAAAGAGCGCATAATAGCTAAATCCTCAATGGCGTGGTGGGTTGCTCCAAGTAAGCCATATGTAAATCCCGCACCCACACCAACTAATCTAACATTTGTATTCATATAGGCTAGATTTAATCTAATCTGCTCAAATGGCCTCATTGTAATAAAAGGGATAATGCTATAGACGTACACAATTTTTCCACTTAGAGCAAGTCCAGCAGCAATATTGACCGCATTGGCTTCAGCAATGCCAACATTCAAAAATCTATCAGGAAACTCCTCTTCAAATTCTTCAAGCACTGAAAAACCCAGATCTGGAGTAATTAAAAATATATTTTTATTTTTTCTTGCCTCTTTAATTAAGGTCTTTATAAAAGCATCTCTCATTCTAACTCTTTGTATGCCTGCAAAAGTTGCTCTTCATTTGGTGACTTATAATGCCAAATAAATTGATCTTCCATATAGCTCACTCCTTTACCTTTTATAGTATTTGCAATTATGACCTTAGGTTTAGTTGTATCTTGCAAAAGAGCGTCTTCAATTTCTTTGAAATTATGTCCATCAATTTCTATTGCATTCCAGTTAAAGGACTCAAACTTCTCCTTCAAAGGCTCCAGATTAATTATTTCATTAGTTCTGCCATAACTTTGAAGTTTGTTATAGTCAATAATTAGAATTAAATTGTCTAATTTTTTTTGAGGAGCAAGCATTATCGCTTCCCATACACTACCCTCATTTATTTCTCCATCACCACATAAAACCACTATTTTGTTGTTAGTTTGATCAAATTTACTGGCTATCGCCATACCTACTCCAATAGATAATCCATGACCAAGAGAGCCAGTAGAAACTTCTACACCAGGAACAACTTCTTTATCTAAATGTCCTGGTAAAGTACCACCATCAAGATAATATCCATCCAAAACCTTTAAGTCAAAAAAACCGCAATGGGCTAATGTTGAATAAAGTGCAGAACTACCATGGCCTTTGCTTAAAATAAACTTATCTCTATTAATATACAATGGATTACTTGGCTCAATATTCAAAACTTTAAAGTAAAGCACAGCCAAAATATCAACTATAGATAATGCTGAACCCGAATGAGAGGCATAAGATTTTGAATGCATCGTAACAATTGATTTTCGAATTTTATTGGTTATTTTTTTCATTCGAAATTTACTCTTTCTTTTTCAAAAACCAAAGGTCTATTAAGAAGCTGTGTATAAATTGCACCAATATATTCTCCAACAATACCAACAAAAAATAACAGAATTGAAAACATAAAAGAGGTGACTATGATTAAGGGAGCTGTTCCAAGATCCATTTGATCCCAATATATTAATTTAACAATAAAATAACCTAAGCCAATTAGAAAACTAAGAATCCCAAACGTAAATCCAGTAAAAATTGCAACTCTTAAAGGTATTTTAGAATTGCTGATGATTCCAAGTACACCTGCATCATAGAGAGTATAAAAATCATTCTTTGTCTCTCCTCGCTTTCTTACCGGCTGGCTATATTTTATTTTTGAAACCTTAAACCCAATCTCAGCAACCATTCCCCTGAAAAATGGATATGGATCTTTAAGCTGCTTAATAGCATCCATTGCTTTTTTGTCATATAGACCAAAACCTGTAAAATTTTGAAAAATTTCTATTTCTGATAAGCTACTTAGAATGCCATAATATAGTTTTCTAAGAGAGAACATTAGCCTGTTCTCCTCGCTCGACTCCTTTATTGCTAAAACAATATCATCTCCGTCCTCCCATTTCTTAACAAATAAAGGAATCGTTTCAGGCGGATCTTGTAAATCTGCAACTAATAAAATTATTGCATCACCACTTGCTTGAAACATCCCATAAACTGGAGATCGCAGATGCCCAAAATTACGAGAATTAATTATTATTTTAATATTTTTGTCATTAATAGCAATTTTCTTTAATATTTTAACGGTTGCATCTTGGGACGCATTATCAATAAAGATATGTTCATAGTTATAGTTAGGCAATTTTTTTGCCATAATTTCCTTAACTATTTCATAAAGTTTTTCAACGTTATCTTCTTCGTTATAACACGGTGTGACAATACTTATTAATTTCATCTTTATGTTATTATCTTATTTAATTAAAATACTAAATGTCAGGAAATAAATCTAAACTATTGTATGCCATATGCACAAGATTTTATGGAATGAAAAAAGTTAATTAATTTTACCTAAAAGGTCGCCAAACTACAACAAAAACGGGACTTTCACTTTCTTTTATTTAATTAATAAGATTTTAAATTATTATGACAGGATGATTAAGATACTTTAGTTTATCCTTTTCTGCACTGAAACTAAATTACCATCTAAGATTTTTTTCAATATATACGAATATAGTAATGACTTTCCTATTTTTTAAAGACCAAATACTTAGTTAAAGCAAAAGATAATGCTGATGATATTATTATTGCAAAGAATCCAGAACTGTAATCATCATAACCCTTACCTCTCATTAAAGTTACTATAGAAACATTTATTATAAATGTTACTGAATATGCAAGTACAAATTTAGTTAATAAGCGATGGTCATCATTTTCAAATACAAACTTACCTATTGTTTTAAAATTAAACAATATTCCTAGAATAGTGGAAAAAAATATTGCAAAAAAATAATTTATACCAATATATATAAAAAAAGCATACAAAGAGTAACCAAAAATAGTGTTTAGTAAACCAATAAGTATGAATTTTATTAATTGATTTTTAAGCATAAACTTGCATTAAGTTACTTGCTGTTAACAAAAAATCTCAATATAGAATGTCTTAAATGTTAACAATTTAAGTATTTTCTAGAGAAAGCATCAACTTTCTAACTGCATCTTCCCAACTGAAGATATTGTTGTTTTCAGTCTGAGAAGTTTTCAGAGTCCCATTTATGTATTTAAAAAGCTTAGATTGCAAGTCAACTCCATTATCTTTTATAGAAAAATAACTATTTTCAGATAGGTTAAACTCCCTAAATATTTCGATATCAGATACTAAAACATCACAATTATTTTGCAGTCCTTCAGCAATTTGTAAACCATAACCCTCATCAATTGAAGGCACTAAAACACATTGTGATTTTAAGTAAAGTTTACTTAAAGCAACGTCACTTATTCCCCCATGAAAAAATAAATTAGTATTAAGTTTAGGGTGAAATAATACTAATTTTATGAATTCTTTGCTATGCCAACCCTCTTTACCAACAATATGCCATTCAATATCATGATGACCTGCTCTCCACAGCAAATCAAAAACTTTTAAAAGAAAATTATGATTCTTTCTTGGCTCAATAGTTCCAACTGTTAAAAATCTAATTTTGTGGAGTTTTAAATGAAAACTCTGCTTTATTTTTAGATCAAATGAGCCTTGAGGCACTAGCCTTTTCATATTATCTAAATCATTAGAAAAACTCATAGGAGGAACATGTTTATCTAAATTTATATCAATATCACTACCCAATTTCATTACTTTGATTTTGTTATGATTAAGTATATTATTGGGAATTTCTTTACAGATATTATTAGCAGTAGTTTTTGATATAGCATGGACTTCATCGCAATAATAAATTACCATTTTGAACCATAAGTTAAAATTATTAATTGTTATTTTTTCAAAATAATTTGGATAAATAACTGGCAAAATATCATATACAACCATCTCAACTTTTAAGCCTTTAGCCTTTGCTTTTTTAACTTCAATCCAAGGCTGATAATTCCATGAGGAGTCTGCTATAAATAAAGTATCCCCAAACGAATAAGAAGACTTCATTGTAATTCTTGATGGATTTTTTAAAATTTTAGTATTAAATAAAAAAATAATTTTTTTAAATTTTACTTTTGAGAATAAATGTACATTAGTTAAAATTTTTATAATTATTATTTTAAATTGTTTAGACAATAATCCCTTTAAATGACGGTACCAGAATTTTTTGGAATAAATTGAATAAGATGTGGGGCGATATTCGCTTAGAAGCAATAATCTATAGTCATTTTTTTCAATAATTAAGTAATGCTTTGCAATTCGATCAAACTCAACAAATGTAACTACTTCATTATCTATAGTGTATTTAACTATACTCCTGACAACTCTTTGAATACCAGTAATATAGGGCAATTTAATTGTATCTGAAATATCAATATAAATCATAAGAGTGAATTTTTATAAAAAAAATTAAATTTTATTTCTGACATAATAATTTACCACCTCATCTGGGCTTGCATCTTTGACTAACATACCACCCTCAAGAAGAAGAGCCCTACTACAAAAACTTTTTATAGCCTCAGTATCATGAGATACAAATAAAATTGCAGTTCCTTTATTTTGAAATTCCTTTATTTTTTTTATACATTTACTTCTAAAAAACTCATCACCAACTGATAATGCCTCGTCTATAATTAATAAATCAGGCCTATAAACAATTGCAATCGCAAATGCAACTCTGACTTGCATCCCACTACTATATGACCGGATAGGCATGTCAAAGTGCTCTCCAATACTAGCAAATTGCTCAATATCCTCAATAGACTGTCCTCCATGAAAAGTTTGATAACCCATTAATCTCGTCATGTTTAATGCATTTTGTCTTCCAGACAATTCTGGATGAAATCCAATCCCTAATTCTAGAATTGATGACACGGAGCCATTTAAAAAAACTTTACCATTTGTTTGATTGGTAATTCCTGAAATTATTTTTAATAACGTTGTTTTTCCTGCGCCATTAACACCCAATAAACCGACCATTTCACCAGCAGATAAGTTAAAGGATACCCCCTTTAAAACAGTTATATTTTTTTCAGGCTTCTTTATCGATATAAACCAAGATAAAACCCTTTTTAATTCACTTTTATAGTTATAGAATACTTTTGATATATCCCTTACTCTCAATACTTCATTCATAATACATCAGCCATTTCATAATTGGCTTTTTTAAAAGTAAAAAATGCGAGAAACAACATAATTAAACCCGTAATGAAAGGGTAAATTAGTAATTCTAAGTTTGGGGCTTTATTAAACGCCAATATGCTTTGAAAACTCATAACTATTCCAGTAATAGGATTAAATGCAATGATAAATTGATATGACTCTGGAAGCATATCTACAGAATATATTACTGGTGTGAGCCAAAACCAAAAATGCAAAATAATGGCCATCATTTGACCAACATCCCTAACAAATATATTTATTACCCCAAAAAATAAGCCAACCCCAATTGCATTCATTAAAGTAACAATAACTACTAAAGGTATCCAAATTAAATATTCAACTGAGAAATGACCTAAAAAAGCAAAAATAACAAACATTGATACAAACATAAGAAGAAAATTAGTAAGCGCAACGCCTACAATGACCATTGGAAATATGATTCTAGGGAAGCTCACCTTCTTTATTAAGTTACCATTATCAATAAATACTGTTAATAGTCTGGAAGTAACATCTGCATATAAATTCCAGCCAACAAAACCAGAAATAAGGTAGATGGCATAAGAAAACTGACTTTCAATACCAGCAAACTTCGCTTGCATGATTGCAGATAAAACTAGTGCATATACCAATACCTGCATAAATGGATGTATTATCATCCAGAGTATTCCAATCTTACTTCTTTTGTACTTTGAATAAAATTCAGTTTTTATTGAAGAAATAATAAACTTTCTATATTCAAATACATCTACAAAAATATTATTTTTAACCATAATTATTTACTATGTAATTTATTTAGACGCGAACAAACAACTTACAAAAATATTTAATAGAGATAGTAACAATATATATTTAACTAGTTAGTTTCTTAGATAGTGCTAAGTCATTTTCCATCATCTCTTGCACCATTTCTTTAAAAGTAATTTTGGGCATCCATCCAAGTTTTTCTTTAGCTTTAGCAGAACTACCTAATAAAGTTTCCACTTCCGATGGTCTAAAATACTTTTTATTGACAGCAATAATCGTATTACCAATAAGATTTTTTGAGTTGATTTTTGAATCTTTAACCCTTGAATTAAATACTTTTTCATCAATCGACTTAATAGAAGCAGTCTCGCCTTGACCAGTGCCGCTGTATTCTAGTTTTATGCCCACAAATGAACATGCTAGGTTAATAAAATCTCTTACTGAATGCTGAACACCTGTTGCAATACAATAATCATCTGGAGTCTCTTGTTGAAGCATTAGCCATTGCATTTCTACATAATCTTTAGCATGGCCCCAATCTCTTTTTGCATCAAGATTTCCCAAGTATAGAGTCTTTTGATGGCCCATCAAAATCTTAGATAATGAAATAGTAATCTTTCTAGTTACAAATGTCTCTCCTCGTAATGGAGATTCATGATTAAAAAGGATTCCATTACATGCATATATACCATAAGCCTCTCTATAGTTAACTGTAATCCAATAAGCGTAAAGTTTTGCAACAGCATAAGGCGATCTTGGGTAGAACGGAGTAGACTCAGTTTGGGGGGTCTCTCTGACATCACCATATAACTCAGAGGTTGAAGCCTGATAATAACGAGTTTTATTCTCTAAGCCAGATATACGAATTGCATCCAGTATCCTCAAAGCACCTAAGCCTACAGTATCCGCTGTGTATTCTGGACTTTCAAAGGAAACAGCCACATGTGACTGCGCTCCAAGATTATATATTTCGTCAGGCTGGACTTCTTGAATGATTCTAACCAAATTCATTGAGTCAGCCAAATCTCCATAATGTAAGACCAAATGTGATGAATTAAAAATTTTGTTAGAATCATTATTGCTTAAATGATCAATACGGCTTGTATTAGATAGAGAGGCGCGGCGCTTAATACCATGGACCTCATATCCTTTTTTTAAAAGAAACTCCGCTAAATAGGCTCCATCCTGGCCAGTTACTCCAGTTATTAATGCTTTTTTCATTATTTTTTTAAGGCCTTTTACATAAATTTCGTACTGAATATTATAGATTCTTTTAAACTATGGGTATTAGATAAATTGAATTCAATTTGTGCTCTTTTAATTGAAGGTATATATCGATCAACTGAATTCTGATCTATCATCTCGCTATTAACATTAACATCAAATATATCTGCAATAATATTAGCTAATTTTCGTATTTCAATCTCTTTATCTGACCCAACATTGTATACAGAGCAATTAGAATTTGCATTTTTAGCTAAAGTAAATAGCCAAATGACAAGGTCATCAGCATACATGTAACTTCTATAAACACTTTTTTCAGATTTAACATATATATCTTTTCCTTTCATACCATCTGAAATAAAATTTCCGATTGCAAAATGTTGATCCCTAGGCAAATACCTGCCTACAAAAGAAAAGCACCTAGCTATAACTACATTTAAATTTTTCTTTGCAAGCTCTTGGATGGCAAGCTCCGAGTCTCTCTTTGCATAAGCGTATGATTTTTTAATATCGTCAAGGTTAGATATATCACCAAAATCATCATCTTCTTTAAGGCATTTTAAATTTTCAGGTTGATAGCCATAAACTGCACCTGAGCTACAAAAAACAATTTTACTTTTTTTATGAAAAATGAGTGCTAGTTTGCAATAATTTAATGTTCCAGCAATAATATTATTCTTCTCTTCTTCACTATGATTTAAGTATCGAGAAGCATCAGTTGATGCTGCCGCATGAATTACAAAATCAGCCTCAGGCAAGAAATCTATCGTTGAAATATCACCAACTAATAATTCGACACCATTAGAAATTAATTCTGGAAAATTCTGCTTGAACTCATTGGCATTTCTAGACATAATAATAATTTTGTCTATATTCCAAGAATTTAATAGCTGCCTTTTATAGCTGTCTAAGATTGATTTTCCAAAAAAACCAGTTCCACCAATTACTAGTAATGTTGCCATTTTGAATAAAATATAATTTTAATAAGTAGATTTGGCATTTATATTTATAGAAAATTATTACAATTAAATTGATTTAATAATCATTTCATCATCAAACTCATTTCGATCAAGATATGGATACATATCCTCTATGGGTTTAGAGGTCATACTTCCATCTTTATTTTTAACAGCACTTACAGCAGGAATTATTTCTTGACTTTCTGGACATATTACTTCGCAAACAACTGGACCTTCAGAAGAGATAATTTGTTTAAGTTTTTTTCTTAACTCTGCAACATTATTAATTCTTAAATACGGCAAGTCATACGCATGTGCAATTTTTTCAACCTCAGGAAAAGAAACACCTGAAGTTGGATCAGTTCCAATTCGCCTTCCTTCAAAAAATTTATCTTGAGTGGCCCTGATAGATAGATAACCATTATTATTCCAAACAAAAAGTTTAATTGGAAGATTGTAGTGCTTGACAGTTTGTAGCTCTTGGATATTCAATTGAAATGAACCATCCCCTGTAATACCAATAACTGGCTTATTTGAAGAAACAGAGGCTCCAATTGCTGCAGGTAAGGAAAAACCCATATCAGCTTGTGCACCAGAAGTTATGTATCTTTGCTTATTACTTCTTAAGGTAAAGGATTGAGAAGTAACATAATAAGATGAGCCAGCATCAGAAACTACGATTGAGTCTTCATTTGCTAGTTCAGATAATGCCTTTATAAATTCATACATATTGACGGTACTAGTATCATAATCTTTTTGGTAAACTGGCCATTTATTTTTCCAATGAACACATTTTTTTTGCCAGTCTCCTAGTTGTTTTTTTTCAACTTGTTGATCTATTTGATCTAGAAAATCACCAACATCTGCAGAAATAAACTGATCAATTCTAACTGTATCTTTTTGATGCTCTTTCTCATCGATATCAACTACTACTAATTTTGACTCTCTAGCAAATAGCTCATATTCAAAACCCGTTAAACAAACACTTAATCGAGACCCTAAACAAATAATTAAATCACTATTTTGTATCGCAAAATTACCGGCTCTGTCGCCCTTAATGCCTAATCGACCGATATAGTTTAAATTATCTTGTTCAAAATAATCTATTGCTAGATAAGATACAACACAAGGTATGTTATTTTTACTAGAAAAATCCCTTAATTTATCTATTGAACCAGAAAGTCTGACACCATTTCCAGCTAAAATTATTGGCCTTTGAGAGGCTTTATACATCTCAATAAAACTCTTCATGCCTTTTATTGAGCTATTACTTACAGGTTCTGGTTGAAAGTGTTCTAAGTCTTTCTCTTCTACGAAAGCAGCCTGAACATCTAATGGTATATCTATCCAAACTGGTCCAGACCTTCCATTTAAAGCTAAGTAAACTGCTTTTTCAAGATGATATAAAATTTCATTTGGTTCATTAATCATTACTGCATATTTAGTTAAGGAATCAACAACCGTAACAATATCAGCCTCTTGAACTCCAAATTGTCTAAGAGTAGTTTTTGAATTTCTTGAAGTTTCTTTCCTCTTAATTTGGCCTGAAATAAAAATTACTGGAGTGTTGTCTTGCCAAGCATCTAGCAAGCCTGTTATGGAATTAGTTGCGCCGCATCCAGTAGTAAGCATTACTGCAGCTAAGCCATTCTTATATTTCGCATACCCAACCGCACCCATTGCGCACGCTTGTTCATGGTGGTTACAAATAGCATTAATATTTTTATTAGATTCTATACCATCATTTAAAAACATTGCTCCACCACCGGTAAGCGTAAAAACATCTTTAATGCCTTTTTCAACAAGGAATGATGCAACAATATCTGCTATTCTTTTCTTCATTAACTATCTTCTATTTTTCAAAGTATCTTTCATTTTACCAAGAGCGAGCTGAATATTTTCAATTGAATTTACATAACACATCCTCACAAAATCATCTGCATTCTGGCCGAAGCTACTGCCTGGTAATAGGGCTATACCAGCCTTCTCTAACATAAGATCTACGAATTCTTCTCCTGTCATTCCAAGTTCAGATACATTGGGAAAAGCATATATTGAACCACTAGGCATATGACACCTAATGCCATCTATAGAGTTAAGCCCTTTAACTAATACTTTTCGCCTTTCTGCATACTCATTTTTCATCATTCTGACTTTGGTCTGATCACCATTAATAGCTTCGACTGCTGCTTTTTGAATAAAAGGAGGCACACAAGAATTAATAGTTTGAAGCAGTAAGCCCATTTTTTCAATTAAGTACTGTGGGCCAATCGCTATTCCTATTCGCCATCCAGTCATAGCAAAAGCTTTGCTAAATCCATTAAGAATCAGAACATTATTATTACAATGATCAATCATTGAAGGACTATAAAACTCACTTTGCTCTTTGAAAACCGATCGTGAATAAATCTCATCAGAAAGAATAAAAATTCCTTTTTCATAGCATAGTTCATAAATTTTACTAATATCATTTTTGTCCATAACTGAACCAGTAGGATTACTTGGAGAATTGATAATGATCAGTTTAGTTTTTTCAGTTATTAATTTTTTTACATCATCAAACTTTAATTGATGTTTATTTTTCTCTCTTAAAGGAACTGGGACAGCCTTAGCACCACAAAACTTAATAGCAGAGAAGTAAGTTGGAAAACCTGGGTCAGGAACTATGACTTCTTCACCCTCATTAACAATACAACGTATAGCATAGTAAATGATTGCATTTGCACCAGGAGTTATAAGAATTTGACTTATATCTGGCTTAAAGCCTCGAGATTTTATTGTGGATTCAACAATACATTCTCGCAGCTCCAAAAGTCCCATTGAGTTTATATAGTGAGTATCACCATTTCTCAATGACTCAATTCCAGCATCAACTATATTAGTTGGCGTATCAAAATCAGGATCACCTAGTTCAAAATGAAGAATTTTCTTCCCCTCTCGCTCAAGCTCTTGAACCCGGTCAAGCACTTTAAACATTGGCTGACCATCAATTTGATATGCTGAATTTGAAAGCTTTATCACAAACCTATACTACATTAAAAACCAACGCCAAAAAACTCTTCCATTTTTTCAGCAATAAAATTTAAGTGAGCTATATCTAGGCCAGGATAAATTCCTATCCAGAAAGTTTGGTTCATTGTTATATCTGTATTAGTTAGTTCACCCGAAATACGATACTCTACATCCAAAAATGACGGCTGTTTTGTTAAATTTCCTGCAAAGAGTAAACGCGTACCAATTTTATTTTGGTCTAAATATTTAACTAAATCAGCTCTTTGAAAAACTGAAGACTCTTTTAGTGTTATTGGAAATCCAAACCAGGAGGGTTTTGAATTTTCATTTGGCGATGTAAAATCAACAAACTCAGAGAGTGTTGACATTCTTTTTATCAAATAATTAAAGTTAGAGATTCTCTTTTCAATAAACTCAGGTAGGCGCTTCAATTGAGCTAAGCCGCATGCAGCTTGCATGTCAGTAATCTTTAAGTTATATCCAAGGTGTGAATAGGTATATTTATGATCATAACCTTTTGGTAAGTCCCCCAACTTTTGATCAAACCTTTTACCACAAGTATCTTCACAGCCAGGAGGACAGTAGCAATCCCTTCCCCAATCTCGAAATGATTCAGCAATTGTCATTAATTCTGAATTATTAGTAAATACAGCTCCGCCTTCGCCCATAGTAATATGGTGTGCTGGGTAAAAACTACAAGTCGATATATCTCCAAATGTACCAACATTTTGTCCATTATATGAGGCGCCTAATGCATCGCAACAATCTTCAATGAGCCAAAGATTGTACTTATCACATAATTCTTTTATTTTGGAAAGATTGAATGGATTCCCTAAAGTGTGTGCAAGCATAATTGCTTTTGTTTTTTTAGTAATAGCTACTTCAATTAAGTTTGCATCAATATTATGAGTTTTTAGTTCAACATCTACAAAAACTGGCACAGCTCCAAACTGTGCAATTGGATTAACTGTTGTTGGAAAACCTGCAGCAACCCCAATAACTTCATCACCTTTTTTAATAGCCCTATCTCCCAATTTTGAGGAGGTTAGGGTAGAAAAAGCAACTAGATTTGCTGAAGATCCAGAATTAACAGTAATTAAGTTTTTAACTCCAATAAACTGTGCTAATTCACTTTCAAATTTATCATTAAACCTTCCTGTTGTCAGCCAGCCATCCAGAGAAGCAGAAACCATATGTTGTAATTCAGGCTCACCAATGACTTTTCCTGCAGCTGGAATTACAGTTTTTCCAGCCTCAAAGGCTTTTTCTTTATATTCTATTTGAGCAAACTGTTTAACAAGTGCTGCAATTTCTTTTCTAATTTCATTAGTATCTTTCACAATTCATATCATCCATATATTCATTAATTTCATCTATGCTTAATTTCTGAATATTTTCATTATTAAGCCAAGCTCTATGCCATAAGATTATTTTTTCTAAAGTAACCTCAAGCGACCATGTTGGAGTCCAATTCAAATTTAATTTTGCCTTGGTTATATCCAGCTTTAAAAAATCAGCCTCATGTGGCTGAATATTTGTCTCTATTTCCCATGAAGAATGGGGCCAACTAGAGGACATTTTATCAACTATCCATTTTACTGGTTTAGCATCTTCTTCATTTGGACCAAAATTCCATCCTTCAGAAAATTTTAACGGGTCGGTAAATAGTTTTTGTGCCAGGACAAGATAACCTGATAAGGGCTCCAGGACATGCTGCCAAGGTCTAGTCGCATGAGGACTTCGAATGAGAACTTTCTCACCAACTTCAAACGATTTTAATATATCAGGTATTAATCTATCAGCCGCCCAATCACCACCACCAATAACATTTCCTGCCCTTACTGAAGCCAATCCAACACCTTTTTGTTCAATAAATGAGCGCCTATATGAAGAGGTAACTAATTCTGCACAACCTTTACTACTGCTATAAGGATCATGTCCACCCATTCGGTCTTCTTCTGTATAACTCTTGTCATAATTTATATTTTCGTAACACTTATCTGTAGTTATATTAACTATAGCCTTTAAACTAATGCAATTTCTTGAAGCCTCAAGAACATTTGCAGTTCCAATAACATTTATTTCGAAAGTCTCTATAGGATTTTCATAAGAATACCTTACCAATGGTTGGGCAGCCATATGAAATAAAATATCTGGATCAAAAATAGAAATACTTTCTTTAAGTTTTTCAAGGTCTCTAATATCACCAATTTCTGAATGAATTTTTTCAGAAATTTTTGCTACATTAAATAAAGAAGGTGAGGTTGGAGGCTCTAATGAGTAGCCTTTGACGATAGAGCCCATTGAAGATAGCCATAAAGACAACCAACTGCCTTTAAAGCCAGTATGGCCTGTCAAAAAAACACGCTTACCTTTCCAAAAATCCTTATCAATTATCACTTCCATACTTTCCATGGAGCTTTCCCACTACCCCACAACTCTTCTAGATATTCTTTATCCTTTAAAGTATCCATAGGATGCCAAAAACCTTCATGCTGAAAAGCCATTAAATTATTATCTTTTGCAAGGCTTTCAAGAGGCTCCTGCTCCCAGGTACAGTTATTATCTGGAATTCGATCTAAAACCTTTTTTGACAAAACAAAATAACCTGCATTAATAACTTCTCCATCTCCTTTAGGTTTTTCTGCAAAGCTCATTACCTGGTTATTGGTTATTTTGAGTGCTCCAAATCTACCTGGAGGATGTGCAGCAGTAACTGTAGCTTCTTTTCCATGGCTTTTATGAAAATTTATTAGTTTTGAAATATTAACATTTGCGACACCATCACCATAAGTCAAACAGAAATCCTCCTCTTCTTGAAGATACTTACCAACCCTCTTTAACCTCTCACCAGTCATTGAACTAGAGCCAGTATCAATAAGTGTAATATTCCAAGGATCCACACAAGGTTTTAAAATTTTCATACTATTGTTTTCCATAGAGAAAGAAACATCAGAATTATGGATAAAATAATTTGAGAAATATTCTTTAATTGCATAGCCCTTATAGCCACAGCAAATTATAAAGTCATTAATTCCATATTCAGAATATGTTTTCATAATATGCCAAATAATTGGCCTCTCACCAATTTCTATCATTGGCTTAGGCTTTACATTTGTTTCTTCACTTAGGCGAGTTCCAAGACCCCCTGCTAAAATTACTGCTTTCATTGTTCACTCCTAATATCGTTATAATTTTCAACAAATGCATCTGAATAAAAATCTTTTTCATCAAGACCTGCTTCAATAAAACTATACTTTGCTGCATTAATCATCTTGATTGAACCACATGCAAAAGTATTCGTATTTTTAAATGTTTTAAGAGTTTTTATAGCAACATCTTGTACATAACCAACTTCACCTTTCCAAGTATCACTTTTTCTTGAAACTACTTGATGATAATCTACATCTATATTGTTAAAATTAAAATGCCAAATAAAATCCTTTTCTTCTCTATTCCCCCAAAATAAACTTATTTTTTCACTTCGCGCTATTGCAGAATTATTGTCCATTTCTTTCAATATCGCGATAATAGGAGCAATTCCTGTTCCTGTTGCAAGAAATACTAAAGATTTAGTTCTGTCTCTTAAAAAAAATGTCCCCTTTGGTCCTTGAATTCTTAACAAATCATTTAACTGTGCATCTTTAAACCAGTAATTACTGAATACCCCTTTTTTTACCTTCTTTATCAGAAAAGTTATTTCTTTATCTGATACAGTGTTAGCCATTGAATATGCTCTTTTCATTGAGTTTGGACCTATGATATCAACATGTTGGCCCTCCAAAAAAATAAAATTTGAAGTTGGTGGAACTCTTAACTTAACTTCAATAATGTCTTCTGATAATAAAGTCAAACTATTGATTCTTGCTGGTAGAATTTTTATTTCAATACCTTGCAATGCACTAAGATTAGTAGCATCTATTAGAATATCAGATGATGCTTCACAACAGCAGGTTAAAAATTGACTAGACTTATCTTTTTTATTGAGTGCTAATTGAGGCTTAATCTCAGATATTTCACCCTTTATTAGGTTAGCCTTACATGCTCCACAACGACCACTATCACAACTATATTCAAATATAATGTTAGAAGATAATGCACAATTTAAAATAGATGTATTATCAGCGGATTCAAATATATCCCCCTCAATTGTTTTAATTTCAAAATTACTCATGATCTTCCATATATATCCTTGAATCTAACAATATCTTCCTCATCAAAAGAATTACCAGTTTGCACTTCAATAATTTTTAAAACATTTTTACCAATATTTTCAAGAGAGTGTTTTGTCCCAATTGGTATAAAAGTTGATTCATTTTTAACTAATATCATGGTCTCATTATCACGAGTTACTTTTGCTTTACCTTGAATAACTACCCAGTGTTCAGCCCTATGAAAATGTTTCTGCAAGGATAACTTTGAATTAATGTTTACAGACAGTATTTTAACTTGATGATGTGGTCCACTATCAATCGAATCAAACCAGCCCCATGGCCGATGGACTTTTCTATGGAGCAATTGCTCTTTTCTGCCCTTACTATGAAGTTTATCTAGTATTTTATAAACTTCATTTGCTTTTTCTTTGCTTGATACTAATGTGGCATTAGGGGTGTCTATGACTATGATGTCATCTAAACCAATAGTGGCAACAAAATGATGATCAGCATAAATATAACTATTAGAAGTGTCTTGAGTCATTACATCTCCCATAAGAACATTGCCTTTTGAGTCCTTTTTACCAATATCATAAAGAGCAGACCAAGACCCAGCATCACTCCAATCAGACTCTAAAGAAACTACAACAACATTCTTGCTCTTCTCCATTAAAGCATAATCAAAAGACATTGATTCACAAGCTTCAAATGATTTTTTATCTAGTCTTAAAAAATCAAAATCATTTTGTGCATTTTCGACAGATTCTGAGGCACTTTTTAAAATATCACTGGCATGAATTTTATATTCAATTATTAAAGTACTAGCCTTAAACATGAACATTCCACTATTCCATAAATATTCATCTTGCTTTATTAAAGCTTCTGCAGTTTTTTTATTTGGCTTTTCAATAAACTTTTCTACTCTATTGGCCCCTGGAGTAACGTATGCAGCTTTTTTTATATAGCCATAACCAGTATTTGGATTATTAGGTACTACACCAAAGGTTACTAACTCACCAAGACTTGCATGCTTAGTTGCAACATTTATAGACTTATGGAAACTATCTATATCATCAATAATATGATCCGCAGGAAGTACAAGTAGTATTGCATCTTCATTTTCACTTTTTAAAATATGCATTGCAACTGCAGCAATAGCAGGAGCAGTATTCCTTGAAGCAGGTTCAACTATTATTGTAGCACTATTAATATCAATCTCTTTTAGCTGCTCTCCAACTAAAAATCGATGCTCAATATTGCAAATAATCACTGGATCAGAAGCTCCATCAAGGTCTTTTAAACGCATTAATGTTTCTTGAAGCATTGAATTTTTACCATGTAAATTTAGATATTGCTTGGGATGCTGTTTACGTGATAATGGCCAAAGTCTAGAGCCCGAACCGCCAGAAAGAATAACAGGAATAATTTTCTTAATCAAAACTCACAGCCTTCATCTAGTTTAGTTAATAACGATTGAAAAAATGAAATCAAATGCAGATCTTCTGAAAATATAAATTTAAACATATTGTATATTTTTTAGAAAAAATTAATAACAAGAAAATTAGCTATGGAAATTTATAAAAAAAATTTCTTAAAACCGCACTCAAAAAGAAGAAGCTGGATTAAATTATAGTTTATTTTAAGCAATTGATATATGAAAGTGATTATTTATATTTCATAATTTAACTATTCTTTTTCTTAAAAAGATAGTCCTCAATTTCACATTGTGGATTAAACTCAGGAACAATTTTCTGAAGTAATTCCCTGATAGTTTGAGAGTCAGAGTTATTTGCCGCTTCCTCAAGTTTATTCAATAAAGGTTCAAGCTTATCCCAATCTATAAAGCTCTCCTTTGCCCGCATTATTAATGGATTTTCTGTTGAGCTAACATTACCTCCAACTAATAATTCTTCATAGAGTTTTTCACCAGGCCTAAGGCCTGTATATTGAATTTCAATATCACCGTCTTTTGTGAACTGATCACGAACAGTTAAACCGCTAAGCTCTATCATTTTTCTTGCCATATCGTCTATACGCACTGGATTGCCCATATCTAAAACAAACAGGTCGCCACCACTTGCCATTGCTCCAGCCTGAATAACTAATTCAATTGCCTCATTTTTTGTCATAAAATAACGCACAATATTAATATCAGTAACAGTAACTGGGCCTCCAGACTTAATTTGTTTTTTAAATAAAGGAATAACTGAACCACTTGAATCAAGAACGTTCCCAAATCGAACCATAGTAAAACAAGTATCATGCTCTTTTTCAGCCAAAGCTTGCAAAATAAGCTCAGCTATACGTTTCGTTACACCCATCGTATTTGTAGGACGAACAGCTTTATCAGTTGAAATTAAAACAAAAGTCTCAACCTTATTTTCTATAGCTACTTCAGCAATTTCCTTAGTGCCAATAATATTATTTAGAACTCCTTCTGAATTATTATGTTCCACCATTGGAACATGCTTATAAGCTGCTGCATGAAAAATTGTCTGCACTCCAAAATATTGACACACTTTATGAAGTCGCTGTCGATCTTTGACTGAGCCTAAAATTGAGACAAATTCAACAGTATTATTTTTAATCAATTCAATCTCAGAGTTAATTTTATATAAAGAAAATTCATTAATGTCATATAGAATAATGCATTTTGGTTGTAACAATAATAACTGACGGCTTAATTCCGCGCCAATAGAGCCTCCAGCTCCTGAAACCATAACCACCTTTCCAGCAATCTTTAGATCCCTTGACATGCCATAAGACTTGACTGAATCTCGTCCAAGTAAGTCTTCAATATCAATTTCTCGTAAATCTTCTACCTTAACATTTCCCATTGCAAGTTCAATCATGCTTGGCATACTTTTAACAGGAATTTTCATTTTTGATAATAATGTGATAATTTCTTTACGGCGTAGGCGACGCAAAGAAGGCATTGCCAATAAAATTTCATCAATTTCATATTTAATAACTACGCTCTTAATTTCTGATGAAGAAAAAACCCTGATACCATTAATATGCCTACCTTGCATTGACTCATCATCATCTATAAATACAGCATGATTAAATTGAGATGAAGCAATAATTGTTTGTGATAATTCTATTCCAGCAGCTCCAGCACCATAAATCATTACTTTTTTCTTTTTTTTCGATTTACTTGAAATATTTCTAACTAAGAACCAGCGAGCAGAAATTCTTGACCCTCCAATAAATAAAAGTGCCAACATCCAATTAATAAGAATAGCAGATCTTGGAATTCCTGGAATTTGAATCATATAAGTAATTAGCCCCCAGACAACAGCATACAATGTGATCGCTTGACTAACTGTTGCCATAGATTTCAACCCTATAAATCTAATAATTGAATGATATAGATTAAAACTATGGAAGATTGGAATTGCAATAAAAGGGGTACTAATAATTACCCAAAAAATAGCACTTAAATTACCATTTGAATCTGTAATTTCTGGAAAATAAAGATACCCAAACCTAATAGAAAATGATAAGAGCAATATTAAAATTAAGGCAGTTGAGTCAAACGTTACCATAATTCCTCGTTTAACAAAACGGGGAAGACTAATTATTTTTTCAGCAATTTTTTCACTATTCCAAATTGATTTAACCATACTCATTATGTTTAATAACTCTTATACTCAAGTGATAAGTTTACAGATAAACTATTATTATTAGTGGGTTACACTTTCTTTTAATATTACTTTTACTAAAGTTTTCCAAATAATCTTTAAATCAAATAAAAAAGACTTTTGCTGTAAATATTCAACATCAAAATTTACTTTTTCAGTAATTGATATTTCATCACGACCATTAATCTGAGCCCAGCCAGTTAAACCGGGTATTAACTGATTAACCCCTTTTTGTTTTCTTAAATAAATTAAATCATCCTGATTAAATAATGCAGGTCGAGGGCCTACAAAACTCATATCCCCTTTAAAAATGGAAAATAATTGAGGAATTTCATCTAAGCTATATCTCCTTAGCACTCCACCAATAGAAGAAATATATAAATTTGGATTTTCCATTATATGAGTTGCAATTACTGGAGAATCAACCTGCATAGTTCGAAATTTAGGCATTTTAAAAACCTTATCTTTATGCCCAATCCTTCTAGACCAATAAATTATAGGTCCTTTCGAATCAATTCGAATCATAATAGCAATTAAAATCATTGGAAAAAATAATGCAATTAAGAGCGAAATTGAAAATAAAAAATCAAAAATTCGTTTCATTCATATCACCTAGAGATCTTTCTGCACTAAAACCCAAAGAATTCAGCTTATCTGAAGAAAAATATTCATTAGCAAAAAGTTTTTCAAAATCAAATAATTTTCCAAAACTAATTAACGATACAATTTTAAATATTAATAAAGGCATACTCCATTTAGGGATTGGTCTCTCTAGAATATTACACATAACTTCGTATATTTCACGAGACGAATATGCCTTTCCATCAGTTATATTTATGATCTCTCCATCTGTACGACTATCTTTTGAAATAAAGATAACTGCCTTTACAAGATCGTCTATATGAACCATGGACCGGCGGTTATTTTTTTTTGGCAATGGAGGAAACCAACCTTTTTTTATACTTGACATCATCATTAAAAGATTTCCTTTTACATTTGGCCCATAGACAAGGGCAGGTCTTAATATAGTAACTTCCATTTTAGACTTATTACTAATTTTTAATAGCTCTAACTCTGCCTCTCTTTTTGACTTACCATACAAGTCCCTAGGACTTCCTTGGTCAGATTCAGTCATGCACTTTTCAGGGAATGGAGCCCCACTTGCTTTAACACTACTTATGAAAATAAACTTTTTGACTCCAGAATTAGATGCTAAATTTGCTAATTTAAGAACAGCATCTACATTTAGAGATTTATATCGATAAGCAAATGAATCACTATTTTTAGTATCATGCGCATATCCCGCAAGATGAATTACTATATCAATATTATTCATAGCATCATTTGGGATTGTGTTTGACTCCAAATCACAAATAATTGTATTACAACCAGAAATTTTTTTTCTAGCCATTAAAGTTAAACGAGCATCCTCTAACTTTAGTGCATTAACTAGTCTTTTTCCAATAAATCCAGAAGCACCAGTAATTAGATACATTAAACGGCCTTAATTGGAAAACGACCAATATGTTTAATAAAAAAAAGCATTAAGCTAGCTAAATGCCATTTCAAATAAATAAGATTTTTATGGCTTGATCTTCTAGCATCATGAATAACATTAATATCTGAATATAAAAGAACCTTATAGTTAGACTTCCATGCTCTAAGACAAATATCAACGTCTTCATAATAAAGATGGTATTTTTCATCAAAGCCACCTAATGCTTTATATTTTTTAGATTCAAAAAGTAGAAACATCCCCCCTATCCAATCAGGATAAGTAATATCCACATTTTTATTAATTGGGTAAACACCTCTGTAGTTAAAAAAAACTTTTTTAAAAATCCCCCATGGTGTTGGAAAATATCGAGCACTATCTTCTATATTTCCATTTGGATCCTTAATTAATGGAGACACAATACATACCAATGAGTCATTAAAACAAGCAGTAAGAGCTTTAAATGGCTCGCACTTTAGATCAATATCTGGGTTCATAACGCAGAAAAAATCTGAATCACAGAATTGAAATGCCTGATTATGATTTGCTCCAAAACCTTTTGGCTTTTTGTTATGAATAGTAAAAACCTCAAAAGGAAAAGACTTTTTGCTTAAGATATTTTGCTTAGTAGTGTTATGTGTAACAATAACCTTAGAGATATTAGTCGAGTAATGTGCTAGTTTATCCAAGAGCGTTATTAGCATCAAATCTTGGTTATGGCTAACAATTGAAATTGTTATATTACGCAAATTAAAACTCCTACTCAAATTCAACATCAAATGCTAAATCACTTCTAATAAAAACACCATATACACAATATTGGCTTAAATATTTATCAAATAATTTTAAATTAACTGGCATAGCAAAAATCTTTAGCTCCTTAAAGCCATTTTTATTTAAGGTTTTTACTAACTCGTCTTCTGAATAAAATACTTTGTGATCATCATCCCTTGAATAACCTAACGATCCTGGAACTCCTATTAAAAAGACCCCTTTCTCCACTAATACTCTATTTACTTCTCTAAGTATAGCCTCAGGATTTTTGATATGCTCAAGAACATTATCCATAATAACAGAGTCAAAACTCTCATTTTCAAAAGGCAGGTCATCGAGTCCCATACTAACAGCCTGGTGTCCTTGAGAGCAGCACCATTCAACCATCTTATGATTAATATCAGTTCCTATTGAATTTTTTCTATAAGAAAGAAAATCTCCAATACCACAGCCAACATCCAAAACCTTACCAACAAGGTAATAATTTAACCTAGGATAAAGCCAATATTTACGATATAAAAAACCAATATAACTTCTATTCTTTAAATATTTATAATAATTATTTTGATCAGTCATTAGGTCTGTTTTTTAGAATGATTTTATTAGGTTAACAAATTCTTTTGAAGCAAAATCCTGTCTAAAAATATCGGGAATTAAAACATTTTGAAATAACTTCTGTTCTCGAGAAAAAATAGCTGTATCTAGCATTACTCTAGCTAAATCATTATCATCATTGAATAATTCGCCATTAACTCCTGATGTAATTAACTCTGAATTTCCATCTATATCTCTCATTACACATGGCACTCCAAGATAAAGGGCCTCAAGTGCTGCCCTTGAAACGCCTTCAGATAGAGAGGGTATGAGCATAGCATCTGCCTTAGAAATCTCATCAAATAGATTTAAAACATACCCATGGAAAAAAATTACTTTAGAAAGTTTAAGCTCATCACTAATTTTTTTAAGATCTCTAATTAATGGGCCATCTCCAAAGATATCAAGTCTAGCCTCAATATTTTTTTGTAATATTTTCTCCATAGCAAATAATAATAATTCAGGCTGTTTGCCAGGCACTAATGATCCAGTAAATACAAAACGGAATTCTCTTTTGTTATTAACTTTTCTTCGATACAATTCTAATGATGATTCATCAACAAAATTACCAATTACTGGGCTTTTTTTGAAAATATATGATTCAACCATTTTTGACATTGACTGA
This sequence comes from Candidatus Pseudothioglobus sp. Uisw_086, assembly GCF_048085745.1. Taxonomy (GTDB): domain Bacteria; phylum Pseudomonadota; class Gammaproteobacteria; order PS1; family Pseudothioglobaceae; genus Pseudothioglobus. The sequence goes on along the minus strand of NZ_CP159803.1, from coordinate 353,261 downwards.
GTCATTGAAACAACATAATCAATTTTTTTTAATCTCTTCAAATGACTGTAAGCAATCCATCTCCCTATCCACCCAAAATTACTCCGATAAACCTTTGGCAAGTTACCCCGGACACTCGAAAAAGTTAAGGCAACATCACTAAAAAAACTATTAAAAAAATCTGCTGAGAGGCAAAAAGAGATACATACCACCGAACTTCGCCCTCCTTCACCACTAATAAGTTTTCTTAAAAAAAATACACGTTTTATCAGATTACCTTTTTCAGATAATTCAATAAATTGAACTTTATTATTTAATAATTTTAAATTAGATTTTCCTTTCTTTATTGTAACAAAAACCACTGGAAAATATTTTATAAGTGCATTAGCTAAAGCCATTGCTCCTTTTACTGGACTTTCAAGGCTTGCTGATGGAACTATAATAAATATTTTTTTTACTAACATCACTTCCAAATATTAAAGATAAATCAATTGAAGGGGAATAATGCCAACATTCTTTGGGCCCTTATATTCCAAGTGTACTCTGTTAAGTAGTCCTTGTAAGAATTTGAACTTAGTTTCTTATTTAATTCAGGTGAATTTGATAATTTTTTCAACGCATTTGACCATTCATCTATATTATCTGGCTCAACAAGAATGCAGTTATGCAAGTCAACTAAAACTTCTCGCAATACAGGCAAATCAGATGAGATTATTGGAACTGCTGCTGACATATACTCAAACATCTTCATAGGTGACATCCACTTTACTGTGTCAACTGACTCTAGGCCAATAGAAACTGTTCTTTGATATGGCATAAGTAAAACCTCCATCATAGCCATTCTTTTAAAAATTTGATTTTGATTAAGATGTCCCATAAAAAAAAGGTTCTCAGATAAATTTCCATCAAGAAAAATTTGAATTTCTTTTTCATTTCCTCCATAAACTATGAAAGCATAGTTTGGATGCTTTGCTGCAAGGCCTTGAATAATATCGATACCTCTTCCAGCATATAGATGTCCAAAATACCCAATAATTTTTTCATAACTATTTAAGCAAGGTATTGAGCCTAAAAACTGTTCCTGTAATTTTTTACGTTGTAATAAATCCAAATTAGGGCGGTCTGCCCTTGCTGCATCGTGAAAAACATGAATTTTTTCATTGAGCATATGCTTATCACCCATTATTATTTTCTTTAGTGCCTGACTAATAACAACTGTTTGTATTTTTTTTGACGATATTAATGCATTTTGCAAATAGCCTCTAAATCCTATTTCTGGAATATGCGTTTCATAAACAACATTTTTGCGCATTAACAACCCTAAAAAAAAGGCTCCATAAATATTTCTAGAAATAATAGAATTAGGGGCATCGCCTCTAATTAAATCTTTTATAAAAAAGGCTAATGCACTGAATGCAATACCTAACTCAATACCCCGTTTAATTTTACTTTTATATGTAACTATATCTATTTCATTATTGGATATACCGTAATTCTCTAGAATAATATTCTGAGATGTATCAGAATTTAATTTTTCTGAATGTAAAAAAAGCAATAATCTATTCCCTGTATTTGACAAGGCTTCTGACATATAGAGGACATGGATCAAATTTGCTGAACGCGAGGGTATAGTGGATGGAGAGATATAAAATATTTTCATTAGCTAATATAAGTTATAAATACATTAAATTCATTTATTGGCTTTAGTATAAGAAGAATATGAATAATTTTTATTTTAATAGAAAAAAATAGTTATCAATTCTAACTAGAATTATATAATTTATAAATCCAATTATAAGGGCAGAAAATATTAAAAATAATTTTGGAATTTTTTTATCACTAAAAATCCATATTGCATAAGTAATTATTATTGGCTCAACAGACATAAAATGAGCTGAAAACCTAAACGCAAAAATAGCTAGTGAAGAAAATAAAATAATCAATATTGTTCCAAAATAATAAGCATTGAATAACAAGTTATAGTACTTTGTTTTTGTTGATACAATGTTTTTATAGCTCTCAAAGAAAATAATCATAAATAAAATTGTTAGGATTTGCTGCAGGGTCTTTAAATGAAATATTAGGCCAGTATTATAAGAATGGTATTCACTATTAACATAATCGCCAATAATGGCAGGCATAAGTCCAATTGAAGCAAAATATGATATGGAGAGTTTAACAATGTCTAGGTAATTTATAGCGATAGCAATAACTAAACCTATCAGCAATAATTTAGGTCTAATAGTCCTATTAAGGAATATTAAAAAAATTGAAAGAAGCCCCACGTACTGTACCATCGCTGACAAAGAATAAATTATGAAAAATTTAAAGTAATTTTTTTTCTGAATAAAATAAATCATTGGAAGAAGTAAAGCACTTGCATAGCCTAATCTAAGACCTGACATCTCCTTTATAGTAATCGTATGACTTAAATATATTAAAAATGCAATATAGTAGAATGGTGTAAATTTTTTAAAGAAATACCCATTTACTATTACTGCAACTGATGAAAAAAATAAATAAATTGATTGGGCTGGAAAAGATAGATATTGAAATAGAGAAATAATAAGTGTAAAGAAAGGCTCTTTATCTTTAAAGTCAGCTAAAGATAAATTTTCAAAACTAGGAATAATGAAATAAAACGAACTATACTCATCTTGATTGCCTCTTAAACCTGCCAAAAGGGCAACTACTAAAACAAAAAAATAATACAAAGTGACGCGATCTCTATGATTAGAAATAGTGCCTATTGCAAATAAAGCAAAGAAAGATATAAATAAAAAATATTCCACTACAATAATATATCTTATTTACACTGGTCTAAAACCAATGCCTGGAAAGTTAATAAAACCCCATTTTGAGGAACTCAGGCAAATTGTTTTATCAATTCTAGCAATAGTAAGCATACGGAACCATGAATCCCATAAGTTAGACTCACTCCATTCTCTTGAATATTCAGTCCAATGCGTTTTAATATTATTATGTTTAGGCCTTAATAATGTTAAGCAGTACCTGGCTCTTTCAATTCTTAATCTGCCTGGCCTTTCTTTGATATGACTATACATTGCCTTAATATTGATAATATTTCGAGGTCGAATATAAAGTGTTTCAGAAAAACCTCCATCAATATTTTGTTCAGTTAATATTGTATTTAAAGTTTTCTCTAAAAGGGCTTTATGATTGTCGCTAATTGAACCTTCTAAAAGTGTTAGTGCAAAGATAGCATCATAATCATAACAGCCTCCTCCTCCTGGATAAGGGGCAAAATGACCAATCTTGTCTGATAATGAATAAACAAAATTTGCTACTTCATTTTCTTTATTTGTCTTAATACCAAGATACTCAAAAATTTCATACTGATGATAGCCATTTTGAAACTGAAGATACAAATTTTTATCACTTTTGCCCCAAAAGCCATTGGAATTAATAGAAGCAATATGCGTTTCAACCCAATTATCTAGAGACTCATCAATATTCAATTTCAAATAATTTCTAGAATATATTAATAAAGTAGCATAGAACATTGCTAAATTTCCCGAGCCTGGACTACCAGTAAAAGTTCCAGAGCTTTCAAGAATTGACATAATATCTTTATCAACAATTAATGGTAAAACATGTTCTAAAAGAGAATCATCTTGAAGAGTATCAATAATTGAGAGAGCGCTTAAAGTAAAACAAAGTAACTGCAGGTATCCCTTATCTGAATGAATATCCCTATCCAGGCTAATACATTTTTCTTTATATTGCTTAATATTAGACCTTAGTAAAGAATCAAAAAAATCAATTTCATTATTAATGCTTTGCATTTTCCCAATAAGGTGTTTACCAAATATTGCAAAGCATAAAGCATAAGGACTTGTCTCAGATTTTGGAGTTAACCTATATCCTTCATAAGGTTGATAGCACTTATCAATAAAATCATCATACATTTTTTTAGACTTTTCAAAATCATGTTGATAGATTTCTTGACTCTCCATAATACTAAAGAAATCCCATTTTTTTCTTATAAAACAACTCTGAAACTTGAAAATCTAGATCTGTATCAACATCGAATGACTCTTCAATAGGCATAGTTATTAAATGAGGGTCATTTACTTTTAAATTCCATAATTTTCCATCATTACGGGAAAAATAATCTCGATTTGCTATGTAAAAAGCATGTGTAGCTCGTAAATAAATATCTCCATCGCTAGTATTTTGGAGCGTATCTGGATTATTATGGGTTAGTGGCTCACCTTTTGAATTAAACACCCAGTCACGAGTCTCTACTGCTGATATATATGCCCTAAAGTTTGTTTCTTGAAAGTAATCATATGCTTTTTTAATTGTATCAAGAGATAAAAAAGCAGCACAGGAGTTAATAACAAAAAAATATTCAGTAGGAATTCTTAGATAATGCTCAAAGGTTGTCATTGGATGATGTGGGCCAGACTCAACAGAATTAGTATTTCTTTTTAGAACCTCAATATTTTTGTATTTGCTTGCTTTCTCAATCAAACTCTCCTCTGCAACAGCTATAAATCTATTATCAAAGTAGTGAAGTTGATCTAATTTTTCTAGAGCAATTTCTAATAAGTCCGTATCATGAAATGGACGAATCATTTTGCTCTTCATTCTAGATGAATTTAATCGAGCATTAATTAATACTGAAATTTTTTTCATATTTTTTTCTAATTGTTTAACAAGTGGCCAGAATCAAGAATACTTTGAGCCAAAGCAAAGTCTTCAGGACCATCAACATCCATTGCGTAAATTCTAGGAATTTCAATAGGAATTGACTTTTCTCCAAATAATTCTTTTGACTTCATTAATTCACTCACTCTCATTACTCTCACATTACCATGGATATAAAAAATTGGCTTTGACTGTTTATTCGTTGATGTTTTTCTTTCATTAATAAATAAAAAGTGGGACCCTTTATCATCATGATATCTTTGATTATAAGCATGGCTATTTGATGAGGCGCGAGTAACAGTTTGAGCAGAGGTTGCCCTTGAATCATTTTTTAAAGCCTCCACACACATCTCTATATGATTTGAGTTAACAAAAGGCGAGGTTGGTTCTAATAACACTAGAAACTCTGGAAGTGAATTATCACTATTTAAAAGTGTCTTAAGTAAATATAATATCACATCAATAGTTGAGATATTGTCTTGAGACAACTCCTTAGGTCTTTGTTGCACTTCAATTCTTTGCTTCTTACAATAAGAAGCAATTTTTTCACTGTCTGTAGAACAAATGACTCTAGAAACTATCTTAGTATTCTTTGCAACATTGATAGCATAATCGATCAATGGCTTATTATTTAATAAGGCCATATTTTTTAAAGGAACACTTTTAGAGCCGCCCCGTGCAGGAATCATAGCAAAAATACTATTTTTTTCAATATTATTAGTATTTTCAGTATTTTCAATGCTTAGTAAATTTAATATTGTTTGAATTGTATGTCTTTCTGTTTCAAACCATGCATCTTTTGTGGAGCCTGCAATATGGGGAGTAATTATTAGATTAGAGTTTTCCTGGGAGTATTTAAGCAATGGGTGAGCATCAAAGGTTTTTTCAAATTCTGGATTAAATTCATCTTCAAATACATCAATTGCTGCTCCAGCAATCCTTCCATCTTTAAGGCTTTCTAATAATGCCGAATGATCTAATAACTCACCACGTGAAGTATTTATCAAAAATGAATTTTTTTTAAACAAAGAAAATATATGATGGCTAAACATGCCTTCAGTTTCTTTTTCATGTGGAACATGTATGCTTACAATATCAACTTCTGAAACTAGCTGCCCTAAACTCTTACATTTAGTAATTCTTGGAGGAGCAATAGAGATATTTGGATCATAAAAAGACACCTCCATTCCAAATGCAAGTGCATATTGAGATACAAGTGAGCCCAGTCTTCCTAATCCAACAATACCAATTTTAAGTCGAGACAACATATTCTGACCGCCAAATGGCCTTCTATCCCATTTCCCTCTTTGAACATATTCATGGGCAGGGATGATATTTCTAGTAAGAGCAATTAACAAACCCCATGTAAATTCTGCTGATGGAGTTATTGTATCTAGAAAATGCTTCTCAGCTTTTAAAGTAACAACAGCAATATTATTCAAATGGGCATAATCAACATCAATATGAGGATGGCCAGTTGTATTAGAACCAATTACTTTTAAATTAGCACATCTCTTAATTTTTGTTTCATCAATTATGTAACCTAATGGGGCTAGAATAACATCGATGTCATGAAGTATTTCATCTGAATCTTGGAAAGGTGACTCAAGCTCAACTAAATCAAAATTATCCTTCAAAAGCTGATAGTTTTCAGACTGATATTTTAAAATTGAATAATATAGTAATTTAAACTTCTTCATAGCTATAGCCTAGGGATTAATCTAATTAAATGCAAACTTGTCATAAATTTATGGAAATAGTTTTTAATTCATTTTTTAAAATTTCCACTACATCAATATCTCTATTTTGGTCTGTTATTTTTTCATATAAGAGATTATTGAACTGCATATTTTTATAATTACCATGAACATTTAAATATTCCATACTAAATTTATGCATCTTAGTATCACTAAAATATGGCTTATCTTCATCTATACAATTATATGTTGGTTTTTTTAAGAAAAGTCCATGCCAAATACTATTACTCCTTCCAGTTATAAGCCCCTCTTTTACAGAAGGTAAAAATACCTCGAGATTGAGATTATGCCATTTAGTAAACTGTTCCAAACCTTTTGCACGCTTCATGATTGAATGATATTTTATTGCAATAGAAATTTGAATAAATAGATCTGATATTTCCCACTTAGAGAAAATAGATGAAAAAAATCTAGCATACTTATCAATATATGAATGCATTCTAACTAGAAAATTGAGGCTTAAAAGACTATAAATTTTACCATTAACAATATAATCAGCTCTTTCATCAGCATTATGGGGCTTTAAAACAATTACTTTTCTTCGATCTATTTGACCCAAAATTAATAGAATATTCTCAAGATAAGTTAATCTATCTTGTAAATTACAAAAACTAAATGGTGTGGGGTTTGCAATCAAATAATCTATTTCTAAGGGTGGAAATATTGGATATTTTTTATAAGGAACTCCTATCTCAATAATCTGATTATCTTTAAATTTAAAGCTTTTTTCTTTTTCAAATTGTTTTACTCTAAAGTCATAAAACTGCCGATCTACTACAAGAATTTTATCGATTTTTTTTTCATGTAAGTACTCATATTGAGCATTACCCATTGCGACACCAGAAAGCCAAAAAGTTTTTTGACTAACTATATTTTTATCAATATAGTTAATTGCTTTTTGAGTATAGTGGGTTTGTGGTAATATTTCTATATCTGCAGTTATTTTTTGAGAGTAGATAATATCAGCCCCATAACTCTCACAAAGCTCTAAAAATGATTTATTAGTATTTTCAATCCTAGAGGATGTTTTTTCATCGATTTTTTGAGGGAAAATAGCTACCTTATGAGACTTTGATAGTTCTTTTACAATCGTTAGAAAAATACAACATCGTTGAAAACCAACAAAGATTAAGGCAAAGTTATAGTGCTGCATAAAAAGTATAAATGATGACTATTTATGATTATACCGAGTCTTAGTCAAGAGTAAAAACAGAGTGTTCACCAGATTTTATTGATTTCAACCACTTGCTGTTTCTTAAACAATATACAAAGCTTGGATAGAAGTTATACTTAATACCAATATCAGAGTTTATAATTAACTCACAAGTAGCAACCCGCCCGTCTACAACAATAGTTTTAGGCCTCCCGCCTGAATCAAAAAATCTCAATATATCATCATTTGGTACTTTTTTCCCGTTTACCTTACATGGAGGGCCATCAATATAAATAAAGTCAGCGCCCTTAGGAATTATTTCTTTAAACCCTGTTGTTTTCTCATCTTCAGAGACCCTATCAGGAATAATGCGTATGTCAATTTCTATAGCTTTTTCATTTAAAATATCTTTAGTAACTTTCCCCCAATGAGGGTGGCTTTCATAGCAGGTGTATTTTGAATTATTTTGCTTAGCCCATAAAGAAAAAACTGCAGAACTAGTTCCTGAGCCCATTTCAACTATGTATGAGGGTTTAAATTTTTCTAGAAGCATATATGTATCCCAGCCCTTATAGGGCTGCCTAGGACTTGCCAGTTGATTCCCAGCATTAAAATTTTTATATATTTCTAGTAATATAGGCAAGTGGTCTTCAGAATATTTCAAAGCCTTTCGCTTATAAAAAATCATTTTAAGGCCTTGCAATTTTATTGCAAAAAATTTGAATATAATATTCACAAAAATTACTATACCCTCATATTTTCAAAATAGCTATATCAAAAAATCTAGTATGTTATTGTTTTTTGAATAGAAATACTACAATTACTTAAAATATCTACTATTTTCTTTGCAGCATACCCATCACCAAAAATAAAATCTGGCTCATAGCTTCCATGATTAATTTGAGATTTGACAGCAGCTACAATTTCATTTTTACTATAGTTAACATCTTTAACATTTTTACTTCGCTCTCTTCCATTTTGACGAGTTCCAATATTCACTGTTGGAGTTCCTAAAAATGCGGACTCTCTAATACCACTTGAAGAATTACCTAATATACAAGCTGCATTCCTTAAGAGAGGGGAATAAACCTCAATCGGCAAGCTTTTGAAAAAATGAATATTTTCAGGAGCATCTGCTTCTCTGAACCTACGAACTGCTTTATTAATATTATTAGCACCTGCATCCATATTTGGCATAACCCAAATTGTCGGCATACTTAATAATTTAATTGCCTCAATAGTTTCATTCATATTAGTAAGATTTGCATCATATTCGGTAGTTACAGGATGCTGTATTAAAATTAAATATTTTTTAGGCAGAATTTCAATAATTGGGCCCATTCCATATTCATTTTGGTACTGTCTTACTGGAGAAAGATTATCAAGATCCAACTCTCGTATAACATCCATGCTAGTTCCACCTACATGGAATATACTGTTAGGGTCTTCGCCCATTTTTTCAATACGTGTTGCTGCATCAATAGACGCAGGAAGATGAATATGCGATAGTTTTGTAATTGCATGTCTAATTGACTCATCAATAGACCCAGAAACCTCACCACCTTCAACATGTGCAACAGCAATATTCATATATGCAGCAGCTAAGGCAATTGGAAGGCACTCAAATCTATCAGCAATGACAATAACAATATCTGGCTTTAAGTCCTCAAACGCAGTTGAAAACTCACTAACTGCAAGGCCTGAAGACTTTGCCATTGTGGCTAGACTCTCACCCTCAATCACAAAATTTATTGTTCTATCAACAACAATTTTAGTTTCTTCTTTTATGGTCTTGAGAAGACGACCATACTTTTCAAGAACCACCATACCCCCAATAATAACTTGCAGTTCTAAATTGGGATTTTTCTGTATTTCATTAATCACAGATTTCATCTTTGCATAATTTCCACGAGTAGTTAAAACGATGCATATCTTTCTCTTTTTCAACTTAAAAACTCCCATTTAATAACTTCATCGATCTGTATATCTTTATTCGCTGTTCGCCCTACTAAATCCATAATCATTGAAGGTGAAATTCCAGTACCTGGCCTTTTTGATACTAAGTCTTCAATTGAAATTACTGAACCAGTTTCTATATTTTTTTTTGCAATTAAACTTTTACTAGCCCATATTAAGCTATCTCTTTCGCCCTTAGTTGGCCCATCTTCCCTAAGACTTAATGCAGCCTCTATATCTCTAGCCTGCTTAATAAAAAGAGCCAAATCATGAGGACCACAAGAAACTTTCCAATCTTGAGCATTTGGCACATTAAAGTCAAGACTTATATGCTTTTCTATAATCTTCGCACCCATAGCAATTGCAGCCAATGGAATATGATAACCCTCAGTATGGTCCGAATAACCAGAAATAACACCAAACTTTTCAGCAATTAAATTTATATTTTTTAGTCCTATATCTTTAGCAGGCGCTGGGTATTCTGTTACACAATGAAGGACTCCAATATCTTTATTATTTGTTCCTAAAATAATTTCAAGAGCCTCACCTATTTGTTGAATTTTGTACATTCCTGTGGAAAATATTAGTGGCTTTCCTAAATTTGCAACAGCCTCTATAAAAGGCCAATTCCCAACCTCTCCTGAACCAATTTTATAAGCAGGGACATTGAGGCTTAGAAGAAAATCAAGTGATGGCTGATCATGAGCTGTTGCAAAAAAAGTGATATTTTTATTATCACAATATTTTTGTATTCTCTCAAAAGCAGCATAATCTAACTGCCTTGACCCTAGCCTGGTTTTCCAATCTGCCGATACCTTTGAAATCATAGCATCCACATCATAAACTTGAAACTTTACCGCATCTGCTCCAGACTCAACCGCTAAATCAACCAACCTATATGCCTTATTTTCATCTCCAAAATGTGAAATTCCAGCTTCTGCAATTATATACACAGGGTGACTCATACCAATTGAGCGGCCATTAATACTAAACTCTAATGCAAAATCGTTCATATTCTTTATTTTTCCCAATTTACTCTTGGCATAATTTTATTTATATCAATCTTATCTTTAAAAGGCATAATTATCTCCATCATTTCAATAAGGACTTTATTCGATAAAATATGGGGCTTTAACCCCAATTCAACTAACCCAGAATGCTTTGGATTGTAATAATGGTCTTCTTTTTCTTGACGAGGGTTTATTATTGATTGAATTTTAACCTCTAATCCAATTTCAGATCCAGCAGCTTGGACAAGAGCTGCAATTTCATTAACGCTAAATTGCTCAGTAAATTGGTTTAACACTCTTAGCTCTCCAGGCTCTGGCTGATTATCAACTGCTAATTCAACACACTGAAGCGTGTCTTTAATATTAAGATAGCCTCTTATTTGCTTCCCTTTTCCATAAATAGTCAAAGGGATATTGGCTACTGCTTGAGTTACAAAGCGATTTACAACTGTTCCAAAAATATCATCATAATTGAAGAAAGGTGAAAGTTGAAAATCTAAATCAGCTTCTTTTGTACTTAAACCATAAACTGGCCCTTGCATTAAATCAGTGACACATAAGTTGCTTGTTCTGACATAAAACCACAGGAGGTCTGTATCTAATACTTTGGTAGTATGATAGAGACTGCCAGCTTGCCTTGGATAAAGGAAAGTATCATTTCTCCCATTATGATTAATATTAATCCAGCCTTCCTCTATATCTATATTAGGCGTTCCATATTCGCCCATCGTCCCAAGCTTTACAATGTGGCACTTAGGTGCCAATTCTTTAACAGCCCAGATGAGGTTAAAAGTTGTGTCTAAATTATTTTTAAATGTTAAATATGCTGACTTATAATTACTCATAGAATAAGGAGCAGAAGGTTGCTCAGCATAATGAATAATAGTTTCTGGGTTGAAATTTTTTATTAGGCTTAGTAAAAAGCTATAGTCAGAACAATCTCCAATTTTTACTTCAATCTTATTTCCTGATAGCTCTTCAAAAATTCTAGCTCTTTCATTGAGCTCTGGAACTAAAAATAAAGGCTCCGAATCTGTCTCTTTTGAGAGCTGTCTACGTAAATAATTATCTGCAACACATACATCATCACCTCTAGCAGAAAAATGCATAGCAGTTGGCCATCCTAAATATCCATCCCCACCAAGTATTAAAATCCGCAAGAATTACTCCTTAAATTATCTGATTATCAGTCAGATAATTCTTTAACTCTTCTTTTAGAATACTTTTTTCACTATGAGAGTTATAAGGTTGGTTAATATTCTTGCTGAGAATTTCATCATAATCATGATGAATATTATTATATATTCCTTTAAAGGCAGGCAATACAGCGTAAAAGTTTTTTAACTCTATCGTACGTCTAACTTCCTCTTCATTCATTAACTCTTCATACATTTTTTCACCTGGCTTTGAGCCAACATTTTTAATTTTGATTTCTTTAGTATTATCAGACAGAATTTCAATCATCGCTTCTGCCAAATCCAAAATTTTTATTACAGGCATTTTTGTAACAAAAACTTCTCCACCTTTAGCGATAAAAACAGACTCAATAACAAGAGACACAGCCTCTTTAACAGTCATAACAAATCTTGTCATACTTTTATCTGTTAATGTAACAGGTCCTCCACTAGTTATCTGTTTTTTAAAAATTGGAATAACTGAACCACGAGACCCTAAAACATTTCCAAATCGAGTTGATGCATATATTGTTCCGCTCTCGTCCCTTCTATGAACATTTGCTGCTGTTATTAATCGCTCTCCCATTAGTTTAGTCGTACCCATAACATTAGTAGGATTAACCGCTTTGTCTGAGGATGTAAAAATAAAGCGCTCAACTTGATTCAGCTCTGCAGCATCTATAATATTAATCATTCCTTGGATATTAGTTGAAACGGCATCTCGTGGTGATTGCTCACATAAAACTACATGCTTTAAGGCTGCAGCATGTAACACAATATCAATGCCATGCATTACGCGGTTTAAACCTTTTGCATCTCTAAGATCGCATAAAAAGAAATCAATATTATTGGCAGAGTTATATTTTTCAGATATGAAAAATAACTCAGTTTCACTATTATCAATGCCAACAATACATTCAACGTCAGTTTGACTTAATTGCCTTACTAACTCTGAACCTATAGTTCCACAAACACCGGTAATCAATACTTTTTTATTTTTCCAACTCTTTGCATTTTTCATACTTTCCCCTTAATTAGAGCATATTGCGCATTATCATGTATCTCAAATACCAATATTTCTGCATTTGGAATTAAACTTTCTAATTCGAATTTTACTGAATTTATGACTAACATAAAGCGGCAACTCTTAAGTAATTTTTCAATCATTAGATTATAGCCAGGATACATATAAACATGATTAAGCCAGCTATTAATAAAAATATAGTCACAGCTACTTGGAAGCACTTGTTTACTTGAATCAAAATCTATCATTGACTTATTGAAAAAAGTAACATGGTTATCAAAGTTTGCTCTTTTTGCAACATTTATTGCTGGCCTATAAACATCAACCCCTATTCCTTGACAATTATAGCGATCTGTCAAATAAAATAAGTGCTTTCCCGTGCCACACCCAGGGTCGAAGATTAAATCTCCTTCAGCTATAGTGACATAATCCTTACAAAATTGGAGAAGGAGCTTCACATCATTTAAAGGCCTATTTAAAAAGAAATGTTCTGCTGTTAAAGATTCCCCTTTTTTAAGTGTTAGATTTAACAACTGCCATTTATTAAAAAAAAGACCTACTGTCTTACTTTGTACTGCGTGGCCGACACTTTTACCTTCATTTCTTAATTCTTCTTTTATTTTAATAATTTGGCTATAGTTCCTCAAAACTTTATAATTAAACCCAGGAAGTAGTGCTATAAGTCTTAGAAAAAACGCAGAAGCAGCTATTGGAAAACTTATCATCACAAATATATATCTTAGAATTGTTTTAGTAAAATAACGAATCATAATTTATTCTTGATAACTGAGATGATTTCATTCTCAGCACGAATGCTAGACATTCCATCAGGAGTCGAAATAAACTCTTTAAGGAAAAGGTCATTTCTCTCTTCAAGATACTCATAAGTTGAAAACTCGTTGATACACTTAATTAAATCTTCGTATGAATTCACATAATTCACAAGATCTTCATTATTAATAAAATAATCTTCGAATAAGCTATTTTTAAACTTGGGCATAAAAACTTGCCTTTTTGCAAGTATAGCTTCTAATAAAACTGAAGAGTTCAGGCCACCAACTAAAAATGCATCTTGAATTAATTCATAAGGGGTCCCTGTATTTATAATTTTTAAATTATGAAGATTCTCGAGTCGATTACTTTTTGCTATATTCAACACATAGTCTAAATATCTCTTGCCACCTTTTGTCTTTATTGTCACATTTAAATGCTGCGACTGTTTAGCAAATTTCATTATTTCTAAATGAAAGTTGATTGATTTTTGAAGAAGTTCACTTTTGGTTGTCTCTGGTAATGAAATATGTCTAAGCTTATCTTCCATATAAAAAGAAAAGAAAACTACACTACTTCCAATACTCCCAATAGAGGAATATTTATCAAATCTAGGAACTCCTACAGTTACTATATTAGTTTTTGTAATTCCTTTAATATTCGCATCAATTAAAGCATTTTTAATATTGTCATTGTAAACAAGCATCCTTGAACCGATAAACTTACCATTAGTATAAGTATCGACTAAATTTTTATACTGACTTGGAGAGGTCATTCCTTCTTTATGAAGGATAACAAAAGGTATCTTTCTTTCAAGACAAATTGATGCCAATTCTTGCTGCCATGAATATACATAATTTGCAGACATCATTGCATCAATGTTTAGTTCTTTAAATAAAATAGTTAAAAAATTATCAAGAAATTTTTTATATTCTATTTTTTCAAAGTCCAGGTTTTTATCATTATGATAGTTTGTATGATCAAAAATTTTCCGATGAAAATGAAATTGAAAAATTGAGATAAATATTATTTTTGGAATTACTAAATAGTTAAGTTTGCTACTATTATTAGACAACTCTTCAATCTCTTCATCAAATATTGCCCTCCCAATACAAAGTATGTTTAACGAGCTATCATTATTAATTTTTTTAATAGAAAAAATAGCAACTTTTGAAATTAACGAGTACGCCTTGAACATTGATAAAAATTCAACCAGCCTGTGGCGAAGAAGCCACCTTAGCAAAAAAGAGAAAAAAATCATTTATTTAGATTTGTAAAAAACTGTCGTGCAAAATCTAAATCTGACTCTGTATCAATGCTGATATTATTCCCCTCACATATCAAGTATCCAGTCTTATCTCCCATAATAGACTTTTTATTAATTAAACAATTCCTTGTAATTGCATACGCTATTCCATTCCTATGATAAACAGGTTTTAATTGTTGCCTTGCAATTATATCCTTCCCATCTTTGTCATAGTAATCTAGAGTCTCTTCATCAATAATTAATTGCTTTAATGGATGAGATTTAGAATCAGTTTCAGAAATGGTCCAAACAGCATCAAAGTCTTTTGAGACTAATTTCTCAATAGTTTGAATTACTTGTAACCCTGTCCTCAGGGGAGAGGTTGGCTGAAGCATAATTATAAGATCATACACACAGCTATCTTTTAACTCCATCTCATGCAGTGCATGCGTTAGCACCTCCAAATCAGAAATTTGATCCCCTGATAAATAATCTGGCCTCATAAAGGGGGCTGAAGCGCCACCCTTAACTGCAGCATCTGCTATCTTTTGATTATCTGTTGAAACAATAACACGGTCAAGTAAAGTAATCTTACTAGCTACAATCGCAGCCAATTCAACTATAGACTTAGTGCCAATAAGTGATAAATTTTTTAAAGGTATCCCCTTACTTCCGCCTCTAGCAGGAATTACAGTTAATATTTTTAAGTTATTAATCAATTTTTCAGGATAATTATACTAAGGCTCAGTTAAAACTTTATTTCAAAATTTATGCATTTCAAAAACCATCTTAGGTTTGCTAAAAAAATGCAAAAGATAGGTAATTATACATATCAAGCAATATTGCTTACCCATTTGGGTAAATCATGCATTGTCTTTCTAAAAACCTGAGGCTCAATGCTAAATCTAGAAAGATCATGTCCAACACCAAAAAAATAGCAATTTGTGCGTAATGCAGCCAGTCTATCTGCTTCACTATCGCCTATATAGATAATTTCAGAGGGATGGCACTGAAACAACCCCATAATAGTATGAATATGCATTTCCTTACTATTTGGACTTCCATATATTCCATTAAATAAATGGCTATTCCCTCTTTTATTAACAATAATATTCAAAGTTTTTTCAGGTGTTGCAGAACTTATAAAAATCTTTATACCCATTGATACTAGTTTTTTAAGAGACTCTTCTGAGTCTTTCATACTTTTTGCTTGTGAAACCTCACTCTCACATAACAAAGTGTAATTATCAATAAGGTCATTAATATTTACAGAAATTCCATGTTCACTATGCATGGAGCGTGAAAAAAATTGAAAGATGGTGTTTCTATCGCCCACATCTCTTGAAAGAATTTCTTCAATTATTGCTTTTGAATTCGGAAGGTTTCTAGTAACCTGAAAGAAAGCATTTAACTTTATATTATTAGAATCTACTAATGTTCCATCAAAATCAAAAATTGCATATTTGATCATGGCACTTTAATTTTCAATTAATTCAAATCGACCCCAATTCTTAACTACAGTTTTTCTTTGACTTCTCTTAAGATCATTAATTTTTTTATCACTATAAATCGAATCATCGTTATAGTGTGTTGTAGAAATTTCTTCAACAATACAACCATCTTTAGACCAAAATTCATGCCATACACCAGGCTGAACCAAAGCTGTCTCACCAGGCTTTAAAACTTTTTTTCTCCCATCAAGCATATATTCAAAATTACCACTTAATGACTGAAAAGTTTCTTCTTTGCGCTTATGAAAATGCGAAGGGTGTTTTTGTCCAGGCAAAACAACAATAAGTTTTTTGCAGTACTCACGATTAACACAATCAATAATTAACGCGCCAACCTCTCTAAAATTCTCGACCCCATAGTGGTGAGAAAATTCAATATTAAATTCACTATTTAGGCTAATTGAAGCATTATTCAGCATGGCTTTAACTTCATGAATCGCATCTTTTAAAACTCTGTATCTGTTAGAGGACTTTATATCTACATTGGCAGGGAAAACTGCGGCATCTTTTTTGATAGCTTCTGTAGTATGAATTCCATTCTCTACCCAATTTTCACTTGAAAGTTGTCCAGATACAAATGGCATTGCATAGTAAATATCAGTTGCAGAAAGGATTAAACCAGCTTCAACATCATGTTTTAAAAACATGCCTCTTTGAAGTCCGTCTAATGAATCTTGTTCAATAGCGGTGATTGGTCGATGAGTGGATGAGCCACATAAAATTTCAGAATACCTATAAGCCTCAAACCATTTATCAAGCTGCTTAGGCCTTGAAGAATATACGTTTAATTTCACTTCATCAGTATCCAACCCAACATGTCTCTCAAACATTTTTGCACCTTTTGCCATGGCTATTTGAATTGGAACCGTATCATCCTGATCTTCATGAGTAGACCAGCCAATTACGGTATTCTTATATCTTTTTCTTAGAGTATCAATATGATTTAAATGAAAGTCATCTTGTGGAATTGGATAAATTGAAACACAATGCATTAGAGCATGGGCAACACCTCGATGCTCAAAAAAACTTACTAAATTATCAACATCATTAATTTTTAGCCCACCAGTGGAAGCAACAACTGGGAGTGAAGCAAAAGCAATATCTTCTAATAATGGCCAGTCCTTTGCCGAACAACTTGCAACCTTAATAATATCAAACCCCATATCAGAAATTATGGGGACTGATTCATTATCGAAAGGAGTACACATTGTGAGCAGTCCCTCATCTTTAACTGCTTTAAATAAAACTTCCCAATCTTTTTGACTAAGTTGCGTTGAAAGAAACCTTGGAATATGCTTATTATCACTATTTTTTTTGTGATGAGGGTGAATAAAACTTTCATACTGCCTAAACTGGAACTTTATTGCAGCCCTTATCTTGTGTTTATGCACCATTTTTGAGCATTCTTGAATAATTTTCAAGCCATGCTTCAGATTACCCTGATGATTGTTAGCTAGATCCAGTACAAATAAATCATTGAAATTAAAATTTTTCATATTAATTGAATATTATTTAAAAAGAAAGCGCCTTCAATGAATATCCCTTTGAATAGTCAATAGTTACTGGACAATTATTTTGGGCAGAGTGATGGGCTGCTGCAATTACCAACATTGTCTCTAAACCCCTTTCAAGTTTAATAGGTGATTTATTATATAGCTCATTGTTCTCAAGCACTGAACTTATATGTTGTAATTCTTGAAAAAAATCATCTGGCCTAGTTTTAAGAATCTCTTCAACTTTAACCTCAATATTGTCTTTACCATAAATAACTGAATCAACTCCAGGCTTATTGCCACAAAACCACTCTAAATAGCCATTTTCACACTGGGCCCTTGCCCATTTTCTTGTTGGTTTTGTAATAACATCCTGAACTACTCTACCTATAACATTTTGTTCAGTCTTAAGATTCATTAAACATATACTGTCATAATTAAGAGCCTCTTCTTTTATATAATCCATGGAAGCTGAAACTTCATTCACCCTTCCAATTCCAGACTCATGTGCAAAACATTGGAACAAATTTATTGCATGAGAATGCTCTCCACATGCGCCTCCACCTTTTTCCCAGTAACCAAGATAACTATCAGATGGACCATCTAGCCATGGATGAGCTTGAAATATCCCTCCCCAATATTCACGAAATTCAACATCAAGAGTATAAATTTCACCCATAGCTTCATTTTGAAGAGAGTTAGACATTTTGAGAGCAGACTTAGAAATTGCATGATCATAGCCAACAAATACTAAGCAATTTGCTTTTCTTGCCTCATCAAATAATTCTTGAGCTCCATTTAAATCTGGAGAACATAGTGGCTTTTCTACTAAAACTGCCTTTGCACCCTCTCTCACAGCAGACCTAGCAAGTTTCATATGGCTATCAGGAGGAGTTCCGATGATAATTAAATCATAGCCACCAACTGGAGCCTGATCATTATTGTATAGATTTATCTGATTATCCCAATCATCATATCTTGAAGGATATATTTCATTTTTTGTACGATTTAAAGCCTCATGATCTATATCACAAATATCGACACTCCAGTCCATTCGCCTAGATGCTTGTGCTAAGTGATTTCCAATTGATCCAGCCCCATATATTTTTACTTTTTTCATATATACCTGTTGTTAAATTTATAGCTATTTTTAGTTAGTATTTTTTACTTGATATCATCATACTTTCCTCTATTTACTAGGCCTTTTCTTGTAACCTCATAAATAACATCACAATATTTTAAAGTTGTATAGTTATGAGCCACGATAATGAAGGTTTTGAGGCCCTTGAGACTTTTTATCTCTTCAAGAATTTGTTCTTCAGTTTCCATATCAAGAGCACTTGTAGACTCATCCATAAAAAGAATATCTCTTTTGTGATAAATGGCTCTTGCTAAAGCTATTCGTTGTCTTTCTCCTCCAGACAAGCGAACCCCTCGCTCACCAATATAGGCATTCAAACCACCATCTAATTTATCTATAAGGCTGTCTAATTTGGACTGTTTAATTGCTAGTTCTACTTGGTTATTATCAATTTCACTCTCTAGTACTCCAAGTGCAATATTATTCTTAAGAGACGTGTCTAATACAAATACTTCTTGAGGAATATAGGCAACTTGAGAGGTCCACTCAGTTGCATCTTGACTAATGAGATTATTATTATATAAAATTCTTCCACTATTTGGCTTTAAAAAAAACAAGAGTAGGTCCATTAGAGTTGTTTTACCAGATCCAGATGACCCAATTATTCCAACCATATCTCCTTTTTTAATTGTCAGATTGACATTTTCAAATATTACTGTGTCACTAGATACATGTGAGAAGTCAATTTTTTCCAACCTTAAAGATTCAAAATTACTAGCTAACTTATCAATATTTTTTTTATCAACAACCCCAGTTACTTGGTAATTATTAAAGTCATTATTAGTAGAATATTTTTTAAGGTCTTCATATAACTTATCTACTGAATTTTTACCATATCGAATATTACCAAAACTTACTAAAATTTGAACTGTTGATGGCATTAATCTTAGAGAAGCGACCCCAAACATAGTTATAGTCGAAATAATATAAAGCGAATCTTTTCCTAAATAAACTGAAACAACTGCCACTAATGCTATAAAGGTAATGACCACTAATTCAATGACATATCTAGACGAAGTTACGATTACAGTAGATTTAACTCTTGCTATTGCAAGTTTTTTGGCAAAAATATGAACTAAATTATTAAAATAGCCAGTTATTCCGTATATATGATTTTCTTTATATCCATACATAGCCTCTTGAATACTTTGTATCATCTGAGTTGATGAAGAGTTAACCACTTTCCCATACTCATTATTTTTTTTCTTAAAAGATTTGTCATAAAAATATCCTGAAAGTATCAATAAAAAAAGAAATATATAAAAAGAAATGCCCATATTTATTGCTAAAAAAATTAATATGAGGATGCCAACTATGCCCTCACTTATGATTCTAAGAATTGACTGAACTATTGAGGTTGAAAATTGACCTGCTAGAGTTTGGACGTTATAAACATATTCTGAGCTATTTCTGCTCGCATAATCGCTATAGCTCATATCTTGATATATACAAATTAAATATGATCTCAGCCTTACTCCATAATTAAAGCAAATCTTAAGGATTGTTTTATTTACATATATTGCAGTTATTGCCTTAACTAAAAATAATAAAAACAAAAAGCAGCTAAAAGCAACAATTAGTTCATGAGAAGTAAGTTGATATTTATCCAAATTGAAAAACTGAACAAGTTCTACTGATTCTCCATTAATTAATAAAGAAACAAAAGAAACTATTAACCCAATTCCAATAAGATCCAATACAGAAGATAGAAGAAAAAGTGGAACAAGCCAAAGGAGTTTTCTACGATCATTACCCACAAGATAATTAATTTTCTTAAGAAAAACAAAAAAATTATTTATATTACTAATCATTAACTACTCTTAGTGATTCTTACAAAATGTTTATCAAGCTTCATACACTTAAATTCAACATCATCATTTTTTGAAAAGAAAAATAACACTTCTTGAATCTCAATTAAAGAAAGTGTATCAAACTTATGATTAGTATAATCAGCAGCAACATGATTTTCCATAAAAAAATTTCTAATCATTTTTCTTAAGAGAAACTCAAGTCTTCCCTTATATTCTTTTATAGATTGAAATATGAAAAATTCTTTATTATTATTTTTTGGGTTGATTTTTATATGATTAATAATTTCATTTATAATTAAATCTGAAGAAATAGATTCACCCATATTTAAAACATAATGCTCATAATCTTTTCTCATCTCAGACTCATCTTCAATTTCTATATTTTTAAATAGTAAGCTCTTAATACCTTCTATTAAAGCGTTTGATGTTTTAAATTCATTGGAGCATTTGAATGGAATTTCTTTTTCACTATAAGTATCGACAAGAGGCCGTAAAGAGAACCTTGGAATCCCAGCCGCAAATGCTTCAATAGAGGTTGTACAATAATGATGAATAACCGCCTTTGAGCACAATATCCAAGGATGAACTGAAAAATCACTCTCCACGAAAACATTTATGAATTTATCCGCTAGAATTTGATAAACCTCCTTACTTTCTGATGGATGAGGCCTGACTACAATTTCAGTATCAGGGAAAGCAACTGCCAATTGAGGAATTACTTCTAAAAAGGATGTAAATGTTTTTGTTTTAACTTCTTGATATTTTTTAAAGTTTTTAATACTTTTATTGTCTTTTAGTGTTTTTTTATCGATAAGGGACTGAACATAATTAATATCTTTAATAAAATGATTACATGACGGAAAACTTGTACATACTAGAATAAATTCATTATATTTACTTCTGATTGAGGTAATATTATTTTGATAAACCTCAGAAAAATTTGGCTTTAATAAATCAAGCCTGGGGTTACCAGTAACTCGAAGCTTAGATGTGATATTTTTTCTTCCTTTGTTTATAATGTTGAAGTTTTCCTTGCCCCATGTAAAAATTAAATCAACATGCTTAATGGTTTTAGGCGAAATCCTCATATCTAAATACATTTCATCTGAATAAGTTACAAGGCCTTCTTCTTCACCCACTACAACAAGATGACCTAACTTAGAAAGTTTTTCAAAAAAATCATTATAATTTTCTGCAATTCCAAGCCCGTAATATATACCTTTAGGCATACTCAAAACCAGACGATTTAAATCATTTTTTTTTCCTAATATTACATTAAATCCACTCTTTACAGCATATTTTGCCAGCAATAGCTTCGCATAAAGCTCACGATCCTTAACTTCAACAGGGATGTAAAAATTCATAACTAAAGTCTGCCGTCAGAATATTCAGCAGGTAATAAATACTTTAAGTCATAAATTACATGACTTTCTTTACCAAAACTCTTAATTTTATCAACTTTAAGTGCTTTAAATTCATTGTGGGCAACAGCTAAAATAATAGCATCATATTTTCCAGGAAACGGCTCATTTATGAGCTCTATTTGATATTCTTTAGCAGCCTCATCTTTGTCAACCCAAGGATCAAATACATCTACATTGCAATTTAATACCTCAAAGTCTTTAACCAGCTTGGCAACCAGTGTATTTCTAATATCAGGACAATTCTCTTTAAATGTTAAGCCCATAATTAAAATATTAGATTGGTGTATTTGAATATTCTTATCTTCCATTAATATAAATACTTGGTCTACAACCTCAGTTGTCATTGAATCATTAAGTCTTCTCCCAGCTAATATCATTTTTGGATTATATCCAACATCCAGAGCTTTTTGCGTCAAATAGTATGGGTCCACCCCAATACAATGGCCCCCTACAAGACCGGGACGAAAGGATAAGAAATTCCACTTAGATTCTGCAGCCTTTAAAACCTCTTCAGTATCTATTCCCAGTTTATTAAAGATTAAGGCAAGCTCATTAATTAAAGCAATATTTACATCTCTTTGTGTATTCTCTATTACTTTCGCTGCTTCTGCAACCTTAATACTTTGCGCTCTAAAGGTACCCGCAATAATTATTTCATTATATAAATTATCAATAAAATCTGCAATTACCGGGTTCGAACCAGAAGTAATCTTTTTTATGTCAATTAAACGGTGTTTTTTATCTCCTGGATTAATTCTTTCAGGAGAATATCCGCAATAGAAGTCTTCATTATATTTTAATCCCGAATTTTTTTCAAGAATTGGAACGCATACTTCTTCAGTTGCACCAGGGTATACAGTTGATTCATAAATAATAATATCGCCTTGACTAATAACTTTTCCAACTACCCTGCTAGACTCTTCAAGTGGGAACAAATCAGGCTCTTTATTTTTGTCTATAGGGGTCGGCACTGTAATAATATAAATAGAGCAATCTTGAATATCTTTTACATTGCTAGTAAAACTTAAGTACTTTGACTTAAGCAACTCAGCTGGTGTTATTTCAAGAGTATGGTCATTACCATTGACTAATTCAATAATTCTCGATTTATTAATATCGAAACCAATAGTTTCTCTTTTTTTTCCAAACTCAGCAGCTAGAGGAAGTCCAACGTAGCCCAGACCTATTACTGCTATTTTTCTGCTTGACATATAAAATTAATGAGTAATAATAATTCAATAGGAGGTAACAAAACTCATAGTTACCCAATTAGACATTTAGATTATCTAAATGTTATTTTAAACTATGAAGTAATTAAAACATTTTTTTCGTCCTCAGAAATAAAATAGATCATTAATAATTTAAATTATTATTAATTAATATTCATTAATTTAATGCATTTTGAAAGAGAATCTTCCCAATTAGGAATTTTAATATTTAATGCCTCTTTAATCTTATCTTTATTTAATAAAGTATTTTTTGGTATCTCGGCCAACCTAGGATACTCAGAAGAGTGAATTCGACTTAAATTACAGCTAATATTAGTTAATTCAAAAATTTTTTTTGAAAAATCATAGCGGCTACAAAACCCTTCATTTGCAAAATGATAAATTTGGGTTTTATTATTATATTTTTGAAAACTATCATTATCTATTATTGATACAATTAATTTTGCAAGATCATTACAAAATGTAGGACTGCTGATTTGATCTGTGACAATACTTAATTCATTTTTTTCTTTACCAAGAGCAATCATATTTTTTACATAATTTTTTCTATACTCTGAATATAGCCAGCTAGTTCTAATAATTATGCCGTTGAAAGGTAGAGCAGATAAAAATGCCTTTTCACCTGCCAGTTTTGTTTTTCCATAGATGTTTACTGGATTTGTCTCATCATCCTCAGAGTATAATTTTTTTTTTCTTCCATCAAAAACTTGATCAGTAGATATATGAATAAATTTAATATTTTTTTTATTTGCAATAGTTGCAATATGCTTTACAGCAAGATGGTTAATTTGATTTGCAATTAATTTATCTTTTTCAGCTTTATCAACATTAGTATAAGCCGAGCAATTAATAATAATATCAACATTATTATTATTAAAATAATCTGAAATATCTCCATTTTGAGCTAGATCGAGATCGTTCTTCCCAATAAAAGAATATTCGTTTAGAGTTGTTTTTGAAACAACATTTTTAATTGATTGGCCTAACTGGCCATTTTTACCAAGTACTAAAATTTTCATTATTAATAAATTTAGAAATAAATCTTTTCAAAAGAGAAATTAGGGTGAACTTTGTCTTTATCTGACACAATTATTTCATTTAACTTAAGCATCCAATCAATAGACAACTTGGGATCATTATATGCAATCCCTCGTTCACTATCTTTAGAGTAATAGTTGTCTGTTTTATAACTAACAACTGCTGAATCACTTAAAACTAAAAACCCGTGCGCAAAGCCCTTTGGAATAAATAACTGGCGTTTATTTGATTGATTTAGTTCAACAGCTATATGCATACCAAAAGTTGGGCTATTATTTCTAATATCAACTGCAACATCTAAAATACTTCCAGATACAACTCTCACAAGCTTACTTTGGCTATGAGGTGAGATTTGGTAATGTAGCCCCCTCAGAACCCCTTTAGAAGACATGGACTCATTGTCTTGGACAAAATTTATTTTTGATTTTAAAGTTTGTTCTAAAAAATTTTTCCTGAAAGTTTCAAAAAAATATCCACGAAGATCTTTATGAATAGCAGGCTCAATTACTAATAAATCAGGAATTTTTTGACGTATATATTTCAAGGTATATTTTTTGCAATATTTACTAAGTAACGACCATATTGATTATCACTAGATTGAAGAGCTAACCTTTTAAATTGCTCCTTTGAAATATATCCTTTATCAACTGCAATTTCTTCAATACAACCAACTTTCAACCCTTGTCTTTTTTCAATAGTTGCAATAAAAGTTGAGGCATCAAGCAAACTCTCATGTGTCCCTGTATCAAGCCAGGCAAAACCTCTTCCCATTTGTTCAACTGAAAGACGGCCTTCATCTAGATACATTTGATTTAAAGTTGTAATTTCTAACTCGCCTCTTTGAGAAGGCTTAACAATATTAGCTTTAGAAATAACATCATTTGGGTAAAAATATAATCCAGTTACAGCATAATTACTTTTTGCCTTTTCTGGCTTTTCCTCAATACTAATTACTTGGCCATTATCATCAAATTCAACTACGCCATAACGCTCAGGGTCTTTAACATAATATCCAAAGATTGTAGCAAAGCTTTTATTTTTTAAAGATGAGATAGCACTATCCAAAAAATCTGTAATTCCATGCCCATAAAAAATATTATCGCCAAGGATAAGACTTACATCATCTTTGCCAATAAAATCAGCTCCTAAAATAAATGCTTGTGCCAAACCATCAGGACTAGGCTGAACGATATAATCAAATCTCATGCCAATATCTTCACCTTCACCAAGTAAATTTTTAAAAAAAGGCAAGTCTTCTTTCGTAGAAATAATCAACACTTCTTGAATTCCCGCTAACATTAATATTGATAATGGGTAATATATCATTGGCTTATCATATACAGGCATTAGCTGCTTTGATAAAGCCTTAGTCAGTGGATGCAGTCTTGTTCCAGAGCCGCCCGCAAGAATAATACCTTTCATAAACTAATCTCCTCCATATCTTTAAAATTAGCATTCTTAATTCTAGTATTTTCACACCAAATTTGGTTATTAAGATACCACTTAACGGTCTTTCTTAAACCAGTTTCAAAAGTCTCAATTGGAACCCAGCCTAGTTCTTTTTTAATTTTTGAAGAATCGATTGCATATCTAACATCATGGCCAGCCCTATCATCAACAAAAGAAATTAACTCTTTATACTTTATAACATTTAAAATTTTACTTGGAAGCAGTTCATCAAGAATCTTACAAATCCCATGAACAACATCAATATTTTTAATTTCATTGTGCCCTCCAATATTATAAGTTTCTCCAACCCCTCCCCGAAAAGCAGTTTCAAATAAAGCACGGGCATGATCTTCAACAAAAAGCCAGTCTCTTATTTGTTGACCATCACCATAAATTGGAATCGATTTTCCATGTATTGCATTGAGAATAACAACAGGTATTAATTTTTCAGGAAACTGGAATGGGCCATAGTTATTAGAGCAATTAGTAATTATGACTGGAAGCCCATATGTTCTATACCAAGACCGCACCAAATGATCTGCACTGGCTTTTGAAGCAGAATAAGGAGAACTAGGTTTATATGAATTTTTTTCAGTAAATAAAGCTTCATTTTTATTTAAATCTCCATAAACCTCATCAGTAGAAACATGATGAAAGCGAAAATCATTTCTTTTATCGCCACTGAGCTTTCTCCAATAAGATAAAGATTGCTGCAAAAGCGTGAATGTTCCAATAATATTTGTTTGGATGAAATCACTTGGGCGATCAATAGAATTGTCAACGTGAGATTCAGCAGCTAAATGCAATACAATATCAGGCTGAAATTGCTTGAAAACTCTATTAATAGATTTGGCATCACAAATATCTACCTGGTCAAAAATATAATTTGAGCTTTCACCAATAGACTTTAAAGACTCTAAGTTACCAGCATAAGTAAGTTTATCAATATTTTTTACAATATGACCACTATTATTCAAAATATAGCGAATCAAAGCAGAGCCAATAAAGCCTGCTCCACCTGTGATTAAGATTTTTTTAATAGCCATACTGCATAGCTTCAAGTAATAATACTCTAAAAATTAAAATATTAAGTTATTGATAAATATACCAAACTTAATATACATGTTGATTTTATAGTAAATACTCTAAAAGATAGCCATTTAAAAAACAAGATTTACCTTTGCAAAAAATAGCTATAACTCCAATACAAATTATTAAAAAATACGGAAAATAGTTTAAAAATTGAAAAATTAACCAAGTGAATTTAACGTTGCTTAGCTATTATAATAGAAAAGAATTTTTGAGTTTTTTTTAAAAATATAAATATGTCATATAGTAATACTAATTTTAATAATAAAACAATCCTTATAACAGGAGGTGCAGGTTTTATTGGAAGTAACTTAGCATTTTTTTTCCAAAAAAACTTCCCTAAATGTACTATTGTTATATTTGATTGTTTTAGAAATGAGTCTACTTTTTCAAATGGAAATTTAATAAGCTTTGGGCATTACAAAAATTTAATTGGGTTTAATGGTGAGATAATTTGTGGCAATATAAATAATAGTGAAAGTTTATTGCTGCTTAATCAGTTTAAATTTGATTTCATCTTTCACCAAGCTGCAATTTCTGATACTAGGGTCTATGACCAAGAAGAAGTTATGAAAACTAATGTAAACTCTTTTTATGAACTACTAGAAATTGCTAAACGAGATAATTCAGTTCTAATATATGCAAGCTCAGCTGCAACATATGGTAGTGAACCCTCCCCTCAAACTGTAGGTAAAGAAAATCCTGAAAATCCTTATGGTTTCAGCAAATATATTATGGATAAAATTGCTGAAAAATTTACAAAAAAAAATCCCACTATGACAATAGTTGGACTTAGATATTTTAATGTATATGGTCCAAGAGAGTTTTATAAGGGGAGCACGTCATCAATGATTATTCAACTTGGCCACCAGATTCTGAATAACAATAAACCACGTTTATTTGAAGGCTCTCAAAATATTTTTAGAGACTTTATTTATATAGAGGATGTAATTCAAGCGAATATTAAAGCATGCAGCCCTTTAAAAAATGGGACTTTTAATGTTGGTACAGGTGTTTCTCGAAGCTTTGAGGAGATATCAATTATATTAAAAGCCGAGTTAGATTCTCAACTGGAAACTGAATATTTTGCTAATCCTTATAAAGGATATCAAAATCATACCCAGGCTAATATTTATTCAACTAAAAAATACTTAGACTTTAAGCCAAAATTTTCTTTGGAAAAAGGAATCAAATCCTATGTTCCTGAAATTAAGAGAACTTTCTTTGAAGGGACATTATGATTGAGTTTCAAACTAAATCCCCAAAAATATTAGTAATTGGGGATATGATTCTAGATCACTATCTTTGGGGAGGTTGCAAACGCATATCACCTGAGGCTCCAGTACAAATTGTTGATGTTGAAAAGGAAAGTATTTCTCTTGGTGGAGCTGGAAATGTTGTAAATAACTTAATAAAACTTGGTGCAAAAGCTGATATTGTTAGCGTTATTGGAGATAATGAAACTTCTAAAGAGCTAAAAAAACTTTTAAAGGATATTGGTGTTGACTCAAAATATCTCTTTACGCAAGAAAACCGCATCACATCGAGAAAAACTAGAATTATATCTTCTCAGCAGCAAGTGGTTCGTTATGATCAAGAGAGTACTAGCCAGATTAGCTCTGAGTCTCAAGAAAAAGTACTTACCACTTTCAAAAAAATAATTTTAAACTATGATATTGTTCTTCTATCAGACTATGGGAAGGGCTTATTAACTGTTGAATTAACTAAAACTTTAATCGAAATTTCTACAAAATATAAAAAGAAGGTTTTAATTGATCCTAAAGGCTTTGATTATTCAAAATATACAGGAGCTTATTTACTTACGCCAAATAAAAAGGAGGCAGGAGAGGCTACTAAGATAGATATTAAAGATAATGAATCACTTACACTGGCCATTATAGAGCTGAAATTAAAATATAGACTAGATATTTCACTAATCACACTTAGTGAAGAAGGTGTTGCTATTTATGATGATGATCTTCGGATTTATCCTACAGTAGTTAGAGAGGTTTTTGATGTCACTGGGGCTGGTGATACAATACTTGCATCTCTTGGATTTGCTTTAGCTTGTCAAATTGATATAGATGTAGCAGTTAAATTTGCAAATTTAGCTGCAGGGATTGTTGTTGGCAAAATTGGAAGTTCTACTACTTCATTTAATGAAATTATTGAATATGAGTCTAGCATTAACAAATCTTCAAGCTATCAACATATTAAAACATTAAGTGAAATTATCGTGGTCAGTAAAGAGTTAAAATCCAAAGGTAGAAAAATCATTTTCACAAATGGATGTTTTGATTTACTTCACTCTGGGCATGTTAAATATTTAGAAGAGGCAAAAAGTTTTGGTGATATTTTAATAGTTGGACTAAACTCTAATCGATCTGTAGCCGCTCTAAAAGGTAAAAATCGCCCTATTAATTCTGAAGATGATCGTGCATATATTGTTGCGTCTCTAGAAGTAGTTGATTATGTAGTAATTTTTGATGAAGACACCCCTTATGACTTGATTAACTCAATAAAGCCAAATATATTAGTAAAGGGTGGTGACTATAAAAATAAGCAAGTCGTTGGTCAAAATATCGTTGACCAATTAAAAATAGTCGACTATGAAGATGATAAAAGTACTACTAATACTATCAATCAAATCAAAAAAATCTTAAATACGAATGCAACAATTAATTAAAAACGAATTTAAAGAACATATCAAAGCATTTGATCTTGCAATGCGATCTCTAATTCCTCATATAGAGATCGCAGCAAATCTTTGCATTGATTGTATTAATAATGACGGAAAAATCTTGTTAATTGGAAATGGTGGAAGTGCAGCTGATGCCCAGCATATAGCTGCTGAGCTTGTCGGAAGGTATAAAGTTGATAGAAAAGCGATTTCTGCTATTGCCCTTACTACCGATTCCTCAATAATTACAGCAGTTAGTAATGACTTTGGCTTTTCTCATGTATTTGATCGTCAAATTGAAGCTTTAGCCAATACTAATGACGTCATTATTGGAATCAGCACTAGTGGAAATAGTGAAAATATCATTAGTGGATTAAAAGTTGCAAAAAAAATAGGCTGTAAAACTATTGTATTAAGTGGAAATAAGGGGGGGCAATTAAAAGAAATATGTAATTCTAGTATAATAGTGCCCTCTATTGATACAGCAAGAATTCAGGAAATTCATATTTTTATTGGGCACACTCTTTGTACTTTAATAGAAGACAGAGTCAAAAACTAATTTAATGAATCAATGGAGCTTAGCACCTCCTCAACTTCAATAAAGTTCATGCAATTCTGATGTTTTAGTGGACAAGTTCGCTTCATGCATGGCTGACAACTCAAGTTTTTTTTGACTATAGTACTTTTACTATTTTTCCACTGAGAAGTCTCATGGTGAAGTGTTGGCCCAAAGATTGAAACAGTTGGAATTTGAAAACTTGCAGCTAAGTGCATGGGCCCACTATCTCCAGTAACAAATAAACTTAAATTTGAAATATGATTAATCAGCTCTTGAATTGTCGTCTTTCCTGCAAGGTTTTGAAAATTACTTACATTATTTTTAACGAGTTTTTTTTCAATCTCACATGCAATATCTACTTCATCTGGCCCACCAAAGATAATAATTTCATAAGTACTTGAAAGCCTTAATGCAACTTCTGCAAACTTGTCGATATTCCATCTTTTTGCATCACCATATGCTGCACCAGGATTAATACCTGCAATTAAAATTGAATTATTACTTTGTTCATTATTTTGATAAACAAATAGTCGACCTGGCTTTTTATCAACATTTAAGACCTCATTAACAAAGTCATTATATTTTTCAACTACATGTTTATTTAAATAATAATTTTTATTAAACTGATATTTATTTTTTGCAGATATAAAAAATTTCAATATTGTTGTTCTATATGAATCTCTAAAAGATATAAAAACATCGTATTGATCCAAAAATTTCAGCTGGCTAAAAAACGAACTATAGCTTTTATTGAGTATAAAAAAATTTACCACATTAGGGTGATTTTTTAGAACCTCTACAGATATGCTTGAACCAAGAATAGTAATTTCTGGATTATCATAGAAACTTACTAGATTTTCAAAAGCAGGGGTGAGCATTACGCAATCACCAAGCCAACTTGGAAGCTCAACTAAAAGCTTCATTTCACTAACTTGAAGTGTTTTTTACTTAAGTCCAAGCCAAACATTTTTTCTATTTTCATCATAAATCGATGTTTGATTTGTTTTTTGGTGGGGTTGTAGTTTGGATCAACCTCAAATAAACCAAGTTCTTTTGGAATCCAATCTTTAATTACGTTTGGATGGTTTCCATGAAATTCTTTTATCACCTGAAAATCCATCTGTGAATAATCAATTTCCTTATGTTGTTTATTCCAATATTTTTGAACTTTACGGCTTTTAAGATTCATTTGCTCTTGAGTCCTTACCCATCCATAGTGATAGCAATGAGCACCCGTATGCTTAGCCTTAGGAAACCTACTTTTTTTATTACTCTTATTATCCAATACAAGCCAATAAAGGCCATCAGGGGCATAAGATCTTAATGAGTTTTTTAAAATTCTAGCCTCTGAACGGTACCATCCAGGTGAGTCGAGAAAAGTATTAGCATTACCATAAAAATGATAAAAATCAAATACAAGCGCTTCAACATTATCATTATCATTATATCTCCGCATACTTTTCTCAATTTTAACTAAGTCATCCTCATGATAAATCTCATCTCCTTCAATATAAAAAAGCCAGTCACCTGTACAATTGAATTGAGCAATCATTTTTTGCTGGCCATATACATAGCCTCGATCCTTCATTGCATCACTCCATCTGGACTCAATAACTCGTATTTTTGAACTTGGAATCGACTTAATCATAGCTAAGGTGTCATCTTCACTCTCTCCAACATTGATAATAAACTCATCAACTATTGGCAGGATTGAATTAATAGACTGTACAAAAGGATATCCAAGTATTTGTCCATTTTTTATAAAAGTAAACGCACTAACCTTCATTTTTCTTCCAATAATAAAAACTATAAATACCTATCAATACCATCATCACACCAGACACTATGGTTTTTTATAGCTTTTTCTAACATCAAAGTATTTTTATCTAAATGCTCCCTAGAGCTTTCATTGTGCCATAGATGGAACTGTATTAAGTTAAAACGTACATTCTTTCTTTTAAGTCCACTATTAAGAAGACGCAGGATAAATTCACTATCCTCCCTACCCCAGCCTTCAAATTTATTATTAAAGCCATTTACTGCTATGCAATCTTCTCTATAGAAACTAATATTGCATGATCGTACAGAATGTAATTTATTACTATTAAAATTAAGTATATTTGAAAGTTTAGATAGTGAGGTGGAATAGATAGAATTCTTTCTATTGCCTAAACCTGGTGAAAAAAATGAAATTTCAAAATTTTTATTTTTCTTTGAATTTTTAAATATTTTATTTGTTTGACTCTCTGATAATAAAACTCTTGAGCCTTGAACATAAAACCCTTTTTTTGAATTATCAATATGATCTTGAATGAATTTTGGATGAAGAATCATGTCACCATCCACCATTATAATATATTCAAAATTTGACTTAGCTATTGCTTTATTTCTTGATTTAGCTGCTCTAAATCCAATATTTTCCTGCCATGAATGGTTGATTTTTAAAAAACTATTTTGCTGAACTTCATTAATAACTTTTCTGACTTCTTCACCACTTCCATCATCAGCAATAATTATTTCATCAGGGATTCGAGTTTGCATCTCAATGCTTTTAAAAAGAATCATTAAGGACTCAGATTGATTGAAGGTGGCAATAATTAAACTTACTTGCATTTATAAAGTAATTTTTAGATAAAATGAAATGAAATTATAATCTATATGTTAAATTATCTAGCAATTTTAAGTTTTTTTCAAAATACCTCTAAATACCTATGAAAATATCTGCTTATATTATTGCCTACAATGAGGCAGAAAAAATTCGCGACTGTATAAACTCTGTTTTGTGGGCTGATGAAATTATTATGGCAGATTCACATAGCACTGATGGGACAACTGAAATAGCTGAAAAACTAGGAGTGAAAGTAATTCATATTCCTTTTAATGGCTATGGCGAGTTAAGAAATAAAGCAATTGAGCATTGCACTGGGGATTGGATTTTTAGTCTTGACTCTGATGAAAGATGCACTCATGAAGTAAGAGATGAGATTTTAAAATTAATTGAAAATGCTCCCCTTGATATATATCTAGTTCCAAGAAAAAATTTTTTTATGGGTAAATGGATAAAATACTCTGGTTGGAGGCCTAATTTTAGACAACCTCAACTTTTTAAAAATGGAAAAATGAGTTACTCCATGGAACCAGTTCATGAAGGATTTATTAGTAAAAGTAATTATGATATTGGTATTATTAAAAATAGTATTTGGCAAATTCCCTTCAAAAATACTGAAGAAATAATATATAAAAGTAACCGCTATTCTAGCCTTGGTGTATCAAAGCTAATTAAAAAAGGCGTTAAGGGTAGTGTTTTTAAGGCATTTGTTCATGGATTATGGTCGTTTATTAAACATTACATATTTAAACTTGGGTTTCTGGACGGAGGTCCTGGATTTGTAATTGCATTTGGAAACTTTGAAGGAACATTCTATAGATATATTAAGTTAACAGAAACTCAAGCTGACTGGCAAGCTCCAAGAGTCAAAAAAATTAATAGAAGAAAATAAAGCTTTCAGTAATACTTTTAATCAATTTTTAATTTTCTATCTTCATAACTTGTAAAAATCTTAATCAAAAATAGGTGTGGTAAAGTATGAAAGGTAATTGGCACTCGAGGCAGTTGAAAGTGACTTGTCTCATTATGGACTCTTCCGCGTAACATTGTTGTAGCAGTTGAATATCCAGCTTTTTTAACTATATTACATGTCGTTTCATCAAAACTGCCAAAAGGATAACAAAAATCCATTATTAATATATTAAATTTTTTTTCTAGGCTGGCCTTGCAAAAGTTAATTTCATTTTTTACTATATCTTCATTTGTAGATTTTAAATCAACATGAGATTGAGTATGGGCCCCAATGTCCATTCCTAAAGAAATCCATTCTTTGACCTCATCGGTTGACATTAATGGTCTTTGAGTTATGCCTTTGGAATAATCCCAAACATTTGAAGTACCAATATAATTACTAACAAGATAGCATGTCGCACTAAATTTATATTTACTTAGAATTGGTGCAGCATTTTTCAAATTATTCTGATAACCATCATCGAATGTAATCCCAACAACTTTTCCAGTCTTAGTTCCATCAAGATAGGGCTGAAGCTCCCTTATGCTTAAACCCTTATAACCCAGTATTTTTAGAAGCCACATTTGAAATTTGAACCGCCTTGGAGGAACATGCATACCTCGCATAACAGTTGATCTGGGCATTAATTCAATACTGTGATACATTAGTATAGGAATTTTTTTACTTATCATAGTTTAATAATTGAAATATTCTTTGCTTCAAAACTTTTAAAAAACTTCTTTTCAACGTAACTTTTTGAGATAACTTTATTTTTTCATCAATAGAAAAATTTTGATATTGCTCAAAAAATCTTTTTAAAATTTCAACAGCATGAGTTTTTTTTCTAGAGGTTGAATACAAACTAACATAATTTTTTCCTTCAATTATTTTATATTTTTTTAAAAGAGCCTCTGAAAGTGCAAATGGCTCAATAGTATGTGCTGGAACAATATCAATTAATTTTATTAAAAGTTTGTCTGCCCAATCCAGACTTGGTCGCATATTTGGCATTATTCCAATCATAAGAGATCCCCACATCATTGATTTTTTTGATAATTTATAATTTTGATTACCAACTTTAATAAGCTTACCTTCAAGATACTTGATATAAATAGAAAATCTTTTTCTTTTATATATTTGGCCTTCATTTAGATAGAATAAGGCTTGATTTGGTTTAATTAAATCAAATAGTGGTATTGGATTTTTGTGAAAATATGTATCAGTATCAAAAAATAGTATCTTATCTTGGCTCTCTAATTTAAGCTTATCCATTACATAAGCAAGCCCACGATTTTTGATTCTAAAATGGTATTTTCCATTAAGCGACCAATCATTTTTTTGAAGGACACTCATTGAAATAACTTTTATTGGATATTCAGAAAACTCATCAGGCTTTTCGGTTAGTACTACTACTTCTACTTGGTTTTCATATTTAACCCAATGCATAAAAGTTAAATAACTAAACTTTGCCCCATAATAATATCCAGGGTCATCGCCATAAACTATATATAAAAGTATTTTTCTATTATATTTTTTCAATTTTATCTACTTAGGTGCCAATTTTTAACTTCATTAAAGACTACTAATGGGCTAATATGATCTAAACATTCACTCTTACCATGCTTATCATCACAACCAGCTTTACCACAGGCGACACAAGCTAAATCTGCTTGAAAAACTGAAACATTACCATAAGTTTGTAAAGGAATATTGGTTGCAGTCGATACTTGTAATTCATTTGACCAAGGCGCCCACATTGATAAATTTGTAGGCCCAAATATTGCAAAAATTCGCTTGTTATAAAATGCAGCAATATGCATGTTCAATGTATCCATTCCAATATAGCCCTCTGAAAGAGAACTTAATGCAATGCAATCCTCAATTGAAGTTTTACCAATCCAGCTTGTAACATTACTTAGTGTAGGTAGTGTTTTATTAATTTCAATATCTATATGACTCATACCACCAGTTACAATAATTGGAACATTTAATTCGTTTAATAAGCTCAATAATTGATTTCTTAAATGCTGAGGATAAACCTTATAATTGTATTGAGCAGAAGGATGGAAAATGAAAAATTTTGATATTTTTAATTTACTTAACTTGTCTCTAATTTCAGAAAATTTTTCGCTATTAATATTTAAACTTGACCTAGTATCAAACTTATTAATATTCAAAGACTTAAGTGGTTCAAGATTGTTCAATAAGATGTGTTTTTTATTGTCAAAAACATAATAATGACTCAGAAGTATCTTTTTCCACCAAGATTTTTTCGTTTGTTCTTCAATTGCACTTATTGAACACTTGCTGGCTAAAATACAGTATAAAACACTACGATCACTGGCAGTTAAGTTAATACTTAAATCATATTTTTTATAGATTTTTTTGAAAATATTTTTTTCTTGATACCATTTTTTTTCATTTTTATTTACGTAAGAAAAAGTATGAATATCAGAAATATGTGGAAGTATTTTAGCTACAGCGAGAGTATCATCATTAATTAATAAGTCAATTTTACAAGGTTGAAAACTTTGTTGAAGTTGTTGAATTAATGGAGCACTTAAAAAAACGTCACCATTAGATCGTTGAATTATTACTAAAATTTTTGAAGGAATCATTCCTTAACGATTACTATAAATAAAAGAACTAAACAAGATAAATAAATTACTTGTATAGTGGCCTAGCAAGTAAGAATCACTCCACATGATAATTAAAAATAATATCGGCATAGCGATGCCAATATTTTGAATTATTTTATCCCTAGTCAACATTGCTATTTTAAATTGAAGATAAAAAATCCACCCCAAGGATAAAAAACCTAAAAAACCTAATTGTGCTAGTACTAATAAATACATATTATGAGGCTGAACAGTTAAATCCACCTCAGGGCTATTAAGCTCATTAATTCTTTCATATTCGGCTGGAAAATCTCCAGCGCCTACTCCTAATAAAGGAGATTCACTAAAAAGGGTAAAAGAATTTAAGAGAAACGTAATTCGCATTCCAACAGCAGTATTTTTATCAATATTGTAGTTTGTAATGTCACTAACAGCTGAATCAACTCTTGATTGAAATAAATGACTTGAGCTATAAGCCAAAGCAGTAATTAAGATAATTGTTGATAATGCAATAAAGGTAGCTTTTATTTGCGAGCTTCTAAAGTGTTGAACGGCAAGAACAACTAAGGCGGCAAAAAACATTACTTGGCCAGCTCTACCTCCTGTAATAAACATATTAAAAGTCATTGTTAAAGTAAAAAATGTATATATAGCTCGCTCCACTTGGGATAATTTTTCATTTGAAAACAATTTATTTAAGACTAAATATATTGCAAATGCCAAAAAAGGATTATATGAAATATGGCTCATTAGCGGGGTTGGATTTACAACATCTCCATATTTATATGGAGGAACTATTTCAAACCAGATTAAATAAGAAAATCCCTCTGAAATAGCAATGGCTAATAAAAATGCAGTTATATAGAAATTTTTATTAGCTTTTTTTGATATACATAAAAAAATCGGCAAGACAAGGATAAATGGAAGCATTTTTCTGAGTATCTCAAGACCCCAATCAAGATTAGTTGTCCATAAAAGACTAATAAAATGAACCAGAAAAAAAATAATGGAAGCAATAGCAAGATTATTACTTTTTATTTGTTGAATTTTTTTTAAGTAACTTCCTGAAGACAGCCAAAGAATTGTAATGAGCCATATTGCAATATTGTTCCCCAGAACCGTAAGGGGGAGTAAAAAAAATGCTGAAATAAGAAGATACTGATATATGCGATCAAGTGGGCTGTCAAAAGTTACCATAATTTGATAAAATACTATTTATTAAAAGTAATTAAATGTATTTTAATGGAATCATGAATGCCAATAAAGATAATTTTTCTTGATCGTGATGGTGTCATTAATGCAGAAGTGGGTTATCTTTTTAAGATTCAAAACTTCAAGTTTATTGATGGTGTTTTTGAAGCTTGTGTAAATTTTTTACAACTAGGTTATAAAATAATTATTGTATCTAACCAATCTGGAATTTCTAGGGGTTACTACACTGAAAGTGATTATCAAAAATTAACTCAATGGATGCTAACTCAGTTTAATAAGAATGGAGTGGGTATTTTGGATACCTTTCATTGTCCGCACTCTATAGAAGCTGATTGTAATTGCAGGAAGCCAAAGCCAGGCATGTTTAATGAGGCTGCAACTCGCTATAATATAGACCTAGAGAAATCATGGATGATTGGAGACAAAGAAACAGATATAACTGCAGCCAATTTAGCAGGGGTGTCAAAGACTATTCTTGTAAGAAGCGGTCATAAAATTGAAGAACCAAAGTCTAAAGCTATGTTTTTTCTTAACTCAATACATGAATCAGAAAATATTATCAAGCATTAATGGCTTATTTTGTAAAAATCCTTATACCACTTTATAAAATTTGACACTCCTTTTTCAACAGTCATACTTGGCTTATAATTAAAATCTGCCATAAGATCATCTACATCAGCAAAAGTATTTGGAACATCTCCTGGCTGAAGGGGTAAAAGTTCTTTTAAAGCCTTAATGCCCAATGCATTTTCTATTGCTTCAATATACATATTTAACTCTATAGGTGAGTTATTGCCTATATTATAAATTTTCCAAGGAGCTGAAGATGATGCACTGTCTGGATTATCTCCACTCCAGTCAATATTTGGTTCTGCTGGTCGATCTAAAATACGTATAACGCCTTCTACAATATCATCAATGTATGTGAAATCCCTTCGATGATTTCCATAATTAAAAACTGGGATCTTTTCTCCAGCTAGAATTGATTTAGTAAACTTGAATAGAGCCATATCAGGGCGCCCCCAAGGACCATATACAGTAAAAAATCTAAGCCCTGTAGTTGGTAATTTATATAAATAACTATATGTATGCGCCATTAACTCATTTGCTTTTTTACTTGCTGCGTAGAGACTTAATGGATGGTCAACGCTATCATGTGTAGAGAAGGGCATTTTAGTATTAGAGCCATATACTGAACTACTTGATGCATAGACAAGGTGAGAGACATTATTATGTCTACATCCTTCTAATATATTCCCAAAACCTACTATATTAGTATTTATGTATGCTTGAGGGTTTTCAATCGAATACCTAACACCTGCTTGTGCAGCAAGATTAACTACACCATCAAACTTATGCTTCTTAAACAAAGACTGTAATGATGAATTATCTTCTATATCAGCTCGAACATGAGTGTAATTTGCGTGGTCTAAATGTCGAGCAAGGCGCTTCTCTTTTAATACAGGATCATAATAGTCATTATGATTATCTATTCCTACTAGAATATCTCCCCTTTCAAGAAGCTTAATTGATAAAGCTGATCCAATGAAGCCTGCTGAGCCGGTTATTAATAATTTCATTATATAATTTAAATAGTTTTTTATAGATTAAATATATCTTTTGGCACAGAATATGTATATTTATTATTTTCTAGAGTAAAGAATGCTTCTAGCAAACAAATAGAAATTATAATAATATCCAACTTTAAAAAGAATAGCGAATATTTACTTATAGTCTGTTAATAATTTTTCTGCTATTTTAACAACTTCGGTTGGGTTAATATCTTTTATTGATGTATCACTTTTATTAATTTTATAAGGATCTACAATTGAACTTGACTCAATAATGCAATTAACATTTGTAAGGCGAGTGTTTCTATAGCCTGGAGTAGGCCCAAATAAAGTAATAGATGGAATTCCCAATCCCCAAGACATATGAACTGGACCCGTATCTCCGCCAATAACAAGATTCATTTTTGATATCAATGATTTAAGATCATTTAAAGAAAGTTTATTGATAACTAAAACCTTTGGTGCTATAGACTCAATCTCCTCTGCAATTAACCGCTCAGAATCATTTCCCCAGATTACAATGAAATTACCATTAATTTTTTTTACAATCTCAGCGTAGCCTTTTGCTGGATATATTTTGGAGTCAAATGAAGCTCCTGGAATAAGCAAGATATTTGGCTTGTCATTCAAAAGAAAATCAAAATCTGTCGTATTATCAAAAAACAAAAAAGATTTTTTATTTATTAGCTCCTCTTCTGAAACTTTTATACCAAGTGCTTTACATATAATTTCTACATTACGATTTATTACATTAATCGAGCGATCTATAGCATATTTTTGAGTATAGAATATTGACGCGAGACCCTCTCTGGATGATTTCATATCAAGTCCAATAGTCTGAGTTGAAGGAATTAATTGAGCAATAATTGCAGACTTAATTAAATTTTGCATATCAATAACTAAATCATATTTTTTGAGTTTTCTTAGCTTGGCAATTTCATTAAAAAATAGTATGGGTGATTTTTTTTTCTTGGCTTCCCTCAGTCTAATGGTATGAATCTTACTAACATGTGGATTATTTTCTAAGACTCCTTTTAATGAAGTATCCACAAACCAGTCAATTATTGACTCAGGGTACTTTTCTTTAATAAATTGCAAGACAATCATTGAATGAATAATATCACCAATTGCAGAAAGTTTAACTATTGCTATCTTCATAAAAATCATTTTACAACGTCATTCAACTAATTACCTCAACTTATTAAATTAAGCTTTTAATGATATAATTCAATAAGCTAAAATTTATCATTAAACTGATCTGCATGAATTCCGAAAATAAAGACGAAAGCCCAACAAATTTTATTCGAAATATCATTAATGATGACCTTAGAACTGGCAAGCATAATTCTATAGTAACTAGATTTCCACCAGAGCCTAACGGTTATCTTCACATTGGCCATGCAAAATCAATTTGCCTTAATTTTGGAACTGCTAATTATTATGATGGTTTTTGCAATCTTAGATTTGATGATACAAACCCAGCTAAAGAAGATATTGAATATGTTAAATCTATAAAAGAAGATATACTTTGGCTAGGTTTTGATTGGGATGGCAAGATCAAATTTAGCTCAAATTATTTTGATATATTTTATAAAAGTGCTGAAGAGTTAATTTCTAAAGGATTAGCTTACGTCTGTTTTTTAAGCATAGAAAAAACTCGATCTTATCGGGGAACATTAAAAAGTCCTGGAAAAAATAGCCCATATCGTAAAACTAGTCCTGAAGAAAATTTAATCCTATTTCATAAAATGAAAGCAGGTGAATTTAAGGAAGGAGAATGTGTACTAAGAGCCAAAATTGATATGTCTTCTAATTTTATGTGTATGCGAGATCCTACGCTTTATCGTATTCGATTTGATACTCATCATCAAACAAATGATGACTGGTGCATTTACCCAATGTATGATTTTGCTCATTGCATTGGCGATGCAATTGAAGGAGTTACTCACTCTATATGTACGTTAGAATTTCAAGACAATCGTAGGATTTATAACTGGATATTAGAAAATCTAGATGAATTTAACCTCCCTAGTCGACCACATCAATATGAGTTTTCTCGTTTAAATCTTGAATTTACAACTACCTCTAAAAGAAACTTAAAACTTTTAGTAGATAATAATCATGTTTCTGGATGGGATGATCCTAGAATGCCAACTATTTCTGGACTTCGTAGACGTGGCTATACCCCTGCTTCAATAATCAAATTTTCTGAAGCAATTGGAGTCTCAAAAGTTAACAGCTTGACTGATGTTTCAATTTTAGAATCAGCTATTAGAGATGATTTAAATTCTATCGCTCCTCGTTCAATGGCTGTGATTAATCCAATTAAATTAATAATTGAGAATTATCCTGCAGATAAAATGGAATCTATTAAAGCTCCTAATCATCCTCAAAATGAAAAGATGGGTACTAGAGAAATTTTCTTTAGTAGGGAAATATATATAGATAGAGAAGATTTTTTAGAGGTTTCACCTAATAACAAATATAAGAGGCTGGCCCTAAACAAAGAAGTCCGATTAAGAAACTCTTATGTTGTCAAAGCAACTCGTTTTGATAATGATAAAGATGGTAATTTTAAAACTATTTACTGTACATACGATTCTGAGACTTTAGGAAAAAACCCTTCTGACGGTCGAAAAGTTAAAGGTGTTATTCACTTTGTCGAAGCTAGCAGTGCGTTAGAAGCTGAATTTAGGATTTATGATCGCCTTTTTTCTGAATCAAATCCTTCAAAATTTGATGATTTTTCTTTAATACTTAACCCTGATTCACTTAAAATAAAATATGGATTTGTTGAGTCTAATTTATCAGCCGCTAAAATAGAAAGAGTTTACCAATTTGAACGTGAAGGATATTATTGTCTTGATAATCAACTAAAAGACAAATTAATATTCAATAAAACAGTTGGTCTAAAGGATACTTATAAGTGATTTTTTACCATTAATGATATTTAATCATATCATTTAATATTTTAATTCCGCTTTTATGGCTAATTCGAGACTCAATAAAAATTTTACTAAGTCTTAGAGGTAGTTTTTTATAACCCCCACCTTTAAAAATATATTCAAGCCATCCTTTTTTCTGAAGTCTCTTAGTCGTTTTAGCAACTTGATCAAATGATGGCAATATCAAATCACTAACAACTTCTTTTCTTTTAAATAAAACTCTAAGATTGGAGTCACTAACCATGTCAATTTTATCAAAATATTTACTAGCCGCAGAAACTAATGTTGATGAACTAAAATAATGGATATGCGCTTTAAAGTAAATATTATGTGGAGAGGCATCATTTGTTTCGATATTTGGAACCTCTATTAATAAGTGCCCATTCTTTTCTAGCAAATTAAATAATAACTCAAAGGCTTTAACTACATCGGGAATATGCTCCAAGGCATGAAACATCGTAATTACTTTAAATTTACCATGGACATCAGAAAGTTGCCCAGTCTCTATTTTAATTCCATACTCTTCTCGAGCGTAGCTTGAGTAGCCAATATTTGGCTCAATACCTTGAGACATAAAACCTAATTTACTGGATAAATATGTGAATTCCCCACCTCCTGCTCCAACATCAAGAAGGCTTCCATTATCAATACCTCTATTTTTTAAAAAACTAATGCGATCTAACCCAAGATTTCCTGCGCGAAAAACATGCTTAATTTTAGGTACATATGTTTTTTTATAGTCCTGCCTATATACGCTAGAATAATATTCATTAACTTCGTCTTCAGATGGAATTGGATTTTGCTGAACCATCCCACAAACGTTGCATAAAAAAATATTTAAAGAAGAATTATTTTTAGAATCTGTCCTAGAAATAATTTTTAAATTTTTTTGTTCGCATAATATACAGCTCATAAGCTACCTTTAACTTTAATATAATTTATGTTACTTTTTTATCATATATTATTAAGCCAACTAGATAAAATTGTCATTTCGCTATACTTAGTTGAATCAATCTGAAGAGGCGTTACTGAGACGAAATTATTAGAAATTGCATGAAAATCTGTACCCTCTCCATTATCAGCTTCTTCTCCATTTTCACCAATCCAGAAGAGAGAGGAATCTTTTTTGTCCTTTATACTTGGCGCAGATTTATGCCTACTTCCTAAACGAGTACTCTTAATCCCTTTAATTTCCTTAAGAAGAATATCTGGAACATTAACATTAATGATAGTATTGTAAGATAGTTCTGATTTGTCAATTTGAGTAACTAATCTCTTTGCGATTTCCCCTGCTGTCTCAAAGTGATTACACTCCCAACTTGCTAAAGATATTGCAATTGAAGGAAGGCCTAAAAAACGCCCCTCTAAAGCTCCTGCAACAGTTCCAGAGTAAATGACATCATCACCAAGATTTGCTCCAAAATTAATACCTGTAACAACTAAATCAATTGACTCCTTTATAAAACCACACAACGCCAAATGAACGCAATCAGTTGGTGTAGCATCTATTGCATAAATATTTTTTTCAATTTGAATGGGTTTTAACGGCTTTCCAAGAGTTAATGAGCTACTTGCTGCAGACTTATTCTCAATGGGAGCAACAACAATTACTTCTGCAATTTCACTCAATGATTTTGTAAGCTGCTTGATGCCCTTAGCCTGATAGCCATCATCATTACTTATAAGAATTCTCATTAACTAATTGTTAAAGCAATCTTATCTTTACTAACACCTACTTTAACAGTTCCACCAGAACTAAGTTTACCAAAAAGAAGTTCATCGGCAAGAGGTTTGCGCACCTCTCTTTCAATTAACCTCATCATTGGGCGAGCACCCATCATAGAGTCATAGCCATTATCAGCAAACCATTTTCGAGCTGCATCAGAAACAATTAATGAAACATTCTTTTTTTCAAGAACATCTTCAAGTTCAAAGAGAAATTTATTGACTACATAG
The DNA here is from genome assembly GCF_048085745.1 of Candidatus Pseudothioglobus sp. Uisw_086. Taxonomy (GTDB): domain Bacteria; phylum Pseudomonadota; class Gammaproteobacteria; order PS1; family Pseudothioglobaceae; genus Pseudothioglobus. The sequence continues at coordinate 309,230 of NZ_CP159803.1, read as the reverse complement.
ACTACGACTTCTTCATTAAGCTTATTGAAATAAATAATTTCCGATAATCGATTTCTAAATTCTGGAGTGAATATCTTTTTAAGTTCACCTTCATAATCAAGGGAATGATCTTGCTCATTAAAACCTATGGAGGCTCTTTGAACGTTTTGAGCTCCAACATTAGAAGTCATAACAAGTATCACATTACTAAAGTCAACTTCACGACCATTGGCATCAGTAAGCTTTCCATGATCCATAACTTGTAATAGGATATTAAAAATATCAGGATGTGCTTTCTCAATCTCATCCAATAAAAGAACGGCGTAAGGGTTACTATTTACTGCCTCTGTTAATAAGCCTCCTTCATCATAACCCACATATCCTGGAGGAGACCCTATAAGTTTAGAAATAGCATGCCTCTCCATATATTCAGACATATCAAATCTCAATAATTTGACACCCATAATCCTGGAAAGCTGCTTACAAATTTCAGTTTTACCAACGCCAGTTGGTCCAGCAAATAGAAATGATCCCATTGGTTGCTCAATTGGTGAGAGTCCAGATCGAGAAAGTTTTATAGCAGTGGATAAAGACTCAACAGCATTATCCTGACCAAATACACCTAACTTAAGATCACTCTCTAGGCTTTTAAGTAAAGACTTATCATCACTAGTAACTTGGCGAGAAGGAATACGAGCCAACTTAGCAACAATATTTTCAATATCAGGGACACCAATATTGACTTTACGCTTTGATTTAGGAAGAATCTGCTGAAGAGCACCAACCTCATCAATGACATCAATCGCTTTATCTGGAAGACGCCTGTCTCCAATATGTCGATGCGTTAACTCTGCTGCAGAAACTAAAGATGCAGCTGAATATTTAACTTTGTGATGTGATTGATAATATTTTTTTAGTCCATGTAAGATTTTTATTGTATCTTCAACTGAAGGCTCCTCAATATCCACTTTTTGAAAGCGCCTTGTAAGCGCATGATCTTTTTCAAAAATCTTACGATATTCATCATAAGTTGTAGATCCTATACACTTAAGTGAGCCATCTGCAAGCGCTGGTTTAAGAAGATTAGATGCATCCAAAGAACCACCAGAAACACTTCCTGCACCAATTAAAGTATGAATTTCATCAATAAAAAGTACTGAATTTTTATCTTTTTCTAAATCTGTAAGCACTGACTTTAATCGCTTCTCAAAATCACCCCTATACTTTGTACCTGCAATTAGTACACCAACATCTAGAGAATATATAGTTGTATTTTTTAGAATTTCAGGGACCTGTCCATCTACTATTTTCTTAGCTAAACCTTGAGCAATAGCAGTTTTACCAACTCCAGCCTGACCAACAAGTAATGGGTTATTTTTACGCCGTCTTGATAAAATTTGCACCGTCCTAAGGACTTCTTCCTCTCTACCAAGGAGAGGATCAATTTCACCAAGTCTAGCTTTTTCACATAAATTAGTTGTAAAAGATTCAAGTGAAGACGGCTTAGCTTGTTTATCACCTTCAACTTTTTTTGTTTCTTCCACTGGATTATCAGCCAAGTGTGAAGAAATCCCTTCCATAACATCCAATCTGGAAATATTATTTAATTTCAGCATGTAAACAGCATGCGATTCTTTTTCAGAAAAAATACTAACAAAGACATTCATCGCGTTCACAGAATTTTTTTGAGCAGACTGGGCCTGATAAACACTCCTTTGAAGGACTCTTTGGAACCCTACAGTTGGAACGATATCAATTTCAGCATCTTCAGAAATAATAGGAGTATGTGAATCAATATACTGATCAAGTTCAGCGCGAAGTTCATCGATGTTAACTCTCTTACCCCTGAGAAATGCAATAACTTCATCCATATTAAGAAGGGCTAGCAATAAATGCTCAACCGTTACAAACTCAAGGCGACGATTTCTAGCCTCAGTCATCACCATATTAATCTCTTGCTGTAATCCTTGTTCAATCATAAAATACTGTTTTTGTTATTGTCTAAATTAATACTTGATTTTAACATCACTATGGGCAATTTGAATCAAAATAAAATTCAAATTAATCTTTAATAGATAGTTAGATAGATCTCAATTTACTTTCAAAATCTTCCCTATTATGATAGCCACCACAGAGTTGGCGATAACCTGTTAAAGATGAACGCGCATGCAGAAGCCGCCAATTATCAAACGTTAGGACTTTTCCAGGATCCAACATAAACTCAAATTGCCGACTTGAGTCATTTGCTAGATTATGAAATATTTTATAAGCATCATAAAACTTTACCATTAAATCATTTTCTAATCTAAAAGGTGCACGATCATGATTATTAAAGCTTACTTGGATAACATCACCATTATTATTAATCCGAAATAAAGGTCGATGTGCTTCTAAATAAGTATCTGGCTTAATATAGCGTCCAGGAATATTAACATTACAAAGAATATTAAATGCATCAGGATACTCATACCTCATCTTCTCAGCAATCGCAAGACCATCAATTAATTGGTTTTCCCCGCCTAGAGAATCTCTTTTTATACAGTGCAAAGTTTGCAATCCTGGCGCATCATGAACATATGTTCCATCTGTATGTGGTTCAATAGCTAATGATGTGAAAGCAGTATCATCAGGATTCTCTAATTTATTATCCCAAACAGAAAACCCTCCAAAAATAGAATTTCTTATATAAGCCATTCTCTCCATAAGTTCTTTAGTTGCTTCTGGACTTTCAGGAGTAGCTGTTACTAAAGCAAAACCAACTCTATGAATATGATTTAACCAGGTTTTTATTCCTCCATCAATCATAAACTCCTTATAAGTTATTTCAGGAAAGTCTTTAATTTCATTTGGAGAATTCCATACATTAGATGAATTCAATGCATATGACTGAGGAAACTTTGGCACCGACATAGTTTGAAGCAATTCAAAAGAAAGACTACTCTCAGATTGATCACTCCATTTAATAAAAATACTTCTAGAAGAATCGTCAAGCCATACTTTATTGACAGTATTATTTAGTGGCTGACTAAATGAATCAATCTGGCGCTGCTTAGTATCTGGATGTAAATCTTCTTTACTTTCACTATGGTCTCTAAGCCAAAACCAAGGATAACAACTCAGTGAATCATCACTCCAAAAAATATTCAAACCTTTATCTAAAGACTCTACTGATTTAATCAACATAAAAGATGCCTTACTAAAAAAACTTAATAATAAAATTAAACACTCAATTCTCTTAAAACAGACATTAAAGGCTGATCATTTTGACGAGAATAATCAATTACCTGAGAAACTTTTGTTTGTGCAACATCATATGAATAAGTCCCACAAACTGCTTCTCCATCAATATGTATTTTAAGCATAATTGACTCAGCAACTGAAAAATCTTTATTAAAAAACTTCCTTAAAACTTCAACAACAAATTCCATTGAAGTGTAATCATCATTTAATAATATAACTTCAAATTTATTTGGAATTTTCAATTTTAACTTGTCAGTTTTTGATGCGGCTTGTGTCATATATTAATTAATAGATTTTTGAATAAGAAAAGTTATTGATAAAATCATAACTACAAAAGTAGGTAAGAAAAAGCTAAGCAAAGGACTGAAATCTAAACTTAAAGATAGGGCGCCTCCGATACGAGATAACATCTCAAATGACAACCCGATTGCGACACCAAAAAATATCTTTCTACCTAAAGTTACATCCCTCGTTGAGCCAAATATAAATAACATTGCTAATAAAATCATGGCAACCAGAGTAAGGGGTTTAACTAGTCTCTTATATAATTCGACCTCAAATACTCCTGAACTTAACTTATTATTTGATAAAAATTCTATTTGTTTAATAATAGTTAATGTTGAAAGCTCCTTAGGCTTTTTTTCTAAACTCTTAATTAAATCTTCGTCAAATGAAACTTGCGTAATATATGAGCTCTCATCCTTTAAAGTTATTTTATTAAATAAAGCATCGTCATCAATTGAAAAAATTACACTACCACTCATATCTAGCAACCTTCCATCAAATATCCCATCTTTCGAATGAATGACTTTTTCAATTTTTTTTGATTCATTAACTTCAATAACTGTAATATCACTAAATAACTTTCCATCAATGTTATTTTTAACATTAATATAGCTGCTCCCATCTCTAATCCAAAAGCCTTTTTGAGTTTTTGATACGGATGTCTGGCCTAATGAAATCAAGCGGCTATTTTCAGCATACTTACTTAAAATTGGCGCTATAAACTCACCTATTACAATCATTATAATAATAAAAATTAAGGCATTTTTTAAAACAATCCATGTTATCTTAATTATTGAAACTCCTGAAGCACGCAAAATAATAAGTTGATTAGTTGTTGCTAAGTGACCCATTCCAAGAATACAACCTAATAAAATTACTGGAGAAGCTTGGCCATAAGCAACCTCAGGAACTTGAAGTAAAATATATTTAAATGCCTCAATGATTGAATATTCTGACTCGCCAACATTATTATTTAGTTCAGTTAAAAAATTAAAAAAACTATAGATACTTAACCAAACTAATAGAACAGTCAGTGTATAACTTAAAAGTGTTTTAGCAATGTAACGATCTCTTATTTTCATTAAAATAGCAGTATTAAAAAAATTCATTTCCTATAGTAAGTATTCTTATGTCTGACATTCAACATCACAAAATCCTAATTCTCGATTTTGGCTCTCAATATACTCAACTAATTGCTAGAAGGATACGAGAGATTGGCATTTATTGTGAATTATTACCCTATGATGTCAAACCTCATTTTATTGAAAAATTTAACCCAAGTGGAATTATTCTCTCTGGAGGTCCAGATACAGTAGGTGATGATAACTCTGCTAGAGCACCAGAAATTATTTTTACTTTAAATGTTCCAATTTTAGGTATTTGTTATGGAATGCAAACAATGGCTGTGCAACTTGGTGGAGAAGCCAAAAGCTCCAAAAAGGCAGAATTTGGTTTTGCAAAAATTAGGGCCAGAAATCACTCCAAACTACTGAATAAAATTAGTGATGAAAAGAATTCAAAAGGACATTCTCTGCTAGATGTTTGGATGAGTCATGGAATAGAAGTTACCAAATTACCAGTGGGCTTTGACTTGATTGCTTCAACTGATAACTGTCCAATTGCTGGCTTTGCAAATAACAATAAAAACTACTTTGGACTTCAATTCCATCCAGAAGTAACTCATACTAAGCAAGGAGTTCAAATATTGGAAAGGTTTGTCACTGAAATTTGTAAATGTCAAAAAAATTGGACTACTGATAATATTATTGAAGACTTATTACTTAATATAAAAAATCAAGTTGGTAATAATAAAGTTCTTTTGGGCTTATCTGGAGGAGTTGATTCCTCAGTTGTAGCTATTCTTCTTCATCAAGCCATTGGTAAGCAGCTAACCTGTGTCTTTGTTGACAATGGATTATTAAGACTTAATGAAGGTAACGAAGTTATGAATACTTTTAGTGAAAACTTAGGAGTTAAGGTCATTAGAGCAGATGCCCAGCAATACTTTTATGAGCAATTATCAAATGAAGGCGACCCAGAGGCAAAAAGGAAAATTATAGGCAATGCATTTATTAAAATATTTGATCAAGAGGCAAAAAAAATTAAAGGAATTAATTTTTTAGCGCAAGGCACAATTTATCCAGATATTATCGAATCAGCAGGCGCAGCATCAGGCAAAGCCAAAGTTATCAAATCCCACCATAATGTTGGAGGACTTCCAGAAGACTTAAAATTTGAATTAGTTGAGCCTCTTAAAGAACTTTTTAAAGACGAAGTCAGGGCCATTGGTGAAAGGCTTGGGCTTCCAAGAAAAATGCTACATCGTCATCCTTTTCCTGGACCTGGCCTGGGAGTAAGAATTCTTGGGCCGATTAAAGAAGAATTTGCACAAATCCTTAGAGAAGCAGACAATATTTTTATGGAAGAACTAAATAATCAACAACTGTATGATAAAGTTGATCAAGCCTTTGCAGTATTTTTACCTGTTAAATCAGTAGGCGTTACTGGTGACGACAGAAGGTATGATTATGTGATAGCTCTTCGAGCAGTTGAAACTATTGATTTTATGACAGCTCGTTGGGCAAGACTTCCCTATGACTTCTTAGACCATGTTTCAAATCGAATCATAAATGAAATTTCTCGAGTGTCTAGGGTTGTCTATGATATTTCTGGTAAACCTCCAGCAACTATTGAGTGGGAATAACCATAAAAGTCTATTAAAATCAATTACTTATATAAAATTATGATTTGTATTAAAACAAAAATTCCTCAGGAAATATGTGATACTGATGATGAATTAAAAGCGATTTATCATAGTAAAGATACAGTTTGTATATGGGTTTTTAAAACAAGAATTGATAGAAATAAATTTATGGATGAAACTGCTGGAATGCTTAAAAATGATAGAGAAATGCATTTTGAATCTTTTTATAAAGTTTGATGACACTATTAAACTTGAGAAGCACTTGAGAAGTTTTCAGAAAATACAATTAAATCAATGATTTATAAGTGTGTAATCATTGAGTGGGAATATTCCAATCATCGTAAATGCTTGATATATTTGCCTATATTGTTAGAAAGAAAGTTGGAAACTACAGCGACTAATGCAAAAAACTGGGCGATTAATGAAATTTGGTTTTAATGATTATCTCCGAATGTGGAAAAAAAGAGGAATTCGCCTTCCTTTTTCATATTTTTTTCAAGCACACCTTTTTGATTTAGTTCATCGTAAAGATACGCATATGTGGCTTCCAAAAGAAAAATATATTGATAGCCCAAAAAATTTTGAAAGTGGCGTACTTTATATGAGCAGTTGGACAAATACGATTAAATTGTCAACTAACAAAGCAGTTAATTTACTTTCTTTAAATCCAAAGAATACTGCATTTATTGATATTGGTTGCGGAAAAGGGAAGGTTTTGTGTATGTGGAATAAAATGTTTCCGAAAGCAAAACATATTATTGGTATAGATTACAGTCCGCAGTTAATTGAGATATGTGAAAAAAACTTGCATCAAACTTCCAAATTGAAAGTTGAATTAATATGTGCTGATGTGACTGAAATTGAATTGGAATTTAACTGCGAAGTTTTTCTCTTCTACTTATTCAATCCTTTTGATTCAAAAATATTAAATAAATTTCTAAAAAAAATATCTAATAAAAAAGCGGTAATTATTTACAACAATCCAATACATAAAACTACTATAGTTGATAATGGGTTTAATGAACATTTTGACAAAGAAAGTTGGCATCCAAACGCAAGTTTTGCAATTTTTTCTAATATAAACCTTACTTAATAAATGCTTAATTCTAATAAGAATAAAATTGATATTTTTGGTGGAAAGGCTGCCATCAAACAAAACAAGTTTGGTGTATGGCAATTTAGATTGTGGATTGCTATAAAAAGTTAAAAAGTAGTTTAAAACTAAAAAATAATATGATAAAAAATCAACAACTCACATACGTGCTAAAGTTGAGTGGGAATAGTTTTTAGTATGTTAATAGCATTCTTGACGGGATTTTTGTTAGGCATATCTTTAATACTTGCAATAGGGGCACAAAACGCATTTGTATTAAGGCAAGGTATTCTTGGGCAGCATGTTTTCTATGTAGCTCTATTTTGTGCACTATCTGATGTTCTTCTAATTATATTTGGCGTAATAAGCATTACATTTTTTTTAAATAATTTCATTAACCAATATTCAAACTTACTCTTTGGTTTTTCTTCAGTTTGGCTCTTTTTTTACGGCATTATTAGATTAAAAGCAGCTTTCAAATCAAATATAGCAATCAAAATAGAAGCCTCTTCACCAAAAAATCTACTAACAACTTTATCAATCCTCTCCGTTTTAACTTTTGCAAACCCACATGTTTATCTAGATACAATGGTTCTAATTGGATCAATATCACAACAGTTTTCTGGAAATGAGAAAATTTCCTTTGTAATAGGAGCATCACTAGCTAGTTTTGTATTTTTCTTTAGTCTAGCTTATGGCTCCAAGCTAATAGCTCCAATAATGAAAAGTCCCAACTCATGGCGCTTTCTTGATTTTGTAATAGCCATGATCATGTTTACTATAGCGATAAAATTAGCTTACTCAGGAAATTGGCTTTAATTAATAATCATAAATACTCCACACAAAAAATATGAACAATGATGTTAAATGGATGCAACTTGCAATTATTGAAGCTGAAAAAGCTAAAAAAATAGGTGAAGTACCTGTTGGCGCTATTTTAGTGAAAAATCATAAAGTTATTACAAGGGCCCATAACCAGTCAATTTCAAATAAAGACCCTACTGCTCATGCTGAAATTCAATTGTTAAGAAAATCAGGTAAGAAGCTACAAAACTATCGACTTAATGATTGCACAATATATGTAACACTGGAGCCATGTGCCATGTGTTTTGGAGCAATGATGCATGCCAGAATTGATCGAATTGTATATGGTGCTTATGACTTTAAAACTGGCGTATGTGGATCAAGTATAGATTTAACAAATAGTAATAATTTTAATCATCGGGCTGAAATTACAGCTGGTGTTTTAGAACATGATTGTAAAAAAATCATCCAAGATTTTTTTAAAGAAAAAAGATATTGATATATTATGATAAATCTTTTTTCGATAAAATATATTTTATTGAATAATAATTTTCAACTATATAAATGCAACCAAAAAATATTAGCTATCAAGATCATGAGATTGATTCAAAAGAATTAATTAATTTCCTCTTTGAAAGTAAAAAATTTATTTTTACTATAACTAGTTTTTTATCAATAATTGCAATTTTGTATACTCTTTCATTACCTCAAATAATCCCAACTTACAAGAGTCATATATACTTTTTAAAACCGAGTCAAGAAACAATTTTGGAATTGAATAAAATGCTAGTCTCTAAAGAGACTCAGCAATCAGTTTTTTATAAGTTCTTAACAAAAGCAATGTCTAAAAAGTTTCAAAACAAAATTTTCAAAGAAAAAAATTATTTTAATAATATCAATAATCCAGTTACAGAAAATGATGTTTCTATTAAAGAATATATTAATTCAATAAAAACATTAGATGATGATAATCATGAAAAATCTAAATTAGCTGCTTATGAAGTGCCATGGACGATTTCTATTACTGGAGGTGATCCAACAATAACTTCAACCTTCCTAAATGATCTTGTAGTTTCTGCAGACAAAGAGCTATTAAAGGAATTAAAAGATTCTAGTAAAATTGAAGCTTCATCTCGAATTGAGGAAATAGCAATAGAAAGATCAGTAATTCTTAAAGCTAATGAAATTAATAATAATTTCAATAGAGAACTACTAGAATTAAATATTGAAGAAGCAAAATTAAACTTACTTGAGTTTAATCCTGACCTGCTTGCTTTGGTTCAGATAGATCAATTAGCATTACCACCCAAAACACCAATAAAAAAATATGGTAGAAAAAGATCAGTTATACTTATTTTTCATATATTTGGAAGTTTTATGTTATCAATATTTTTAGTGCTTATAAGAAATATATACCGATTTAATAAAAACGAAATTGATTAAGTATTTTTATAAAGTGTACATACCTCCATTAATATGCAATGTTTGAGCTGTAATATAAGAGCCACTATCTGCTGCAAGAAACAAAACTGCTTGTGCAATTTCATTGGTTGTACCTAGCCTTCCCATAGGGATTTGATTGGTTAGTGCTAATTTTTGCTCTTCTGGAAGATTATTAGTCATGTCTGTTTCAATAAAACCTGGAGCGATAGCATTAACCGTAATGCCCCTAACACCAACTTCTCTAGCGAGCGATTTTGTAAATCCCATAATTCCAGCTTTTGCAGCAGCATAGTTAGATTGCCCAGCATTTCCCATAGCACCAACAACTGAGGTAATAGAGATAATCCTTCCAGATCGTTTTTTTATCATGCCCCTTAAAACAGATTTTGACATCTTGTAAACTGAAGTAAGGTTTGTGTTAATAATATCATCCCACTCCTCTTCTTTCATCCTTACTAGAATATTATCACGAGTTATTCCAGCATTATTAACCAGTATATCTATAGAACCATAATCTTCAGTAATATTCTTTAAAAGATCAGAAATTTGCTCATTATCGGTTACATTGAGCTTCATGCCCTTACCAAGGATATTATTTTCAGTAAATATTCTAGAGATATTTGCCACTCCCTCATCACTAGTTGCTGTTCCTATTACAGTAGCTCCCGCCTCACCTAAAGTCAGCGCGATGGCTCTGCCAATTCCCCTGCTAGCACCAGTTACAAGGACTAATTTTTCATTAAGCATTTGATATTTCCTCAATAGTAGATTTCAATGTAGTCACATCTATTATAGCTGAACCAGTAAGAGACTTATCAATACGCCTTGTCAGTCCAGCTAATACTTTTCCAGGACCAGTTTCAATAAGTTTCTCTACGCCTGAACTTTTCATTTTTTGAACTATTGAAGTCCAAAGAACTGGTTTATGAAGTTGCTCAACCAATTTAGACTTTATCTCTTCAATATTATTTGAATAATCCGCATCAACATTATGGAGAACTTTTTCATTCCCCATTTGAAAATTAACATTATCAACTGAGTGCTTAAAATCGATTGCGGCATCTTTCATAAGCGAGCAATGTGATGGAACACTTACTGGAAGGACCAAAGCCCGTTTTGCACCAGCTTCTTTCATTAATTCACATGCATTTACTACTGCCTTTATTTCGCCAGCAATAACTACTTGGCCTGGTGAATTAAAATTCACAGCTTCAACCACTCCCTCTTCATTAGCAATAGAGCATATTTCAACAACTTTTGCATCATCAAGTCCCAATATAGCAGCCATAGAACCTGATCCACTTGGCACTGCTGCTTGCATTAGTTCAGCCCTTTTTCTGACTAATTGAATTGCATCAAATAAGCTTAAAGATTCAGAGGCGACAAGGGCCGTATATTCACCTAGGCTGTGTCCAGCAATCGACATAGGCATTAAATTAACTTCACTTTCTAAAACTTTATATGTTGCATAGCCTGCAGCAAGCATAATTGGCTGAGTATTTTCAGTAAGGTTTAGTAGATCTTGATCCTCATTAATGATTCTCCATAGATCCAAATTGATCGCTTCACTTGCTTCTTGAAAAATCTCATTTACAATTGAAAAATTACTACGAAGATCTTCTAGCATACCTAGAGATTGAGAACCTTGACCTGGAAAAACGATTGAATATTTCATTATATGGTTAATTATAAATGAGATTAATAATAAAAAAGCGCCCGAAAGCGCTTTTTAAAATATATAAAACTAGTTACTATGCAGTTTGTATTGAAACATATTGGCGATTGAATTTACCCTTCTTTTCAAACTGAACTTTTCCATCAGCAACTGCGAACAAAGTGTCGTCTTTACCTTTTTTAACATTGGTGCCCGGATGAAATTTAGTACCTCTTTGGCGAACCAAAATATTTCCAGCTAATACTACTTGGCCACCAAAACGCTTGACTCCAAGTCTTTTGGATTCGGAATCTCTTCCGTTATTAGTACTACCACCTGCTTTTTTATGTGCCATAGATTACTCCTTATGCCTTAATTTTATCAATTTGAATTTCAGTAAACAGCTGTCGATGTCCTTGTTGTTTCATAGAGTGCTTACGTCGTCTGAATTTTAAAATGTGTACTTTTTTACCTTTGCCTTGAGAGATTACTTTCGCTTCAACGCTTGCTTTAGCAACATGTGGAGAGCCAACTTGTACTTTATCACCATCAGCAACCATTAGTACCTCATCAAAGGTTACTTTCTTTCCAGGCTCTATTTCAAGCTTCTCAATTTTTAGAGTTTCACCTTCAGTAACTCTGTATTGTTTTCCACCTGTTTTAATGACTGCGTACATAACAAATCCTAATCTGATTGCTAAAAAAGGAGGAATTATACTTGAACGTTGCTCTTAATGAAAGCACTGTTAACGAAATAAGTTATAATTCTCTGTTTTAAATCAACAGAGACAAAACATGATTATTCTAGAGACAAATATGGGTGAAATTCACATCAATGTTGACGCAGATAAAGCGCCAATTTCAGCTAAGAACTTCACTGATTATGTAGAGGATGGCTTTTTTGATGGAACCATCTTTCATAGAGTTATTCCTAACTTTATGGTTCAAGGTGGTGGCATGACTGAAGACATGCAGCAAAAACCCACGAAAGCTAATATTGAAAACGAAGCTAAAAATGGACTGAAAAATGTTAAGTATAGTGTTGCTATGGCAAGAACATCAGCACCACATTCAGCCAGTTCGCAGTTTTTTATTAATGTTAATGACAATCAATTTTTAGATTTTCCAGGCCAAGATGGATGGGGCTATTGCGTTTTCGGTGAGGTCGTTGCAGGAAAAGATATTGTTGATAAAATTGAAAAAGTTGAAACAATAAATTTAGGTGGTCATTCTGATGTCCCTGGCGAGGCTGTTATGATTATCAAAGCCTCTATTAAAGATTAAATTTATGAGGCCAGATTAAATTCTTGCCAATAAAGATATGTTAACTTCATTAATCATCTCTGATTTACACCTTACAAACGTTGAGGATGATAAAGTTATTTTTTTTAATCAATTTTGTGAGGATCATGCATCCAAAGCAGATCAACTATTTATTTTAGGAGACTTATTTAATAGCTGGTTAGGTGATGACGTTTCAATTTCAAGTCACAACACCATTATTTCCTCGTTAAAAGAATTAACAAAAGAAACTAAAGTCTTTGTAATGGCTGGAAATCGAGATTTTCTGCTCTCACATAATTTTGAAGCTGAAACTGGCTGCATATTAATCAATGAGCCATACGAACTGGAGCACAACACAAAGAAGTTTCTTCTTATTCATGGAGATAGTCTTTGCACTGATGATATCAACTATCAAAAGTTAAAAAAGGTTCTCAGAAATCCAATTGTTCAGTATATTTTTCTTCATTTACCAAAAAATATTCGCCTCAAGCTAACGGGGCAGCTTCGCAAAAAAAGTGTTGAAGCACAAAGCTATAAATCCTCAAAGATTATGGATGTAAACCAACAAACTACTGACCTCTTAATGTCAGAGTATCCAGGCTATGAATTAATTCATGGCCATACACATCGTCAAAAAACTCATACTATGAAAAATTACACGCGCTATGTTTTAGGTGACTGGTCTAAAAACAAAGGCAATGCAATTAAATTGAGTGATAACCTAGAGTGGCTTGAAATTAACTGACCGCTCAAAAAAATTAATTGACCCGACCTTTAACTTTACCTTATCTTCAATATTAATCTTTGATTTGAATTTTATTTGAGTCATCATAGCAAGAGATGGAATATTTATTAAAGCCTTCTCACCATTAACTTCAACAATAACGCCCTCCCCTTCCCAAGAATTATTTTGCTTCAGATAGAGGCATTTATAATGCTCCACACTTTGACGGATTGCTTTATTGACCTTAGGAAGTGAAGAGTTAATTGCTTTAATTCTATCTTTGACAGCGTTGTCATCTAAGGTTGGTAGTTCGCTGACAAACCTTACCAATTGTTGCTGAACTAATAAATCAAGATACCGCCTCATTGGGCTAGTAACTCTTATGTATGCTGAGAGTCCTAAGCCTGAATGCATAGAAGGCTTTACTGTAATCTTAGACCTCTTAAAGCCTCTAGAAGCTTCAAATGCTTTTGCGATAGTTAAATTTTGTATATTATCAACAATATCTTCGCTGAAACTCCCAGCCTCTTGGGTTAGATAGGGCATTGAAATATTATTTTCAATGGCAAATTGGGCAACTGCTCGCCCAGCAATTACCATCATTTCAGCCACTAAATCTCTGCTGTTACTATCATCTTGAGGCGTAATAAAAACCTTTTGGCCTTTAACTTTAACTTCAACATTTGGCAGGTTTAGTTTGACTGCACCATTATCATCCCTAAAGGCTTTATGAGAAATTGCAATATCATTCAATTTAGACAAAACTTCATTTTCATTTATGACTCTATCAGCATATTCATAACTCATATTTGTAACTTTTATTTCACTTAAATGTATCTCGATATCACTTATTTCTGAGCTATCAAGCTTTAAGCCAATTGAGATGGCATGTGAAATCTCACTTCCACCCAAAGAGCAAACACAAGATAGCTCTGGAGGCAGCATATGAAGAATTTGATCTGGAAGATATAAATTTGAAGCTCTTTTTTGGGCAAAAATATCAAGCTCACTATCAATCTCCACATAACTTGCAACATCTGCAATATGAATCCAAAGCATATCCCCATCAACACTAATTGCATCATCTGCATCCCTAGAGTCGCCATTATCTATGGCAAGACAAGTTAGGTGAGTTAGGTCTTTTCTAGTGAATTCTTTTAATATGACTTTGATCTCTTCATCTAAATATATTTTATGTCTCTGCGGATAAGGATTCGTTAACTCCGACCAATACTTAAGTTTAACAAGAAGTTGGTGGGCATTTTCTGGAGTATTTTCAATAGATAAAGCGCTCATTGCTTTGCTGTGCTTTGATTGATTTAGAGCAACCTGCTCTATTTCATTGATCCAAACAATGTCATCATTATCAAGTATATTATTATTTAAATTAACAATACATCTTTCCAAGCTTTCTACTGCTATAGCTTTTTCATTTCTTTGTGTTTGAATTAATTTGACTTGCTCTACTGGGCGAAGCATTAAAGCATCTTTAGACCAATAGAAGTATAAACTGTCTTCAGACATTAAATAAACGCACCAAGCATTTTGGCTAGTAAAGTCATCAAAAATCCATTCAGTTATTTCTTGAAGCGATAGTGATTCTTCTTGAAGATCGTTCAAGATACTCATATCTGCCTTCATACATTGATCGGTTACATTTGAAAACTCAGGATGGATATAACGAAAATCTTTTTCTCTCACTTTTTGTGAAGATCCATCAGAAAAACTAACTTCATACTTATGGGTAGTTGAGGCAACAATCTTTGCCGGCTTCCCTTTGTATGCAACGAGTGCACCAATTATTGACAAAAATTACTCCAATGTAAAGAATTTGATTACTAAAAACAACAGAGTTTCTATTTGGGCCCTACCTGCTTTTCTTTGATATGCTTACTAATTGACAGCACAGTAATAACTATTAAGATCAAAGTAAGGCCTAGAGTTCCAAATAATTTAAAGTTTACCCAGGCTTCTTCAGTTCTTTGAGCAGACAAGCACAGATTTTCTAGAGGCGTTTGAGCACAGTTAAAATTACTCAGATCTATCTTTGGATCGACTAGTATTCCGCTATCTAAAAATTTCTGCCTAGTTGTAAGAGCAGTATTTACAAAATAGCCATTAACAATTGCAATACCTACAAAACCAAAACCCCAAAACCAAGTTAAGCGAGTCCAAATAGCTCTGGGAAGATCAAGCTCTTTACCCATCATTCTTTCGAGCAGCGTCTTACTTCCAATCCAGTTACTGGCGATAAGTGCAACTGCAAATATTACATATAGCACACTCACTTTCCACATAACGAATGCAGGATCTCTTAATGCAATACTGATTCCACCAAAAACTACCAGCAAAATAAAAGTAAGGACCTGTGAAGTCACAAACTTTCCAGTTGTTATTCTGGCATACATCATTTGTGCAAAAGTTGACGCAATCATTGCATATATAGCAGCGTAAAGTCCAAAGAATTTATACACAACAAAGAAAAGGATTATGGGACCAAAATCAAATAGGAACTTCATTTATTTACTCCGAGTGCTCTTGAGAGCAAAAAATTTTACCATTTTTAATAATCGCATCGGACTCTGGAACATGCGTATCACAAACAGAGCATGCAAGCATTTTTTGTCCAGTTTTAGTCTTTACAGATTTAGATGAATTAGGATTCATAAATCTTTTAAACAGAGAAATACCAACCCAACCTAACAGCAATACTAATATCAGTTTAATCAAAGGAACAGCCTCAAGGAATTTGAACTCATAAAAGTTAAATTTTACATAAATAATCTGTCTTTCTGCGTTAAAGGTTTAATCACGTCATTAATATTTATTAATTGTTAGTATCAATTAAATAGGCTACTATATTATTTGTGAGTAATTAAAGAATAAAATTGTTAATTTTATGCAAACCGAAATTCATCAAAGTCCAACTGGCTCAAAAATTAATCTACATAGCCTTTTACCTTTAGGTGAGGCTAGGGCTGTGGTTCATATAACTCACGGAATGGCTGAGCACTCTATGAGGTACTCTCGATTTGCATTGGAGTTAACGGCTGCTGGCTTTGCAGTTTTTGCTCATGACATGAGAGGTCATGGACGAACTATAGCCGATGATGCTCCTCAAGGAGTGTTTGCTAAATCTGATGGACTCAATAAAGTATTAGAAGATCAAAATGAAATTATAAATCTAATTAAAGAAAGGCTTCCTAACAGGCCAATAATTTGCTTCGGACACTCTCTTGGATCCATCATTAATTTAAACTTTACATTAAATTATCCAAATCAAGTCAATGCGCTTGCATGCTGGAATAGTGGAATTGAAACAGGTCTTTTGCCTCAAGCGTCAAGAGTAATATTAGCGCTAGAAGGATTTTTTCGTAATCAAAATCTCCCAAGTTTAATAGCCTGGAAACTTTCTTTTGAGGCTTGGAACTCAAAATTTAAACCCAACCGAACTAAATTTGATTGGCTATCTCGGGATGAAAATGAAGTGGACCTATATGTCAACGACCCTTATTGTGGGTTTGAAGTATCAATATCAATGTGGAGAGATGTGCTGGATGGCGTCTTCTATGCAGGCAATAAAAAGATCTTACAAAAATTACCTAAAGAGCTTCCAGTGCATCTTATTGGTGGAGCTGAAGATCCATGCACTCTAAATGGAGGTGACATGGAAAAACTAGCAACAAAACTTCAAAACAGTGGACTCTCTGATGTCACCTGTAAGATTTTAGAGGGGACTCGTCATGAAAGTTTAAATGAAATTAATCGCGATCAAACAACTAAGCAGTTTATTAAATGGCTTGAAGAAAGGTTTTAATAATTCTTTAGCTTTTCTTAATGAGTAATTGGTAAAAAAAATATTATCGATAGTATATAATTTCTCGTTCTTCATCCTTCTTCGCCCGGATGGTGAAATTGGTAGACACACAGGACTTAAAATCCTGCGCCTTTAACGGGCGTGCCGGTTCGATTCCGGCTCCGGGCACCATCTTCTCAATTCTACTAAACTTTCTCCTAATTACTTTATCTTCAGAAGATTCTTTTTGTAGGCCAAATTTAACTATAAATAATATTATTTAATGGTAATATGCTAATTGTTAAGAATTGTTGTTGGCAATTAAAATACCTTCAATATGACTTCACAAAGTAGGATAAATATAAATAATATTAATCAATAAAAGGAGAATGAACATGAGCGATGGAGAGACTCAAGATTCAGAATTAATTTATGAGCTAGAGGCGAATCCGCCAACTGCTGAAAAATTCTTTGCAGCACTACAACACGTACTTGCAAGCTTTGTAGGCGTAATAACCCCAACCTTAATCATTGGTGGCGCACTTGGACTAGGTGAACAGATACCTTATCTTATAAGTATGGCGCTTATGGTTTCAGGTGTTGGAACAATTATTCAAGCAAAAAAACCTATGAATATTGGTGCTGGAATGATCTGCGTTCAAGGAACAAGTTTTGCGTTTCTTAGCTCTGTTCTTGCAGCTGGCTTTCTTGCGAAGGCTCAAGGTGGTGGGCCAGATGAAATTCTTGCAATGATAATGGGGGTGTGTTTCCTAGGAGCGTTTATAGAGATTGGCTTAAGTCAGTTTTTACCGCAACTTAGAAAACTAATCACTCCGATTGTAACGGGTACTGTAATTACTATTATTGGCATTAGCCTTATTAAGGTTGGTTTAACGGATCTTGGTGGTGGACAGTGGCTGCTAGATAATAAACCCGAGTTTTGGGGTTCTTTAACTAATATAGCCCTAGGATTCATAGTGATGATTTCAATCATTATATTGAATCGTTCTAACAATCAGTGGATACGTTTATCATCGATCGTTATTGGACTAGTTATAGGGTTTGTTGTAGCAGCAGTTTTGGGTAAGATTAGTTTCAGCTCATTGTTCGCTGTTCAACAAGTTATAAGTATTCCTATACCTTTTAAGTATGGCTTTGATTTTGATATTATTGCCTTTATACCTATTGCGTTAATTTACATAATTACCACAATAGAATCTTCTGGTGATATTACTGCTAACTGCATGATATCAAAACAAGAGATCAAGGGCGAAGGTTACTTAACTCGTATCAAAAATGGTGTTCTAGGTGATGGCGTTAATTCAGCAATTGCTGCTGCTTTTAATACGTTCCCTAATACAACGTTTAGTCAAAACAATGGCGTAATTCAGTTAACTGGTATTGCAAGTAGGCATGTAGGAGTTTGGATTGGAATAATCCTTGTTATTATGGGCCTATTCCCTCATGTAGGATCAATCCTTAGAGCATTACCAGCCTCTGTTTTAGGCGGTGCTACGATTGTAATGTTCGGAACTGTTGCGGTGGCAGGAATCAAGATCCTTTCAACAGTAAATATGAATCGTCGTAATATGCTCATACTAGCTGTTTCTTTTGGTATGGGTCTAGGTGTTTTACTAGTTCCTCAGTTTGCAGGAGCTCTAGCTAGTAATATAGGCGGTACATTTGGAAAGCTTATGGGAAGTATTTTTAGTTCAGCAATCACCACTGGTGGTATAACTGTTCTTATTATGACTGCTCTTATGGGCGAAAAAGTAGAAGACTAGTATAGTTTTCTTAATAAAAAAGGGTAGCTTAAGCTGCCCTTTTTTTATGGCTGCAATCAAACCTATAAACTCATTGAATTAGACCTCTTTTGACACTTTAATATAACTAAATTAGTAGAATTCATAATGTAATTTGTACCAATATTAGAAACATTCACTTAATTATGTATGGTATATTTCATTTTGTTATATAAAATTTTATTGAATTAAGCTCAATTTAAGCTTTATACAAAGCCTTCAATAGGCAGTTTGAATAAAACCTAAAAGTTTAATATAATGTAATTATTTAGTAACTAAAACAGACGGTCAAAAGCCGCCTCTTGGAGTTTTATTTTTGTTTAAAAAAAGTGTTTATCTATGAGTAATAAAGAACCGCTAGTAAAGTTTGAAAATGTGCAAAAAAGTTATGATGGTGAAATACTTGTTGTTAAAGACTTCAATTTAGATGTCGCACCAGGAGAGTTTGTTACAATGCTAGGGCCATCTGGCTCTGGAAAAACGACCTGCCTAATGATGCTTGCAGGATTTGAGCCAACAACTAATGGCACAATCTACTTAAAAGGAAAGCCAATTAACAATGTCCCTCCTCACAAACGAGGCATTGGTATGGTATTTCAAAACTACGCCCTCTTCCCGCACATGACGGTTGCTGAAAATCTAGCGTTTCCTCTTGAAGTACGCAAATTTGGCAAAGCTGAAAGAGAGGCAAAAGTTAATCGCGCCCTGGATATGGTTCAGTTAGGTGAATTTGGTCAAAGACGCCCAATGCAACTATCAGGCGGTCAGCAGCAGCGCGTTGCTGTAGCAAGATCTCTTGTTTTTGACCCTGATTTAGTTTTAATGGATGAGCCCTTAGGCGCTCTAGATAAAAACTTAAGAGAGCAGATGCAGTATGAAATTAAGCACCTTCACGAAAGCCTTGGATTAACAGTGGTCTACGTAACGCATGACCAAACTGAAGCGCTAACTATGTCGAACCGAATTGCTGTTTTTAATGATGGTGTGGTTCTTCAGTGCTCTTCCCCAGAAGATCTTTATGAAAAACCTGAAAACTCATTCGTTGCAAACTTCATTGGTGAAAATAATCGCCTAATGGGAACCGTTGAAGCCATTAAAGGAAATACAGCCACAGTAAAAACAGACTCTGGAGATATCGTTGTTGCCACCAAGGTTAATGTTGGCAAGGTTGGAGATCGCGCGACACTATCATTAAGACCAGAGCGCATCATGGTTGCACCAAAGAAAGGAAAAACGCCAAACACATATTCAGCCAAGGTAGAAGAACTTATCTATCATGGCGACCATATTCGCACGCGCTTTAGTGTGTGTGGACACGACGATTTTATCGTCAAAATTCCTAATTCAATCGATAATGTTGACCTTAAGAAAGGTAAACAAGTTGATATTGGTTGGATGTCGGAAGATTGTCTTGCTTTAGATGGTTAGAGCTTAGACTTAACTTTAGGAGAAATATATGAAAAATGTAATAACAAAAACTCTGGTTGCCGGTGCTATTTCAACAGCGATGTTGGCTGGTGCAGTCCAAGCAGAAGTAACTTTTGTTTCTTGGGGTGGTGGCTATTCAGCTTCACAACAAAAAGCTTACGTTGACACTTACTCAAGTGGAGATGTAAATATGATTAGTTACAACGGTGGTTTGGGTGAGGTTCGTGCTCAAGTTGAATCTGGCAGTGTTCAGTGGGATATCGTTGACGTACTTGCATCGGATGCTCGTATTGGTTGTGATGAAGGTCTTTTCGAAGAGCTAGATCGCAGCATGTTCCTCCCTTCGCCTACTGGTGTTGCAATGGATGATGATACGATGGTTCCGGTTCCAAATGATTGCGTAGTTCCGCAAATTTGGTGGTCATACGTACCATTCCATCATGCTGACACCTTCTCAGGTGAACAACCATCAACTATACAAGACTTCTTTGACGTAGAAAAATTCCCAGGCAAGCGTGGTATTCACACTTGGGCTAGTGCTATAACAGAGATGGCATTGTATGCTGACGGTGTTGCTATTGATGATATCTATGATGTATTAGGCACTCAAGCAGGACAAGATCGTGCTTTTGCTAAACTTGACACAATCAAAGATCACGTAGTATTTTGGTCTTCAGGTTCAAAGCCACTTGATCTAGTTAATTCTGGTGAGGTTTCTATGTCACTAGCGTATAACGGCCGTATCGGTGGTGCTGTTCTTAATGACGGCGCTGACTATGTTACTGTATGGGATGGACAAGTACTTGAAGAGGAATGGTTAGTTCTTCTTAAAGGTGCTCCAAACCGTGCTGCAGCTATGCACTTCTTAGTTCATGCTTCTAGCTCTCAGGCACAAGCAGATCAAGCTAAATGGATCAACTATGGTCCTATGCGCACATCTGGTCTTGATATTATGCAAGCGGGTGAGCCATGGTTTAATACTGGTGTAGCAATCATGGAGCATATGCCGAATACTGCTGAGCATATGGCAGGTGGCATTATGGCCAATCCTGATTTCTGGGCAGATAGTGGTCAAGCAATAAATGATCGTTATGCAGCTTGGATGGCTCAATAAGTAGCCAACCTAAAACGAGCTTATTTATTTAACCTCGTTTAATAAAACAGGTCGGTTTTTATAACGACCTGTTTTTATTTTTTAAAAACTAACAAACAAGTTATAGATTTAATGAATATTTTATGAGTGATACTTCGATAACAAATTCTCAAGAACCACTTCTAACAAATGATGGTGTACCGCTTAAAGTAAGCTTACGCAAATCTTTGCGTAGAACAAAAATTCGCTCTTTTCTGTTAATTCTACCCCCACTATTATTCTTATTATTAATGTTTGTAACGCCTATAGGCTCGCTTCTTTCAAGAAGTATTGATGACATCCAAATTAATAATGTATTTCCACAGACATTTGCTCAGTACGAATTATGGGAAGATAAATCCCAACTCCCTAGTGAAGAAATGTTTGCTGCAGTGATTAACGATATTAGAACCACCATAAAAATTAAAGACAGTGAAGGTAATGTTATTGGTAAGAATTTACTCGGTAGATCTGGCACTCGAATGACTTATGAGTTCTCTGGATGGAAAAGTTTAATAAATAAAACAGTTAAAGAAGCTCTAAAGGTTGATAAAAAATCAAAGGAAGCAGTTAAACCTTTTAAGTGGGAGGCGCCCTACAAAGAAAAGATGATTAAAAGAGATAAGCGCTGGGCTAAGGTTGAATTCTGGCAGTCGTTAGGGGCAATGAAAGACCCCTACACGATGGGCTATTATCTCAACGCTGTTGACCTGAAGTATGACGCCAATAAAAATATCATTCAGAAGGCAGAGTATTTAAAAATTTATAATACGATATGGGTTAGAACTCTCAAAGTAAGTTTAATGGTGACGCTTTTTTGTTTACTGCTTGCCTATCCAGTTGCTTATTTACTAGCAACACTTCCAATGAGAACCTCAAATCTATTAATGATATGTGTGTTGATGCCTTTTTGGACATCGCTCCTAGTAAGAATTGTTGCTTGGATGATTATGCTTCAGCAAAATGGTGTTGTTAATGACACCTTAATGTACATTCTGCCCTGTTTTGAAGGAATGGTTAACCTGCCATTTTTTGGCGCTACCAATATTGATCTTTGTTTTAGTGATGAAGATCGAATACCTATGATGTACAACTTTACTGGAACCATTATTGTAATGACGCAGGTACTTCTGCCATTTATGATTTTGCCAATCTATAGCGTCATGAAGGGAATACCGCCAAGCTACATGAAAGCAGCACAAAATCTTGGGGCTACGCCAACGTGGGCCTTTATTCGCGTTTATATGCCGCAATCTGTTCCAGGTATTGGTGCTGGATGCATATTAGTATTTATTGTTGCCATTGGCTACTACATTACGCCAGAATTGGTTGGCGGAAAAGATGGAATAATGATCGGTAACTTTGTTGCGCGTGAAATGCAGAGAACATTAAATTGGGGTCTTGCTGCTGCTATGGGAGCAATTCTTCTCGCTGCAGTTTTGGTTCTATATTGGGCATATGACAGACTGATTGGCCTTGATAACTTAAAAATGGGATAGTCATGAAATTTCCTACTTACACAACACCTCGAGAAAAACTATGGCACTATACTTATAGGATATTTTGTGGGCTTGTATTGTTTTTCTTAGTAGCACCGCTAATTGTTGTTATTCCACTATCATTTAACAATTCAGTTTTCCTTCAATTTGCACCGGAAATGAAATTTTTTAGTTTTGAGACCTGGTCCTTTAACTTTGATGGCTATGGAACTCGCTGGTACAAAGAGCTATTTGGTATTTGTTCTGCCAATTCAGGAACAACTGTCTGCACAGATAGGTGGATGATTGGCTTTAAAAATAGTGCTATCATTGCAATTTTTGCCACTTTCTTTGCAAGTGTCTTAGGCACATTAGCAGCACTTGGTTTGTCTAATAGACATATGCCGTTTAACCGTTTAATAATGGCGCTTATGATTTCTCCAATGATTGTCCCGCTTATCATTACTGCTGCTGGAATGTTTTTCTTTTTTGCTAAAGTCAACCTTGTTGCAACCTTACCAGGCCTTATTATTGCCCATACTATTTTAGGGATACCATTTGTTGTCATAACAGTCTCTGCTTCACTCTCTGGATTTGATAGTAACTTACTGCGCGCTGGTTCAAGTTTAGGCGGAACACCATTAAGGAATTTTTTCAAAATACAAGCACCTCTTATTGCTCCAGGAGTAATAGCAGGTGGACTATTTGCATTTATTACCTCATTTGATGAGGTCGTTATTGTGCTCTTTGTTGGTGGTCCTGATCAATACACCCTGCCAAGACAGATGTGGTCTGGAATTCGTAATGAGATAAGTCCAACGATTCTAGCGGCTGCCACTCTTCTTGTGATTTTCTCGATTGTATTACTTTCCACACTTGAATGGCTTCGCCGTCGCTCTGAAAAGATCCGAGGCATAACCCCTCACTAAAGCTTTTAATTTTTATCACATTGATGATTCTTAATGTATAGTCTCATTAATGGAAAAACGTGCCCCTTTAGATAAGAATAAACAATCCTTAATTATCATTTCGTGCCTTTTAATTACTTTTTGTATGGGCACTATTCATGCATTTAGTACTTTAATTGAAGGCATTGAACTGCAAATCAATGCAGGCAGGATGGCATCAAGTCTTATCTATTCAACTGGGTTAATCAGCGTAACAGTTGCTGTATTTTTTGGATCCACCCTATATCGTAAACTGTCTCCATCATTGATCATCGTTTTAATAGCAATATTGCCCTTAATTGGCGTCCTTATATCAAATACAGGTAGTTGGATTGGATGGATAGTTGGCTATGGCTTTTGCTTTGGGTTTGCAAGTGGCCTAGGATATGGATTTTCACTGTATGCAGCCTCCTCTGTAACCTCAAGCCAAAAGCTCGGCTTGGTGCTTGGCGCTGTGTCAGCATCCTATGCGTTTGGTGCTGTTATTTTCTCGATGCTTTACCCACTACTTTTTAGTTATTTTGACTTTAAAGCTGGCTACATGATTGGTGTTTCAATACTATCCATTGTTATTATTATTAGTTTAATTCTTTTTCGATTAGCAAAAAAAGACTTAACTGCAAAAACAAAATCCATTGGCAAAAATCAAAGTGTTAAAGGAAAAATTATTAAGCTATGGCTGGCCTTTTTCCTTGGTGTTTTTGCTGGCCTTATGACAATAGGTCATGCAGTGCCAATTATTAAAGCATCAGGAGGGTCATCTGAAATTGCAATAACTGCTATTTCCCTAATGGCTCTTGGAAGTGGAATTGCAGGTATATATGCTGGCTGGCTTGCAGATCGATTTGGTTGCAAGCGCCCTATTTTAGTAATTTTGACTATAAGCTCTCTCGCCCTATTAAGCCTTTCAATATTTACAAGTATTAATCTAATGTTAATATTTTTGACTCTTATCGCTTCTCTTTATGGCGCCTTGATTGCAATTTATCCAACCTTAGTGAATCACGTATTTGGACCTGATTACTCAGCTTGGGCCTATGGAAGAATTTTTACGGCATGGGGAGCAGCGGGCTTAGTGTCACCTTCTCTTGCCGGCTGGTTATTTGATCAATATAATAACTACAATTCATCATTATTTTTTGCCTTCATTTTATCCATTTTTGCTGGATTAATCATTTGGAGTCTCAAATATGACGTTAATGGTGCAACACATTAACTATTAAAGAGTTCTCCAAAAAAATGACGATCCAGAATATAATAAAACATATTTATTACTTAAATCTATCATCATGAAAAAACATATTATTTCCACCAATAAGGCCCCTGCTGCAGTAGGAACATACTCTCAAGCTGTTGCTGTTACAGGCGGAACTACGATCTATCTTTCAGGGCAAATTCCTTTGGTTCCTGAAACAATGGAAGTAGTGGAAGGCGGCATTGACGAGCAAATTCACCAAGTATTTAAGAATTTATTAGCCATGTGTCAAGAATCAAAAGGCAGCTTAAGCGATATCGTTAAACTTAACATTTTCTTAACAGACCTAAGTAATTTTGCTACATTAAATGAAATTATGGCTACCTACTTTACAGAGCCATATCCAGCCAGAGCAGCTATTGGTGTAAACGAACTCCCAAAAGGTGTGAGCGTTGAAATGGATGGCGTAATGGTAACTGACTCAAACTCCTACAGTTTCTAATTTTATGCCTTCACTCTCTGATCCAATTATTTCGATTAGTGGATTAGGACAGAAGACTTCAGATAGGTTAAACCAACTAGGGATTCATACGCTTGAACACTTACTGTTTCACTTGCCAAGTCGTTATCAAGACAAAACAACTATAACGTCGCTTTCAAGTGCAAGTGTTGAAGACGAAATCCTAATTGAAGTAACGATTGATAGAATTGAAGTCATTCCTGCAAGGCAGAGACAGCTTCTTTGTTACTTATCGGACAATCAAAACCAAAGAGTTCTATTGCGATTTTTTCATTTTACGCAGTACCAAAAGCAAGCTCTTATTCGCGGCGAGACTATCCAGTGCTTTGGTGAAATAAAAATCGGCCGCCAAGGCCTTGAAATGCACCATCCTGAATATCGAATTATTTCGCAAGATCAAAAGCCACTCCTTGAGTCAACCTTAACACCGGTCTACCCTCTTTGCGCCGGCGTTAGTCAAAATAAAATGAAACAATGGGTAAATAATGCTTTAGACGTCTTAAAAGCGAGCGTAATTGATGATTATTTTGAAAAGATAACACAAAGTACGATGCCAAGCTTAAAAGACTCTTTATTCTTACTTCATCACCCTAATAAAAATGAAGATTTATCAAAAATTGAAGCCTTTACTCACATTTCTCAGCAGAGATTAATTATTGAAGAACTGGCAGCCCACCAACTCAGTCTTCTGAAAATTAAAGAAGCAAGAAAAAGTAAAGAATCAAAAAAAATTTCTATTAAAAATGCATTGAGCAATAAACTTCAAAGCTCACTAGAGTTTGATCTAACTTCCGCTCAATCTAGATGCATTAGCCAAATTAATGAGGATCTATCAACCTCTGAGCCAATGCATAGATTACTTCAGGGTGATGTAGGCTCTGGAAAAACAATCGTAGCAGTGTTTGCACTTCTTCAAGCAGCTGAAAATAATTTCCAAACTGCCGTAATGGCGCCAACTGAAATTCTAGCTCGACAGCATCTTCAAAATTTTAGTAACTACCTCACCCCACTTGGTATTCAAATTGCTTTTCTCTCAGGCTCTCAAAATACTCAAGAAAGAAAAGATAACTTAAGTCTTATAGAAAATGGAAAAGCAAAAGTTATTATTGGAACTCATGCATTATTTCAAGAAAATGTTTACTTTGAGGATTTAGCATTAGTGATCATTGATGAGCAACACAAGTTTGGAGTTCATCAGAGACTATCACTTTCTAAGAAAGCCATCTTAACACCTCATCAATTAGTCATGACCGCTACGCCAATCCCCAGATCATTGACAATGAGTGCTTACGCTGACTTAGATACTTCAATTATTGATGAGCTACCTCCAGGTCGCCAAACAATTGAAACTGTTGCACTAAGTAACGCTCGAAGGGATGAATTAATTACCAAAATTAAACAAATTTCAAAGGAAGGACGTCAAATTTATTGGGTGTGTACTTTAATTGAAGAGTCAGAAGCTCTTCGAGCGGAGTCCGCTGAAAAAACATTTACATATCTCACAGATAACCTTAGAGATCTAAAAGTTGTAATGATTCATGGGCGCTTAACAAAGTCAGAAAAAGAAATTATTATGTCAGACTTTTCTACAGGAAAAACCAACCTTCTCGTTGCTACAACTGTAATTGAGGTTGGGGTCAATGTCCCCAATGCAAGCCTTATGATTGTTGAGAATGCAGAGCGTCTTGGTCTGGCCCAACTTCATCAACTAAGGGGCCGAGTTGGAAGAGGCTCTGAAAAAAGTGCTTGTGTCTTACTGTATCAATCACCCCTTAGTCAAACAGCCAAAGAAAGGCTTGATATTCTTCGTCAGAGTAATGATGGATTTTTGATTGCTCAAAAAGATTTAGAGCTGCGTGGTCCGGGTGAAATTTTAGGGACACAGCAAACGGGTATTGCATCAATGAAAATTGCAGATATTGTTAGAGATTCTTACCTACTCAAGCAGGTGGGATACTACTCATCAAAAATGCTAGAAGCAAAGCATACGAGTCAAAATGCTCTAATGACGCGCTGGATTGATGAAGAGAAAACTCACTATTTCGATGCCTAATGTCTACTAGAACTCATTAAAATTAAAGACTCTTGTAAAATACCTAACCTATGTTCAATCCAGATAAGTTTCAATGGCGAATTTTTAATCCTCAAGAAGGGGTGCCTGAGCACGTCTGCAACTGGCTACTGGATGGCCAATCTTTAACTGCTAAACTTAGAGATAAATATGAAGATTTCAAAGTTAATGTTCTCTCTCAAGAGCAAGATAATCCCTATGATTGTGAATTAAAGCTTCTTGCTGCTAGTAATAATCAGACTTTTATTGTAAGAGAAGTTGAACTTATTGGATCTCAAAGACCCGTTGTTATTGCGCGCTCATTAATCCCGTTGACAGCAGATACAAGTGAAATTTTAAAAATTGGAGCCAAGCCATTAGGAGAAATTTTATTTAATGATCCTGAGATTAAACGTGGTCATCTTGAAGTTGGAAGTTTCAATAAATCATGGGCCAGGCGTTCAACTTTTAAAATTGGGAAAACCAAATTACTTGTTTCTGAAATTTTTTTGGAGTCACTTTATGCGTGATAATTTATTTAACAATAATGCTGATATAGCTGATTTTCGTTTCGATGCAGATGTGGTTAAGGTATTTGATGATATGGTTAGAAGATCTGTTCCTGGATATGACTCTATGATTCAAATGGTTGGCCTTGTCGCCAGAATGTATGGGCAAGATAATACTAACTATTATGATCTTGGCTCGTCGACAGGAGCAATATCACTTGCGCTAGCACTAAATAATAAAAATAAAAATAATACATTTATTGCTATTGATAATTCAGCTGAAATGGTAAAAAAATGTCAAGCAAACTTATCTAATAAAATTGATAACTTACAAGTGCTTTGTTCAGACATTACTGACACCAAAATCAATGATGCGTCTATTGTTGTTTTGAACTTAACGCTTCAGTTTATTGATGTTGGAGCAAGAGCTGCACTCTTAAAAAAAATATATGACGGCCTAAACCCTGGAGGCGTATTAATAATTAGTGAAAAGATACACTTTGAAGATCCTGAAACACAAGATCATATTACAAAGCTTCACTTAGATTTCAAAAGGGAAAATGGCTATAGCGAGCTCGAAATTGCAAACAAACGACAAGCGATTGAAAACGTAATGATTACTGAAACTAAAAAAAACCACATTGACCGACTAAGAGATTGTGGCTTTATGGAGACTAGCTGTTACTTTCAGTGCCTCAACTTTGTATCATTTTTATCTGTAAAATAAATTTCGTTTAATCGGCTTTAAATTAGGTTTTTCTATGTTACTAATGATCGACAACTACGATTCATTTACTTATAACTTGGTTCAGTATTTTGGTGAACTTGGTCAAGAAGTTGTCGTCTATAGAAATGACGAAATCTCTATTAATGAAATTGAAAGTTTAAACCCTAACTACATCGTAATATCGCCAGGCCCATGCACTCCAAATGAAGCTGGAATTTCTTTAGAGCTAATCAAAAAGTTTGCTGGAAAGTTTCCTATACTAGGCGTATGTTTAGGTTTTCAAGCAATTGTTCAATCATTTGGTGGAAATATTATTGGCGCCCAGAAGATTATGCATGGTAAAGTTTCACCTATTCATCACACTTCTAAGAGCGTTTTTAAAGGCCTTAAAAATCCTTTAAATGCAACTCGTTATCACTCATTAGTTGCTGAAAAGACGACCTTACCAGATTGCTTTGAGGTAACCGCTTGGACTAATACAGAGTCTGGAGATATTGAAGAAATAATGGGCGTTCGTCATAACTCTTACCCAATTGAAGGTGTCCAATTTCATCCTGAATCTATTCTCACAGAACATGGACATCAAATGCTTAATACTTTTTTACAGGACAATAAATAATCATGGAATTAATTCAATTTTTACAAAATGAGCTTTTACTCTCTGGAACCTTACTTGCTCTTATTATTCTTCTTATAGTAAACATCTATGGAGACACGTTTAGAAAATATGCAGTAGTTGATACCAATGCTGCAGTTTCTTTGATGGATGATGATGAGCTGATCATTTTAGATGTGCGAGAAGAAAAAGAACGCTCTTCTGGATTTATTAATAATGACATTAATATCCCTATGAGCCAAGTTAAAAATAAAATGGGCTCACTTGATAAATCAAAAAATATACTTGTCTATTGTAAAAGTGGCACACGATCTGATCAAATTTCAGGCTTTCTTTCTAAAAATGAATTTCAAAATGTATCTAGCCTAAAAGGTGGCTTTAATGCTTGGCAAAAAGCCGAATTACCAATTCAAAAATAACTAGTATGAAAAAATCTTTAGCTATTATTGGAGCTGGTGCATGGGGAAGCGCACTTGCAATTGCTCTAAGTGAAAAATTTGAAAAAATTTTTCTAATTACAAAAGATAAAGCAAACACTAAGGGACTAGGTAATCAGCATGAAGCACTATCCGTCAAGTTTAACTCTAACATCTCTATAGGCAATAGCTTTGAGGTTATTGAGGAATCACATGCTGTTCTTATTGCGACCCCAAGCTCATCATTTAATAGCGTACTTAAAAACCTCAGCCCTCATGTAAAAAGTAAACCCATTGCTTGGGTAACAAAAGGGTTTGATCCAGACAATGGACAACTCCTTCACCAATCTTTTAGTCAAAAATTTCCTAGTCACCATCCCTGCGCAATATCTGGGCCAACTTTTGCTGCAGAAATTGTTGAAAAAAAACCTGCTGCCATAGTTGTTGCCTCTCAAGATAAAATAACAAGAGATTTTTGGGCTGAAACAATACAAACTAGTAATTTACGAGCTTATACAAATTCTGATATAGTTGGTGTTCAAGTTGGTGGCTCTGTAAAAAATATTTTAGCAATTGCTGCCGGAATTGCAAATGGACTTGGTTTTGGTGCAAATACACAAGCCGCTCTGATTACAAGAGGCTTGGCAGAGATGACTCGACTAGGCGAAGCTCTAGGAGCAGATAAGGTTACTTTCCAAGGACTCTCTGGAATGGGTGATTTAGTTCTCACATGCTCGGATGATTTGTCTAGAAATCGTCGTTTTGGTAAAGAACTGGCTAATAATACACCTACCGATAAAGCTCTAAAAAATATTAATGCTACAGTTGAAGGGTTTAAAGCTTTAGAGCTGGTAATTATGATTGCAAATAATCATCAAATCGAAATGCCAATTTGCGAACAAGTTCTTGCAGTAACTGAAGGTAGGACCACTCCCAGGGAGGCTGTTAATGAGCTCCTTTTAAGAAAGCCTAGCGAAGAGTAAACCAATTCAAATAAAACCCTTAAGTTCCTAAAAAATGAGCCTAATTAACAGAAAAATTTCTAGTACTGAAAATATTCAGAAGCAAGACTTACGTCTCCTGCTTCGATTAGCACCCTTTTTAAGACCCTATAAAAAAATTGCCTTAATTGCTATTATTGCGCTAATTTTTAGTTCATTGGCATTTTTATTATTTG
Organism: Candidatus Pseudothioglobus sp. Uisw_086; assembly: GCF_048085745.1. Lineage (GTDB taxonomy): Bacteria > Pseudomonadota > Gammaproteobacteria > PS1 > Pseudothioglobaceae > Pseudothioglobus. Next base: position 278,227 of record NZ_CP159803.1, on the reverse strand, counting down.
GACAAGGCATTAAATTATTTATAGATGAGGGGATTTATACGCTTGATAATAAGGCAATGCTACTCATTGCAGTAGTTTTAATCACCATGATAGTAGCAACCTTTATACGTTTTTACTTCGTCTCATGGATTGGCGAAAGAGTCAGTAATGATGTTCGCCTAGCAGTATTTAATCACTTGCTTACACTACATCCTCATTATTTTGAAGTAAACCGAAGCGGAGAAATAAATGCCCGATTAACAACTGACACCACTTTGCTTCAATCTATTTTTGGTTTCTCAATATCAATGGCCCTGAGTAGCGTCCTTCTATTTTTTGGCGGACTCACAATGATGATTATTACCAACATAAAACTTGCTCTCATTGTTCTTATTAGTGTCCCCATTATCCTTCTTCCAATGGCAATATATGGTCGACGCTTAAGATCGCTTTCAAGAAAGAGTCAAGACACAGTCGCAGACATTGGAACCTACGCTGGAGAAATAGTACAAAACATTAAAGTAGTGCAAAGCTTTACTCGTGAGCCTGAAGAATCTCAAGCATTCAGCGAGGAAGTTGAAAAAGCTTTTGCAGTAGCAAAAAAGCGAATAATGCAGAGCTCCCTGCTAATTGCAGCGGCAATGATTCTAGTTTTTACGGGACTAGGCTCTATGATATGGGCTGGCGCTAAAGATGTTGCAAATGGACAAATCACAGCCGGCGAACTAGCAGCGTTTGTTTTTTATGCAATCATGGTTGCAAGGTCCGTTGCTGTTATTTCAGAGATTTATGGGCAGCTGCAAAGAGCAGCTGGAGCAACAGAACGACTGCTTGAATTACTTGCAGAAAAATCACAGATTTTTGCCCCAGCTGCGCCTAGAAAATTAGATAATGGCGCCCTCTCTCTAAGCTTTAACAATGTTCACTTTAGCTACCCATCAAGACCAGAACAGTCAGCCCTCGAAGAACTTACGTTTAAAGTTAAGGAAGGTGAAACAGTTGCAATTGTTGGCCTCTCAGGTGCAGGCAAGACAACTATTTTTGAGCTACTACAAAGATTTTATGATCCATCTAAAGGCAGTATTGATGTTAGTGATATTAACCTAGTTGATCTGGATCCTAAGACTCTTCGTTCAAGTATTGGAGTAGTGCCGCAACAACCGACATTGTTCTCAGCTGATGTCACGCATAATATTGGATATGGCAACCCAGCTGCAAATATAAATCAAATAAAGGATGCTGCAAAAGAAGCTTATGCGTTAGAGTTTATAGAGCAGCTTCCTGATGGCTTTGATAGCTATCTTGGTGAGCAAGGTGTTCGCTTATCAGGAGGCCAGCGTCAACGTATTGCTATTGCGAGAGCAATACTCAAAGACCCATCGATTCTTCTTCTAGATGAAGCCACCAGCGCTCTAGATGCAGACAGTGAACAAAAAGTGCAGGACGCTTTAAAAGTCTTAATGGAGGGCAGAACTACATTAATAATTGCTCATAGACTTGCAACAATTATGCATGCAGATCGTATTTTACTGATCGATAAGGGTCGATTAATTGCTGAAGGGAGTCATCAAGATTTATTATCCAGCTCAAAGCTCTACAAGAAGCTTTGTGAGCTTCAATTTAACTTCTAGCACAGTCATATAATTTGAAGATCTATTAGGATATTAAAGACTAGTTATTATTTTTAAAATTAGAAAGATAAAACTTTGTTTTTACTGGATAATGACTTTAAATTTCAACTGTGAATTGATTAATTAATGGTCAATAAATATAGAAATATCAAAAAAATTCTAAAAAACCTCTGTCTTTTAGTTACGCTATTTTCAGTAAGTACTCTTGTCTCTTCAGCATCACTTTCATCATTTAAACCTAGTTTTGATTCCATTGAAAACACTGTTGTAAGAAAAGAAGTTTTTTTTAATTACCTTCTTCCAGCAATTCATCAAAAAAATGCTGAGATAATTAAGCTTAGAGATTCTATATTAAATAATGAATTAAGCGTCAATGAACTCGAAAAATTAGCATCAAAGTATCGGGTCAAACATCCACCTACTCAAAAAGAGTTATTAAAAGTTATTGATATCCTCCCCCCTTCCCTTGTTCTTGCTCAAGCGGCAAATGAGTCAAATTGGGGAAGATCAAGATTTGCCAAGGATTTTAATAATTATTTTGGAATCTGGTGTTTTTCTGAAGGTTGTGGAATAATTCCTAAAGAAAGAGATGTGAGCGCAACGCATGAGGTTGCGAGCTTTAATTCATTAGAAGAGTGCATAGATTACTATGTACTTAATATTAATCGAAGCTATGCCTATGAAGAGCTTCGACAGATAAGAGCAAAGCAGCGCAATGATATGCAGCCCATTAAAGGAATTACTCTAGCAGAAGGTCTAGGTAATTATGCATTTCCTGGCATTGAATATATTGATTCAATTAAATCAGTTATCCAATTCAACCAACTGGGTCGTTACGACTATACAAACTAAGTCAATAGAAATTTAGGTATAAAAAAACCCGCGAGTAGCGGGTTTTTTTGAAGTAGATTTTGTTTGCAAGATTAACGTTTTGAGTACTGCTCACTCTTACGCGCCTTCTTCCTGCCAACCTTTTTACGCTCAACTACACGTGCATCACGTGTCACTAGTCCAGCACTTCGTAATCCAGGACGAGTCGCCTCATCATAAGCCATCAAGGCTCTAGTAACTCCAAGTCTAATAGCACCAGCTTGACCTGTATCACCACCACCTTTAACCATGATAGTAAAATCAAACTTGTTATGCATTTCAGTCACATCCAAGGGCTGGTTGATAATCATTGAAGATGTCTCTCTACCGAAATATTCAGCCATAGGCTTTTTATTAACTGTAAAAACACCCTTACCTTTAGTCATGTAAACACGGGCAACTGATGTCTTTCTTCTTCCAGTTGCGTAAAAAACTTCTTTATCTGCCATAATAATATGCCTTAAATATCCAATACTTGTGGTTGTTGAGATTGATGGGTATGTTCACTACCAGCAAAAACCTTCATTTTTCTAAACATTTCTCTGCCTAATGGGCCTTTTGGCAACATTCCTTTAACAGCTTTTTGAATAACTTCCTCAGGCTTTTTAGCAAGAAGATCTTTAAATGGAACTGATTTCAGATTACCAACATATCCAGTATGATGATGATACATTTTGTCATTAAATTTATTTCCAGTCACGGTTATTTTAGACGCATTAACGATAACAATATAATCACCTGTATCCACGTGAGGAGTAAATTCAGGCTTATGCTTACCACGAAGACGAGATGCAACTTCAGTTGCTAGACGCCCAAGAGTCTTACCATCTGCATCTACTAAAAACCACTCTCTTTTTACTTCTTCAGCTTTCGCACTAAATGTTTTCATAACTTGCTTCTATATGTCGGATCAGAATAATCGGACTATTATAATCATTTTTTATTCTTGATGTAAGTTTTCATATGGCAAACACATGAAATATCTACACATAAAATGAGAAAGAATTTCCAGACTATTTTGCCATTAAATCAAGACTCTTATCATAAAGCTTAGTTTCAACGTCCATTAATCCCAATAAAGTGTGAAACAAATTATCATGGGAAAGAGAAAGGTCTTCTTTATTCTTTATTGACTCAACATCAAAAACCTTAGACATAGAATCATTAAGCCACATTAATGCTGGAACATCAATCTGCTCGTCTGGGGCCATAAAATATGGCATTCCATGCAAATAAAGACCGTTTTCTCCTAAAGACTCGCCGTGATCACTAACATAAAACATTGCTGTATCTGACTCTTGTGAATTTCTCTTTAAAAGCCCTATAACTTTTGAAAGAAAATAATCTGCATAAAGAATTGTGTTGTCGTATGCATTACTTATTTCTTGATCATTACACTCGTTTAACTGGCTTGTTTTACATACAGGAACAAATACTTCAAATTCCTCTGGGTACCTCTTGTAATATGCTGGACCATGACTTCCCATAGTGTGGAGAATAATCAAAATATCTTTATCATTTTGATCGTCAATATAGCTTTGTAAATTAACCAGCATTCCTTCATCTCTGCACTCAGGATTGCATATAGAATTTTGCTCTGATGTTCGATAGTCTTCAAAAGTAATTCGATCTGCGACACTCTTTGAACTGGAGTTGTTTTCATACCAAATAACACTGGCACCTGCATGGCTTATTAGATCGAGAATATTACTCATATTTTTTCCCTTTTCATGAGAGTATTTATCACGACCTAGTAGAGAAAACATGCATGGAACAGACCAAGCAGTATCTGTTCCACACGAAGTCAAATTCTTGAATGAGATGATATCCTCTTTTTCCAAATAAGGATTAGTTTGAAGGCTATAACCATTAATTGACATATGGTCCCTTCTCACAGTCTCTCCTATGACAAAAATCACCAAACGCCTTTTGTCAGACTTCTTGTTAATTTGTGCATCGAGACCAATCACCTTAAAAGGAGTTGAAGAAGTCACCATCTTTGAATCAATAAACTTAGCTGCAGAATATAAGTAATATGTAGGATTGATATAGAGTCTTAAATCACGATTTTCTCTTGCAAAAGATGTATAGTGCTTTGAAAATGACAAGACAACCACTACAAAAACAACTACCAAAACTATGAAATATTTAAGCCTCTGAAGAAATTGTGCATTTAACTTTAATTTTTTTAACTCAACTTTGAATACAATAAAGGAAGGCAAAAGCCCCAAAACTAGAAAATATAAAATTGATTTATAATTTACCAAGTCAAGAAATTCACTAGTGTCTGTTTCAAATGTATTGGTTATCATGTTATGGTCAAATACAATGCCATAATTATTTGTACTGTAACTAACTAGTGATGAAGTTAATAATAATAGAATTAAAATTGGCTTGGTTGACTTTCTATAGCAAATCAAAAGCAGTAAAGCAGCCAAGAAAGTAAATAAAAATAAAAATAAAGACCCTAAAAAAAACAAGTTCTCAAAAAGAGGATAAACCAGCAATGTTTTTTCGAAAAATGTAAAATTACCAGTTAACGTTAAAAAACCTGCAATAAGCAAAACTAGATGAATCTGAGATAATTTATAAGAAAAAAGTTTCATTTGTTTTGTTTACAAAAAAATATTATTATATTATCCATTAGATTAAAAAGGAAGTAATGCTTAACTCACATATACACTTAGATTTTGATAATGTTAACTCCCCTTCTAGTTCTACAACTGGGGTTATTGTTCCATCAACTGGGAAAGATAACTGGGATAGCGTTATTGCTTGCTGCTCAGCAGACAATAACAGTCACTTTGCACTTGGAATTCATCCTTGGTTTATTGAAAATCATCAAATGATCGATTTATACAATCTTGAAGTTCGCATCGAGGAAGAAAAGCCAGTTGCGGTTGGTGAGTGTGGCCTTGATTATGTTAAAGTTAAAGATCAGAATACGCAGAGATTTATGTTTGATGAGCAGATATCTTTGGCAACTCGCTTTGACCTGCCTTTAATAATTCATTCAGTCCAAGCAACTGAAGATGTGACTGACTTACTCAAATCGCACTCTAAATCTCGAGGGGTAATTCACGCATATTCAGGCAGTATTCAACAAGCTGAAAATTTACTGAAAATTAATTTTTCGTTTGGTTTTGGCAATACATTAATCAATCCTCAAGCTTACAAACTGCATGATATTGTGAAGTTTTTACCAATTGAGTCTATTGTGATTGAAACTGATGATCATAAAAACCCTGATGAATTAATTCAGGTAGCTGAGAGAGTTGCAAGAATTAAAAAGCTCACTGTTGATGAGGTAATTGATCAGTGCGACCAAAATACACGCAATATTTTTAATATAGATTAATGTCAGGAAGTTGTGCACGTACTGAAATATTAGTTGGCCAACTAGGCCTAGCTCAATTAGCAGAATCACATGTTGTCATTGCTGGATTAGGCGGTGTTGGAGGAGCATGCGCTGAATCACTCTGCAGGGCAGGAATTGGAGAGCTGACTTTAATTGACTACGATACTATTTCAAATACGGATCTTAATCGCCAAGTAATTGCTCTGCATTCAACTTTAGGTGGCTCAAAAGTCAAAGTTCTTGCGCAGAGACTTAGAGATATTAACCCTGATACTGTAATCAATGAAAAAAACCTTTTTATTGATAGCAAGGAGGCAGAATCAATAGCTAAGAATGAAGATTTAAATTTTGTTGCGGACTGTATTGATGCAATTGCCTGCAAGACAAATTTAATTGATGCCTGTAATCGCTCAGGCAAACCAATAATTTCTAGCATGGGAGCTGGGGGTAGACTAGACCCAACTAAGGTTACAATCTCTAGAATGGATAAAACAGAATATTGTGGTCTTGCTAGAGAGCTAAGAAGACAACTCAGAAGTAAACACGCATCTTTAAAATTTCCAGTTGTTCATTCCACAGAGGTTCAAATAAAAGCCCTTCCACATGAAGATTTGGATAAAAACGAATTGTGCCCTCCAGGAAGACCAAGAGCGGTGAATGGAGCAATATCATATATGCCTAATATTTTTGGATTAATGATGGCAGGACACATCATCCAAACTATATTAAAATCATAGTCATTAGGATATTGAGAAAATTATGGTAAGGACTGAAAGCCCAATTTGTGATTTTAATTTACCCGCAATTGAATTTGAGCTGAAGGGGGTTGATGGGAAGCTTTATGACCTAAATAGTCTTAAAGGATCCAATGGCTTACTAGTAATGTTTATCTGTAACCACTGCCCTTACGTCCAATCAATTATTGATCAAATAATTCTTGACACAAAAGAGCTTTCTGAATTAGGCATAAATAGTGTCGGCATAATGTCAAATGACCCTAATGAATATGAAGAAGATTCATTTGAAAATATGAAAAAAATTTCTTCCGATTTAAATTTTCCTTTTCCATATCTAATTGACGAAACGCAGGAAGTGGCAAAAGCATTTGGCGCTGTATGTACACCAGACTTTTTTGGTTATAACAAAAACCTTAGACTCCAATATCGTGGGAGACTTAATGAGTCAAGAAAAGAGTCAGTTGATGGAGCGAAAAGAGAGTTATTTGAAGCCATGAAAGAAATTGCAATTTCAGGAAATGGTCCTAGCCATCAGACTCCCTCAATGGGCTGCTCAATCAAATGGTTTTAATTTATTTTTATGAGCTTCATGCTAGTGATAAATACTGGTTATGGATGTAAAATTTCAAATTAAGGTATAATACGCACCTTTTTACTCCCCCCACTTCACATGTCTGAACATGAATCAAGCGTAAATTTTAAAAATTTTGGTCTTTCTGAGGCCTTAATAAAGGTGCTTGATGAAGTTGGTTATGAAACGCCTTCAGCAATTCAAGAGCAGTGTATACCTTACTTGCTAAATGGTCACGATGTTATTGGACAGGCGCAAACTGGTACTGGCAAAACAGCAGCATTTTCACTCCCATTAATTGATAGAATTGATATTAGTACTAATCAAGTTCAGCTTTTAGTGTTAACCCCGACAAGGGAGCTAGCAATCCAAGTTTCAGAGGCCATTCAAACCTATGCTAGGCATCTTAAAGGACTGCATGTACTTCCTATATATGGTGGACAGTCTTATGATATTCAGCTAAGGCCATTAAAAAGAGGAGTCCATGTTGTTGTAGGAACTCCTGGAAGAGTAATGGACCATATAAAAAAAGGCACCCTTAAGCTTGGCTCACTAAAAGCATTGGTGCTTGACGAGGCTGATGAAATGTTAAGAATGGGCTTTATTGATGATGTAAAGTGGGTAATGGAAAAGCTGCCGAAAGAACGTCAAATTGCACTTTTTTCAGCAACCATGCCTGACGTAATAAGAAGAGTTGCAGAAAAATTCTTAAACGATCCAAAAATAGTTAAGATAAAAACAAAAACCGCTACAGCGCAAACAATTAGTCAAAGATATTGGCTGGTTAGTGGCGTTAATAAGCTAGATGCGTTGACTCGAATCTTAGAAGTAGAAACATTTGATGCACTTTTAATATTTGTAAGAACAAAAACAGCAACAGTAGATTTGGCAGAAAAATTATCTGCAAGAGGTTTTTCATCTGAAGCGATTAATGGTGATATTGCTCAAAATCAAAGAGAGCGAACAATCCAGCAACTTAAAAAAGGGAAAATTGATATTCTAATTGCTACCGATGTAGCTGCTAGAGGATTAGATGTTGAACGAATTTCTCATGTTGTGAATTATGATATTCCTCAAGACCCAGAGTCTTATGTTCACAGAATTGGAAGAACAGGTAGAGCAGGTAGGGAAGGAAAAGCAATACTATTTGTAGCGCCAAGAGAAAGAAGAATGCTTCAGACAATTGAAAGAATTACGCGTCAACCAATCACACCAATGCAGCTTCCCTCTGCCAAAATTATTAATGAGCAAAGGGTAACAAATTTTAAACAAAGAATAAGTGATACTCTTAATAATCAAGAGTTGGGAATCTTTGAAGAACTCATCCTAAGTTTCCAAAAAGAGCATGAAGTTGATGCTTTTAAAATAGCATCAGCATTAGCATTGATGGCGCAAGGTACAGAGCCATTACTTCTTAGTGAAAAGGAGTTAAGCCAAGGCTCATTTAAGGAAGGCAGTAAGGCTAAAATTTCTATTTCAGTTCATGCAGATCCGCTAAAAAATAACCCTTCAATTAAAATGCGAAGGTATAGGCTAGCTGTTGGTCATAAAGATAACATTAAGCCGGGTAACGTTTTAGGTGCAATAGCTAATGAGGCTGAAATTAGTAGTGAGTTTATTGGAGCAATCCAAATATTTCAAGACTTTACCACAATTGATCTACCCGATGAAATGACAAAAGAAACACTTGCTATTTTGAAAAAAACTAGGGTTTTTGATAAAAAACTTAATATTGAAGAGCTATCAGAAAAAAATAATACGACCTCTCCTCATCAAAAAAGTGATGATTTTAAAAGAAATTCTTCAAGAAGGGGTGGTGAAAGGAAGTTTGAGAGAAAGCCAAGAGGCAAAGGTGGAGATAGGCCTAATAGACATAAAGATAAGAAATTCTCACGAGGTAAGCCAAAAAGAAAAGATTAATTGCTACTAATTACAAGCAAATAGGCGTATTCAAGGCAAAAATATAGGTTAAAATCACATTGCTGGTTAAAATACAGCTAATTTAATAGTGTGTTGTTGCTTCGTAGTAAGTCGGTTTCACAGTAATTTGGGTTGGTTGCGTCTTTTCCATGTTTTATTTATTTTTAGGAGACGGAATGTCTACAACAACAGGACGCGTTAAATGGTTTGACGCAAAAAAAGGTTTTGGTTTTATTGAGCAAGAAAGTGGTGACGATGTGTTCGTTCACTTCAGAGCAATCCAAGGTGATGGTTACAAATCACTAGAAGAAGGTCAAGAAGTTGAATTTGAACTTGAAGATGGTGCCAAAGGACCTCAAGCTGCCAACGTAGTACCAAAATAATTTAAGAATTATTTAATGAAAACCCAGCCTAAGTGCTGGGTTTTTTATTGCCTGTCTTAAATCAAATTGCTTTCATTTAATCTTGTATCTTTTAAAACCTCTATGGCCTCATTTTTTTAGTCAAAATAATATCTCTTTCAATTACAAGTATTTGTTACATATATAATTAATCCAAAAAAACAATCTATGAAAACATTCTATTGGTACGATTATGAAACTTTTGGATTATCGCCAAAAGTTCAAAGAATTGCACAGTTTGCTGGCATTAGAACTGATGAAAATCTTAATATTCTTGAAGAACATATGTTCTACTGTAAACCAACCCATGATTCCTTGCCTGCGCCTGAGGCATGCGCAGTCACAGGCATAACGCCACAATTATGTGAGAAAAAAGGATTAATAGAGCATGAGTTTATTAAAAAGATACATCAAGAATTTTCAAAACCTGAGACATGCATTGTTGGTTACAACTCTATAGCATTTGATGATGAGTTTACAAGGCACACTCTATTTAGAAATTTCATAGACCCATATTCTTGGCATTGGCAAAATGGTAACGCAAGATGGGACATTCTCAATGTTGCACGCTTCTGTTATGCTCACAAAGAAGAGGGAAGCCTTAAGTGGGTTAAAAATGATAAGAATAGGCCAATTTTCAAACTGGATACACTTGCGCCTGCAAATAACATTGAGCATACGAATGCGCATGATGCTATGGCTGATGTAAGAGCCACAATTGGGATTGCAGCTATTATTAAAAAAAGTCAGCCCAAGTTTTTTGATTATGCCCTTAGCTTAAACGATAAAAAAGAAGTTAGCAGACAAGTTCGTCTGCTTCACCCAATGCTTTTAACAAGCTCACCGTTTGGCTATAAATCATCTTTTACGCGATTAGTAACTGCAATATGTTATCACCCCGATTATTCAGATCGCGCAATCGTCTTTAATCTTAATCAGGATCCTGAAATTCTAATGGAGCTTGAGATTGATGAATTGAAAACACTCACATTTTCTAAAAAAACAGACCTCCCAAAAGGGATCAATAAATTAGAGCTAAATGAACTAGTTTTTAATAAAAGTCCAATGTTTGTATGTAGTCCAAATTCAACTAGTTTTAAGTTGTCTCCAGCCCTTGTGGAGAAATTTAATTTAAATATGGAGGATTGTTTAAAAAATTTACTTTACATTCAAAACAACATAAAAAAAATTGAAGAAAAGGTCCAATCGATTTATAATGATAAAGGGGAAAGAGAGCCAAGTAATGATGTTGATCAATCTCTATATGATGGCTTTATTAGTAATAATGATAGAGCTATATGCAATCAAATTCAAAGCCTTTCAGAAGAGGAAATTAAGCACTTTGAGCCAAATTTTGAAGACAGGAGGCTTACAAAATTATTCCTGAACTTTAAAGCTAGAAACTATCCCCAGTTATTAAATGAATTTGAACAGGAGCAGTGGTTCGAAATTGTTCAGTCTAGAGTGCAAAATGGTGAGAATGGCTTCTTATCAATAGATAGTTTCGAGCGCAGCTTATTTAACTTAAAAGAAAAATCTCCTGAGAAACAAAATTTATGGAGAGATCTTGAGAACTATGCACAGACATTTCTTTAATCAAAATACCTTGCTATTGAAAAATAAGTAAAGTTTAAGTATAATATTCGACCTTAGTTTAACGAAAAAAGGTTCAAATGAACGCAGAAACTAGAAGTGAAATGTTTGCTAGGCTTTTAAAGCAGATTCCAAACCCGACAACTGAACTGAACTACTCAACATCATTTGAATTATTAGTGGCTGTTACATTATCAGCACAAGCAACTGATAAAAGTGTAAACCAAGTTACTAATATCTTATTCCCTCTTGCAAATACTCCTGAAAGCATTTTTGAGCTAGGCGAGGATACGCTTCGAGACACAATTAAGTCGATTGGCTTATTTAATTCAAAAGCAAAACACATTATTCAAACTTGCAGGATACTAATAGACAAATATAGCTCAAATGTTCCTGAAACTCGAAAAGAATTAGAGGCACTACCTGGAGTGGGCCGCAAGACTGCAAATGTAGTTCTTAATACAGCATTTGGACAACCAACTATTGCGGTTGATACTCATATATACAGAGTAGCTAATAGAACAGCGATAGCCTCAGGAAAAACAGTGCTAGAAGTTGAAAAGAAGTTAATTAAGTTCATACCTGATGAATTTAAAGTCCCAGCTCATCATTTAATGATTCTTCATGGAAGATACGTCTGCAAGGCGAGGTCGCCCCATTGCATAGAGTGTAAGTTATTAGACTTATGTGAGTACGAAGAGAAGAATCTTTAAAATCTAAACAAATAAAGTGTTCTCGCAAGACAGATCAAAACAAAGAGAATTTCTAGCCAACTCATGGCAAAAACATTTGAATTCCGAAATATTAGAGCCTCTTGAGCTTCAGCTTGCATTGATAATTCAGAAGCATCCAGAGTATCACGCCCTCATTAATGATATAAATTTAGAATATTTCCCAGAGCAAGGAAAAACAAATCCATTCCTTCACATAAATCTTCATTTAGCTCTACAAGATCAGCTTTCACTTGATCAACCAATTGGAATTAATGATATATACAAAAAACTTATTGCAAAGTATAGTGACACGCATGAAGTTGAACACCTGATGATGGAATGTATAGCCGAAATGATATTCAATTCTCAGAAGAATAACACTACTTTAGATCAAGGTAATTATTTAGTTAATCTTAAAAAACTAATCAAAAGCTAATTTACTATGTCCAATTAGTAAAGTTTTTAAGTAGTTGCAGCCCATCACTTTGCGACTTTTCTGGATGGAATTGCACGGCAAAGAGTTGATCGATTGCAATTGCAGATGTAAAAGTATGCCCATAATCTGTCGTTCCGGCAACACAACTTTCATCGACCTCTTCTACATAATAACTGTGCACACTATAAAAGCGACTGTTATTGTCAATTTTATGCCATAGTGGGTGATTCTTTACTTGATTTACTCTATTCCAACCCATATGTGGTATTTTAAGATCACTATTTTGAAATTTTATGACTTTTCCTGGAACTATTGAAAGTCCTTCAGTTGTATTATTTTCTTCACTATAGTCAAATAATAATTGCAAACCAAGGCATATTCCAAGAAATGGTTTTGATTTCGAAGCTAATTTAACTTCATCAATTAGTTCATTTGAAGCAAGAGCGCTCATGCACGAACCCATCGCCCCTTGTCCTGGAAAAACAACACGGTCAGAATCTCTTATGACTTTTGGATTATTAGTAAGAAGGCACTTATCATTTGGCGCTACATGCTCAATAGCTTTTTGAACAGAACGTACATTTCCCATTCCATAGTCAACAATTGCAATTGTTTGCATGTTGCTCTTCCTAATTGTCTTTTAAAGTGAGCCCTTGGTCGAAGGGATTGTATTTGCTTGCCTCTCATCTGGAGTCACAGCCATTCGAAGCGCTCTTCCAAAAGCTTTGAAAACAGTTTCTGCTTGGTGATGAGAATTTATACCTTTCAAATTATCAATATGTAGAGTAACTAGGGCATGATTTACAAAACCCTGGAAGAATTCTCTAATTAAATCTAAATCAAATGTACCTACCCTATCTCTTGTAAATTTAACCCCAAGATCAAGCCCAGGTCGGCCAGACAAGTCTATAACTACCCTAGATAAAGCCTCATCTAAAGGAACATAGGCATGGCCATAACGCGTCAATCCTTTTTTATCACCTACAGCGTCAAAGAACGCTTGTCCAAAAGTTATTCCAACATCTTCAACCGTATGATGATCATCAATTTCATTATCACCATCACATTTAATTGAAATATCCATTAACCCATGGCGAGCAATTTGATCTAGCATGTGATCTAAAAATGGAACGCCTGTTTCAATCTCAGCTTTTCCACTTCCATATAGCTCTAGACTAACGGCTATATCAGTTTCATTTGTCTTGCGTTCTTTAGTAATCATAATTTGATTTTATCTTAAGCAATATAGTCTCTGATGAGTATTTCAGCTATTTGAATACTATTAAGAGCAGCCCCTTTTCTAATATTATCTGACACAACCCATAAATTTAAACCTTTATCATGACTGATATCTTCCCTAATTCGACTTACATATGTAGCGTCAGTATTGGTTGCTTCAACAAAAGGTGTTGCATACCCACCATCTTTTCTTTCGTCCATAACAATAACACCTTCTGCTTTTTCAAGTAAATTTCGAGCGTCAATCGCAGTAATTTTTTCTTTAGTCTCGATATGAACAGCTTCTGAATGGCCATACACTACTGGAATCCTAACTGCAGTAGGATTAACAAGAAGGCTATCATCCTCAAATATTTTTTGAGTCTCCCAAACCATTTTCATTTCCTCTCTTGTATATCCATTATCTTGAAATGTATCAATATGTGGAATAGCATTAAAAGCAATTTGTTTGGTATAAACATCTACCTCTACATCATTGCCATTTAATAAATTAGCAGTTTGATTAGTAAGCTCAGTAATCGCTTCTTTTCCACTTCCAGAGACCGCTTGGTATGTTGCGACATTAATTCTAGAGATTCCAACAGCATCATATATCGGCTTTAAAGCAACGAGCATCTGAATTGTTGAACAGTTTGGATTAGAAATAATATTTCGATTAGTGTAATTAGCTATCGCGTGAGGATTAACCTCTGGAACAACCAGCGGAATGTCATCATCCCTTCTAAAGTGAGATGTGTTATCAATTACAATGCACCCTTGTGCAGCAGCAATTGGCGCATATTTTTCTGAAATATCACCGCCAGCAGAAAATATACCTATTTGAACTTTAGAAAAATCAAAAGTATCTAGATCCCCAACAATCCATGACTTTCCTTGGCATGAAACCTTGCTTCCAGCGGAGCGTTTGGATGCTAGTGGGTACAAATTTTCAATAGGAAATTTTCTTTGATCGAGAATTGAGATCAATGTTTCCCCAACCGCGCCAGTTGCGCCAACGATAGCAATGTTATATTTTTTGCTCATAATAATTTGAAGAAACTAAAAAAACTATAGATTATACGAAGGACTGGGACTAATATTCATAAATATATTCAATACTTTAGGATATTTATTTCTTTCAGCCAAGTCAAAGTATTGTTATTTTAAATAAATTAAGGAAGGCGCCATGGCAAAACACCATCATTAAATGATGCAGTGTAAAGCTCAAACCAAGTCTCACGATCCATCTTAACCTTCATTGCATCAGAAATTTTTGCAATCCTATCTAAATTATTTGTACCCATTACAGGGCAAATTTTGGCTGGATGAGCTAATATCCACGCAACTGCAACAGCCGCCATATCAACATTTTGATTAGCTGCAATCTTTGCAAGTGCCTTGCCAAGTAATCCATTATTACTCATCAATTTCCCGCCACCAAGAGGTGACCAAGCCATTACAGTTGTTTTTTCCTCTTGATGAAAAGCAAGATCTCCATTTGTAAAGGCATCAGTTGCAGCTAAAGACATCTCAATTTGATTTGTTATCAATGGGCTTTTCATACCTGACTGCAACAACCTAAAATCCCAAGGCTTAAAGTTTGAGACGCCCACTTCCTTTACTTTTCCAGACAAAACAAGATCATCTAACGCCTTTCCAGTCTCAAGATGATCCATATAAGGATCTTGTCGATGGATTAATAATAGGTCTAGATAATCTGTAGACATATTCTTTAAAGATGCATCAACAGAGTCAAAGATATGCTCTCTTGAAGTGTCATAATGACTAAATGTTGCACTAGAGTATCTATCAGAGGGATTTACTATGCCGCATTTTGATACGATTTCAATCTTATGCCTTAAGGATGGAGTTTTCTTCAAAACACTCCCAAATAATGCTTCAGCAGTATATAAACCATATACTGCAGCTTGATCAAACGTTGTGATTCCCTGATCTAAGCATAAATTAACTTTGTTACTAATATGTTTGGTTGATGTATTAGCGTCATTAGCTAAACGCCACATCCCATAAATGATTCGACTAAAGTTAGAAGAACTAGAAAAATTTAACCGCTCCATACTAACTCCAAATAGTAATAAGATTAAACAGAATTATCAACTTCAATATAGTGGTGTTGTAATTTGAATTGAGAGCAAAGATGTTTGCATAGAGCCTGCACCCCATATCTTTCTGTCGCATGATGGCCAGCAGAAATAAATGTAATATTGTTTTCTTTAGCAACTGCAGGGGTCTTTTCTGACACCTCTCCACTCAAATACAAATCGACGTTAAGATTGATTGCGTCCTCTATAAAACCTTGGGCAGCCCCCGTACACCAAGAAATTTTTTTAATCTTCCCACTCTGTTTGCCAAATACTTGAGGCGCCCTATCTAATTTTTCTTCAATCAATTTTGAAAAATCACTTATATTAGTATTTAGCTCCCCTTGCCATAGCAAACCCCCTGCA
Source organism: Candidatus Pseudothioglobus sp. Uisw_086 (assembly GCF_048085745.1). Taxonomy (GTDB): domain Bacteria; phylum Pseudomonadota; class Gammaproteobacteria; order PS1; family Pseudothioglobaceae; genus Pseudothioglobus. Next base: position 262,332 of record NZ_CP159803.1, on the reverse strand, counting down.
ACAGGCTCCATATTTTTTATCCCCAAGCGCCTTCCAAGCTCAACATTATTTCCAACCTCATAGTGGTCATCAAGGGGAAGGTGAAAACCAAAAAGATTGATATTGTGTTTAAGCAATAAAGCAATCTTAGCTCTCTTTGCGCCAGATATTGTTTTTGACTCGTTATCCCAAAAAACACCATGATGAACAAAAATAGCATCTGCTTTTTCTTCAATAGCTCTCTCGATAAGCTCTAGATTAGCACTAACACCACTTACAATTTTAGTGATATTTAATGAACCTTCAATCTGAAGTCCATTAGGGCAATAATCCTTAAATTTATAAATATCAAGATAGGTATTACAGTAATTTTTTAACTCTTCACGATTAACCATAGTAATCCTTGATGCACTCTAAAAGAACATTATTCTCTTTTGCTTCAGCAACACTGATGCGTATGAAATTTTCTAATTGCGTACCAATTGCAAAACCCTTTATAAGAATTCCACTTTCTTTTAATGATTCTAATAAAGATTTTGCATTGTCAGACTTTACTAAAAGAAAGTTAGCTTGAGACGAATAAACAGTAAGTTCTGGAATTAAAGAAAGCTCGTCATAAAGTCGGCCCCTTTCATTCATAATTATTTTGGCATTACTTACAATACGCTGACTATCTTTAAGTAAAAAATTTGCACTCACCTGAGTCAAAATATTTATATTATATGGAAGCCGTAATTTGTTTAATTGTTCAATAGTTTCTTCGCTTCCGACTAATAAACCAAGTCTTAAGCCTGCAAAACCAATTTTTGAAATGGTTCTAAGTACCACTAGATTTGAAAAATTGTCAATTTCAGTCAAAAAACTTCGCTCCGAATATGCATAGTAAGCTTCATCAAGAACCACTAAAGCATCAGTAGATTGAATAATTTCTCTAATCACATCATAATCAAAAGCATTTCCAGTTGGATTGTTTGGATAAGCTATAAAAATTAACTTTGGTTTTTTAGTTTTAATAGCTAATAGAGTAGCGTTTAAATCAATATCAAAATTCTCATCCAATGGAATTCCATGATAATTTAATTGTGCAAATTTTGAAACCAGTTCGTACATCACGAAACTTGGCTCAAAGCTCATTATCGAGTCACCACTGCTGCAGGCTAGTGACAATAGTTGAATTAACTCATCTGAGCCATTTCCAAGAAGCACGCCAAAATCTTTTGGGATGCCCATTAAGCTTCTTAGAGTAGCTTGAAGTTCTTCAGCACTTGCATCTGGATAGCGATTTACTTCTGATCTTGATATATACTCTAAGAATTCATCTTTTAATTCTTCAGGAACACCAAATGGACTTTCCATTGCATCCATCTTGAGCATATTCTTTGCAGAAGGAACATGGTAAGCATTGATATTTCTAATATCAGATCTTAGCCATTGATCAATAAAGGTCATAATTGTTTAGGAAAAGTTCTATTTGGATGATACTGCATTTTACCAACCTTTTTAGCGCTTAATAAAGATTGGTAGGTATAGTCAAGAGCCTTTTTACAGGCATCTTCAACAGGTACATTATCTGCCAGCAAAGCTGCAATGGCACTAGATAATGTGCATCCAGAACCATGGTACTGGCCTGTCAGTTTCTTATAGGTAAATTTACTTACCAAATTAGCATTATGATATAAACGATGTTCAACTTGAATTTCAGAGCTATCAGAAGTCGTTAAAAGTACCCAAGGGCAATTTAAACTAGATATTGCTGACTCTTCATTGAGTCCCGGAGCCAGAGCGTTTAATTCAGCTAAATTAGGTGTCAATATTAAGCACAAAGGGATGAGCTCATTCTTCATGGCATCAATCATCTCTTTGCTGCTTAGAATATCATCTGTACTCGAACTTATTATTGGATCAAGAACGATATTTAGTCCCTGCTTGTTAGATAGCAATTTTGAAATAGTTTTAACTTGTGACGTTGTGCCTAGTAGTCCTATTTTGACTGTATTAAAACTAATATCCTCATCAATTAACTTAAACTGCAATTCTAAAAGGCTATTTTTTGTTGGCTCAAGAGATAGAACCCGCTGAGTATTTTGAGCAGTAAGCGTAGTGATTATTGGAAGTGGAGTCACTCCAAATTGATTTATTGTTTCAATATCTGCTGAAACCCCTGCTGCTCCAGATGGGTCTAGCCCAGAAAATAATAAAACTGAATCGGCTTCAAGCCTAACCATATTTATTATTGAGATTCTTTTTGAATTAGATAGTCAATTACTTCAAAAATTTTCTCAGAACTTCCAGCACTGGTTCCATTAACCATATACTTGCCATTTACAATAAAAGCTGGGACTCCAGGAATACGATATTTATAAGTGTTAGCCTTTGCCTTGTTAACAGCAATTTTTACTGGGAAGGAGTTATAAACTTTATTTGCCTTCTCTTCATCTACTCCATTAAAAGCGAGCCATGCAACAAAGTCTTGTTGCGTTTTAAATTGTAATTTTTGAATATGGATTGCATTAAATAGGGCACCATGTAGTCGATCCACTTCGCCTAACTCCTCAAGAATATAGTAAAAACTAGCACCATACTCCCAACCTGGAAAAACTGCCGGCTGAAGAATAAATTGAGCAGAACTATCCATTGTTTTTAACCAATTATCTAGCAAAGGATGAACAGTGAAACAATGAGGACAAAAATACCAAAAAAGTTCTCTAACTTCCACTTGGCTGCCAGTCTCAGTTTCAATTGCCTTATCTAAGACAATATAATTTTTACCAGCAACAAATTCTGCTTGAGTGGTGTTTGTAAAAAACACAAAAACTGAAAGAATGATCAGAGAAGATAGTGCTGTTATTTTTTTCATATTTGTACTCATTAATCAAAAAGTTTATCAATATTATACTGGTTTAAGTCAAATTCCTTGCTTGATTGGAACTCCTTCCAAAGATCCAAATAGGAAATTCTTTCCTGAGGATGAATACCATTTGGATTAAGCTCTGCAAGAGGCGCTAAAACAAAAGCATACTTTAAAATATCGCGTCGAGGAATATTTAATTTATCGTCAATGACGTCATCATATAAAACAAGATCTAAATCTATTATTCTAGAAGAGAACTTTGGTAAGTTACGATCCCTACCCAAGGTATTTTCAATATCATGCAAAATATTTACAACATCATTAATATTTTTATCTGTCTCAACATTAACGCCAATATTATAAAATTTACTCCCAACGAAACCCTCGGAGGGACTCTCAAAGAGTGATGACATAGTAATTTCTGTAAAGCTAGATTCAAGACTATCCAATGCTAAACGAATATTTTTTCGTCTATCTTGGTTTGAACCAATGTTAAAGTGCAGTAAGCTCATTAGCCAGCTGACCTCTCAATAATTACACCAACACCTTCAGCGCCAGTAATTGCCTCACCTTTATTTAGTTTTAATTTAACCCAACTAACATCAAACTCATTAAGAATAATCTGGCAAATTTTCTCTGCCAAGGTTTCAACTAGTTGAAATTCAGACTCTTTCACAAAACCTATAATACGCTTACAAATATTTTTATAGTTTAAAGCTTGATCAATATGATCAGTAGCTGCTGCTTTAGCAATATCTGAAGACATCTCTATATCTAATATTATGTCTTGGCGAATTTTTCTTTCCCAATCATAAATGCCTATAACTGTATCTACTTTAAGACCCTGAACAAAAACAATATCCATATTTAATCTACCCTAAAAAAAACTATTATGATACCTTTGAGAAATCCTTTGATTGCTACAATAAAATGTTTTCATTGATATAATTTATAAATAGTCCTAAAATTCATTAAGGTCAAAATCAGGAGAACTACTTGTTTTACATACTAATTGCTAGCTACTTACTTGGATCAATATCGAGTGCTATTATTATTTGCAAGATTATGGGCCTACCAGACCCAAGAACTAAAGGCTCTAAAAACCCTGGTGCTACCAATGTTCTTCGTATAGGGGGTAAAAAAATAGCCGCATTCGTTCTGTTGTTTGATGGCTTAAAGGGAGCTTTACCGGTAATTCTGGCTCATTATTTGGGCTTTAGTTTATTTGAGCTAACAATCATTTTACTTTGTGCATTTCTTGGACATGTATTTCCAATTTTTTATGGTTTCAAAGGAGGAAAAGGTGTTGCAACTTACCTTGGAGGGTTGATAGGTTTAAACTTCTTTGTGGGATTAACATTTTCAATTATTTGGCTTTTCGTTGCAAAAGTAATAAAAATTTCATCGGTTGCAGCGTTAACTGCTACATTACTTTCTCCTGTATATTTTTATTTTATTACCACTCATAACTTTAAAGCCACTCTAGTAATTTTTCTCATAAATCTTTTTATTTATTTTACTCATCGCGAAAATATTAAAAGAATTATGAGTGGAGATGAGGGAGTTATTGGGTCTTAGTTAAAGCCCTCAAAGAGATATGAGGTGTGGTCATAAATTATTGACTGATATTTTTTTCATACTTCCCAAACAACATTAGGCTCATTATCTTCATCTATATCCCCATCTTCCATCAAGGTAAATTGGAAAATCTTTATAGGTTTCCAAGCATCAAACTCAAGTTCCCCATAATTCTGACTTGCAAAATCTTCAAGTTCAATTTGAATTTCCATATCTTCTTCTAGGATGTGTAATACTTCTTCTAGGTCTAGAGCGTCAACAATGATAGGTACATCTGCCTCTTCAATAGTCTTTCCTTTATAACTCAATTTTAAGATAACTCCATACTTTGCCATTCTTACTTCTCCTAACTAAAAACTTCTCCTTACAAAAATACTATTGATTCAGTAACTCATTCATGAGTTGCTTTTTGCAAATCATCTAGATCATACCCAAGGGAATCTACCCGAGCCACCAAGCTTGAGTAGTCTTTTTGGGAAATCGTTGGCGTTCGCGCCATAATCCATACATAGTCTCGACTGGTTCGCCCAATAATGGTTTGTTGGTAGGTATCATCTAAATACACAATTCTATAATCCGCCTTTATTGGCCAGACAAACTGCATACCCCAAATCGCGTTGGTACGCCTATCTTTAACAAATCCACGTGGTCGATATATCTTAGTTGGACCGTTCAAACTTCCTTTATTAAAAGTAAAAGTCGTTGCAATACTTCCATCATTATCACGCTTATAGGTTTCAATGGGATTGTATGCGTCCCTTTCGAGAAACGTTGGGATAGTAGCAATTACGTACCAATCGCCCATGAACCGATCAAGGTCGACATAGTCTACCACTGGCATAGGCTCTGGTGAACTGCCAACAAACATTTGGTTACTAGTACACCCAATTAAACCAAGAGATATCCATAAGATTAAGAGTAGTTTTTTCATTCTATTATTTTATATCAACTTGAACTGAGGTAGCACATTCTAGTTCTCGTTATTTCACAATTTATAAAAAAATATTTCATAATAAACCCTATTATGAAAGGCTTTAAAGTGAATAATTTTATTGTAGAATGGCTTTCCTTTTTATTAACTTAGGAATGATGACATGAAAAAAATACTCTCTCTTACTTTTATAGTTTTACTTTTGCCTTCTATGGCTTTTGCTGGAGCATGCCCAATGCTAACATCACAAGTTGAAGATAAAATTGCAACATTAGATCAAGCAAAGTATGCAACTTTAATTACTGCTGCACTTATGCTTCATGAAGAAGGTGTCAAAGCACATGGCTCTGGAGATCATGGGATGTCTGAAGTTTATCTTAATGGCGCTCTAAGACTGCTAGATGTCTAAACTATAATTTTAAATGTGCCCTAATTATTTGGGCACATTGCTAAAGACTTTTTATGCAAAAACTCATTCTCTTTTTTGCCAAGGTGGATTATGCCTGACATGCTTAGTGTGGCCACAATATAAGTCCGCTACCCAGTAATTATCTTCGTCTAGATGAAAGCCAGTTATTTTTCTATACAAGGTTAGTTGAATTTATTCATTTCCATCACCAACATTATTTATGTTTATTTCACCATCGTAAACTTCATATTCGAGTTTATTTGGATTACAACATATCTCACAGTCATAAATCTCAACGTCATTCCCTATAAAAGATGGACCGATTTCTAATGAAACTTCAAACTGCTCAAAACAAAAAAAACAGGTAATCACTTTATGTGTCATTTTTTAAATTCTCCATTTTAATCATCTACTGCATATTTTTTGAGAAGCTCCATTGGAATTATTTCCAATGCTCTTATATGCGTACTTTGTAAATTCAGTTTAGGTGCCATGCCACTTTTCTCTGCTTCTAACCAACGCCCAGCACATACACACCAACTATCACCTGGTTCTAAGCCTTCAAAGCCATAATCCAACATAGGAGTAGATAAATCATTTCCTTGCGATTTTGTGAAGTCTAAAAACTCCTGCGAAGTTTCAATACAAACTGTATGAGAACCAAAGTCATCTTTACAGGTATTACACTCACCATCTCGGTAGAATCCAGTAACTGGATCCATACCACAGACTTCTAATTTTTCACCAAAAACATTAATTGATTCATCCATTGTTAAAAGTATTTAGAAATAAAGTCAGCATTATATTTAAAATTTCGTTTGATATGTGTGAGGCATCATTCTTTATTTAAAATGGGAATAATGGACAACAGTAGTAAAACAAAAAGAAAAAGTAAAATTGGGTTTATCTCAATAGTCCTTCCAAAACGGCACCATTGAGGACCAAACTCCGTCTTTTTTTAAGCGATGATAAGTTGCAGCGACAATATGGAATCCAATAAGCCAATAGATAATTGATACTGCAAATTCATGAATACCAATTACTAAATTAATCAAAAACCCATCCTTTAAATCTAACCAAAATAACCAGCCAATTATTAATCCAGAAAATGGAATCAATGCAAGGCATATATACATTCCATAATGAACAATTTTAGCTGCTAATTTTTGAGATTTAGATGTGTGTTCTGGTATTGATGACTGTTGGGTGGTTTTCATATAAACAAAGCGAATAATGAGTAATAATAAAAATGCTAAAGCAAATATTATTTCGAACATTAATAGATTTTCATCTTCTAATTGATTAATACTGTCTATTTGCTTTAGTAAACCATAAAGAAATAATAATACAAAACCCCAATGCAGTAGTTTTGCAAAAGAACTAAAATTTTTATTAATACTCTCTGTTTTTAGATTCATTAGTTAAAAAGTATTTAAAAATGAATTCGATATTATATTTAAAATTTCGTTTGATGTGGGAGGGGTTAGATTAGTACTTTTAACATACATTTAACATACAAATACTTGAAAAACCTTTCACAATAGGGTCTGTAGAGCATTCTGCCTATTCTGTTTTGATACTAACATCACCACGCAACCCTATAGGTACAACATATCTTTAATCGACATTTTTATTTAAAAGATGGCCAAAACTAACCTCCTTTTAGTAGAGTAATTTTTTACTCAAATATAATTTTAGCAATCATTTTTTCGATGAGTTCTCTGAACAGCCTCATACTCACCTTTAAGTCTAGCGTATTGTTGAGCCTCAGAAGAGTTGTCATCGATTAAAAATAAAGCTGGCCAAAATAAAAGAAACGCAGCAGCATTTTTTCCTTTTGCTGAAGAATTCTTCTTATCAACAACGTTTCCAGCAGAATTTGCAGCATTGTTTAGAAAGACCATTTCACCTTCAAGCTGTGAACAAGTCATATCAGAATATTCGTAGGTAGAAACATTTTGAGAAATCACCTCACTTGACTTGACATTATTACATCCAGATAATATAAGTCCAAAGCTAATAGCCACTCCAAAAGTTAGGAATTTATTTATATTTAACATATTTTTTCCATAATATAGTTCAAAAGAAACCTTAGTATATGCTTATAAATTGAGCATGGTAAACTCATTAAATTCTAAATACTCACTTGATTTGCAAAGGTATGACTTATTTTTTAATACACATTTAATACAAAGATACTTGGAAACCCTATTGGAGTAGTTTCTATAGGGGTGCTATATTACTCTGTCTTTATACTCACTTCCCTACTAAAACGCATAGGTACAACATATCTTTAATATACATTTAATATACATATGACTATTTTTCCTTTTAGGTAGTGGGCTAAAGTTCTCGTTAATATACACTTTAATATACATTTTTTATTTAAAAGAAGGTCAGAACTGACTCACATTTAATTGAGTAGTTTTTCTCAGTCTATTCCTTCCAAAACGGCACCATTGAGGACCAAACTCCGTCTTTTTTTAAGCGATGATAAGTTGCAGCGACAATATGGAATCCAATAAGCCAATAGATAATTGATACTGTAAATTCATGAGTTGCAATTACTGAATTAATTAAAAACCCATCCTTTAAATCTAACCAAAATAACCAGCCAATTATTAATCCAGTAAATGGAATTAATGCAAGGCATATATACATTCCATAATGAACAATTTTAGCTGCTAATTTTTGAGATTTAGATGTGTGTTCTGGTATTGATGACTGTTGGGTGGTTTTCATATAAACAAAGCGAATAATGAGTAATAATAAAAATGCTAAAGCAAATATTATTTCGAACATTAATAGATTTTCATCTTCTAATTGATTAATACTGTCTATTTGCTTTAGTAAACCATAAAGAAATAATAATACAAAACCCCAATGCAGTAGTTTTGCAAAAGAACTAAAATTTTTATTAATACTCTCTGTTTTTAGATTCATTAGTTAAAAAGTATTTAAAAATGAATTCGATATTATATTTAAAATTTCGTTTGATGTGCGAGGGAGGGTTAATTAATGTGTAACTAAGTTCATTGACCTCATTCGACCATTACATCTCAAACCTTACATAAGGTTTTGAATTGCCATTACCAATTCTAACTTTGGATTATTTGGTGGTGAGCATTTACCGTAGCTTTGAATGCCAAGAGCGCAAACAGGCAAGACACAGCAGATAGTGCAACTCGGACCCAATGTAAGTTGTACCAGAATTCAAGATTTACACGAGCCTCTTCTGGTGTAAATGATTGCGCAACAAACCCATTATTCATTGGTATAAAGTAGACAGCAGATAGGCCAAGCCCGATCAAAGATAGAACAAGCGCACAAAGCCAATAATTTCGAGCGAGTATAGTTTTCCATGTGCTCCAGATAGCAAAAATTATTGCAAGTAAGCTAGGTAAAAACGTTAATGGCAGAGTCATCAAAAGCAAATCAAATTTACCTGCGAAGTCATTCATGAATGCAACTGGCTCTAAGGTTAACCAGAAAGCCGCATGTACCACCCCCATATTGATTAAGTTACCCAGGTAAGCACCTGATGTAATAATGGCAATCGCATAGATTGAGAAGCTTAAAACATTTAAATCCACATGTTTTGATCGAGCCATATTAGTCTCTCCTAAAAAAATATGGTTATATGTTAACTTAAATTAAAGTCCAAATTTCGTTAGATTTGTGTGAGGGGTTATATTAATACTTTTAATATACATTTAATATACAAATACTTTAAAACCTTTTCGCAATAGGGTCTGTAGAGCATTCTGCCTATTCTGTTTTAATACTAACGCCTCGACTTAAAAGCTTATTAGCAATTAATGCCAAAATAATAATCATAATACAAGGCACTAAAAAAGCCTTCCATAACTCAACAGAGCCAACACCTAAAAATCCCATTCTAAAAGCATCCATCATATAATAAATTGGATTAAAAATTGATACGCTCCTCCAGAAGCTAGGCAATATATCAATACTATAAAACATACCACCAAGATAAGTTAATGGAAGCAAAACGAAATTTGGAACGATTGAAATATCATCAAAAGTCTTGGCAAAAACTGCATTTATAAAGCCAGCTAAAGCGAACATAACTGACGTTATAAGAAAGGTGATACCTATAACTATAAAACTATGAATGTGAATTTCAACAAAAAATGATATTGTAAAGGTTACTGCAAGACCAATAGTTAACCCCCTACAAACACCACCACTCACAAATCCTAATAAAATAACCCAATTAGGTGTTGTAGAAACTAATAACTCTTCAAAGCTATTATTATATTTAGTCATAAAGAATGAGGAAACTGTATTCGCATAAGATTGCATAATTACCGTCATAAGAATGATTCCAGGAACTATAAAATCTAGATAATCAACGCCCTGCATTTGACCAATTCTCCCACCCATTAAACCACCAAATATTAGTAAATAGAGTGAGGTTGTAATAACTGGAGGAACTATCGTTTGAATCCAAATTCTTACAAATCTTAGTATCTCTTTTGTAACAATGGTTTTATAAGCAATCCACATAATAATATTTAACTAGTAATTGATAAAAATAAAGCTTCTAAGCGATTTTGTGAACTACGAAGGTGGGACACATTAATATTTTGAGCTGACAAACTTAAAATTACATCTGAGATTGAAGTATTTTCTCCTTGTGCAACCTGTAAAGTAGTGTCATCTATTACTACACAATCACAATTAGTGATAGAAATATTGCTTGTCAATTTTTCGATAGTATCTAGAATTAGTACTTGCCTCTTTGCTTTTAAAAGAAGCTTCTTCATATTAGTCTGCTCAACAAGATCGCCATCATTAAGAATTGCAATATTCCTGCATAAAGATTCTGCCTCTTCCAAATAATGAGTAGTTAATATAATTGTCATACCCTCTTTATTAAGCTGAGTTAAGTAATCCCACATTGATTTACGAATTTCAACGTCAACTCCAGCAGTTGGCTCATCTAGAATTAATATACTTGGTTTATGCATTAATGCTCGAGCCAGCATCAGTCGCCTTTTCATTCCCCCAGATAGGGATTGAGCAACATCAAATCGTCTATCCCACAACTCCATCTTTTTCAAAAGCACTTCAGCTTGAATTTTAGCTTCTACGCGAGAAATTCCAAAGTAACCAGCTTGATTCATAAGAATTTCCATATTAGGCTCATGGGGATTAAAGTTAAACTCCTGAGGCATTAAGCCAATCATTTTTTTTACTTCATTTGCATATTTATTTTGATCTAGACCATTTATCTTTACCTCACCAGAGGTGCTCTTTAGCAAACCTGAAATAATTCCAATTGCAGTAGTTTTTCCAGCACCATTAGAGCCTAAAAGTGCAAAAAAATCACCCTTTTCTACCCTTAGATTTACACCCTTCAGTGCCTCAAGATTATTAGAATATATTTTGGTTAGATTATCTGTGGAAAGTGCTAATACCATAAAATTATCTTACTTAAATTATAAAAAAATAATTAACTTATTATATAAAAAGAAATTAGTTTTGGCATGTAAATTTATTTTCATATTTACCGCACTTCACAAGCTAAATTTGGGATAATTACAAGCTTAAAATACAAAGCTATTTAATAGTCTATATGCCAACCCAAAAAAATGTCGAGTTACCAGATATAGGTGATTTTGACTCTGTTGATATTATTGAAGTTTTAGTGAAAGTTGGAGATACTGTCAATGAAAATGATAGTCTTATTACATTAGAAACCGACAAAGCTACAATGGAAATCCCTGCGCCCTTTCCAGGAAAGGTAGCCAGTCTTAAAGTAAAAGTTGGAGATAAAATAGCTAAAGGCGAGCTCATTCTCACCATTGAGATTGATTCTGAGCCAGAAGAAGCTTCAAAGCAAACAGCGGCTCCTAGCAATTTAGAAGCAACGGGTAGTTCAAATAATCAATCTAATACTTCACATAAAAATGTCGAGTTACCAGATATAGGTGATTTTGACTCTGTTGATATTATTGAAGTTTTAGTGAAAGTTGGAGATACTGTCAATGAAAATGATAGTCTTATTACATTAGAAACCGACAAAGCTACAATGGAAATCCCTGCGCCCTTTCCAGGAAAGGTAGCCAGTCTTAAAGTAAAAGTTGGAGATAAAATAGCTAAAGGCGAGCTCATTCTCACCATTGAGATTGATTCTGAGCCAGAAGAAGCTTCAAAGCAAACAGCGGCTCCTAGCAATTTAGAAGCAACTGGTAGTTCACATATTGGGATTGAAGAGCCAAATGTTTCAACCTCAATAACTGAAGAGCCTAAAGAAGAAATTTCTTTAAATACTGATTCAAATTCTCACGCCTCTCCTTCCATAAGAAAATTAGCAAGAGAACTTGGAGTTAGCTTATCAAATATTAAAGGTACTGGTCAAAAAGGCAGGATCTTAGAGGAAGATTTAAAGTCTTTTGTAAAGCAAATAGTTATTAATGGAGATACTGGCAATGAAGTAGAGGTAGTTCCATTATCTAGAATTAAGAAAATATCCGGAAAACACCTCTCAAGTAGTTGGAGCTCAATACCTCATGTAACTCAATTTGATGAAGTCAATATTGAACAGCTAGAGAAATTCCGCAAACATCAAAAAGAAAGAAACATTAAATTAAGTCCCCTAATTTTCATTATGAAGGCTGTCGTTCAAGTTTTAAAACGTCATCCAAACTTTAATGCATCTTTAGATGAGAGTGGGGAAAATTTAATAGTAAAAAAATACTTTAATCTTGGTATTGCAGTTGATACTCCAAATGGCTTGCTTGTTCCAGTTGTAAAAGATGTGGGTAAAAAATCATTAGTTGAACTTGCTGAAGAACTTGCTGATATTTCTTCACGAGCTAGAGAGGGTCAATTACAGGCAAGTGAAATGAAAGGTGCAGGCTTTACGATTTCAAGCTTAGGTGGGATTGGTGGAACCCAATTTACGCCAATTATTAATTCACCTGAAGTTGCAATATTAGGAGTCTCTAGAACACAAATAAAGCCAGTTTGGAATGGAACTTCTTTTGAGCCTAAGGCTATGATTCCACTAGCACTTTCATATGATCACAGAGTTATAGATGGTGCAGAGGGAGCGAAGTTTATGGCTGAACTAAATCAAGTTCTTAGCAATATTATGGAGATGTTATTATGATTAAAACTAAAGTTTTAGTTATTGGATCTGGTCCAGGTGGATACACAGCTGCTTTTCGAGCTGCTGACTTAGGTAATGAAGTTACCTTAATTGAAAGTCATAAAACTCTTGGTGGGGTTTGTTTAAATGTTGGCTGTATTCCCTCTAAATCACTTCTTCATACTGCTGAAGTAATCAATGAAGCCAAACATGCAAATGAACTTGGAATAACCTTTGGAAGCCCTAAAATAGATATTGATGGTGTTAGAAAAAATAAAGAAGCTATAGTAAGTAAGCTTACTGGTGGCATTCAAGCCCTTGCTAAAGCAAGAAAAGTCAAAGTAATTGTGGGCTATGCAAAATTTCTTTCGAAGAATCAAGTGGCACTTGATGGGACTGATGAAGTCATTGAATTTGAGCAATGTATTATTGCTACAGGCTCAAGAGTAACGAAATTTCCAATGTTTCCATTCGAGGACAAACGAGTTATGGACTCCACAGATGCCCTGATGTTAGATGATATACCTAAAAGAATGCTGGTTGTTGGTGGAGGCATTATTGGCCTCGAAATGGCTACAATTTATGATGCCCTTGGAAGTGAAATTACTATGGTAGAACTTGGTAATCAAATTATTCCTGTGGCAGACAAAGATATTGTTACTCCATTATTTAAAAAAATAAAAAAGACTTATGCTAATGTCTTTTTAAATACTAAAGTTACCAAAATGACTGCAGCAAAAAAAGGAATAAAAGTTGAGTTTGAAGGTAAAGACGCTCCAGAATCAGACACATTTGACAAGGTTTTGGTTGCTGTTGGGCGAACCCCTAATGGCCTATTAATTGATGCTGAAAAAGCTGGCGTTAATATTGATAAAAGTGGATTTATTTCTACAAATAATCAAATGAAAACTAATGTTGATAACATATTTGCTATAGGAGATATTGTTGGACAACCAATGCTTGCTCATAAAGCCACTCATGAAGCTAAAGTTGCAGCAGAAGTAATTAGTGGCAAAAAAACTGGATTTAATGCTCTTACAATTCCCTCGGTCGCTTATACAGATCCAGAGGTAGCATGGACTGGAAAAACTGAAAAAGAACTCATAGAAACTGGAGTTAAGTTTGATAAGGGTGTGTTTCCATGGGCTGCATCTGGAAGAAGCTTGAGTATTGGAAGAAGTGAAGGTGTATCAAAGGCTTTATTTGATGCTGAGTCAGGTAAGATTCTAGGCATGGGTATTTGTGGAAATCATGCTGGTGATTTAATTTCTGAGGCTACTTTAGCGATTGAAATGGGTTGTGATATGAGTGATATTGCTTTAACCATTCATGCACACCCTACTCTTTCAGAAACGACTGCATTTGCAGCTGAAATGGCTGAAGGCACAATTACAGACTTGATGCCACCCAGAAAGAAAAAATAGGTGAAATATGGATATTAAACAAGCTAGAAAAAATGTTATTGAACAGCAAGTAAGACCTTGGGGTGGTCTCAATGTGAGAGCAAATCAAGCATTAACAGATACACCACGTGAAAACTTTGTCCCAGAAGAATATCAGAAGTTAGTATTTGCTGATATTGAAATACCTCTTAATAAGGTAGTCAAAATGCTTTCGCCAAAGATTGAGGGTAGAATTCTAGATAGCCTTGACCTAAAAGGCCATGAAAATGTTCTAGAAATTGGCACTGGAAGTGGTTACTTTACCTCAGTACTATCTTTACTATCAAATTCAGTTATAAGTATTGATGCTGATAAAGACTTACATGCTTTAGCAAAAAGTAAGATTAATAAACTTAATCTAAGCAATATAACCCTTAAGCATGAAAGTTTTCTAACTTCTAATTTTGAGAATGGGCAGTTTGATGCAATTGTTCTAGGATGTGCTCTTCCCGAAATTAATAAAGACTTAAAAAAACTTCTAAATTTAGGTGGAAAATTATTTGTAGTTGTTGGATCAAAAAACCAAATGCATGCAACTCTTGTTACTCGTCTAAATGAAAATGAATGGCACTCCAAATCCCTTTTTGAAACGCATTTAGATATCATGAAGGGTTCTGAGCCATCTATCAAATTTACCTTTTAACTTGAACTAGGCAGATATGCTTAATTCCTTATTGAATTTCTTAATTAAAAAGCCAGCTTGGTCTTTAGCTCTGTTTTTAATTATTATTGGAACAACATTTCTGCAAATTCAAAATTTCTCACTTGATGCCTCCTCAGAATCATTATCACTAGAGGGTGATAACAACCTAGCACTTTATTTCGATACCCAAAAAACTTTTGGCTCTGATGAATCGTTAGTAATTAGCTACACGGCTAATGAAGAGACTATACTTGACACTAAACAGATATCTCACCTGCGCTCCTTAAGAGATGACTTACTCAATATTGAAGGTATTAATTCAGTAATATCAATACTTGACGTTTCTCTATTTCAATCCCCACCTCTTTCTCTTATTGAACTTGCGAGTGATGTTTATACAATTGATAATGGCAAGGCAGAACTGTCTTACATTGAAAATGAATTTAAAAATAGCCCACTTTACGCTAACAACCTAGTTAGCTCAGACTTAAAAACAACGGCGTTATTAATTCCACTTGCTACTGATAATCCAGAAATATTAATTAATCAAGAAACTTTGAAAGTAATAATCGAAGACATACGTTTAACGATGAATGAATATCAAAATGAAGCAAGCTTATTCTTGGGTGGAGTTCCAATGATAAGAAATGATGCAATTGCATACATCAAAAGTGATTTAATAGTATTTAGTCTTGCTGTTATTTTGGCAATGTCCATAATGCTATCATTCTTTTTTCATAGAATTCGATGGGTTGTGGTTCCAATAATGATTAGTATTATTGGCGCTCTTTTCATGACTGGAGTAATAAGCGCTATTGGATGGAAAGTTACCGTTATTTCAGCAAATTTTTTCTCTCTTCTTCTTGTTATGACCCTATCTGTAACTATTCATTTAGTGGTTCGCTATAGAGAAATATCGAGCAATAATCCTGATGCAACGTCTTCAGAATTAACAAAGCAGACTTTGACAGAGATGATTAAACCATGCACCTACACCGTAATTACAACTATAGCTGCATTTGTTTCTTTAACCACAAGTAATGTTAACCCTGTAATTGACTTTGGCTTAATGATGAGTATAGGAGTAATGATAGCTTTTGTATTATCCTTTGTTAGTTTTGCAATATTTACGATGCTTCTACCAAAACCTCTAACTACAAGTCATCCAGATCAATTCTTAGTATTAGAAAAATTTGCAATTATTACAGATAGGTTTGGTAAGCGAATACTAGTAACTCTCATTGTAACTATGATTATTGCCTTTATTGGTTTAAGTAAACTTTCAGTAGAGAATAGCTTTATAAACTATTTTAAAAAAGATACAGAGATTTATCAAGGGCTTCAGTTAATTGATAAAGAACTGGGCGGCACAGTTCCATTGGAAATTGTTTTTAATGATATTGCAAATGCATATTGGGCAGATTCAAGCTTAAGGGATGACTTCCATAAGGTTCATAAGTACCTTGATGGCATACCCAGCATTGGAAAGGTTTTGTCAATTGATACATTCATGCAGGTCCTTAAAAAATCAAATAATGGAAAAACACCTAATGGATTTTTGTTAACTTTAGGTAAAAATAATATGCCTGAATTTGCTAAAGAACAGATTTTAAAGCCACATATATCAGATGATAGTGACCAAATAAGAATAGTAGCAAGAATTAAAGAAACAACAATAGGGTTAAATAGAAACCAACTCATTAATGACATCAATAATGAGTTGATTAAAAACTTTAACTTTAATCAAGAAGATTTTTATTTCACAGGGACATTTTCACTCTACAACAATCTTCTACAAAGTTTATTTGAATCTCAAATAAAGACTATAACTAGCGTCTTTGTAATTATCTTTATACTTTTTTTATTCATATTTAGATCAGCATCAATTGCACTTATAGCTGTGTTGCCAAATGTAATTCCATCGTTATTAATCTTAGGGGTTATGGGTTTGGCAAATATACCGCTAGATATTATGACAATAACTATAGCAGCCATTGCTATTGGAATCGGAATTGATAATGCAGTCCATTACATCAGTAGATTTCAAAATGAGGTTTTAAAGGATGGTGACTACTTATCTTCGATGTACAGAACGCATAGCACTATTGGTATCTCAATGTTTTATACTGCTGCCACAGTTGCAATTGGGTTCTTAGTCCTAATATTATCGCACTTTACTCCAAGTATTTATTTTGGTATTTTTATGGCGATTGCTATGTTGAGTGCTGTAATTGTTAATCTAACATTACTTCCTAAGTTGCTAATAATTTTTAAACCCAAAATGAATAACCAAAGGCTTATAAAATAAAAAACCCCACCTCGAATAAGAGAGTGGGGTTAGTCTACTATTAAAAGGAGAAATAAGTTAAATATAGTAGTTTTTAACTTACGCGAAATTATATATAAAAATTAATTTAATAATTTTTATTTTGTGTCTTTTTGTATCAATAAATTATGGCAAACAATTATCAATTTGATGTTCTTATTATAGGCTCTGGAGCTGCAGGCTTGATGAGTGCGATTCAGCTGTCTGAAAAACTCTCAATAGCTGTAATAGCGAAAGATAAAGTATTAGAAGGCTCTTCTTATTACGCACAAGGTGGCATATCTGCAGTGCTTGATCCAGAAGATAACTTTGAGTCACATATTTTGGACACAATAAATACTGGATTTAACTTAGGCAGTGAAAAAAGTATTAGGTTTATGGTGGAGCAAGCTCCTTCAGCAATTTCAGACCTTGAAAATACTGGTGTAATATTTTCACACGTCAATAACAGCTACGACCTAACTACTGAAGGTGGTCATAGTTCAAAAAGAGTAGCTCATGTTGCTGATAAAACTGGTCAATCAATCCAAGTTAACTTACTAGCAAAAGTTAAACAAAAAAATAATATTACTCTTTTTGAGCAATATGTAGCAGTTGACTTGCTAGTTGATGATGGAAACTGCAATGGGGCATATGTTTTCAATAAGAGTACAAAAGAGGTTAGTACTTTTTCCTCCCATAAAACTATATTAGCCACTGGAGGAGCATCAAAATCCTACCTTTATACTTCAAACCCAGACACCTCAACTGGCGATGGAATTGCCATGGCCTATCGAGCTGGTTGTCATATTACTAATATGGAATTTACACAGTTTCACCCAACGTGTCTTTTTCATCCACATGCTAAATCATTTCTAATTTCTGAGGCATTAAGAGGTGAAGGAGCAAAACTACTTCTACCGAATGGTAGAGAATTCATGCACAACTATGACAGTAGACTTGAACTTGCTCCCAGGGATATTGTGGCAAGAGCTATCGATAATGAGATGAAGGTTAATGGGTATGACTGCGTTTATCTTGATATCTCATTCAAAGATGCCAAATGGATCAAGTCACGCTTCCCAGCTATTTCACAGCGATGCAATGAGCTAGGTATTGATATATGTAATGAAGCCTTGCCAGTTGTCCCAGCTGCTCATTACACATGTGGTGGAGTTGATACAAATTTAGATGCACAAAGCAATATTAAAAACCTTTATGCGATTGGAGAAGTAGCTCATACTGGTGTGCATGGTGCCAACAGATTAGCAAGTAACTCTTTACTTGAATGCATTGTTTTTGCAAAATCTTGCGCAAAGCATATTAATGACAGTATCTTCGAAGAAGTATTCCCTTTTATTGCAAAATGGGATGCTTCTAGAGTCGCCCCTTCAAAAGAGAAAGTAGTTATCTCCCACTTATGGCTTGAAATCAGACTCATTATGTGGAACTTTGTAGGCATTGTGAGAAGTGATAATCGACTTAATTCAGCCTATTTAAAAATTCAACAAATAAACAAAGAAGTTGATGAATATTACCGAATTTATACTATAACTGATGATTTAATTGAACTAAGAAACTTAGCTCAAACGTCAAAAATTATTGTAGAATCAGCCATTTCTAGAAAGGAAAGTAGAGGCTTGCACTTTAACCAAGATTATCCAAATCAACTTAACAAAATACATAACACTGTTATGAATAAAACATGATTTTAGACATTTTAAAGTACCCTGATAAGCGCTTAAGGACGGTTGCAAAAGAAGTAGACGCCGTTAATACAGATGTCAAGAAACAAGTTAAAGACATGTTTGAAACAATGTATGACGCTCCTGGAATCGGTTTAGCCGCAACCCAAGTTAATTTTCATAAGCGCATCATTGTCATTGATATTTCAGATGAATGCAACCAGCCACTATGTCTAATAAACCCAAAAATAATTGAAAAAAATGGTGAAATTGAATGGGAGGAAGGATGCCTTTCAGTTCCAAATTACTATGAAAGTGTTAAAAGATCCAATGAAATAAAAGTTAGTGCGCTTAATCAGCTCGGTGAGTTGTGTGAAATTGATGCAAGTGAGATGCTGGCAGTTTGTATACAACATGAAATGGATCACTTAAATGGAATATTATTTGTAGATCATTTATCTAAATTGAAACAAAAACGCCTAAAAAAGAAAGCCGAAAAAAATACCTTAAAATTTTAATTTTATGAATATCGGCCCTTACTCTCTTCCTTCACAAGTTTTACTTGCGCCAATGGCAGGTACGAGTGATAAACCCTTTAGAATGATATGCAGAGCACAAGGTGCTGGCCTAACAACATCAGAGATGGTCGTGATGCAAAACCACCTTCTTAATTCAAATAAATCAAAACATCGACTAGACTTTACGTCAGAACAATCTCCTATTAGTATTCAAATAGCAGGCTCAGAAGCTGATGAATTAGCTGAATCAGCCAGAAAAGCGGTCGATTTTGGGGCAGATATTATAGATATCAATATGGGTTGTCCTGCAAAAAAGGTCTGCAATAAAGCTGCTGGTTCAGCTTTAATGCAAAATGAAAAACTTGTTGAAAACATTATTGAATCTGTCGTTAATGCAGTTGATATTCCTGTTACCCTTAAAATGCGCACAGGATGGAATGAAGAAAATAAAAATGCCCCCACTATCGCAAAAATTGCTGAAGATTTTGGCATACAAATGTTGGCAATTCATGGGAGAACTAGGTCACAAAAATATAATGGTAAAGCTGAATTTGATACAGTTAAAAAAATTACCAAGATGGTATCAATTCCTGTTGTTGCAAATGGTGATATAACCTCCCCAGAAAAAGCTAAAGACATATTAGACTTTACTGGTGCAGATGCCGTGATGCTTGGCCGAGCAACACAAGGAAATCCTTGGCTTGTTGGTCAGGTTAACCATTTCTTGAAAACTGGAAACAAAGCAGAAGAGACTTCTTTAGATAAAAAAATCTCACTTATCTTAAGTCATATTCTTCAAATTCATGATTTTTATGGACATAAAATGGGCACACAGCTTTCCAGAAAGCATATTTTTTGGTATTCTATGCACCTTGACCAAGAAAAAGGGACAGCATTTTGGCCAAACATTAATAGAGTGTCTGATCACTCTGAACAATATTCAATTTTTCATGATTTTTTGTATTCAATATGACACAAAGGGGTTTACAGGATTGTATCAAAGATAGTCTCGAGAAGTACTTCTTGGACTTGAATGGTGAAACATCAAATGGAGTTTTTAAGATGGTTACCCAACAAACTGAGTCAGCTACTATTAAGTTTGTCCTAGATAAAGTCAATCAAAATCAAAGCGAAGCTGCCAGAATCCTTGGCATAAACAGAGCAACCCTAAAGAAAAAAGTAAGCCTTTATAGCCTGTAAGAGTTTATAATCAATTCCTTAAAATATCTAAATTTTAATTCTTGAAAGATGTCTATTAAGCGAGCTTTAATTAGCGTTTCTGACAAAACTGGAGTAGTTGAATTTGCTCTAGGACTTTCTTCACTAGATATCGAAATTATTTCCACGGGTGGAACTGCCAAACTTCTAAAAGATAATAATATCTCTGTAATTGAAGTATCGGATTTCACAGGCTATCCAGAAATGATGTCAGGCCGTGTTAAGACTCTCAATCCAATGATCCATGGTGGAATTTTGGCTCGAAGAGGTAAAGATGAAGCTGTAATGTTAGAAAATAACATCAGTCCAATTGACTTAGTCGTTGTAAATTTATATCCTTTTCAACAAACTATTTCAAACCCAAACTGTACCCACGATGATGCCATTGAAAATATTGATATTGGTGGGCCTGCAATGCTACGCTCAAGTGCAAAAAATCATGAATCAGTAACTGTAATAGTTGATAGTGCTGATTATCAATTTATTCTAGATGAATTAAATAACAATGGTGATACTGCATTGGATACCAGAAAAGCTCTAGCGCTAAAAACCTTCGAACACACTGCACAATATGATGGCGCTATAGCAAATTATTTAGGACGTGAACAAGACGGGTTTTCAAATACCTTAAATTTGCAATATATAAAGTCTCAAACCATGCGTTATGGAGAAAACCCTCATCAGAGTGCTGCATTTTATAAGGAGACTAACCTTACAGAGGCATCTGTTTCTTCCAGTAAACAAATCCAAGGAAAACCTCTTTCCTTTAATAATTTGGCAGATGCTGATGCAGCATTAGAATGCGTTCGAGATTTTGAAGAGCCTTGCTGCGTTATTATTAAACACGCGAACCCATGCGGAGTAGCAACAAGGGAAAATATTCACTTGGCCTATCTTAGTGCTTATCAAACGGACCCAACATCTGCATTTGGGGGAATTATTGCGTTTAATCGTGAACTTAATGAAGAGACTGCTCAATCTATTACCAAGCAACAATTTGTTGAAGTAATCATTGCCCCAAGAATTAGCTCTAAAGCTAAATCTATACTATCTAAAAAAGAAAACATAAGGGTTCTTGAGTGTGGTGATCTTCAAAAGGCTAAACATACTTTTGACTATAAGAAAATATCTGGAGGCCTTCTTATTCAGGATAAAGATTTAGTTATTTTAAAATCTTCTGATCTCAAATGCGTATCTTTAATTCAGCCTACTAGCAAACAAATGCTCGACTTATTGTTTGCTTGGAAAGTTGCTAAATATGTAAAGTCTAATGCAATTATCTACGCAAAAAACCAAATGACGATTGGGGTTGGAGCAGGTCAAATGTCAAGGATCTACTCTGCTAAAATTGCTGGCATTAAAGCTGCCGATGAAAACCTTGAAGTCAAGGGATCAGTAATGGCGTCAGACGCTTTTTTTCCTTTTCGAGATGGAATAGATGCTGCCGCAGAAGCTGGAATTAGTGCTATTATTCATCCTGGCGGGTCTATGCGTGATGAGGAAGTAATTGCTGCTGCTGATGAACATGGAATAGCAATGGTATTTACGGGTATTCGTCACTTCAAACATTAATGTACAACTTTATTAACTATTAAGGGATTCTAAATGATCAAAAGTGCAGGTGAATTAATATCAGACGCTCAAACAAAAATTAATTGTGTTGATGCAAACGCAGCAAAACTTCTCTATCAAAATTCAAATAATTCTGTAATTATTGATGTTCGTGAAGTAAATAATTATGAGGAATTGAGTCTCAATGACTCGATAAATATTTCTAGAGGATTAATTGAAATGAAAATTGGCAAGCATTGTCCCAATTCTGAAACTTTAATATTGACTCACTGCGCTGGTGGCGGCCGTGCCTCACTTGCAGCTTTAACACTTCAAAAAATGGGTTACTCAAATGTTCATGCTATAACCGCAACGTTTGAAGAAATTAAAGAAATATTTGATTAAACTAAAACCTCAATCATTAAAATTAAGAATTTCCTAGTACCTTAAAGACAAACAGCTTAAACCTCCATCAAGCTTTTTGAATTCTGAAACATCGACTTCAATTATTTTAAAACCTGCATCTGAAATCCTCCCTTTTGATATTGGATATCCAGATGGAATAATTACAAATTCATTGACCCAAACACAGTTTGCCGCATAACTTTCCTCTTGTGGTATTTCTATAAAATCATAATTTTCAAAAATTGGATTACTCAGGAACTCTCCACATACTACTAACTTATTATTTTCTAGATAAGAAAGCCCAGTCTTAAGGTGAAGAACATCATTTAGCTCAACAGTTGAACCTGTTAAACCATATTTTTGCAGCAGTTTAATTGCTTGCTCAGCACCATCGATATTAGTTCGATCTGACAAACCAATATAGTAATGACTGCCCACCATCATAATATCTCCAGCCTCTATTGTTCCTGGCGCTTCAATATATTCAATATTCATAAATTCTTTTCTTAATACAGAATCTATTTGACTCACCTCATCTCTCCTGGTTGGAGCTCCTGGGCGGGTAATTATTACGCACTCTGGAGTTACTAGAGCTACGTCTTCAATAAATGTTGAATCTGGGTATTGTTCACAAGGCTCAAGAACATTAACTTCAACACCACAAGATTTCAGCGCCTCTATATAAGACTTATGCTGAATAATTGCATTATCATAATTTGGCAATCCTAGATCCTTTGAATCGCTTAATCCATTAATTAGACTCTTTCCAGGAACCCTAACAATCGCATGAGAAAACATAAATTAAACCTTAAAATCAAAAAAATACTTACTTGAGAATACCTTGGACTAGTTGCACCCAATAACTACTTCCAAGTGGAAGAATCTCATCATTAAAATCATATTCTGTATTGTGGAGCATGCAGCCACCCTCAGGACCATCCTCAGGAACTAGCCCGTTCCCAATCCAAATATAAGCACCCTCTGAGGCGTTAAGCAAAAAAGAAAAATCTTCAGAGCCCATACTTGGCTTCTCATTTCTCAAAACATTGCTACTTCCTACAACCTCTGCTGCAGCATTTGCACAAAGCTCAGCATGTTTTGGAGTATTAACTGTTGCTGGATAATTTGGCGTTGAACTGAACGTTGCTGTCGCTCCCATTGAGTGACTTATACCCTCAACAATTTTCTTAATTTTTGCTTTTACTTCATTCCCCACATCTGTTGAAAAGTATCTTAAAGAGCCAGTTAGGTTCATGTCATTTGGAATAACATTAGAGACAAAGCCTGCATCAAGCATTGTAATACTTACAACAGCAGAATCAAGAGGGGCAACATTTCTTGAAACCACACTTTGAAGTGCAGTAATAATTTGAGCTCCAATTACCACAGGGTCAACGCATTGATCTGGCATTGCTGCATGACCACCCTTGCCTTTGATAGAAATTTTGAGTGTTTCATTAGCAGCCATTACAGCCGTATCATGAACAGCAAATTGCCCTTCAGCCATTCCTGGCCAGTTATGCATCCCATATACAGCTTCACAAGGAAACTTTTCAAATATACCCTCTTCAACCATCACACGACCACCGCCACCACCTTCTTCAGCTGGTTGAAAAATAAAATGAACTGTTCCTGAAAAATTATTATTTTCTTTTAAGTGAACAGCAGCACCAAGTAGCATTGTTGAGTGACCATCATGACCACATGCATGCATCTTTCCATCATGAACTGATTTATGACTAAAATCATTTTTTTCCTGAATAGGAAGAGCATCCATATCTGCTCGAAGACCAATAACACGTCCTTCTTTTTTTCCATGAATAGTGGCTACTATTCCTGTAACTGCCAAGCCGCGATGCATTTCGATATCATTGGCCTCAAGAACTGCAGCTATATAGTCACTAGTTAGATCTTCTTTAAAGCTAAGCTCGGGATGTTTATGAATGTGATGACGCCATGTCACCATGTCTTCGTGTAACTCAGATTGTTTTTTAATAATAGACATTCTTTAGCTCCTTAGGCACTCATTCGTTGAGTCAAAAGGTGACTCTTCTATCACTATAGCTTTATACCTTTCACCCAATATCTCAATTTCAAGTTCTGTTCCAAGAGTTGCAAGTTCAAGCCTTACAAGCCCTAGAGCGAGTGACTTTTCACAGCGCCACCCATATCCTCCAGATGTAGCTCTTCCAACAACCTCGCCATCTTTATAGATTGCCTCTGAACCGCGTGCATCTGCATCAACTACTCCTAAAACCTCCAGAGTGACAAATCCATTTGAAGGCCCACGATCCTGCCACTCTTTAAGAGCAGACTTACCTATGAAATCATTTTCTTTGTCAAGCTTTACAAAACGATCAAGACCAGACTCATAAGCGGAATATTCAATTGACATCTCTCTTGGAATTAATCGGTAAGATTTTTCAAGGCGCATACTATCCATTGCACGTATGCCAAATGGTTTTATTTCAAACTCAGCTCCAGCCTCCATTAGCTGATCAAATATGTAATTCTGCATTTCAATTGGATGATGAAGCTCCCAACCAAGTTCACCAACAAAGTTAACTCTCAGGGCTTCTGCAGTTGCGTAGCCTACATTAATTTTTTTACCTGTTAGCCACTTAAAGTTATCGTTTGATAAATCAGTATCAGTCAGTTTTTGAAGGACATCACGAGACCTTGGGCCAGCTAAAACAAGCACACCAGTTTGTGTTGTAACTCGCTGGATATTCACACTTCCATCTTTTGGTGCGAGCTTAAATAAATAGTCATGATCATGCGTTTCAAATGCACCTGCTGAAACTAAATAATAACTTTGAGGACCGGTTTTATAGACTGTAAATTCCGCTCGAACCCCGCCATTTAAAGAGAGCATATGAACTAGACTAATTCTACCAATAGCTTTAGGCATCTTGTTTGCAAAGATATATTCTAGCCATTCCTCTGCTCCAGGTCCTTTAACTATACATTTTGCAAAAGCAGACATATCTAGTAGTCCAACTTTATTATTAACATGCTTGCATTCATTTCCAACATGTTCAAAATAATTAGAGCGCCTAAATGAATTTTTTTCTACAATTCGTCCATCCTCTAAAGCTGTCGCATGGTTTTTATTCATCAATACTTTTGCTGGATCTTCTTGATTTAACTCCTCTACACTCAGAGAATAATCAGCACTAGGCATGAACCAATTTGGACGCTCCCAACCATATACACTCCCAAATACAGCCCCCAAAGCTTTCATACGATCATAACAGGGTGCGGTTTTCAAGGGTCTTGCAGCACTTCTCTCTTCATCGGGATAGTGAGTTGTAAAAACATTTGCGTAAGCCTCTTCATTTTTTTCTTTCAAATATCCTCGAGTAGCATAAGGACCAAAACGACGAGGATCAACGCCCATCATGTCAACTGTAGGCTCTCCATCAACAATCCACTCAGCCAACTGCCATCCAGCTCCGCCCGCAGCAGTTATGCCAAAACTATGGCCTTCATTGAGCCAAAAGTTTTTTAGTCCTGGCGCAGGACCAACAATTGGATTTCCATCAGGAGTGTATGCAATAGCTCCGTTATATACATCCTTAATTCCTACTTCACCAAACGCAGGAACACGATTTATACAGCGATCAATATGCGGCATTATGCGATCAAGTTCACCATTAAATAACTCATATTGACAGTCGTCTTTAGGGCCATCAACATAGCATACAGGTGCGCCTTTTTCGTAAATTCCTAAGATCATTCCGCCAGCCTCTTCTCGCAAATAATAGGCTGCATCAGATTCACGTAGGACGGCCATTTCAGGAAGTCCTTGTTTTTTTCTTTCTAAAATTTCTGGATGAGGCTCTGTTACTAGAAACTGATGTTCAACAGGAATTACTGGAACATCTAAACCAACCATTTCACCAGTTTTTCTGGCAAAACTCCCTGTACAAGAGACAACATGCTCGCAGGCAATGTCGCCTTTATCGGTGGATACAATCCAGCTCTGGTCTTTTTGTTGTGTAATTCCTTCTACTAGTGTGTGCTCATAAATCTCAGCACCTCGATTTCTAGCACCTTTGCATAATGCTTGAGTTAAGTCTGCTGGCTGTATATATCCATCATCAGGATGCTGAATAGCGCCCAACAAGCCTTCCGTATTACATAAAGGCCAAACTTCTTTAATTTCTTCTGGCGTTAAAAAATTTACATTAACACCGACAGTGCTTCCAACGCCAGCATAATATTTATACTCGTCCATTCGGTCTTGAGAATTTGCAAGGCGGATATTTGATACAACACTAAAGCCAACGTTCATCCCAGTCTCTTTTTCTAGCTCATGATAGAAGTCGACTGAATATTGATGTAGTTTTCCAACTGAATAACTCATATTAAAGAGTGGCAATAAGCCAGCTGCGTGCCATGTTGAGCCAGAAGTTAAATCTTTGCGCTCAACCAATACGACATCAGTCCAACCTTTTTTTGCTAGATGGTATAGTGTCCCTGCGCCAACAACTCCGCCTCCAATAACCACCACTTGTGTTTTATTTTTCATCAAATCCTCAATGTAAACTCTAACCAAAAAAAGCGAATTATATACCTAAATTATAGCAATTACATCAATTAGTTAATGGTAGAATTTTTCAAAATTTATTCCGGCTATAATTTACTATATTTTTTGGAGAATTAGATGAATTTAACAATAAAGAAATGGCGCGATATACCAACAATGGTTATGATTAAAAAAAGCAGAAGAGAAGTTGAAAAAGTTCAGCTAGATAATCGCTTTATGGAGGCTGTTGACTCTGCAGCGTCAGTTGCAGATGCTACAGATGCTGACTCATACCTTACTGATTGGAATGATGAAATAATTGAAATAGCTGATGGCGATCTAAGAGAGCCGGTAGAAAAAAAAGCAGCGGAACTAGAAATAGAATTTTCTGATGAAGTATTATTAAGTTACGTCAATAACGGCGGTTACAAGCCTTAGCCTTTATTTATGTATATCTTCCATGCAGAAACTTTAATGTTTCCCTAACCTTTGTTTCTTTAAGAAGATAGCTGATAATGTTTTTAGGTGAATCTAAAAGCTCAGCATAATCAAGATCAGCTGGTTTTTTAGACACCTTATTATTGAAGACAACAGAAATCGTAGCCCAATGCCTGCTCAACTTATAGAAACCTAGCTTTTCTTCAAGTTGCGCTAATTTATCACTTAAATAAACATCATCATTAAGTAACAATCTTCTTGAGTCAATATACACAACGCCATCAACATGACTTGAGGCTTTATGCTCAAGCGCAAACTCTATTAGCACCATATTATCTCGATGAGCAATAGCAACAACCTCTTTTTCAGATGCTTCTTTATGATGAATAGTCGTTCCAATTGAATTATTAAAAGTGTTTCTTGCAACAATTGGTGTTTTAGTTTTAATCGAGGCCTCAATTGCTCGAGGGTGAATAACTCTTGACCCTTCATCAGCCATAGCTAACATTTGCTGAACACTGATTGACTCAAGATAACTAGAGGCCTCCACCTGTCTTGGATCACAATTTGCAATACCATCAACATCAGAAAATATTTCAACCTTCTCTGCACCTAAAGCTGCCGCTAATGCTACTGCAGAAGTGTCACTTCCGCCCCTTCCAAGTGTGCGAATATCACCCCTTTCATTAACCCCTTGAAAACCTGCTACTACTGCAATATCTCCTTGATCAAGCGCCTCAACAATGCGAGATGGATTAACATCTAATATTTCAGCATTCCCAGCATTATCATCCGTCAAAATTCCTGACTGTCTTCCATTAAATGAAACTGCAGGCATTCCGTTACAACTTAAAAGATGAGCACAGAAAGCTGAGCATAGCGTTTCACCAACGCTCATAACGAGATCTAGTTCTCTTGGATTAATATTATGACCCACATCTTTTAATAGAGCTACAAGTGTATCCGTTGCATATGGTTCACCCTTCCGACCCATTGCAGAAACTACAACCACAACTCTTTCACCAGAATCAGCATAATGTTTGATATGATTTAAGACATGGGAACGAGAAATCTCATCCCTAAGACTTGTCCCACCAAATTTCATTACTATAGGCGCAGAACTTTTTGACATTTCAATCTTCAAAAAAAAGAGGCAATTATAGCTTGTGACTTACAACATAGCAAATCAGTGCTTTATGGTTAAATTGCAAATTCACTAAACTGGAAGGTTAAAATATTAAATACCAAATGTTTGTTTAATTCCATCTAATATAAAGTCAACCGAGACCATCACCAATATTATTCCCATTAATCGTTCAATTGCAATTAATGCCCTATTACCAAGTTTTCTTCCTAGTGTTTCTGAAGAGACTAATATAACACCTGATATTAAGCAAGCAATAAATACAACAAAGGTCCATTCAACCCATCTATCTGGCTCTTGAGCCATAAATAATATAACTGCTGCAATAGCTGAGGGGCCAGCAAGCATTGGAACAGCTAGAGGAACAATAAGAGGTTCTGTTGTTTCATTGTGACCAAATAGAGGCTTAGTACCTGGGAAAATCATTCTTATAGCAATGATGAACAATATAATTCCTCCTGTAACCCCAAGTGAAGATTGTTCTATTTCTAGTATCTGAAGCAAATATCTACCAACAAACATAAAAAACAATAAAATTATGAAAGCGATTAACAGTTCACGAATAATTATTATTCTTCGTCTTTCGAGTGGTATATTTTTGAGAATACTTAAAAATACAGGGACATTCCCAATAGGATCCATAATGATAACTAATAATAAAATTGCAGCTAATATAGTCACTTAGTAAACCTTTAGGAAATAATGAATCGGGTGATTTTATACGAACAACCTTCTAAAAATTAAGTATATTTTTAAATATCAAGAAGAAACTGTATTGCAATTAAATTAGTCAGAGGTGATAATTAATTATCTGTTGTGTTCGTGCTTTGATTTATTTCCCTGAGCCGATTAAGTATAGAAAAGGAGATGAGATTGGTTGCTATTGTGTAAGCCCACCTTGAAGTGGGAAACCTGCGGTAAACATCGAACTTCCGCCTTGAACCAGAAAGGTTCAGGACAATTCAACACGGCACAATGGACCTATCTAAAGAATATTAAACTTCACTCTATTACATTACTTTACTAATTAAACAGCTTTTCTCTTAAAATCTTCATTAATGATAGAACTAAGAAGACAACTCAGACAACTCCGCAAATCCATTGATGAAAAAACCCGCAAGGAAGATGGTCAAAAAATCCTGCACCAATGTCAAAAAAATGGACTTTTCGAAAATACCAAACATATTGCAATTTTCACTCCTAATGATGGAGAAATTGAGACAGAAGATACTATTAAATTCTTAAAAAATAATGGTTGTTTTGTTTACCTCCCAATTCTCGTTGAAGAAAAACTTAAATTTGCTGAAATGGGAGAGCATTTTAGAAAAAATAGATTTGGAATCGATGAGCCAATCCATACCCCTATAATGGGCGCTAAACAAATGGACCTTATCTTTATGCCACTTGTTGGATTTGATAAAAATAAAAACCGTTTAGGAATGGGAGGTGGCTTCTATGATAAGACATTAAGTTTCAAACTGAAAAGTAAGAATTACCAAATACCAAAACTCTTTGGTCTTGCATTTGACTGTCAAGAAGTTGACCATTTGGACTCAAAGCCATGGGATGTTCCAGTTGATGGCATAGTCACTCCAACCCGCTTCATCGAGTAGCTAGTTGTTTTTGGCCTTACCGAGTGCTTGTTTTTGGAAAAATGATTTGAGAATTGGGGTCTCATCAATAATGTTCATACCAAACCCCCTAAGCCATCGAAATGACTCATTATTTTCTTTATACGCCCAATTAAGTCCTGTCATTGTTTTTGACATTAATTCATTATCTAATCGGCGCGCTCTTGCATACCTCCTTAAAACTAGGGGATCACCCAATGATTTATCGGTATTTTCAACTATCTGCTTACTAAGCTCCATTGCATCTGAAAAACCTAAGTTAGCGCCCTGGCCAGCTAATGGATGAATACTATGAGCAGCGTCACCTATTAAAGCAAGATTTGAAAGCGTATAGTCCTTAGCACTCCTAGAGACTAAGGGAAAAATATTTCTTGAGCTTTGTAGCTTTAAATCACCAAATCGATATTCAACTGCTTCAGATAAAGATTCGTTAAAGCTAGTAACATCCATCTCTTCGAGCTTATCAGCAAACTCATCTTTACAGGACCATACAATTGAAGCCTGATTTTCTGAAAGAGGCAATAGAGCAATAATACTATCTGATAAAAACCGCTGCCAAGTTGTATTCTCTAGTGACTTTTCACTAACTACATTAGCAATAATAGCTTTTTGCTTATAGTCATGTGAAGATACTTCAATATTAGTAAGACTTCTTACTTTGGAATTAGCTCCATCAGCGCCAATCACTAACTGACAAAATAAACTTTTTTTATTATCAAGGGCAACCTCATAGCCAAATTCATTTTTTATTAACTCGTCGAGTTTTGCATGAATAATTTCAACCTTGGTTTGAGCGATTGCATGATATAAAGCAGATTGTATTAAATCATTCTCTACAATGAATCCAAGATGCTCAATTCCTTCATCTTTTGCATAAAAGTTCAGGTGTCCATGAGAGTTTTGATCCCATACCCGTGTTGACACAAACCCTTGTTTTCTATTAATATCATCCCAAACATTAATAGAACTAAGAAAATCTTTTGACGATGGAGTAATTGCACTGACTCTGGTGTGGAACGAACTGCTGATCTCTGGGTTGCATTCATTTGGATCAATAATTGCAATTTTAAAGTTTTTTTTTCTTGAGAGCGCTAAAGTAAATGCAAGACCAATCATACCGCCACCAATAACGATGACATCAAATTCTTTCAATTATCCTTCCCCAGCAATAGTCATTTCACTTACCAAAGTTGAGCCCACTTTTAGATTACTTCTATTATCAAAATCATTCCCTATAGAAATCACATTCTTCAACATATCTTTTAGATTTCCAGCAATAGTAATCCCAGAAACTGGATATTGAATTTCACCCTTTTCTACCCAAAAACCACTTGCACCACGAGAATAATCGCCCGTTGTTGCATTAATACCCTGCCCCATTAAGTCAGTTACAATAAGGCCTTTATCCATGTTTTTTGTTAATTCTTCAATTCCACCGTCATAATTAGAGCTAACGCGGCAGTTGCTGACGCCACCAGCATTCGCTGTTGACTCCAATCCAAGTTGGTTTGCAGAGTATTGGCCCATTAGGTAAGTGGTCACCCTTCCATCTTCGACAAAAAACTGTTTTGATTTTAATACCCCATCTAAATCAAATGCCCTTGAGCCAAGAGTTTTTAATTGAAGTGGGTCTTCATAAATATTAATAGACCCTGGTAGGACTTTTTTTCCTAACGAGTCTAACAAGAAGGATGTTTTTTTATACTGCCTTGAGCCGCTCAGAGCTCCTAGTAATTGCGAAAATAAACCGGATGATTGTCGCGCAGTAAATATAATAGGACATTTTTGAGATTCCAAGTTACGAGAACCAAGCTTTTGTTGGGCCATTTTTGCAGCTTCAAGACCAATTATAGATGGGCTCGTTAAATCTCTAGAGTCAAGAGCAATTGCATATTCATAGCCCGTTTGCATTTCAGAGTCTCTTTTTGCTATCAAAGAGCAGTAGAGCGAATGCTTACTATTTTTTGACTTAGTGATCAGTCCATTTGAATTAGCATAATAGCTTTCGCCCTCAAAACTTGATAACTCAGCGCCATCTGAATTATCAATTTCAGTCTGCTCTAATGCAATCTGCTCACACTCTTTAG
Source organism: Candidatus Pseudothioglobus sp. Uisw_086 (assembly GCF_048085745.1). Lineage (GTDB taxonomy): Bacteria > Pseudomonadota > Gammaproteobacteria > PS1 > Pseudothioglobaceae > Pseudothioglobus. The sequence goes on along the minus strand of NZ_CP159803.1, from coordinate 229,866 downwards.
CAATCTCAATGCTTTCTTTAGCATCCAGAGTCCAAGGATGGTAAAGGTCTAAATCAGGTGCATCCCACGCCATTCTGTCCTTTGGAGCTAGTCCATTAAAGGGGTCTTCTTGGGTATATTTAGCAATTAAGCATGCAGAATCAATAGCCTTCCTTAGGCTCTCTTTACTGAGGTCAACACTTGCAGCCTGGCCTTTATTTTTCCCAATGTAAACGCTCACATCAAAACTAGTGTCTAGGCTGTATTGTAATGTTTCAACATTTGATAATCTGACTGCAGTAGAAATACCTGAGCTTTTTCCAACAGAAAACTCAAAATCTGTCACTTTATTTTTTTTAATTAGGTCAATTGCTAACTGCGTTGTTTGTTCGAGTGAATTCATAATGCTGGATTATACTAATTGATTGATAACTTTTGACAAAACAATTAAGAACTAACTTTATCTTTTGAGGGCTTAATGTCTATTTTTTTACGTTGCACTTCAAGTAAGAGAAGTCTTCGAGTATCAGTTTTTAGAACCTTAAACTCAAAGCCATGAAGGCTAATTTCACTCATTTGCTCTGGAAGATAGCTAAAACCTGAAATGACTAAACCAGCTACAGTGTCGTAATTATCACTTATGATATTACATTCAAAAAACTCATTAAACTCTACTAGAGGTGTATTGGCTTGAAGTAAATAGCGCCCATCTCCATAATCAATAATATTATCTTCTTCCTTGTCATGTTCGTCTTCAATTTCACCAACAATCTGCTCAATCACATCTTCGAGAGTTACTAATCCAGCAATCTCTCCATACTCGTCAAGAACAAGTGCCATATGAGATTTATTTTGTTGAAATTCTCTCAGCAAAACGCCTAAAGGCTTACTTTCAGGAACAGATAAAGCATCTCTAAGGTACTCTCTGTAGTTAAACTCATCCTTATTATCTTGAGCAAAGTGAGCTAGCAAGTCTTTAGCTAATACGATACCAAGTATTGAGTCCTGCTCAACATTGTGAATTGGAAAGCGGGAATGTGATGAACTGACCATGATTTGAAGCAAATCCTCAGTGGATGACTCTGAATTTATCATAATCATTTTTGATCGAGGAACCATTACGTCTCGCACTTTTAGGCTTTCGACTTGCAACGCGCCTTCAATAACAGACCTGCTATATGGATCAATAACTAGGTTTTCTTCAGCCTCTTCTAAGGCCTGCATTAACTGTGCTCGGGGCTTTAAAGTTTGAGGGAAAACCTTATCAAATAACCTATTAAATAATGGCCAACTGGGAGGTTTTTCTGCGTTCATAATTATAATGAATGGATTGTATGTTGCTTATTTTACCTTGGATTGGTTTTTTTTATTGCTTCGCATTGCTTTTCCCTCAGCTGCCCTCTCCTTACGAGCTTTTTTAGGATCAGCAACAAGAGGTCTATAAATTTCAACTCGGTCCATTTCACGAAGGATAGTATCAAGGGTTGCAAACTTTGAAAAAATACCAACCCTATCCTTTGTAAGATCAATCTGCTCAAAAACTTCAAGAATCCCAGAAGCCTCTATAGCTTCTTTTAATGTAGATCCACTTTCAACCTCAATGCTTATAAGGCTTTGCTTATTGGGCAGAGCGTAAGCAACTTCAACTATCATAAATATCGCTCATCGTTTGTGCATCATGAAAGTCAAGTCTTCCCTCATAAATGGCTCTTCCAGTTATAGCGCCCATGATGCCGTGATGCGCATTTTTCAAAAGTGCAGCAATATCATCAAGATTAGTTATACCACCAGACGCAATTATTGGAATGGAAGTGTGCTTTGCAAGATTAGCTGTTGCCTCAACATTAACGCCCTGCATCATTCCATCTCTAGCAATATCAGTATAAATAATTGAACTAACACCATATTGCTCATATTTTTTTGACAAATCTACGACATTTAAATCTGTCTGTTTAGCCCATCCCTCTGTCGCCACAAGTCCGTTATTTGCATCAAGTCCAACAATAATTTTATCTGGGAATTCTCTACATAAATTAGACACAAACTCAGGCTTTGTTACAGCCATGGTTCCAATAATAAGATAGCTTATTCCAGCATCAATATAGGCACTAGCAGTTTTTAAATCACGAATCCCTCCACCAATTTGGACAGGTAAATTTGGAAATTTTTTTGTGATTTCATTAACGCACTTTGCATTAACTGGCTTACCTTCAAACGCACCATTAAGGTCAACTAAGTGAAGTCTTCTTGCACCCTCATCGACCCATTTAGCTGCCATCTCTGTTGGGTTATTAGAAAAAACCGTACTATCTTCCATCAACCCTTTTCTAAGGCGAACACATTGACCATCTTTTAAATCGATTGCAGGAATTATAAGCATAGACTTTTTAATTTAATTGACAACTATATTATATGCACCTTAATCCGCCAAATGATTTCTTTAAATAGCAATACAGGCAAATTTAGCTAGCAAAAATCTAAACTGGTTGAAGCTCTTCAAGACTCCAGCGAGGCTTAATTGATATTTCGTAATGGTCATTAGTCTGCCCAGCAAGAAAGCGGTAGTGACCGGCTAAAGCAATCATAGCACCATTATCTGTACAAAAATCAAGTGCTGGATAAAAGACATTGGAACCAAGTTTCTCAGTCATTTCATTTAAGGATTTACGTAGTGAAAGATTAGCACTAACTCCTCCAGCCACAACCAAAGTTTTAAACCCAGTATATTTGAGCGCACGGCTGCATTTAATTGTTAGCGTTTCAGTTGCAGCAACTTCAAAAGCTTTTGCAATATCTTCTTTTTCATTTGGAAACTCAATAAATGTATTTTTAGCAAATGTCTTTAAACCACTAAAACTAAAATCAAGGCCTGGCCTATCTGTCATTGGTCTAGGAAAGATAAATCTATCTTTAACGCCTTTCGTTGCAAGTTTAGCAAGTGCAGGACCACCAGGATAACCTAAACCAAGTATTTTTGCGGTTTTATCAAAAGCCTCACCAACTGCATCGTCTAATGATTCGCCAAGGATTTTATATTCACCTATTCTGGTAACTTCGACAAGTAAAGTATGGCCACCCGAAACCAGAAGCGCTACAAATGGAAACTGTGGCTTATCAACCTCCAATAAAGGAGCTAAAAGATGGCCCTCCATGTGATGAACTCCAAGTGCTGGAATTCCAAGCCCCCAAGCTAGGCTCTGAGCAATAGAACCTCCAACCAATAAAGCTCCGGACAATCCTGGTCCAGCGGTATAGGCTATGCCTGTAAGGTCCTTTAATTGAATGTGACTATCACTAAGCGCTTCCTTAATCAAAGGAAGGGCTCTTTGAATATGGTCTCTCGAAGCTAGTTCTGGAACCACGCCCCCATATTCAGCATGTAAATCAACCTGAGAAAAAAGTTTGTGCGAAATAAGGCCTTTTTTACTGCTATAAATTCCTATTCCTGTTTCATCACATGAGGACTCAATCCCCAATGTAATTAAATTTTTATTAGCCACCTGCCGTTTCACCTAAATACACCTTCTTTACCTCTTCATTTGCCAAGATAGAATCTTTCCCGCCTTGCGCAATTATCTTTCCAGCGCTTAAAACATAAGAGTGATTACAAGTATCAAGCATTTCTCTATAGTTATGATCAGTAATCAGAATACCAATTCCCTTATCTCTGAGCTGATAAATAATTTCTTGTATATCACCAACAGATATTGGATCTATTCCAGCAAAAGGCTCATCAAGCAAAATAAACTTTGGATCCATCGCTAAGGCTCTAGCAATTTCTACCCTTCTCCTCTCACCACCAGACAAGGTAATACCTTTAATATGACGAACATGTTCAACCTTAAATTCAGACAAAAGCTCTTCGAGTCGACGAGCTCTATCCTTTGGTAAGATTGATTTATTCATTTCAAGAACAGCCATGATGTTATCTTGGACGCTTAATTTTCTAAAAATTGAAGGCTCTTGTGGAAGATAACCAATACCAAGATTAGCTCTCTTATGAATTGGCATATGGCCTATACTTTTATTGTCAAGAATGACCTCGCCTTTACTCGATCTGACTAGCCCACACGCAATATAAAAACATGTAGTCTTACCTGCACCATTAGGGCCCAAAAGGCCAACAATTTCTCCAGCACTAACCGAAAATGAGACGTCATTAACGACTACTCGTCTTGCGTATTTTTTGTAAAGATTTTTTACTTCTAATTTATGTTGTGACATTCTATTTCAATGCGTTAATACTGTTGACTATCTTACCCTAAATGTATTCAATATTCTTGGAGCTATAGAGCTCCTTGGTGCCGTTTTCTGTTAAAACTTTTAATGCGCCTTGGTTGGAAATTCCTACCACCTCTCCCTCAAAAGATTTGCCAAATTCTATTGATTTTAGCTTTGCACCTTTAAGCATATCGTATTGATCCCATTGAGAAAGTAGGTGCGACAAACCATTTAATTTAAAATAAGCTGACATGGATAAGATATTATTAATAATTAATGCTGTAAGTTCATGAATATCTGGCAATTTCTTGGCAATTTTTGAAAGATCAATCCAAGGAATATCACAGAACATTTCTTGCTCTAAATGATAGTTAAGACCAACCCCAATAGTGACAGATTGAGACCCTTCCTGAATACTGTTTTCCAACAAAATTCCTGCTAATTTTGCTCCCCTAAAATAAATATCATTAGGCCACTTAATTTTAAACCCATCAATTCTACATTCTTTCTCCAAAGCCCTAATAATTGCCAAACCAACAACTAAACTTAAGCCGCTTAAATTAATATCAATTCCAAATGTTTGACGAATTGAGAGAAGAATACTGCCATCTTTCTGAGACAACCATTCTCTACCATGCTGTCCCTTTCCCAGAGTTTGCTCTCGCGTGACACATAGCTGCGTTATATTAGAGCTTGGCAAACTATTTAGAAAGGAGCTAGTACTCTCTAGAGAATCAAAATAATGACACTCTAGATCATCTCCAATCAGGCTCTTTAGAGAAGAATAATGATCCATGTAAATATGAAAATAATTAAAGAGATTGAAACCGCTGCTGATGCAACGTCCTTAGCAAAGCCTGATAACTCATGCTGCTCAAGACTAATCCTGTCAACAACAGCCTCAATTGCTGAGTTTAGCATTTCAACAATCAAAACTATAAATATAGGCGTAATAAGAAGTACTTTTTCAACTGGTGATTCGCCAAGCCAGTAACCAAGAGGTGTCAGCACAACTGCCAACCACACTTCAAGTCTAAAAGCATATTCAGACTGATAGCAAGCCTTAAAGCCTTTTGCAGAATAGATTGAAGCAGACCAAAGTTTTTTAATGCCCGTAGGCTTGTTATTTTCTTTCATAAAGTTCGTATTATCCAGAATAGTCTCATTTAGATAGTTACAATAGTTTGTTAAAATATTACTATCGATTTTACAATAAAAAAAATTAGCGGTTGCTTATGAAAATTGCACTTGGTGTTGAATATTTAGGTACGGATTTTCATGGATGGCAAATCCAAAAATCTGGCCTGAGAACAGTCCAAGGTGTTGTTGAGCCTGCTTTATCTAAGATAGCAAATCACCCTGTAAGAGTATTTTGTAGTGGCAGAACCGATGCTGGCGTTCATGCACAAGAGCAAGTCATTCATTTTGAAACTCAAACGAGTAGGACCGATGGAGTGTGGCTCTTTGGAGGTAATGCCAACCTACCAAGTGATGTAAATTTTAAATGGGCTAAGGAAGTTAGTGATGATTTTCATGCAAGATTTAATGCACACGCACGCTCTTATGAGTACAAAATTCACCATCATCCTGTTAGGTCATCACTAAAGACTGGCTATTATTTATGGGAGCCCAGGTCCCTTAACATTGATGACATGAGAAAAGCAGCGGCTTTTTTGGTCGGTGAGCATGACTTTTCATGCTTTAGAGGAAGCATGTGCCAAGCAAAATCTCCTATTAAGATAATCGAATATCTTCAAATTGATGAAATAGGTGACGATCTAATTATTAAGGTTAAAGCAAATGCTTTTCTGCATCACATGGTTCGCAATTTAGTAGGAACACTTTTAAAGGTTGGCAGGGGAGAGGAAAGTACTGAATGGATGCTATCAGTATTAGCCAGTAAAGATCGAAAAGAAGCGGGTCCAACTGCAGAACCGCAAGGCCTCTACTTTATAAAAGCTCACTATCAAAATATATAATTATCTTATGTCATTAGAAATTTACCTGAACCATTACTCTAATTCTCCGCTTAAAAGCGTCATCAAGGCTATAGATGAATCCGCTAAAAAATCATTTGAAGAAGCATCACCGATTCCAGCTGCAGCAAACCACTCTGTCGAATTTTATAATCATGAACAAGAGCGGATTTTCAATCAGGAATGGATTTGTATTGCTCGTACTGATGAGGTTCCAAATACTGGCGATTTCCTGACCCATGACATAGCCGGCACTCCTGTGGTAATTATTCGACAAGAATCTAACGAGATTCTGGGATTTGTAAATGCCTGTGCCCACCGATTTACTTGTCTTGTACCAAAATTAGCTGGCAATGCTTTTGCTTTTACCTGTCCTAATCATGCATGGACATATGGGCTAGATGGGTCCTTAAAGCATGCGCCATTTATGGAGATGAAGACTAATTTTGATATTGAAAAGCATCATTTAAAAGCTCTTCTTATCGAGATCTGGGAAGGATTTATCTATATAACGTTAGCAAAAAACCCTAATAAAAAAGTTTCCTCTGCACTTGAGGGTTTACGTAAAAATATTGTTGGTCAATATGACATGGGTAGCTATCAAACTATAATACGTGAGAGCATGTCCTGGGATGCAAACTGGAAAAACTTAATTGAAAATTTTACTGAGAGTTATCATGTTCCAATTGCGCATCAAAAAACATTTGCTAATCACAAAAAACCTATAGAAGACTATATCTGTGGTGAGGATAGTGATCATTATTGCTATCATTACGCCCCCCAAGAGTCAGAAAGTGGTCCTGGCTCTGCCCACCTGAATAATACCAAACTGAAAGGTAAATGGCGTCGTACGATGGTTGATTTTTGTATTTTTCCTAACCACTTGGTTACCCTTATGCCAGATTATTTATGGTGGGTTTCAGTTATGCCAGATGGCATTGGATGCTTTAAAGCAACTTGGGGGGTGGCCGTTCCACCAGAAATATTGGCAGAAGTTCCAACAGCAGAATATGGCGCTTGGGTATTGCAAATGGCTGACTACATGAATACTGCAAATAGTGAGGATAAAACTCTTGTTCAAGGCCTTTATCGTGGTTCAAGCTCTCAATTATTACCCAAGGGAACTCTTCATCCAATTGAGAAAAATCTTTGGCAGTTCACTAAGTATCTTTCAAGAATATCCAGTTAATGCATCACTAAAAAATGAATCTAATTTTGAAAATTTAGCTAAAGTAAAAACACTTATTGTTGCTCAACCTCATTATTACTATCTTCTAGCTCTTGCCAAACATATTTCAAGGCATCCGCTCTTAAATCAAAAAATCGATTATCGCCAAATCGCTTTTTGAAGCCAGAGCGAAACAACTCTGCTTCTAATCTTTCAGTTCTAGCAAAAAGAATTTCAACTCCTGAATTTGAGCATGTTTCAACTAAGCCAGATAAAACTTGCTCACCAGATGCATCAACCTGAACAATTGAAGCCACATCAACAATAATGTATTTTAATTCTTCATTATTTTTAGCAATTAATTCAAGCAACTTAGTTTCAAAATATGCTGCATTAGCAAAATAAAGCGACCCACTCCATTTTGCAACTTTAACAACATTGCTAGCTTCATTTGAGTCATCCGCAAACCTTGAGGCAATAATCGAGCCGTGTTCAACTGATAATTCAGAAAAATTTGGCTCCATAGTTCTATATAAAAATAATCCTAGAGACATAATCACCCCAAAAGCGATACCGTTTTCTAAATTCGGTGCAAAAACTAGAGTCATCACAAACGTTAATAAGCCAACCAGTCCATCATGCTTCTCAACCTTCCATGCATGCTTAAGCGGAGCAAAATGAATCAAACTTGCTACTGACATTAAAATAATAGCAGCAAGAGTAGCGAGGGGAAGATGATAAAGCAAAGGCGTCAGATAAAGAATAGTTATACCAACAATAGCTGCTGTTACTACGGATGAGAAGCCAGTAACTGCACCTGCAGTTAAATTAACCGCTGAACGCGAAAAAGAACCTGAGACAGGGTAACCCTGAAAGAAGCTTGCAGTAACATTTGATAGTCCTTGACCTATAAGTTCCTGATTCACATCTAGGCGCTGCTTCGTCGAAGCTGCCATAGACTTAGCAACCGATATTGCCTCCATAAAGCCAATTAATGAGATTGTAATTGCATAGACAAATAATGTTCCCATAACATTAAAGTCGAATCGAGGTATCTTAAAGCTAAACAAACCATTTATGTTTATTGAATTTACAATGGCCCCTCCCATCCCTTGATAATCAATCAAGAATGAAGCTGCTGTTGACAGAACAGCTACCGTAAGAATCGCAGGCAGTCTAGGGAAAAAACGCTGCAATATTAAAATTCCAACAACGCCCATTAACGCCATACCTAATGTAGGAAGATGGGTGAAATAAAGTGCAGCTTCAAGAAGTCTGGCAATAGTTTCATAGCTTTGGTCTGCGTTACAAATCGTATGAAGGCCTCCAACATCTACACTCTCAACTCTTTCAGGAATAGAAAGTGCTTGGCAAGCACTTACCCAATCCGAATCATTTGAACTTATAACCCTTATACCAAAAACTTTGGGTAGCTGAGATGCTCCAATAATAATTGCAGCTGCACTTGTAAATCCAGTTACTACAGGGTGTGACAAAAAATTAACTACAAAACCTAGCCTAAGAACGCCTAATAAAAACTGAAATATTCCTACAATTAGCGCCAGTAATGCTGCATAAACTGCGTAGCTCGATGGATCAGTAACTATTTCCCCAAGTGCGGCCGCCGTTAACAAAGATACAACCGCAACTGGACCTGTAGAAAGCTGTCTGGATGACCCCATAACTGCTGCAACTAAGACTGGCAAAAATGCAGCATAAAGACCATATTGAGGGCTTAATCCAGCTAACTGTGCGTATGCCATTGATTGAGGAACGATTACAAAACCAACAGTAAGGCCGGCTAAAATATCCGCTTTCAAAGTTTTGGGATTGCTTAAATCTTTAATCCATAACAAAAATGGAAAGAGTTTTGTTATCCAGCTCATGAAATATGTTTCTGAAGTTTAGTATTTAAAATTTAAGTCTACCAAACTAAAACAGTCAGACAAGAGATTTTTAATTAAACTTATGAAAATTACACTATATTAAAAATCTTCATCCCAATCAACAATAATTTGCTTAGTTTCTGGATTAGTAGAAATTAAAAATGGCTCAATATAGGGAATCCAATATTCTTTTTTGCCTTTGGTGACTAAAACATTGTTTGATCCTGTCTCAACAAAGTAATCAACTACGCCTAATTTTTCATTGTGCTGGTTAATTACCTCAAAACCAATCATTTCATACCAATAATGCTCACCTGGATTGAGCTTAGACAGTTGTTCTTTATCGATATATATATCTTTTCCAATAAATACCTGAGACTGTTCTCGATTATCAACATCCTTAATATGGGCAACAATCGTTTTGGACTGCTCGCGGCCATTCGTTACCTCAATTTTTTCATAGACCCCGTCACTCAAGAAGTACCATGGTTGATAGCTTAGAATATTTTTTCTTGGATCAGTATAAGACAAGAGCTTTACCCAGCCCTGTAAACCAAAAAAGCCATTAATCTTTCCGACTAATAGCTTTTTATCGTCTAAATGAGGCGCTTTTGACACCAAATTATTTTTCTGCAGGCTTCTCTTCAGCTACTGGAGCTTCTGCTGCGGCTTCTTCTACTGGAGCTTCTGCTGCGGCTTCTTCTACTGGAGCTTCTGCTGCGGCTTCTTCTACTGGAGCTTCTGCTGCGGCTTCTTCTACTGGAGCTTCTGCTGCGGCTTCTTCTATTGGAGCTTCTGCTGCGGCTTCTTCTACTGGAGCTTCTGCTGCGGCTTCTTCTACTGGAGCTTCTGCTGCGGCTTCTTCTATTGGAGCTTCTGCTGCGGCTTCTTCTATTGGAGCTTCTGCTGCGGCTTCTTCTACTGGAGCTTCTGCTGCGGCTTCTTCTACTGGAGCTTCTGCTGCGGCTTCTTCTACTGGAGCTTCTGCTGCGGCTTTAGCTGCTGCTGAAGCAGCTTCTGCCGCTTCTTTAGCCTCTGAATCTGCTTTAGCTTTTTCTTCAGCTGCAATTTTTTTAGCTTTATCATCAGCTTTAGCTGCATGTTTGGCTAATTGTTTTTCACGAATTGAGGGATCTCTGTATTCTTTCACAAGCTGTTTTACGCGATCAGAAATCTGTGCGCCTTGTGAAATCCAATGTGACAGTCTGTCTTCTTCTAGTTGAAGCCTGACTTCTTGTCCGCGAGCAACTGGATTAAAGAATCCAATACGCTCAATGTAACCACTATCTCTTCTCTTTCTAGAGTCAGTTGCTACAATCGAATAAAAAGGGTTTTTCTTGGCTCCACCTCGGGCTAGTCTAATCTTAACCATGGGTTTTTTGCTCCTTTTAGATTGTTGAAATATTAAGGCGAGAAATTATATCAGTTTTAAATGTCACGTGCCAAATTAATCGCATTACCAATATAATTCATTGGGGTTAACTTACGAAGCTCTTCTTTAGCCTCTGCGGGGATTTCCAATGTATTTATAAAGTCATCTATTATTTTGGAATCAATTTGCTTGCCGCGAGTCAAATCCTTAAGTTTTTCATAAGGATTTTCAACGCCATACCTTCGCATAACTGTTTGAATTGGCTCCGCTAAAACTTCCCAAGCTTTATCCAAGTCCTCAGTTATCTTGCTCTCGTTAACTTCTAACTTTCCAATGCCCTTAGATATCGATGCATATGAAATTAAACTATGGGCGCAGCTAACACCTAAGTTTCTTAATACAGTAGAGTCTGTTAAATCTCTCTGCCACCTTGAAATTGGAAGTTTTGTTGCAAAGTGATCACCAACTGCAATCGCTAAACCTAGATTTCCTTCAGCATTCTCAAAATCAATTGGATTAACTTTATGCGGCATAGTCGATGAACCAATCTCTCCCTCAATTGTTTTCTGAGTGAAGTAGCCTAACGAAATGTAGCCCCAGATATCACGACAAAAGTCAATTAGAATTGTATTAAAGCGATTTAATGCATGAAAATACTCAGCAATATAGTCATGCGACTCAATTTGAGAACTATAAGGCGCAAAATTTATACCAAGCTTTTCAATAAAATCCTTTGAAACATTTTGCCAATCAATTTCTGGGTACGCGCTTACATGGGCATTAAAATTTCCAACAGCGCCATTAAACTTGCCCATTATCTGAACTGCACTAAGCTGGTCAATTTGCCTGCTTAGTCGATAAGAAAAATTTGCCATCTCTTTACCAAGAGTGGTTGGTGATGCAGTTTGACCATGGGTTCTAGAAAGCATTGCAACTGCTGCATTATCTTTTGCTAGTTTTGTTATTAAACTTAGCGTGGCATTCATTTCTTCAAGAAGGACAAGCCTTCCATTTTCTAGCATTAGTGCATGCGACAGATTATTTATATCTTCTGAAGTGCAGGCAAAGTGAATAAATTCACTTACTTTTTGAAGCTCAGGGATTGAGGAGACTTTTTCTTTAAGGAAGTATTCAACAGCCTTAACATCATGATTAGTAGTTCTTTCAATTTCTTTTATTGATTTAGCATCTTCTAATGAAAAGTTATCTGCAATAGCCAGAAGAGCTGCATTAGATTGAGGGCTAAATTTTGGAACTTCTGAAATATGAGGGTTGTTTGACATTGCTTCTAACCATCGCACCTCAACAAGAAGTCTATACTTTATTAGCCCAAATTCACTAAAAATTGCTTTAAGTGGGCTTGTTTTATCGCTGTAACGACCGTCAATGGGTGAAATGGAAGTGAGGTTATTAAATGTCATAATACGAACTATTGCTTTAAAAAATTTAAGCTTTCATATTAAAAAGGATAAAATTATACTCTTTTATTTAAACACCTAATAGTCAGTATTATTATGAAAGAAGCCTACTTAAAGCATTGCGATGAAAGAAAATCAGAAAACCTTCCTCCCCTAGTACTTAATGCAAAACAAACCAAGTCAGTAGTTGAAGGCCTCATTTTAGGCTCAGATGATGACTTTTATCTAGATTTATTAACACATAGAATTCCACCTGGCGTTGATGAGGCGGCCTATGTAAAGGCTGGATTTTTAACAAGTATTGCCAAAGGTGATGAGTCTTGTAAGGCTATTTCACAAAAACATGCCACATTTTTATTAGGAACAATGCTTGGCGGATACAGCATTACTTCATTAATTGACTTACTTGATATTGATGAAACTGCTGAGGAAGCATGCAAAGCACTTTCTCACACCATCCTTATCTACGAAGCACACCAGAGTATTGTAGAAAAATCAACTCGCAACGAGCATGCTAAAAAAATAGTTGACTCTTGGGCCTCAGCTGACTGGTTTACGTCGAAAGAGCCTCTTCCTGAAAGTATTAAAGCGGTAGTTTTTCGCGTAGATGGTGAAACAAATACAGATGATCTCTCGCCAGCTACTGAAGCTTGGTCTCGCCCTGATATTCCTCTTCATGCAAAAGCAATGCTTATCAAAAAAATGGATAAGCCGCTTGAAAAAATTGAGCAGCTTAAAGAAAAAGGACTTCCTTTAGCCTATGTTGGTGACGTAGTTGGAACGGGATCTTCGCGTAAATCTGCAATTAATTCAGTTTTATGGCATATGGGTAAGTCCATAGACTTCATCCCTAATAAAAATAGTGGCGGCATAGTTCTAGGAGGGAAAATTGCACCAATATTTTTTAATACCGCAGAGGATTCTGGAGCACTTCCGATTGAATGTGACGTTTCGAAGCTTCAAATGGGTGATGAAATTACAATTTATCCTTATGAAGGAATTATTAAAGATGCATCAGGTGATACGGTCTCAACTTTTAACCTGTCGCCCAGCACAATGCCAGATGAAGTCCGTGCAGGAGGAAGAATTCCCCTTATTATTGGACGAGGACTTACTGACAAAACAAGATCTGAGCTTGGCTTAAATGTAAGTGATATTTTTCTGCGTCCAGTTGACCCAAAAAATAGCTCTGCAGGATTTACTTTAGCTCAAAAAATTGTAGGCAAGGCTTGCGGAGTTAAGGGCATTAGGCCAGGGACTTATTGTGAACCTCGAATGAGCACTGTTGGCTCTCAGGACACTACTGGCGCTATGACTCGTGATGAATTAAAAGAGTTAGCTTGTTTAGGTTTTTCTGCAGACCTTGTAATGCAAAGTTTCTGCCATACAGCAGCCTATCCTAAACCTATCGACCTTGAGCTTCAGCACACTCTTCCAGATTTTATGCATTCTCGAGGTGGAGTTTCGCTAAAACCAGGAGATGGTATTATTCACTCTTGGCTAAACCGTATGCTTTTGCCAGACTCTGTCGGAACTGGTGGAGATTCACATACACGCTTCCCAATTGGTATAAGCTTTCCCGCGGGCTCTGGATTAGTTGCTTTTGGAGCTTCAATTGGAGTTTTGCCACTAGATATGCCAGAGTCGGTTTTAGTTCGATTTAAAGGAAATATGCAGCCTGGAATCACCTTAAGAGACCTAGTCAATGCCATACCTTATGTTGCAATTCAAAAAGGTCTGCTTACTGTAGATAAATCTAATAAAAAGAATGTATTTTCTGGTCGTGTCTTAGAAATTGAAGGGCTAGGAGATCTTAAAGTTGAACAAGCATTTGAACTTGCTGATGCTACTGCTGAAAGATCTGCAAATGGCTGCACTGTTCAGCTTAACAAGGAGCCAATCGCAGAATACTTAACTTCAAATATTACTCTTCTAGGCTCAATGATTGATGCTGGTTATGACGATAAAAAAACCATTGCCAAAAGAATCCAAGATATGAAAAAGTGGCTTGATAATCCGGAGCTTCTTAAGGCCGATAAAGACTGTGAGTATGCTGAAGTAATTGAAATAAATCTAGACGAAATAAAAGAACCAATTCTAGCTTGTCCAAATGATCCAGATGATGTCAGACTTCTTTCATCGGTTGCCAAAACTTCAATTGATGAGGTTTTTATTGGCTCTTGTATGACTAATATTGGACACTTTAGAGCTGCAGCTCAGCTACTAAAAGATAAAACTGAGTTAAATACAGTCTTATGGGTAGTCCCTCCAACACGAATGGATGAAAAACAACTTAGGGCTGAAGGCATTTATGAAACATTTGAAAGGTTAACAGATCGAACCGAAGTTCCTGGATGCTCACTTTGCATGGGGAACCAGGCAAGAGTGGAAGAAGGTGCTTCAGTCGTTTCAACCTCAACAAGAAACTTTCCAAATCGACTTGGTGATAATAGTAATGTTTTCTTAGCCTCTGCTGAGGTTGCTGCAATATCAGCAAAACTAGGTTATATTCCAACTCCTGAAGAATATCTATCTTTAATGAAAGATATAGAGCCTATGTCTGGTGAGATCTATCAATACCTGAACTTTGATAAGATTGCTGACTACCAAAAATCAGCTTCAAAGGTCCCGCTTGAAAATATTCTTCAAAGCTAAATAGATTAGACGTTAAAAAAGCCGCTAAAAAGCGGCTTTTTTAATAATATTTTATAAAGAATTACTTAATCTTAGCTTCTTTATACATCACGTGCTTTCTTACCACGGGATCAAACTTCTTAACTTCTACCTTTTCAGGATGAATACGCTTATTTTTAGTAGTCGTATAAAAATGACCTGTTTCTGCTGAAGATACTAATTTAATTTTTTCTCTCATAAGTTACTCCCTATACCTTTTCGCCGCGTCCACGGATTTCTGCTAAAACTTCATCGATCCCTTTCTTATCAATGATACGAAGGCCCCTAGCACATAGTTTTAACTTAACAAAACGGTTTTCGGCTTCGACCCAAAAACGGTGTGTGTGAAGATTTGGATAAAAACGACGACGCGTTCTATTGTTAGCATGCGAAACGTTATTTCCACTTATTGGTCGCTTACCAGTTACTTGACATACTTTTGCCATAACGACTACCTTAACAAAATTCTAAAAAAGGGAAATTATACGCAAAAATTTGCGGTTTTTTTATATAAATTTGATTTACTTTATTGATAAAAACTGTATCATACCCATCTTCTGGAGGGATGGCAGAGTGGTCGAATGCACTGGTCTTGAAAACCAGCAAGGGTTAATCCCCTTCCAGGGTTCGAATCCCTGTCCCTCCACCATTCAAACCCCTCCTCTAAAGCATCCTTATTTTAAATTAGTGACCTTATGCCACTATATTCCAATAGATTCATCTTATTAGTGACATTTTTTTCATATCAAACGAAATTTGGACTTTAGTTAAAGTTGATATACAATCTCAGGATGACTGAAAAAAAGGGTTTAAAAGATGCGTATTCATTGAAGACTCCGGAGGATTCTATAAATTTATATAAAACTTGGGCATCTACATATGATGATGATTTTGCCAAGCAAAATAACTACCGCTCTCCAATAGAAATAGCTAAATATTTTGCTAAATATTCTAATAATGAAGATAATCCTATCCTTGATGTTGGTGCAGGAACAGGGCTAATTGGAGAGTGCTTAAATCTGAATTCAAAAGAAGTAGATGCTATTGATATTTCTCCTGAGATGCTAGAAATTGCTAGAGCAAAAAATTGTTATTCAAAAATAATTGAGGCAGACTTAACGAAAAGATTATTGATAAATGATAATCATTATGGGGCAATTGTAAGTGCAGGAACTTTTACTCATGGGCATGTTGGGCCAAATGTATTAGATGAGCTCTTAAGAGTTACCCGCTCTGGTGGTCTTTTTGTTTTTACGATTCACTATAAGTTATTTAAAAAAGCTGGTTTTGACAAAAAATTCATAGAAATTAAAAAAAATATTACTAAGCCAATTTTCCATGAAGTAGATGTTTATGGAAATAATCCAGATAAAGACCATGGTAGTGACCAAGTAATTATCACAGTATTTAGAAAAAAATAAGTATTAAATCCCCATATAATATAGTTTTTATATGATCTGACTATTGTCTTATATGTTCATAAATTCATTAAAAATTTCAAAAATAAGTTATTTTTTATCCTTAATAGCTATGATTACTATTAACTCAAAAGCGATTGCTGTTGAAGACCTATCGTTCCCATTTAATGCTGATAGTGGTAAATACTGGCAGTACACTAGTGATCGAGTAATGGGTGGGGTATCCGATGGCCAAGTAACTCTTGAACAAGATGGGGAAACCTATTATGCAAGACTTACAGGCAATGTTAGTACGGCAAACAATGGTGGCTTTATTCAGTTTCGCTCTGGGGTCTCATTTGCAAACTCTGAAAAGGAAGGTAAAAACCTTCAAGGTGTTCGACTCAATGTAAGAGGAAATGGGGAAACTTACTATATTCACATTCGAACCAATGAAAGCTGGTCTCCTTCAGACTATTATGCTACAACTTTCATAGCGAATGAAGAATGGCAAATGATTGACCTGCCCTTTAATAAATTCGAACGAAGATGGTCAAAAGACTCAGCCTTGGATCCAAAAAAAATTAGAAGATTTGGTATTGTAGCCTATGGCAAAGATTTCATAGCTGATGTCTCAGTCTCAACAATAGAGTTTTACTATTAGATTAGTTTTTTAACTGCCCAAGAATCCATTTTCTAAACTGTTTCTCTTCAAAAGACAAAGAACTTTTATTTTTATAAACTATATGATAACCAAATCCTTCAAGCTTAATATCAGATATATAAAATAGCTTTCTAGCCTCTATCTCTTCTCTAACTAATTCATCCCATAGTGCAATTCCTTGTCCATCGATAACCGCTTGAAGTCTTGTATAAGAATCAGTAATTTTTAAGCTACTTTTTGAAGGCTCATATTTAAGATTAGCTACCTTATGCCAAGCCTGCATTCCACCCTTTCCACCATAAAAACCATCATTCAGTAATGGAATTTCTTTCATAATTTCCTGTAAAGAAAGTGATCTAGTTTTATCATAGACTGCTCTATTGCCGAGAAGGTATGAAGAGGAATTCATTAGTAATTCATGCTCATAATCACTCCATGTATCTCCCCATAATACAGCTATTGCAAAATTGGCCTTATGAAACTCATCGATTGAATTAATAGATTCAATTTTTAGACTTAAATCAGAGCATGATTCAAAGAAATTAGATAATCTTGCTGACAACCACCTTGATGCAAATGAAGAAACAATACCGACCTTAACTGTTCCTGAATTCTCTCCACGTAATAAATTAATTTCTCTCTCAATTTGATTAAGCGATGATTCTGCAACGTACCACAACCTTCGACCTTTAGTTGTCAACACTAATCTGGAACTAACTCGATCAAAAAGTAAGAAACCAAGCTCATCTTCAAGTTTAGTAATTTGATAGCTGACAGCACTTTTAGATAAATTTACTGCCTCTGCAGCAAAGGTAATACTCTCAAGTTGGGCAACCTTTTCAAATATCCTAAAAGAGTCAAAAGATCTAAATTTCATATTCAAAGTTTAATTCATTCCATAGTACTAGTGTCAAATATATTCGAACAATATGTTTTATTTTTTAACAACTTTTTTATAAAAAAAAGGTTAAAAATGTAGAATACTTAAATGGAATTAAAATGAAAAAAAAATCCAAGGTTGTGGTTATTGGGGGAGGAATTGCGGGCTGCTCCACCTTATACCACCTTACTCAAGAGGGCTGGTCTGACGTTGTTCTAGTCGAACGTAATGATCTAACAAGCGGGACAACTTGGCACTCTGCGGCACAGGTTACTAATTTTGGCATGAACCAAACAATGGTTGGCTTAAAAACACATTCCATTAAATTATACAAAGAATTATCTGAAGACCCAGATCACCCAATCAACTACAATTACGGTGATGGAGGAATAAGACTTGCGAGCACAAAAGAACAAATACAGGGCTACCATCACTTCGCTTCAATGGCTCGAGGCATGGATGTTGATTTTGAAGTAATTGATGCAAAGGAGTGTCAACGACGTCATCCTTTGATCTCAACAAAAAATTTAATTGGTGGATTATGGGACCCACTAGATGGAGATATAGATCCATATCAATTGTGTCATGCATTAACCCGAAAAGCTCGTAAAGCTGGTGCAGAAGTTTATACAAATACCCCTGTCACTGGACTAAAACAATATAAAGATGGCACTTGGAAAGTAACCACTGAAAATGGTGATATTGATTGCGATATTATTGTTAATGCCTGCGGCTATAGAGTCAATGAAGTCGGCGCAATGATGGGCGTTCATCATCCTGTAGCATCGATGGAGCATCAATATTTTTTAACAGAAGACATTCCTGAAATAGCTGAGGCAGGTCACCGCATGCCCCTACTTCGTTGCCCAATATCTGACTATTATTGTCGACAAGATAAGGGTGGGCTTTTGATTGGTTTTTATGAACAAAATTGTAAGACATGGGGAATGGATGGCATTGACCCAAACTTTGTAAATGCTCTCTGTCCAGATGATTTAGAGAGAGTGACTGATGTTTTGGATGGGGCATTTGAGCGCATGCCAGCTCTTATGAATACTGGAATCAGAAGCATCATTAATGGCCCAATTACCTACACAATTGATGGTGCTCCACTGGTTGGAAAAATTCCAGATAAGGAGAATGCTTTTTGCATTATTGGTCTTCGTGCAGGACTAGGTGAAGGTGGTGGACATGGCTGGCTTCTCGCTCAACAAATTGTTCATGGTGAGGCTTGCTATGATACCTGGTGCCTTGACCCTCGAAGATTTACAACTCATGCTAATGTTGAAATGACCTCTCTAAAAGCCATTGAAGACTATCAAAACGAATTCCGTTTTCACTTTCCACATGAGCATCGCCCGGCTGCTCGCCATGCGAAAACTACTCCTCTTACTCCAGTAATGGCAAAAGAAAATGCAGAATTCACAGTCATTAATGGATGGGAGCGAGTTGAATACATAAGACCATCTGAGAACTTTCATCCTACGCTTTCATTTCACTTTGATGAAGCATTTGATATTGTCGCAAATGAAGTAAAAAATATCCAAAATAATGTGGGGCTCACTGAAGTCAATGGCTTTAACCGTTTTGAAATTACTGGCTCAGATGCCGAGAGTTTTGTTGATCGAATGTTTTGTGGCAATATTACTCACAAAATAGGTCGGGTTGGATTAGGTTACCTTCTTAATGACTTTGGAATGATAAAAAGTGAAGCAACAATTTCTAATCTTCCATCCTCAGATCGAGGTCCAAAAAGAATCTGGTATGGCTCAGCTGCAGCATCTGAGTTTCATGACATGGATTGGCTAAAACAACACTTAAAAGCAGAGGAAAAGGTTGAAATTAAAAGTCTAACGAATGACCAAACTATTCTTCTTTTAGCAGGACCAAATGCCAGAGAAGTTCTATCTAGTTGTAGTCGTGAAGATTGGAGTAAGGAGTCCTTTCCATGGCTTAGTGTCAGGGAATGTTTCGTAGGCTTTTCTCCAGCCACCATAATGTCAGTTAGTTTCTCAGGTGAGCTTGCTTATGAAGTGCATATCCCAAATGCATTTCTGTATGCAGCTTATCTAACAATCTCTAATGCAGGAAGAGGTTTTGGAATGAAGCTTTTTGGGTCTAGAGCTGTAGAATCTATGAGAATGGAAAAAGGATTTTTAGCTTGGAAGTCTGATTTATTGACTGAGTTTGATCCCTTTGAAAGCTGTCTTGACCGTTTTGTTAATCTAAACAAAGATAACTTTATTGGTAAAGACGCATTACAAAATCGCATTAAAAATAGCCCAAAACAAAAACTTGTGTGTTTAAAAGTAGCTTGCAAGCACGCTCCTGCTTATGGTGGAGCCTCGCTTATGGAGAATGGTAAAGTCATTGGAACAATAACTTCAGGTGAATGGGGACACAGAGTTAATCTCAATCTTGCATATGCATTTGTGAACACTGAGAAATCAAAGGTTGGAACTCAAATGCATTTGGATTTATTGGGAGAAATGGTCTCAGCTGAGGTTATTCCATTTGGGCCCTATGATAAAGGCTATAGTAGAATATTAGCATAACTAAGGAATTAATGATGCCTAGAAGACAATCTGCACGAGCAGCCAAGCAAGCCCAAAGAGCAAAGGCTCCTGAAATCAACCCATGTCCACCTGGACAGACTGGAGGCCAGTACAAGCCTCTCTCTGACTCTCAAGTAAAGGTAATTTACAATGAGTCATTGAGAATACTTGAGCAAATTGGAATGACTGATGTCCCTAAGATTCTTGAAAAACAAGCTTTAGCTCATGGGGCTAAAATTAATAGTCAAAATAGGCTATGTTTTCCAGCTTCGATGGTAGAAAGAATCATTGCATCTGCGTGTAAAGAATTTACATTATATGGCCGAGAATCAAAGCATGATATAGTCGTTGGTGGAGATAAAGTATACTTTGGAACAGGTGGTGCAGCAGTTCAAACCTTAGATATTGATACTGAAGAATATCGCCCTTCAACCCTAAAAGATTTATATAGCTTTACTCGCCTCATAGACCAGTTGCCAAATGTTAGTTGGTTTACGCGTTGCTGCATTGCAACAGATGTTCATGATAACTATGACCTTGATATTAATACTGCTTATGTTATGTTAAAGGGCACAACAAAACCAATAGGAATGAGCTTTCACATTGATGAGCACGTTGATCCTATTATTGATATGTTTGATATTGCGCTTGGTGGAAAAGATAAGTTTTCTGAAAAACCTTTTTGTAAAGCCCATATAAGTCCAGTTATATCGCCTCTCAAATATGGTGAAGATGCTGTTTTGGTAGCTTTAGCTTGTATAAAAAGAGGAATGCCAATTAATAATATTATTGCAGCAATGCCTGGAGCTACATCTCCTGGACCAATTGCAGGATCACTGTCGCTAACCTTGGCTGAAACACTCTCAACACTAATAATGACGAATGTTTTTGAGCCCGGGTACCCCATGATTTTTGGTAATTGGCCATTAGCTATTGATTTACGTACAGGCGCTTTCAGAGGAGGAAGCGGCGAGATGGGGTTACTCAATGCAGCATCAGCACAACTTTCAAACTCTCTTGGGCTGCCTTCTGGTTGCGCTTCTAGTATGAGTGATGCCAAAGCTCCTGATGCTCAAATGGGCATGGAGAAAGCCATTACTGCTCTGGCTTGTGGTTTAGCTGGTGGAAATATGATTTATGAATCCTCTGGAATGATGGCAAGCCTTTTAGGAGCCTCATTTGAAGCTTTCGTTATGGATGATGAAATGCTGTCACTAGTTTATAGAATGATTAGAGGGATAGAAGTGAATCAGCAAAGTTTAGAGTTTGAATCAATTCAATCTGTTGTTTCTGATACAGGTCATTTTCTTGGTCAACCAGAAACGATGCTATCAATGGAAAGAGATTATTTTTACCCTTCAATAGCTGATCGAGAGGAACCAATTGTTTGGCAGGAGGGAGGCTCACTTGATCATCTAAGCAGAGCTAAAACTAAAGCAAAAGAGCTACTCAATCACCACCCAGAATATTTAACTGATGACATTGATAATTCAATTAGAAATAAATACCCTATACTTCTCTAATTGATCTTAATGGGTAGATCTGACAACAAATCTATCACATGACAATAACCATCTGCTCCAAGACCAGCAACGACCGCATCAACTGCAGAAGAAATAAACGAAACATGGCGAAATGATTCACGCAAATGTGGGTTAGAGATATGCAGCTCAATCTTATAGCCTGAATATGATTTTAATGCGTCATGGATTGCTATTGATGTATGAGTATATGCAGCAGCATTGATAATGATTACGTCAACTTTTTGAATGATTGCATGCTGAATCCATTCAACTATTTCGCCCTCATAATTTGACTGCATAAATTTAACAGAATGGCTATCTTTTAAGCCTTGCTCTATACATTTTTTTTCAATATCACCCAATGTTTCGCTGCCATAAATTTCTGGCTCCCGCGTTCCAAGAAGGTTTATATTAGGCCCATTGATTACGTAAATATTCATCTAATTATGGTTTAGTTTTTCATGAATTGATCTAATGGCTAGTTCATAGCTATGAACGCCAAGGCCACATATAAATCCGACTCCACTTTTTGAAACTATTACAGGCTCAGAGATGCCCTCGTTATCATGGAAAATATTTGTAATATGCACCTCAATCACAGGTTTATTTTTAAGAGTATCAGACTTTATATTTGAAGCATAGGCATCTAAATCAAAAGTTGACTCATGCGAGTACCCAACAGGGTTGATAATTAATGCATCACACTCTGTTATTCCTTCAACTATTTTTTTTGTCAAAGAAGCCTGATCATCGGTTTGAAAAAAATCTAGCTCCATGCCTAATGATTTGCACGTCTCCAAACATTTGTTTTGCAACTTTTCCAAGGTCAGATGCTCATAACCATAATCATTAAAGTTACTTAAATCGGAAAGCCCAGGGCCATTGATTATTAGTAATTTATTGTTATTCATTAACCGGTTAAATTTAATTTATTAGACTAATATTATACTTTCCCAATGAAGACATGTATGACGATTAAAAATAGAGAGTATTTTTAAGTTAAATACTAATATTGAACTAATGTCTCTACTAAAGGCCTGAAGTATGAAAATTGTGGATGAGACTTTGAAGGATCTTTAGCTTCCTCATCCCAGTAACGCAGTTTTATGCAATCATCCAAATAAATATTTTTTTCAAACTCTTTAACTTCATCTTTACTCATTGGGCCACCTTGCAAATTAAGAGTGTGTATTGAGGCTTGTGTAAGACGTTCAAAATAGTCTGACTTAACAGAACATAGATAGCGCTTTGCAGAAACATGTTGACGTATTGGCTCAACAACTGATGTGGGAAAGTAGTCTTCTAAAAAATTAGCACCCGCTTCTTCATGAAAATTGTTCATACCCTTGGCTAGTACTGACTCAGGTATTTCATTTTTATAGTGCCCTATATCATGGAGGAGTGCTGCAACAATTAGACTGACATCTGCACCAGATTGCTCAGCGCACTGTGCGGCTTGAAGCATATGCTGGGCCATTGTTACGTCTTCACCTAAATAGGATTCAGCACCACGCCTCTTAAAAACATCTTCGATATGATTTACAATATTATCACTATTAATCTTAGTCATTATTTCGATTTTCTAAAATATTAAGAAGACTATAAAGGCCATCTAAATCTGTATAAGCGCCCTGTAAATGGCGCTTACCTTTATCAGAAAAAGCGGTCCTTGCATGCATCACTCTAGTGTTGTCAAATATAATTATTTCCCCAGGTACTAACTGAAATATAACCTTTAACTCATCTCTCTCTATTACCTCTCCCCAGTGCCGATATGCCAAATAAAATGGGCGAATCTTCTCTGAAGGTAGGTTAATTGTATCGATAGATCGATTGTTATATCTCACCTTGATAACTTCATGATTATCATTAACTTCTATCATTGGCACTCTAGACCTAAGATCTGTTTTATCATCAGAAAAACGAAAATTAATCCAGTTATTTGTTAAATTTTCAAAATTTTTACTGCTTTCTTCTCTCAGTTTTTTTGCCGCATTAAAGCCATCCACCAAAACTGACTCTCCACCCTGTGTTGAGCTTTCTAGGCAATGTAAAAGTTGTACTGTTGGAACAGGGTCTCGATACGGATTATCAGTATGGGAACCAAGTCTCATATTAGTATAAGCAAGATTATTTGGTTTTACTTCAGTTCGAACTTCAAATAATCTTCCATAATTTGTCTCTCTAGTAAATCCTAGTTGAGAAATTACAGATTGAACGAGCCCTTCTTTGATAGAAGCGTCTTCGATAATGCAAAAACCCATATCTCGAACTGCGCGCAAAACCTCTAACCTACCTTTATTGGTTTCTTGAAAATTTTTATACTTGGTCCTAGGCAGGCCATCTTTAAAGCTAGTTTTTTGCCACAAATGTTTGTTTTTTTCACTTCTATCATCGAAATGATTATTAAGGTTATAACAGTTTATCCATAGCCAGTTCTGAGAAAAGATAGACCAATAATTTTCAGGCATAAACCGAATATGTAGATCACCTCTTTCATCTTGCTTAACTTCTTCAATAGAGGTATTTTTGGGTATGTTGATAACACTAAATAATCGCTGCCCATTATTAGCATTTCTTGATTGAGGCATTTGGCAATGATCTCTTAGCCAATGACTATAGAGATTACTTTGACTGCCATCTTGCCAATCAATCACTAGCTCATCATTAGCGAGATGAATCTTTTTAATCTGATTAATAGAATTATCACTTTTCATTAGAATAAGGCCATTCAACTAAAGGAATTATAATTACGAACAGTAAAATTATTACATCATTGAGCTCTTAGTTTTATCCTGCTGCCCAAAAAAAGAAACCTCTTTTGGGTACTCTGGTAACTCCACACTATAACTTGAGCACCTTACTGTATCGGTCTTTATACCTCTAACTATCATTCCATCTAAGTCACTTGGCAATGGATTTTCAGTTAACGGTATTGCATCTTCTGCAGTATAGCTAACAATATATAAAGATCGTGGAAATTTTGTTCGATTCGAACTAGAGCCATGCAATAGTTTAGAGTGCATCAAGCAAGCTGAGCCCGCCTTTCCAGTGCAACTTACAGCTTCGCCTTTATTAGCTAACTCAATTTCAGAACCCACCGCCCCAGTAAAAACTCCATCATGCCACAAAGAATAAAGAGGTCCATTATGTGAACCTGGAACAACTTCAAGTGGCCCATTTTCAAGTGTAACGTCGTCTAGAAAAAAAAGAACTGTCATGATATCTTCGTTTGAATGGGGCTCGAAAGGAAAATCTTGATGAAACTTAACTTCTGTCCCTGAGCTGGGTAATTTTAGATTTAGTTTATTCGTCCAGTGCTTAATATTAGGCCCAAATATATCGGCAACAAGATCTAATGCACTATTGTCTTTAACAACATCAAGACAAGAATCTGATATTTCTGCTGGTGATGTAATTCTTCTTAAGGCCGGCGTATCTGCGCTATGGCTTTTTGTATCAACATCAAAACGTGGCCTACCATCCTTAATCTTACCAAAAGACTCTGAATGAAGCTTGCTTTCATCAACCCAAGATAATAATTGATTATTAACTGCTAATAATTGAGGCTCTGTAAGAGCTTTTTCAAGAAATATATATCCATCTCTATGAAATTGATCAATTAAATCTTGGTTTTTTAAAGGATTTTTAGTTTGCATTTAACGCCTCCAAATCGAATTATGTACTAAATTTAAGAAAAAATAAAGAAAAATTTAATACAACTTAAGAAAGAATATAAAATCTTATGTCATGGAATTCTTATTTGAAAATTTAAACTTTATCCACTGGCTGATTCTTGGCATTGCTTTAATAATTGTAGAGCTATTTGTCTGGACAGTATTTCTACTTTGGATTGGCTCATCAGCAATTACTGTTGGTATAATTTTCTTTCTGCTTCCTAATGTTTCTGGTTTATTACAGCTGCTGATTTTTATAGTTCTTGCAGTTGTGGCAACTCTATTGTCAAAAAAATACTACCCTGTAAAAACAGTAGATGAGCAGCTGCATGATAAGGCCAAGAAACATATTGGAAAAGAATGCATAATAGTATCTATCGAGGATGAAGTCGCTAAAGTCCAGATAGGAGAGTCTCTTTGGTTTGCTAAAGGTTCAAATCTTAGCGCAGGACAATCAGTAAAAATTATTGGCGTCGAATCTTCAACCTTTATTGTTGAACTGTCGAAATAACGACTTACATAAATAAATATTACGTTTCATAATAACTGGATTAGTTGATGCCATATTGAGATCTATAGTGCTCAATTCTTAAAACAGTGTCTTCATCTTTTGAATCCTTTAAATAGTCAACAATGTGAGACAAGTTAATAATACTTAGAACCGTAATTCCAAAAATTTCTTCAACCTCTTGAATCGCTGAAAGCTCTCCATTTCCTTTTTCTTGACGATCTAATGCAACTATGACTCCTTTTGTTTTAGCGCCATTGGCGGTGATAATATCTTGCGCTTCTCGGATTGCAGTGCCAGCTGTAATAACATCATCAATGATCAGAATATCACCCTCTAATGAATGCCCAACGATACTTCCTCCCTCACCGTGATCCTTGACTTCTTTGCGATTAAAACAATAAGGAATATTCCTTCCAAGGCTATCATTAAGGGCAATTGCTGTTGCTGTTGCCAATGGAATTCCTTTATAAGCAGGTCCAAAGATAACATCAAACTCCATGCCACTTGCTTCAATAGCTTGAGCATAAAACTTTCCTAACTGAGATAAGTGACTACCTTTATTAAAAAGCCCTGCATTAAAAAAGTAAGGACTAATTCGCCCAGACTTAAGAGTGAATTCACCAAACTTGAGTACCCCAGTTTCTAACGTAAAATCTACAAAATCCTTTTGATACTGTTCCATTGGTTATTCCTAAACTATTAAAATAAGTGCAATGAGAATTATAACAATTAATGTTAATGGTATTAGAGCTGCTGAGCGAAAAGGTCTATTTAGCTGGCTCAAGACAAAAAATGCTGATGTCGTTTGTCTTCAAGAAATTAAAGCGCAAGAAGATCAACTTGATGAACGCTTTTATCCACCTGGTATTCATACCTACTACCATAGTGCTGAGAGAAAGGGTTATAGCGGAACGGGACTATACTGCAAAACTAAGCCTGATAAGATCTCTTATAGCCCCTGGGAAGATATGAACTCAGAAGGAAGGGTTATTCAAGCTGATTTTGGAGATTTAAGTGTTATCTCAATTTATCTTCCATCAGGGTCGTCAAAAGAGGAGAGACAAGCATTCAAAATGGAATTTATTACCAAACGCTTTATGCCTCATTTAAAAAAACTTCAAAAAGATGGCAGAAAATACATTATTTGTGGTGATTGGAATATCGCGCATAAAAAAATTGACCTAAAAAACTGGCGACCTAACCAAAAAAATTCTGGCTTTCTCCCAGAAGAGAGAGAATGGCTTGATACACTTTATGATGATGTTGGCTTCATAGACTCTTTTAGAGAAATTAACCAAGAAGAATTTCAATACACTTGGTGGTCAAATAGAGGACAGGCATGGGCCAACAATACCGGCTGGCGACTTGACTACCAGGTAGTCAGTAGCAATTTAGCTGGTCTTGCCAAATCATGCGAAATATATAAAGAGAAGCGTTTTTCTGATCATGCTCCGCTAATCATTGATTACCAACTATGACAGAAGTAAAATATTTACGAAAAATACAGAGCTTTGTAAGGCGCTCAGGAAGAATCTCTAAGGCTCAATCTATTGGTCTTAATGAGCTATGGCATGATTATGGCGTTGATCTTAATGAAAAAAAACTTGATTTTAATAAACTTTTTCTATCAAAAAATAACGTCACACTTGAAGTTGGATTTGGAAATGGTGACAGCCTACTTGAGATGGCAATTGATCAGCCTAATCAAAACTTTTTAGGGATAGAGGTTTATGAGGCTGGCGTTGGAAGGCTTATTAATGAGGCTAATAAAAATAAACTTAGCAACCTCAAAATTATCAAGGATGATGCGGTAGAGATTCTAACAAACAATATTTTAGATAACAGTATTTCACATTTTCAGCTATTCTTTCCTGATCCTTGGCACAAAAAGAAACATCATAAGCGTAGAATTGTTCAAATAAGCTTTTTGGACCTTCTATCAAAAAAACTTAAAAAAGATGGTGTTGTTCATATAGCTACTGACTGGGAGAACTATGCTGAGCATATTATGGAGTTGCTAGAATCACATTCATACTTTAAAAACTGTGCTGGTGACCATATGTATTCTTCAAGACCAAAAAATAGGCCTTTAACTAAATTTGAAAATCGAGGTCAAAAATTAGGCCATGGGGTTTGGGATATAATTTTTACAAACATAAAAGGAGGTTAAATGTTATTTCCTATATTTGTTATTGTCACTCTTGCTGAAATCTACGTTCTGGTAACTGTAGGTCAAGCTATTGGTGGACTTTCAACAGTACTACTTGTGATTATTACTGCATTTATTGGCTCTAGTCTTCTTAAACAACAGGGCTGGTCAACGATGGCAAAGGCTCAACAAAGTATTGCTGAAGGAAGGACTCCTGCAGTAGAGATGTTTGAGGGGGTTGTCATTTTAGTTTCTGGTGTTTTATTATTAACACCTGGCTTTATTACCGATATTCTGGGCTTGCTTGGCTTAATGCCCTGGAGTAGAAGCTATTTCATAAACCACTTTTTAGAAAAAAATGCAGAGCGCGTCTTTAGTAAAAAAAATTCCGCCTTTATCAATAGAGGCGAAAGTAGTGAAACAAAAAAAACTAACAAAGATGAGACTATTGAAGGTGAGTTTTGGGAAGATAAATAATTTAAACCTTTTTTGATTTAGTAAAACTACTCTTCAATATGCAAAATAAAAGAACTCTTGATGATTGGCTGAATTGGCAAGAAACATTAATGGAGGAAACCATTGTTTTAGGCCTTGATAGAGTTCAAATTGTCTATGATCTGCTGTTTCCAAATGGAGTTCCATATGCAGTTATTACAGTAGCGGGAACAAATGGGAAAGGCTCTACCGTTTCTTTTATTGATAGTATTTATCATGAATCAAAATACAAGGTTGGCCGATCTACCTCGCCTCACCTATTAAAGTATAACGAACGCTTTGCGATTGATGGCAAGGAAGTTACTGATGAATTAATCATAAAAGCGTTTGAATTAATTGAGACAAAAAGGGAAGGTGTAACGCTTACGTATTTTGAATTTTCAACTCTCGCTGCACTAATTATTTTTGCAGAGGCTAGTGTAGATCTTGCAATTCTAGAAGTTGGTCTTGGTGGGAGACTTGACTCTGTGAATGTGGTTGATAGTGATATAAGCATTATCACAAATATTGCAATTGATCACACAGACTACCTAGGTGATACAAGGGAGGCTATTGGCAGAGAAAAAGCAGGGGTGATGCGAACCGCAAAACCATGTATTTGTGGTGATCAAGACCCACCTCAAAGTTTATTGTCATACGCAAAAGAAATCAACACTCCTCTTACTCTTATCTCTAAAAGTTATAAAAATGAAATAGGATTAGAAGGGGCGCATCAAAAGCTTAATGCTGCAGTTGCAGTTAAAGCTATAGAGAAGCTTAAAAATAAATTTCCAGTTACAAATAATATGATTAGTGAGGGGGTTAAAAAAGCTAGGATCACAGCACGATTTGAAAAAATAAAAATAGGTAATAAAACAATGATCCTTGACGTTGCTCACAATCCAGCTGCTGTAAAAAGTCTTGTAGAAACGCTGTCAGAAAATCCAGTAGAAACAGTCGCCATTTTTTCAGCACTGGTTGATAAAAATATTGTAGATATGATTGAACTTGCCTCAGGCTCAATTAATCACTGGTTTTTAGTGCCAATCAATGCAGAACGATCAATTGAGCTAAAGGTTCTAAAAGACAAGTTTGTTAACTCAGACTCCACGACAGTTTGCCTCAATATGAGTAGTGCAATTGAACAATCACTTAAGCTTGAAAAGGTTAATCGAGTTGTTATTTTTGGCTCTTTCTATACAATTGCCGATGCCTCTAAAATTATAAAAAAATTTGAACGTTATTAGTTATTTGAGATAACCACAAACGCTAAGAAACTGTTGTAAAATTACATCTATCTAACAGGGAGCTCATGGGCAATTTTTTTAACAACGTTTGGAGTGCTATAAGCTTACTAGCTTGGTCAGACTGGCTTACCCTAATTATTCTAGTTTTTTTTATAGTTAGAGGCTTTATTCAAGGCCTTGCTAAAGAAATTATTAGCTTTATTTTTGTTATATTTGCAATTATTTTAGCTTGGCTTTATTACGATGCACTTGCTAAAACTTTCCTAAGTAACTGGATCAGTGCAGACAACCAATCTATCTATGCTCTATCTTTTGGTGGTATATTTTTTGGCATTTGGTTTATCAAAAAAGGCTTCTATAGGCTTGCTGGTGCATCCTCTAATAATGACAATCCTAATGGCCTTAATCGGCCTTTTGCAATTAGCATTATATTAGCCATTACTGCAATCATAAGTTTTAACTATTTAGCCGTTATTACTGAACTTCAGGCAATTGAAGCTCTAATAACTAATGATTCACTGCGAAGTTTTGTTTCGTTTTCTGTAGTCTTTATAGTTTTAGTAGCCGCACTAGTTGTATTATCAAAACTTCTCAATATTAAAATTGATGCAGAAAACCCCTCTGTTATGGCGCCAATTTATGAAGGCACCTTAAGGATGTTGAGTTCACTCGATATTCTTCTAAATGCTAGAAATGTGGGTGGACTAAAAAATAATTTTTTTGGCACAATATTAGGGTTATTTAAAGGTGGTATTTTTGTCCTAATAATTGTACTTATTCTTCAAAGTATGACATGGGTTACTCAAAATCATGCTTGGGTAGAAACTAGTGGCGCTCTCAGAACATTTCAAGATTGGTCAGTTGATATAAAGCCTGTTTTATCTGAGCATTTATTGTTTGTTGAACTTGAGCCCGGCGATGCAGTTGTGGAATTCATAGAAAGTGAGATTACAGGGGATTAACTTATGTGCGGCATTGTTGGAATACTATCAACTACAAAAAAAGATGTGAGTCTTTATATTTATGATGCTCTCACAATTATTCAGCACCGCGGTCAAGATGCTGCAGGCATAACAACTGCCAATAAAGGTCGCTTTTACATGCGCAAAGGTAACGGCCTTGTTCGTAATGTTTTTAGAACAAAACATATGGAAAAATTAATTGGTGATATGGGGATTGGTCATGTCCGTTATCCTACAGCCGGGAGTTCTTCTGAAGCAGAGGCGCAGCCTTTTTATGTAAATTCACCATATGGAATAGCATTTGCACATAATGGAAATCTGACCAATGCAGAGTCATTAGCAAGTGAACTTTTTGAGCAAGATCTTCGTCATATTAATACAAATTCAGACTCAGAAATACTACTCAACATACTCGCGAGCGAAATAGCTGAAGAGCAAAAACATCGAATCAATGAAAATGATATTTTCAATGCAGTAACAAAACTTCATAAAAGAGTAAAGGGAGCTTATGCGGCTATTGGAATGATTCCAGGCTATGGTATCTTTGGATTTAGAGATCCCCATGGAATAAGACCTTTAATCCTTGGAGAAAGAACTACAAGAAATGGCACTAAGTATATGTTGGCCTCAGAAAGTGTCGGCCTTACAGCACTTGGCTTCAAAATTACCCGAGATGTACAACCTGGTGAGGCAATTGTAATTGACCGTAAAGGTAATGTTCATTCTCAGCAGTGCGCAGTTAATTCAATATTATCACCTTGCATATTTGAATTTGTTTATTTTGCAAGACCTGATTCAATTATCGACAAAATTTCAGTCTATAAATCACGCCTTAGGATGGGCGAAAGACTTGCGATTAAAATTAAGTCTGAGTGGCAATATGAGGAAATTGATGTTGTAATGCCTATTCCTGATACCTCGAGAACATCCGCTCTTCAAGTTGCTAATGAGTTAAATTTAAAATATCGAGAAGGTTTTATAAGAAACCGTTATATTGCTAGAACCTTTATTATG
This sequence comes from Candidatus Pseudothioglobus sp. Uisw_086, assembly GCF_048085745.1. Taxonomy (GTDB): domain Bacteria; phylum Pseudomonadota; class Gammaproteobacteria; order PS1; family Pseudothioglobaceae; genus Pseudothioglobus. The sequence continues at coordinate 198,120 of NZ_CP159803.1, read as the reverse complement.
CCTGGACAAAAACAAAGAAAAAAATCTGTTCGTCAAAAACTAAGTGCGATTGAACTCGAATTTAAAGACAAGAATGTACTTTTAGTTGACGACTCTATTGTTCGCGGAACAACAAGCCAGGAAATCGTTCAAATGGCAAGAGCTGCTGGCGCGAAAAAAGTTTTCTTTGCGTCTGCCGCGCCTCCAGTTAGATATCCAAATGTTTATGGAATTGATATGGCTAGTAAAAATGAGTTTGTCGCCCACAATAAAACAACAGAAGAAGTATGTAAAACTATTGGCGCTGATAAATTAATTTATCAAAATCTTGATGACTTAATATGGTCAGTTCAACAAGGAAACCCTGATATTAAAAGTTTTGATTGCTCATGTTTTGATGGCAATTACCTCACCAAAGACATAGATGAGCCTTATCTTAATAACCTTGAAGCTCAAAGATCCGACAATGCCAAACTGGGTAATATTTCCAATGAGAGCTCAGAATTGATCTACAATGATGCTGACTAACTGGGCTTAAATCATGGAAGACTATAATTTTCAAACAAAATCAGTCCGTGAAGGGCATGATGCAACAGACGAGCAAGAACATTCTGCGGCCATCTTTCTGACTTCGAGTTATAAATTTAAGAGTGCTGAGCAAGCTGCTGATCGTTTTGAAAATAAACAAAAAGGTAATGTTTACTCCAGGTTTACTAACCCAACAGTTGATGCCTTTCAAAATAAATTAGCTGCTTTAGAAGGTGCAGAAAAGTGCCAGGCAACTGCTAGCGGAATGTCTGCCATCTTTGCTACAATTATGACTCTTCTTAAACCTGGAGAGCACATGGTGGCCTCTCGATGTATGTTCGGAACTACCATAGTACTTCTAAATAGTATTATTGAAAAGTTTAGTATTCAAATTACATTTGTTGATTTAGGCGATTTAGATGCATGGGAGAAGAGTGTTCAAAAAAATACCAAATTATTTTTATTAGAGACACCATCAAACCCACTTGGTGAAGTTGTTGATATAGAAAAGCTTGCAGCTATATCAAAGAAAAACAATATAGTATTAGCTGTTGATAACTGCGTCATGACGCCCGCGCTTCAAAAGCCACTGACTTTAGGGGCTGATCTGGTCATTCACTCTGCCACTAAATATATTGATGGTCAAGGCAGGTGTCTTGCAGGTGCTGTAGCAGGAAGTGAATCATTAATTGACGAAATAAGTGCGTTTACTCGAAGCACTGGTCCGACCTTAAGTGCATTCAATGCTTGGATTGTCCTAAAAGGTTTAGAAACACTCAAGATAAGAATGGATGCTCACTGTAAAAGTGCAAAGAAATTAGCTGTTTGGCTTAATGACCAATCTTTCATTAAAAAAGTTCACTATATTGGTCTTGAAAACCATCCAAATCATGAAATTGCAAAAAAGCAGCAAACAGGCTTTGGTGGAATAGTTTCATTTGAAGTTAGTGGTGGCAGAGCCGAAGCTTTTCGTCTAATAAATAATACTAAGATGATTTCAATTACTGCAAATCTTGGTGACACTAAAACTACCATCACTCATCCCTCTTCTACAACTCATGTTCGACTTTCAGATGAAGAGAAACGACAAACTCATATCACTGAAAACCTTATTCGTATATCAGTAGGGCTAGAAGATATTGGTGACATTATTGCTGATATTAGGCCATAAGTTGAATTTCAATAGTAATTTAACTATGATAAAATTCTATCAGTACTTGATTTATCGGACCTTATGAAGCAAAACAACTATTCTTATGAAGATTTAATTACCTGTGGTAAGGGCGAACTTTTTGGCCCTGGCAATGCCCAGCTTCCCAAACCACCTATGCTGATGTTTGATCGCATTACAAATATTACTGAAACTGGTGGAGAATATGGTAAAGGTGGAATGACTGCAGAACTCGATATTAATCCAGATTTATGGTTTTTTGATTGTCACTTTAATGAAGATCCAGTAATGCCTGGCTGTCTAGGTGTAGACGCAATGTGGCAGTTAGTTGGTTTTTATTTGGGTTGGCTTGGTGGGCCAGGAAGAGGTCGAGCCCTTGGTTCTGGACAAATTAAGTTCACTGGCCAAGTCCTGCCAACAAGTAAAAAGGTTACTTACAATATAAGTCTATCTCGAGTTATTGCAAGAAAACTCTATATGGGTATTGCAGATGCAACCATGCAAGTAGATGGGAAAACTATCTACGAAGCAACAAACCTTAGGGTAGGATTATTTACGGATACATCTTCCTTCTGATGAACAGAGTAGTCATTACTGGAATGGGTATTGTTAGCAGCTTAGGCTCCAACAAGTCCGAAGTTCTTAAATCCTTAAAGTCTGCTAAATCTGGAATAGTATTTAGTGAAAAATATTCAGAAATGGGTCTCAGGTCTCATGTTCATGGTGCGATTGCAGAGGTCGATACTAGTGATGTTATTGATCGAAAAATGCTACGATTTATGGCTGATGCTGCGATATTTAATGCAATCGCACTCGATGAGGCAATCAAAGAATCTGGATTAAGTGAAGAAATGATTTCGAATGAAAGAACTGGATTAATTATGGGTTCTGGTGGAGCTTCAAATCAAAATATTGTTGAAGCTGCTGATATTTTAAGAGAAAAAGGCATCAAAAGAGTTGGCCCATACCGCGTCCCAAGAACTATGGGTTCTACCACTTCTGCCTGCCTTTCAACACTCTTTAAAATAAAGGGAATAAATTACTCGATCAGTTCTGCTTGCTCCACAAGTGCGCACTGTATTGGTAACGCTATGGAGCAAATTCAACTTGGCAAACAAGATGTTGTGTTTGCTGGAGGGGGAGAAGAGCTTGATTGGTCTTTAACTATGTTATTTGACGCTATGGGTGCCCTTTCTTCAAAATATAATGACACTCCTGATAAGGCATCACGTGCTTTTGATACAGATCGAGATGGATTTGTAATATCTGGAGGTGGCGGAGCCCTTGTGCTTGAGTCTTTAGACCATGCAGAGGCTCGAGGGGCAACTATCATTGCAGAGTTAGTTGGCTATGGCGCTACTTCTGATGGTTATGACATGGTCGCACCATCAGGTGAAGGCGCTAAACGCTGCATGCAGATTGCTACTGATGGGCTTAATGGTTCAATTGATTATATTAATGCTCATGGAACATCAACACCAGTTGGTGATGCTAAAGAGTTAGGTGCAATCAAGGAGGTATTTGGCACTACCTCAACTCCTCTTATTGGCTCAACTAAATCTCTTTCGGGTCATGCGCTGGGAGCAGCTGGAGTTAACGAATCTATTTATTCACTTTTGATGCTTCAAAATGATTTTGTTGCCGAATCTGTGAATATAGAAAATCTTGATGTTGCAGCAATAGGCCTACCAATTATTAGGAAAACGAAAGGCGTTAAACTAAATCGCATCCTCTCAAATAGTTTTGGTTTTGGTGGAACAAATGCTTGTCTTGTTTTCGAAAGATTTAGCAAATAAAGTTATTTTTACGGTCTAGCGTCAATCTCTTTCTTCTCTTTTTCTGAAGGCAGCATGTCTTCTTTGGAAATTCCCATCGCAAGAATAGTTGAACTCGCAACATAAATTGAAGAGTAGGTGCCAATTACCACGCCGATAAGAAGTGCACCAGCAAAACTATGAATCACCTCTCCCCCTAGATAAAATAGAGCAAAAAGAACAAGTAAAGTTGTGAGGGATGTCATTAATGTTCGTGATAAAGTTTGATTAAGAGCCTCATTAATAATTGATCCAGGCTCCACTTGGCGAGTTGCAAGAAAGTTTTCTCGAATTCTATCAAAAACTACGATCGTATCATTAAGAGAATAACCAATTACTGCAAGAATAGCAGCCAATACTGTCAAATCAAATTCAATTTGCAGCAATGAAAATATCCCTAACGTAATAATCACGTCATGAATAAGTGCCGCAATGGAGCCTAGAGCAAAGCGATACTCAAATCTAAAGGCAACATAAATTAAAATTCCAATAAGTGCATAAAGCATTGCAAGGCCGCCATCATTGGTTAGCTCTTCACCAACCTTTGGCCCAACAAATTCAACTCTGCGAACATCAATTCCCTCACCAAGCATTCTAATAATTGATGAACTAAGTTTTGCACTTGAAGTAGCTTGTGGCTCCAACTGAATAAGAACTTCAGTATCTGATCCAAAATATTGAACATTAGCACCTTTGAAATCCGCAGAAGCGAGCTTTGAACGAATACCTTCAAGATCAGCTGATTTTTCATAGCCTAATTCGATTAATGTACCACCAGTGAAGTCAATACCAAATTTGAGACCTTGAAATCCTATTGAAGCTATAGAAACAATTAATAAAATTGCAGAAAAAATCATCGCATATTTGCGTCTACCTACAAAGTCAATAACTGGAATATTTAATGATCTAAGACTCATATTGCCAACTCCTTATCTTTCTTTCCACCGTAAATAAGGTTGATCATTGCCCTAGAGACAATAATTGCTGTAAACATAGAGGTAATAATTCCAATTGAAAGTGTAACAGCAAAACCTTTAATTGCTCCTGTACCAAAACTAAATAACACCAAGGATGCTATAAGGGTTGTAATGTTCGCATCAGCAATAGTCAACAGTGCTTTCTCATAACCTGCAGAAATTGCTTTTTGAATATCTTTAGCTGAGCGCATTTCCTCTTTGATGCGTTCAAAAATTAAGACATTGGCATCAACCGCCATACCAACTGTCAAAACTATACCTGCTATTCCTGGTAAGGTTAAAGTTGCCTGAATCATAGATAGTATTGAAACTATAGTGATTAAATTTAATGTTAAAGCCACATTTGCAACCAAGCCAAATACGCGATATCGCCACGCCATAAATACCAACACTAAGGCAAAACCAACTAAAACAGAAATGAATCCTTTTTGGATATTATCAGCACCCAAGCTTGGACCAATTGTTCGCTCTTCAATAATTTCAACCGGCGCTGAAAGCGAACCTGCTCTTAATAGTAACGCTAAGTTTCGCGCCTCTCTGGAGCTGTCTAGGCCAGTTATTTGGAAACGATTAGAGAAGGTTCCTTGAATTGTTGCTGCATTAATAATATCTTGCGTCTTACTGCGCTTCTTCACCGCAATACCATCCTCAATAATTGTTTCTACTTGATTTTCAATAAAAACAACAGCCATTCTATAGCCTATAAATTCTTTAGTAGTTTCCAGCATGGTTCTGCCACCAGAACTATCTAAAACAATACTAACTTGTGGCTGATTATCTTGATCAACACTAGAAGATGCATCTACTATGTTTTCACCCGTTGCTATGACAGTTGTTTTGAGTAGCAAAGGTCTTCCATCTTTAAACTTATAAAGCTTTGAGCCCGATGGTGTTTTTCCTGATTGGATGGCAGTTTGAACATCATTTTGCTCGTCAACTAACCTAAACTCAACGGTTGCCACAGCCCCTAATATTTCTTTAGCTCTGGCCGTATCCTGAACTCCAGGCAATTGAACAACAATTCTTTCTGTACCCTGTTGCTGAATTATCGGCTCAGCAACGCCTAGCTCATTTACTCGATTACGAAGGGTAGTAATATTTTGTTTTAGTGCGCTAGATTTTGCAGCAGATTGAGCACTTGATGAAACTTCAAGACCAAACTCTAGCTCTAACTCACTATCTTCAACAATTACCAAATCAGGCAAATCATTTTTTAAAACCTTTTTTGCTTTATTCTTAAGATCTTCACTCTTGAAGCTTACAACTAACCTATTATCTTCTTTGCGAATTTTTTTATACAACTTATCCTTACGTAAAGCAGTTCTTAGCTCATTGTAATAACGATCTAAAGAGGTTGAAACTACTGCCTCCATGTCTACTTCAAGTAAAAAATGAACGCCTCCTCTGAGATCAAGCCCTAAAGACATTGCCTTACCCCCCAGATTCCCAAGCCATTGTGGAATTGAAGGAGCAAGATTAAGAGCAACCACATAATTTCTGCTTAGTGAGTTCTTTAAAAGTGTCTTAGAAGAAAGCTGTGATTGAGAGTTGTTAAAACGAACGAGAATATTATTGCTATCAATCTTTATAGATTTAAAGTCAACATTATTTTCTGTCAGTATACTACTTATAGACTCTAAATCACTATCTTCAACAATATAGTCGCCTGTTCCCGTAATCTGAATCGCCAAATCTGAACCATACAGATTTGGCAATGCATATAGAGTTGAGAGGAATAGGAAAAATACAATAAGTGCATTTTTCCAAGCTGCGTAATGATTCATATTGAGTTTTTATATATTATTTTTCTATCTCTTTTTTGCCGATTGCTTTTGTTTTTTTAGCTTTAGGGATTGCTTTTTCCTTAGAGCCTGACTTAGTCATAGATTTTGCACTTCCCTTTGGCATCTTTTGATTAATGCCCTGTTTTTGTAATTTAACTATAACTCCTGAAGCAATCTCTACTTCTGCAAAAGACTCATCAACTGCAATAATTTTCCCAATGACACCGCCATTAGTAACAACTTCATCGCCTTTTTTTAAGGCTTTTAATAGGGTTTTGTGATCTTTAGCTCTTTTTTGTTGTGGTCTGATTAATAAAAAATACATCAGTACAAACATTGCTATCAGAAATAGTTCTGGTGGTAAATTCATTTCTCACTCCAAATTAATAAAGGGGTTATTTTATCTTAGTTGAGCCGCCCATGTAGCCCTGTAAGACTTTTGGTATTGTAATACTGCCATCCGCATTTTGATAGTTTTCTATCACCGCAACCAAAGTTCTACCAACTGCAAGTCCTGAGCCATTTAAAGTATGTAAAAACTCTGACTCTTTGGTGTCTGAGTTTTTCCAACGAAGCTGCATTCTTCTCGCTTGAAAAGCTTCAAAACACGAACATGATGAAATTTCACGATATGCAGATTGGCCTGGAAGCCACACCTCCAAATCATAAGTTTTAGCTGAAGAAAAACCTAAATCACCAGTACACAATGAAACTTTTCGGTAGGGCAATTCTAGCAATTTTAGTATGCCCTCTGCATGCGCTGTAAGCTCCTCAAGAACATCGTAAGCATCACTAGGTTTAGAAATTTGAACTAATTCAACTTTTTCAAACTGATGCTGACGTATTAATCCCCTAGTATCTCTTCCATATGATCCTGCTTCAGATCTAAAACATGGCGTGTGCGCTACAAACTTTAGAGGCAAATCAGACTCTTTTATAATTGAGTCACGCACAATGTTGGTTACTGGAACTTCAGCAGTTGGAATTAAATAGAGCGCCTTTGCTTCCCCTTCTTCGCCATGAAGATGTGTTTTAAATAAGTCGGCTTCAAATTTTGGTAATTGACCAGTGCCCATCAGAGAGTCTGCATTTACCAGGTAAGGAACATACGTCTCGGTGTAACCATTAACCTCCGTATGATGGTCAAGCATGAACTGAGTGAGTGCTCTTTGAAGTTTTGCAATCTTACCAGTCATAACAACAAATCTAGCACCTGAAATCTTCGCGGCAGCAGCAAAGTCGATGCCATGCATTTCACCTAAATCCACATGATCCTTTGGCTCAAAGTCGAATTTTTTCGGCTCCCCCCACTTAAGAACTTCAAGGTTGTCATCCTCACTAAAACCTTCAGGAACTGAAGGATGAGGTATATTAGGAATTGCCATGGCAATCTCATCAATCTTAAATTGGAGTGCATTTAATTCGGATTTAGCGCCATCAAGGCTTTCTCCAAGACTAGAAACTTCATCTAACAAAGGCTTAATGTCTTCTCCAGAAGCTTTCGCTTGACCTATTGCTTTTGATTTAGTATTACGTAAATTTTGCAGCTCTTGTGTTTGAACCTGGATCACTTTCCTTTGATCCTCAAGCTTATTAAACTCATCAACATCAAACGTAAAATTACGCCTTTTAAGTTGCTCAACAACAAAATCAATATTTCCTCTTAAAAGCTTGCTTTCTAACATTATATAAACCTAAATTATTTTAGCTAAATTATACAATATCCTATGCTATAAGAGGGATTGATGCTTTAAGTTGGCTTAAAAATGCAACACCTTAACTAACTGAGTCATTAGTACTGGTACTTAACTTCCAAGTTAACTCTTTGGTACTGGTCAAACAAACTTAGCGCACGGTTTGGCTTAGCATCGGCATATGTGACGCCCAATGAAGCCTTCCAGTGATCATTAATATCCCAGTCCAGTCCAGCTGAAGTTAGTGAAAGATCATTATTTGATAATATTATATGGGAGGTATTCCAGCTCCAGTCTGAATCACCAAACTTGTCATTTACTCTTGCCATATATGTTGTACTATTTTTATCTGCACTGACACTTCCTGTTAAAGTCGGTGTTAGATAATCACTGAAGAAATCTAATAGGTACTGAGAGTTAACTGAAATCAAGATCGTTCTATCATTTTTTTGAATATCAAAAGCCAGGTCCCAATCAATTCTATCTACCTTTACAAATTGTCCTGAACGGTTTTGCTGCAAGTTATGTTTATAGGCAACATCAAATTTAAGCAAATAATCATCAAAGGCTTTATTCATTCCAAACCCTAATAATTGATATGGTGTTGCATAAACCAACCCATCTGTTAGGTTAATGATTGCATCATTAGGAACTAGCTGACCAGCATAAAAAGCCATATCACTTCCTTCCCCACTTATTCCATAGCGCAATCCAAATTCATCATAGCTATCATTTTTAAGTGTCATTAATGTGCTTTTTGCAATTCTAGGATTTGTATTATAAAAAAAACTTAAATCACTATCTTCAAAGTAACGAGTAGAGCTCAAAATCCATTGGGAGATCATGGATGGGTCTGTTAGACCTCCTGAAGGATTAATTACGTCAAGTGCACCACCCTCGAGCTCACCCCAGCCAATAGTATATCGACCTAGCTTAGCACTCCAGTCATCAAAACTAAATTGCAAAAATGCCTTCTCTACGTCAATATCACTGGCCTCAATTACGTTGTTGCTATCACTCGGCCAATATTTTATTGCTTTAATTTCTACCTCGCCATAACCTGAGTCAAAAACAGAGCCACTAGTTCCAAGCCTCAACTCAGTTCTTTCCATAGCAGTGCTATAACTACTTGCAGGATTAACACCATACTTCTGCGTAATACTCAGATCAAGCCAAGAATAAGATTTTTCTAGATTTATGTCATTATCACCAAAGATATCACTGTCATCATCCCACTCACCAAACTCTTCATCAGAATCTTCAAATACTAATTCATCGTCAAATAATAATTCACCCTCAGCAATAGAAATGGAGTTAATTCCAAAGCTAATAATTAAAGCAATAATTCCTTTATGGATAAAATTTAACATACTCAGACTTTATTTAGCTTGTTTACGTAAATCCTTCAGAAATTTCTCTCTAAATGCTTGGTCAGTCAATGCTCTTTGAGTTAAAAAATCTTCTTTAATATCCATATCAAAGTTTATCGCCTCAAGTTTCATATTTGTTAGCCTATTGCTTACCGTATTAAAAAATGTCAGACTTCTTCCCATCCAAACATCATTAATTTTTTCAACTTTGCCAACCTCGAGTTTCTTGATAGGATTGTTGTATTTATCGAACATTTGTACCTTAAGAGTTATAAACCTTTCAGTATCAATCCAATTTTGCGTTTTTCCATAACTGCTTTTGCTAATTCGATGTTTTTTTGGTGTCGCCTCAACAACTGCAACTTCTCTTCCTCTAAAAGTCCCAAACTCTAGTAATTCGTACGAATAGTCATCAAGCTTTCCTGTCTCTTGATCTTCAGTGGTCATCTCAGTTCCAAAAATACTTGCAGATTCAGTTTCCTCATCATCACTGTTCCTAACACTAATTCTCTTTACTTTTCCAAGAGCAGAAAGATATAACCAGGTCTCATTATCTCGGTCACTGTCATCATAACTATATGAGAGCATTCCAATTCCTTTTTCACTTGCTGGCTCAAGGATTATGGCAATACTCTTAGTATCTTGGCTTCCCTCTCCAGTATTAATTTGTGCATTTTCTATTAACTTAACTCGGGCTTTTTCAGCGCACTTTACCTTACCACCACTAAGGCCATACTTACAAGTAGTCAGCTTCATACGAGTGAATGCTGAGTCAGTAGACTTCCTGCTCTCAACATCAACTCTCTCCATAATCTCTCGTGCACTTAAATTAGTTTCAGCATATACATTTGGCGCTTGTAGAGTTAAAAATGCACCAAGTACAACACTAAGCAAAGTAGATTTTGAGTAAGTAAGTATTAATTTATTCATTTTGTAGCCTCTATAAAATTTAAATTATCTTCAACATCTTTCTGGCCAAACTTCGGCTTGAAAATCATAATCAATGCCGGGAAAAACAATAAGTCGCATAGTAGTGCAACAAATATAGCTAAAGAACCGAAAGTCCCAATCTTTGCTAGTCCCAAATAGTCACTAAATGTAAGCATCAAAAACCCACAGCCCAGGATTAGAGTTGTGAATGTTACCGCTTGACCCACCTCTTTTATAGTTTCCACGAGCGCAAGCTTCATATTGTGATTTTGTGCAAGTGACATTCTATAGTGACTAATAAAGTGAATCGTATCATCCACTGCAATACCAATAATTAAAGGAGCAATCATTAATGTGTCTGTATCAAGTGGAACTCCAAGAAGACCCATTAATCCAAATGCTAATGATGCGGGTATTAGGTTAGGAATAATCGACATAACGCCTGCCTGAAAAGAACCTAGCGTTATCATCAATAACAAACTAATAACCACGGCTGCTATCGCCAAACTCTTAAACTGGTTTTTACTAATATCATCGGCAAGTCTCATCATTAAAGCGAATGATCCGGTAATTTGAACTTTTATATTAGGATATCGATCTTTTAATCCATTAAACTCTTTATTTATATCACGCTGAATATCTTTAAAAAATACCTTGTATTCGTTAGAGCCTGCGTTTTTTAATTGAACACTTATGTGACTCTTACTATAATCATCACTTACAAGGGCTCTTCTCTCTTCAGGATTTGAACTGTTAAACAAGTAAAGCAATTGGGATACCGCAATTTGACTATCAGGAATATTTCGATAATCTTCTGAGTCTTGCATAATAGCATGAGTGTCTATTACTAGATCTGCCAAAGAATTTGTTCGGATAATAAATTCACTATAATTTTCCTCAATTGTATTTTGAAGTCTATTCATAGCATTTAATACATCTGGATCCATTATTCCATCTGAAATTGCTGTGTCTACAACGATTTCCATATTTCCTGTGCCCATCATGTGTTCATCAACAATTTCATAGGCTTGACCTATAGGAACATCATCAGAATAAAGCTCAACTAGATTGGAGTCAATTTTGACTTGAGTTGCGCCATATAAGCAAATTACAAATACACTCACAAAAATAATAGCTATAGAGTATCGGAAGCGTTCCACAAAAGCTGGAATTCTATTTAATAAAGGTTGAAGCCATTCTGCGCCTAAGAGCCAATTCAAACCCATTCTCTTTGAAAGTTTTGCTATTGGATTTACAAAGAAACATAAAAAACTCAACATTTTTGATTTCAATAAAGACACTATCGACCTTATTCCAGTTTTTCTACTTACACTAATTGCCTCAATCTTTTTAATTTGCATTGGGTGCCAATAATTGAGTAACACTGGCAGTAAATATATTGTGTATAAGAAAGCAAAAAAGACACCAGCAGCAGAAGAGAAGCCAAATTGTACAAACATTGGCATCCCAGTTACCGCTAATGATGACATTCCCGCCATCGTGGTAATTGTTGTTAATAAAATAGGAACGCCTGTCTTACCATAGGCCTTTGATAACGCCTCATCATGTTCTTTGCCATCACGTCTGAAAAATAAATAAGAACTCATTACATGAACGCAGTCAGCTACACCAACCGCAATAATAAGCATCACTGTTAATGCAATAAGGGTTGTTGATGCTAAATTGAGCCAGCTCAGGCTTCCAATAACAAAGAGAATACTGAGGCCAATCGCTAATTGAGGAAGAACGACTGCACTTGCAGAGCGAAACAATGACCAAAGCAAAAGGTTAATGATTGCCACCATACCTACTAGTAGAAACGCTGCTTGAATCAGCGTGTCCATAGCTAAGGAAATCATTGCAGAATTGCCAATTGGATAAAAATTAAAATGCTCTGACATCTTTTGCTGTTCAGTTATCGCCGTTATAGCCTTCATAAATGGAATATAAAGTCCTGGCTCATCTGGCTGATATTCAATTTTTTGAATAACAGCATTATCATCCATACCTTCATCAAAATCATCACTCCACGCATCATCATCAAACAAAGAGAACTGGTCATTTAATTCTTGAATTACTGGGATTGCACCAAAGTCTGTTTGAATGGAAATTGCCCCAAAACGATGATCTTTTGAGAACATAAAGAGCGGCAAACTTGGCTGATTATCTGCCTCAGAACTAATTTCACTTAAAACCAAGGCGTCACTTGGAATTTTTTTAGGAACTAAACGAGGTGAACTTAAAACATCATCTTCATTTTTTTGAATTCTAATATTAGATAGTGACTGAACACGCTTAATATGAGTTAATGACTCAACAATTTCAGGAGTTAGTCCATATTTTTCAAGCCAAACATCATCACTTATCTGTCTATAGTTATCTAACACCTCTGTTATTTCAGAGATTAGTGTTAGAGATTTATTTGAGAATACATCGCCATCTTTAGCTTCATAAACAATAAACAAACCATCATCACTCCCAAACTGGTCACGAAAATCATCCAAAGCTTCAATTGCAGGATCAGACTCACTAAACCAAACATCAAATGAAGTATCTAAAACAAAGCGAGAAGCACCATACCCCATAAAAATAGTGGATAGCAATGCTAATGCAAGAACTGTTTTACGGTAAGGTATAAGTTGCCCTGGAACCTTCGCAAAATAATGGTTTAGATATAGTAAAAGATTTTTCATAGTTAAGTATAGAAAGCAGAGCTATATGATACTTATTTAATATTTAATTAATGAAATTCAAGTCTCAATTTTTACTATTTTTTGCCAATAAATTAAACCTTGAGTATTTATTTTGACATCGAGCTCTAACCTTTCTCTGCAAAAATCAAGGTCTTTGACGCCAATCTTTTCAATTCCTTCTAAAAAATAATTCATCATCTTGTCTTGAATCACTTTTTCAGCATCACCCTGAGTTGCATATTTTTTTGCTAAATTACTAACAAAATGGATACCAGCTATCAACTGTTCAACTACTTTTTGAGTTGGTTTAATTGCAGCAAAGTGAGTTAAACAGACTCGCTTAGGCTTGTACTTCATTATTTTATGTATGCTTTTAATTAATTCCTCTGGATCAAACTGAACTGGGCTTGTGCTTGGGAATATATATACCTGGTCATTATGATCAAGATCACGATAAGAGATGCCAAACGTATCACCAGTAAACATTGATTCTGTTTGTTTATCCCAAATGCAAAAATGATGCCTTGCATGTCCTGGTGTATCAATAAACTTTAGCTCTCTTCCATCAAAATCTAAAATAAAGTTATCATCTGCTTCGATAACTCTATTTGCATCTATTGGGATAATTTTACCGTACAACATCCTAAATTCTTTCTCACCATAAACCGCCATTGCTCCAGCAATTAGCTTGGTAGGGTCAATCAAGTGTCTCGCCCCGCGAGGATGAACTATTAGAGTCGCGTTTGGGCACTGTTTCATAAGCTCACCTGCACCACCTGCATGATCTAGATGGACATGAGTAGGAATTATATAAGCAACATCCAAAAAGCTTAAGCTATCATTCTCAAGTGCTTTTTTAACATTAGAAACACTAAAGGTGGTTCCAGTTTCTATAATCGCAACCTTATTATTCTGCTTAATAATATATATAGCTGCAAAGTCATTACTGAAATAGCCAGAATCAATTACGCTCACTCCGCTAGCAATACTCCTTGCTTTAAAGTTATCAGTCATAATTTATCTGCATGATGCTTTGGATAATGATGGTTATATTTTACGTGATTCAGATAAAAAAATACCCCGCCTTAAAAAAGGTCGGGGTATTTAGAATAAAAGCCTAGCAATGTCCTACTCTCACATGGGGAGACCCCACACTACCATCGGCGCTAAGTGGTTTCACTGCTGAGTTCGGGATGGGATCAGGTGGGTCACACTTGCTATTGTCACTAAGCAAACTGCTTACTTGAATTAAGTCTGAACTTATTTCAAGTGAATTAAAAAGTTTTTATACCAAAAAGGTATAACAAAATGGATTAAGTAAAGTTTATAAGGCATATTGCCTGTTGACACAACAACATCTCCAAATATCTTGGGTGTTATATGGTCAAGCCTCACGATCAATTAGTACTAGTTAGCTCAATACATTGCTGCACTTTCACACCTAGCCTATCAACCTCGTAGTCTTCGAGGGATCTTTAGGATTATTAAATAATCAGGGAGACCTAATCTTGGGAGGGGCTTCCCGCTTAGATGCTTTCAGCGGTTATCCTTTCCACACATAGCTACTCGGCAATGCCACTGGCGTGACAACCGAAACACCAGAGGTGTGTCCATTCCGGTCCTCTCGTACTAAGAACAGCTTCCCTCAAGTCTCCAACGCCCACGGTAGATAGGGACCGAACTGTCTCACGACGTTCTAAACCCAGCTCGCGTACCACTTTAAATGGCGAACAGCCATACCCTTGGGACCTGCTTCAGCCCCAGGATGTGATGAGCCGACATCGAGGTGCCAAACACCCCCGTCGATGTGAACTCTTGGGGGGTATCAGCCTGTTATCCCCGGCGTACCTTTTATCCGTTGAGCGATGGTCCTTCCACTCAGAACCACCGGATCACTAAGACCTAGTTTCCTACCTGCTCGACGTGTCAGTCTCGCAGTCAAGCATCCTTTTACCTTTGCGCTCATTGCACGATGTCCGACCGTGCTGAGGATACCTTTGCGCTCCTCCGTTACTCTTTAGGAGGAGACCGCCCCAGTCAAACTACCCACCATGCATTGTTCCCGATCCGGATTACGGACCAAGGTTAGAACCCCAACCATACCAGGGTGGTATTTCAAGGGTGGCTCCACTCTAACTAGCGTTAAAGCTTCAAAGCCTCCCACCTATCCTACACAAGTAGAATCAGAGTTCAATGCAAAGCTGTAGTAAAGGTGCACGGGGTCTTTCCGTCTGGCCGCGGGTATACTGCATCTTAACAGCAATTTCAATTTCACTGAGTCTCGGGTGGAGACAGTGTGGCCGTCGTTACTCCATTCGTGCAGGTCGGAACTTACCCGACAAGGAATTTCGCTACCTTAGGACCGTTATAGTTACGGCCGCCGTTTACTTGGGCTTCGATCAAAAGCTTCGCGCAAGCGCTAACCTCATCAATTAACCTTCAAGCACCGGGCAGGAGTCACACCCTATACGTCCACTTACGTGTTTGCAGAGTGCTGTGTTTTTAATAAACAGTCGCAGCCACCTAGTTTTTTCAGCTCTTCTTTGCTCAATCAGCAAGTGATATCACATAACAAGAGCACACCTTCTCCCGAAGTTACGGTGTCATTTTGCCTAGTTCCTTCACCCGAGTTCTCTCAAGCGCCTTAGAATTCTCATCTCGTCCACCTGTGTCGGTTTGGGGTACGGTTTCATATAACCTGAAGCTTAGAGGATTTTCCTGGAAGCATGGTCTCACTCACTTCGCCCAAAAGAGGGCTCGTTATCACGCCTTGAAATAGAGGTTCCCGGATTTTCCTAAGAACCATTTCTACACGCTTGAACAAGGACAACCATCGCCTTGCTGAGCTAACCTACTCCGTCTTCCCATCGCAGTTATATGAAGTACGGGAATATTAACCCGTTTCCCATCGACTACGCATTTCTGCCTCGCCTTAGGGGCCGACTAACCCTACGCCGATTAACGTTGCGTAGGAAACCTTGGACTTCTGGCGAGGGGGTTTTTCACCCCCTTTATCGTTACTCATGTCAGCATTCGCACTTCTGATACCTCCAGCAAACCTCACAGTTCACCTTCAACGGCTTACAGAACGCTCTCCTACCATCGCAATAAATTGCGATCCGCAGCTTCGGTATATAGTTTAGCCCCGTTAAATCTTCCGCGCAAACCGACTCGACCAGTGAGCTATTACGCACTCTTTAAAGGAATGGCTGCTTCTAAGCCAACCTCCTGGCTGTCTGGGCCTTTTCACATCGTTTCCCACTTAACTATAATTTTGGGACCTTAGCTGACGGTCTGGGTTGTTTCCCTTTCCACTACGGACGTTAGCACCCGCAGTGTGTCTGCCGCGCTCATACTTTCTGGTATTCGGAGTTTGCAATGGTTTACTAAGCCTTGACGACCCGCTAGCCATAACAGTGCTCTACCCCCAGAAGTAATACGCGACGCTCTACCTAAATAGATTTCGGAGAGAACCAGCTATCTCCGGGTTTGTTTGGCCTTTCACCCCTATCCACAGTTCATCCCCTCATTTTTCAACATAAGTGGGTTCGCGCCTCCAGTCAGTTTTACCTGACCTTCACACTGACCATGGATAGATCACCCGGTTTCGGGTCTACTCCCAGCAACTAAACGCCCATTTAAGACTCGGTTTCCCTACGGCTCCCCTAATGGTTAACCTTGCTACTGAGAAGTAAGTCGCTGACCCATTATACAAAAGGTACGCAGTCACAGAACAAGTCTGCTCCCACTGCTTGTATGCATACGATTTCAGGTTCTATTTCACTCCCCTCCCGGGGTTCTTTTCGCCTTTCCCTCACGGTACTTGTTCACTATCGGTCAGTAGAGAGTATTTAGCCTTGGAGGGTGGTCCCCCCATATTCAAACAGCGTTTCACGTGCGCCGCCTTACTCGATTTCACAATTAAAAGATTTTCGTATACGGGACTATCACCCTGTGTCGTTGAACTTTCCAGAACATTCTACTAATCTCAAAATTGCTTAAGGGCTGGTCCCCGTTCGCTCGCCGCTACTAAGGGAATCTCGGTTGATTTCTTTTCCTCTAGGTACTTAGATGTTTCAGTTCCCTAGGTTTGCCTCCTTAACCTATGTATTCAGTTAAGGATAATGATCTTGTGATCACTGGGTTTTCCCATTCGGAGATCTCCGGGTTAAAGCTTATTATCAGCTAACCGAAGCTTATCGCAGATTATCACGTCCTTCATCGCCTTCTACTGCCAAGGCATCCGTCGTATGCACTTATTCACTTGACCATATAACCCCAAAGTATCTGGGTTAATGGTTCTTTTTACACCGAGAAGTCACTAACTGTATCTTACGATACAATCGGTGAATTCTATTTTTTCAATGATAGATAAATCTATCAATGAGAATCCATATTTTTTGAAATTGTTGTGTCAATGCAATACACCTTTTACGTTGTATTGTATTTAACAAACTTTACTTCATATCCAAATTGTTAAAGAGCTCCGAACCAAGGAATAAACCAAGGCTTGGTATAAAAACTTAAATAAGACCTATAAATAAATCTTATTTAAGTTTTCATTCGAGAAATGGTGGAGCTAAGCAGGATCGAACTGCTGACCTCCTGGATGCAAACCAGGCGCTCTCCCAGCTGAGCTATAGCCCCAATAGAAAAACTAATAACCCAGAAAATTGGTGGGTCTGGGTGGATTTGAACCACCGACCTCACCCTTATCAGGGGTGCGCTCTAACCAACTGAGCTACAGACCCTTAATATCAGTTAAACTGAATTTGGGTTATTGGTCTTTTTTCTCTTTTCTTTAATATTATCAAACAACTTGTGTGAACACTCGTACATTTCTTAAGGAGGTGATCCAGCCCCACCTTCCGGTAGGGCTACCTTGTTACGACTTTACCCCAGTCATGAATCACACCGTGGTGACCGTCCTCAATAAAGTTAGACTAGCCACTTCTGGTGCAACCCACTCCCATGGTATGACGGGCGGTGTGTACAAGACCCGGGAACGTATTCACCGTAGCATTCTGATCTACGATTACTAGCGATTCCGACTTCATGGAGTCGAGTTGCAGACTCCAATCCGGACTACGAAAAGGTTTCTGAGATTAGCTACACCTCACGGCTTCGCGGCTCTTTGTCCTTCCCATTGTAGCACGTGTGTAGCCCTGGTCGTAAGGGCCATGATGACTTGACGTCGTCCCCGCCTTCCTCCGGTTTATCACCGGCAGTCTCCTTATAGTTCCCACCATGATGTGCTGGCAAATAAGGATAGGGGTTGCGCTCGTTACGGGACTTAACCCAACATCTCACGACACGAGCTGACGACAGCCATGCAGCACCTGTCACTGAGTTCCCGAAGGCACCAATCTATTTCTAGAAAGTTCTCAGGATGTCAAGACCAGGTAAGGTTCTTCGCGTTGCATCGAATTAAACCACATGCTCCACCGCTTGTGCGGGTCCCCGTCAATTCCTTTGAGTTTTAACCTTGCGGCCGTACTCCCCAGGCGGATAACTTAACGCGTTAGCTTCGCCACTAAGGGGTAAATCCCCCCAACGGCTAGTTATCATCGTTTACGGCGTGGACTACCAGGGTATCTAATCCTGTTTGCTACCCACGCTTTCGTACCTCAGCGTCAGTATTGGTCCAGAAAGTTGCCTTCGCCATTGATGTTCCTTCTGATATCTACGCATTTCACCGCTACACCAGAAATTCCACTTTCCTCTACCATACTCTAGTTGACCAGTTTCAAATGCAGTTCCCAGGTTAAGCCCGGGGCTTTCACATCTGACTTAATAAACCGCCTACGCACGCTTTACGCCCAGTAATTCCGATTAACGCTTGCACCCTCCGTATTACCGCGGCTGCTGGCACGGAGTTAGCCGGTGCTTCTTCTAAAGTTAACGTCAAGGCTAATGGCTATTAACCACTAGCTTTTCTTCACAATTGAAAGTGCTTTACAACCCTCAGGCCTTCTTCACACACGCGGTATTGCTGGATCAGGGTTGCCCCCATTGTCCAATATTCCCCACTGCTGCCTCCCGTAGGAGTTCGGGCCGTGTCTCAGTCCCGATGTGGCTGATCATCCTCTCAGACCAGCTAAAGATCGTCGCCTTGGTAGGCTTTTACCCTACCAACTAGCTAATCTTACGCAGGCTCATCTGATAGCGTGAGGCTCGAAAGTCCCCCACTTTACTACGAATAGATTATGCGGTATTAATCCGAATTTCTTCGGGCTATCCCCCACTATCAGGCAGATTCCTACGCGTTACTCACCCGTCCGCCACTCGACGCCTACTAGCAAGCTAGTATCGTTTCCGTTCGACTTGCATGTGTTAAGCATACCGCCAGCGTTCAATCTGAGCCAGGATCAAACTCTTCAGTTTAATCTTTGACTTTTTAGAACACTTGGCATTTTATAACCAATAGTTCAATTTTTTAAAAAGCTTATCTGCTTTTGTTTTTTATGTGCACTGCACAATTTCTTGCACGAGTGCCCACACAAGTTGCTTGATAAATTTTTAAAGAGCTACCAACTAAAAAAGTTCTTTTCGGTCGGTGAAAGCGGGAAATTATACATGCTCAAATAGTATCGTCAAGTGATATTACGAATATTTATCAAATAAACTTTAATGAGTCTAAATTGATAGGATAAATCACCTATAAATAGCCATTAAAATCAATAATTTAGAGACTTATTTTGAACTTTCTAACTTCCTTTATTTTTTCTTTCGAAAGAAATAATTGTACTCTATTTGCCGATACAAAATGAAGAGAAGATTTCACCCAATAGATCATCCGATGAAAACTCTCCAGTAATTTGCCCAAGAGACATACCTGCCTGACGCAAATCTTCTGCTACTAACTCACTCGCCCCTCCCTCTAATTGCTCAAGAGCACTATTTATGTATATAAGCGTTTGATCAATTGAGTCAATATGTCTTTTTCGAGCAAGAAAAACTCCTTCACCATCGGAGTTTAAGCCGGCGAATTCAGCTAGTGTCTTTCTTAGTATGTCAACTCCATCACCATTCTTGGCTGAAAGACTAACCCATAATTGATTTTCTAGCTTTCTAACTTCAGATCTAGTATTTGATAAATCAATTTTATTTCTTATGCATATAACTGGTTTATTTTTAACCAAATCAGGCAGTATTGAGAAATCAGGTGAATTGTCTTTTGTATCAGATACCAGTAACACTACATCTGCATTATTAATTTCAGTATATGCCCTTTTAATGCCCTCTTGTTCAATAACGTCGTCACTGTTATGAAGTCCAGCTGTATCAATAATATGAAGCGGCATTCCATCGATATGAATTGTTTCTTTTAGAACATCCCTAGTGGTTCCAGCAATATCTGTAACAATTGCACTCGGCTGTTTTGTGAGTGCATTAAGCAAGCTAGACTTTCCTGCATTAGGTTTTCCAGCAATTACAACGTGAAGTCCATCTCTTAAAATTGCCCCTTGATTGGCACTCTCGAGTATATTCTTAAGTAAATCTTTTAAATTTTTAAGTTTAGTTGAGACTTGGTGAGACTCAAGAAAATCTATTTCCTCATCAGAAAAATCAATAGTTGCCTCGATAAAAACTCTTAATGAAGTTAGCTCTGCAAGTAAATGATTAATCTTTTCTGAGAATTCACCCGTTAAGGATCTTACAGCGCTCAGGGCAGACTCTTCTGAACTCGATTGAATCAAGTCTTGAACTGCTTCAGCCTGAACCAAGTCAATCTTGCCATTTAGAAAGGCCCTTTTACTAAACTCTCCAGGCTCAGAAAGTCTTGCTCCTAAAAATAAAGCAATTTCTAGAAGCTTTCTCATAACACTCATGCCGCCATGACCCTGGAATTCTACAACATCCTCACCACTATATGAGTTAGGTCCAGGGAAGTATATTGCTACTCCTTTATCAACAGTGTTGCCTTCATTGTCATAAAAAGCCCCATAAAAAGCGTGCCTTGGCTTTAACTCCGTTTGTAGTATTTTTTTAGAGATAACTTTAGAAAGTGGGCCTGACACTCTTACAACCCCAATTCCGCTTTGGCCAATAGCAGTTGCTAATGCGCATATAGTATCTATCTTAAGCGTCATCTTCAAAATACTTTTCTAAAAATTGATCAAAATTTATAACATCTTTAGATTCAACTTCTTGTTGCTCTTTTATAGATCTAATTGAATGCTCATCTAATCTAAGGAAATAGTCTTTATCAAAAGCTTTCTCCTGATTTTGTGTTTTATATTTATGACTATATTGGTCAGTGAATTCGAAAAAACCTTTCTCCTGGCGCTGCATTTCATTAAGCATTATTGCTGATGGCGTTAAATCAGGATTTTTAATTCGAATTGAAATACTTTCTACCGATTCTTGATGCGCATCACTTAATAGCTTTGAGCATTGCTTTATTTTTTCAAAAATACCCTCACCCCAATCAGTAAGAGTTACTTTCTCACCAACATGCTCAAGAATTAAGTTAGGCTGTCTACCTTGGTGAGCAACCAAAAGAGCATTTGAGTCAATTTCTACTAATTCGGATGATGAAATCGCTGGTGAGTCCTCCAAAAGGCAGAATAATAAGAAGGCTTCTAAAAACTCAATTTGCTCTTTATCAATTCCTACTTCAAGCAAAGGATTAATGTCCAGTGATCGTATTTCAATATAACCTATACCATTATTATTTAGAGCTCTGAGAGGCCTATCATTTCCATATAAAATAGGCTTTGGACGAACAGAAGAGTAGTACTCATTTGCGATTTGAAGGATATTTGTATTGAGCTGCTGGTACTCTCCATTTTTCTTTAAACCAATCTTTTCAAAATCCTCACAGCTAGTTTTCATTGCCGCACGAAGACTGTATATATAATGACATAAGCTATTATAGTTGGCCTTAACTCCTTTCTCATCCTCCTGAGAATTCTGATAACCAATATCGCCCATTCTTAGGGAAGTCGCATAGGGTAAATATAAAGTGTTGTCATCAAATTCTTCTAGGTTATGCTCATGATAGTCATGCATAAATGACTTGCACACTGTTGCAGAAGCTCCAAATAAGTAGGGAATTAGCCAGCCATATCTCAAAACATTCCTAGTGAGTCCCATGTAGTGAACATCCATGAAACCCTTGGAGTCATTATCATTTGGTGATATTAATTCACGATACGACTGCCAAAACTCTAATGAAAATGAATAGTTAAAATGAATACCAGCAATCGCCTGCATTACGCTGCCATATCGATTAGAGAGGCCGCGCCTATATACTGTTTTCATCATTCCTAAATTTGAACTACCATAATTCGCAATAGGTATATTGGTTTGACCTCTTAATATACAGGGCATACTGGCAGGCCAAAATCGCTCATTTTCTGGCAGGTGGTGGTAAATATAATTGTGGATTGTCGTGAGCTCATCTAGAACTTGATCAGCCCCCTCTAAAGGCTGAGTGACTAATTCAAGTAAAGCCTCACTAAAGTCTGTAGTAATTACAGGATTTTTAAGAGCAGAGCCTAATCCCTCTGGGTGCGGCGTTTGAGCAATACTTCCATCATCTGAGACGCGTAAACCCTCTTTCTCAATTCCCATAAGGTTGGTTTTAAGGCTATTCTTAAAGGGCATAAGTGATTGGATTTTTTTGTCAAGTTTCACAATATAATTTCAAATATTAAAGTCGTTATTTTACCTCGGACTTGCGTTAACGGTGATAATAGAAAATGCATCCATCAAATAGCTAAAATTTAAAATCGTGCTTTATAAAAATACCAGTATTGAAGTAGTAGTTGGGATAATACACAATAGTAATAATGAGGTATTTATTGCTAAGCGTCAAAAAAATCAATTTATGGCGGGCTATTGGGAGCTTCCTGGCGGAAAAGTAGAGCCAGGAGAAGATCACCTTAGCGCAATCAAAAGAGAACTTTTTGAAGAAACAGGAATTACCGTTAAAGACTGTAAGTTAGTTCAAAAGATTCAGCATATCTATCCTGAAAAAACCATCAATTTATCGGTTTATAGTGTTGATGATTATCTTAGTGAACCATTAGGGTTTGAAGGACAAGAAATTACTTGGAGTAGTGCAGATAAATTCAAAAATTTCAAATTACTTCCAACTATGTGGAGAATTATTCATAAATTTTCACTTCCAAAATTTTATTGGATTACGCCTGACAATCATCAATCTGATATAGTCATTAACGAATGTAAAAAACAGTTAACTAATGGGGTTAAATTTATACAACTAAGAAGCAAGACTCATCTTGATCATACTTACATAAAAAAAATAAACAGGCTCTGTAAAAAAAATCAGGCAAAACTTATCCTAAATACACCAAACAAAACCTTTAATGAACCTTGTGATGGCTGGCACTTAACGAGTTTGGAGCTAATGTCATTAAAAGAAAGGCCAGTTATTGAAGAAAAACTAATTGGCGCATCAACCCATAACATTGATGAGGCCCTGCACGCAGAGAATATTTCTGCTGATTACATCAGCTTGTCACCAATAGAAAAGACACTGACTCATCCAGACTCTATACCTTTAGGATGGGAAGATGCCTCTGGCATTATTGAAAAGTGTAATTTGCCAGTTTTTTTACTTGGCGGGATGAAGAAAAATCTAGTTGAAAAAGCTTTGAGTATAGGAGCCCAAGGCGTTGCTGGAATTAGAGATATTTAAATGCGTGAACCAGTAATCTCAAAAACTTTATTATGAATATCTTCTTTGCTCATTTGTGCTAATCCATCAGACCCACCCTTACATAAGAGCTTATCATTTACAAAAATTTGAGGGACAGTTCTAAAGCCAGATTTAACAAAAAAGTCTCGCGCATCTTTGTCTTCTTGAATGTTGAGCGTTTCATATTCAATATCAAGATTATCGAGATAGTTTTTTGCTCTTGTGCAGTAAAAGCAAGAGTGCGAAGTATATACTGTAATCATTAGTAGTTTTTACACAGTAAAAGACTGGAAATAATACCAGTCAAAGGAATTATGCACGCCTTAAATAGTTTTACAAATATTGTGGGCTTTAGTCTCTGAGATAAACCCAAGAAGAGTCACTAGAAAGTTCTTTATCAAATCTATAGCCTTCATCGACAAAATCTTTTAGTCCCTCTGGACTCTTCAATCGATTTCGTATAATGTAATTCACCATCAAACCTCTTGCGCGCTTCGCATAAATACCTATAACTTTGTATACTTCACCTTTTTTTTCCTTAAACACAATATCCAAAACTTTCGCATTTAGTGTTTTTTTATCTACAGCTTTGAAGTATTCATTGGATGAAAGATTTACTATAAGATCAGACTCATCCTCATTGAGGACATCACTAATCTCAGTTCCCCAATACTCATAAAGATCCTTACCTTTAGAGTTAGAAAGCTTAGTTCCCATCTCTAAACGATAAGGCTGTATTAGGTCAAGTGGCCTTATAACGCCATAAAGGCCAGAAAGCATTCGAACACTTTCTTGCGCAAATTCAAGATCATCAGTTGACAAAGCTGGAGCATCAATTCCGTTGTAAACGTCTCCTTTAAAAGCAAGTATTGCTTGCTTTGCATTTTCTCGATTGAACGGCAGTTTAAACTTTTGAAAGCGATCAAAATTCAATTTAGATAATTTCTCACTCAATGACATCAGTTTAGAAATTTGAGATTGGCTTTTCTTTTTTAAAATGCTAACCAGTTCATTAGAGTTATCTAAGTTGCGAGTTTGAGAGTAAAAATCAACATCGCATTGAGAGAAATCTTGCGTTTTTGAAGGTGAAATAATTGCTAACATATTAGTAATAAAATAAAAATATTCTACCTTAATATCCCCACTATAACAATATAAGTAGGCAAATTTGGAGTTTAAAAATCAGCTAAAATAAGGTATTATATATTTTCAGTTTTACATTCAGTTTCCATGAAAAATAAACAATTACACCTCCCAAAGGCTCGAGGACTTTACCATCCTAATAATGAGAAGGAGAATTGTGGTGTTGGTTTTATTGCCAACGTCAAGAGTCATTCTTCTCATAAAATTACAAAAGATGCTTTAGAAATGCTCTCTCGTATGGACCATCGTGGTGCGTGTGGCTGTGAGGCAAATACTGGTGATGGTGCTGGAATCTTAACCAATATACCTCACGAATTTTTTTCTGAGGAAATTAAAACGCTATTTGGCATTGAAGTGAATGCTGGAAGTTATGGTGTTGGAAATGTTTTTCTACCTCAAGATAATAAAGAAAGTAAACATTGTATTTCAGTCATTGAAAAAGTTATAAAGGACGAAGGGCAAACTTTAATTGGTTGGCGTGATGTTCCTGTTGACTCTGATAAAGCAAATGTAGGAGATACAGCTCGTAACTCACAGCCAGTAATGAAACAACTTATTATTGGTAACTCAGAGAATATCAGTACAAAGGCTTTTGAAGGGGTTCTTTATATTATTCGAAAAAATGTCTCGAAGATTATTCGCACTGATGAGTCACTTTCTCAAGCATTGCTTTTTTATATTTGTAGTCTTTCTACTAGGGTAATTATTTATAAAGGCATGCTAATGGGCTCGCAGCTATTAGACTTTTATCCAGATCTAAATGATAAGAAATTCAGCACCTATTTAGCAATGGTTCACTCACGCTTCTCAACCAACACATTCCCTTCATGGGATCGTGCACAGCCTTGCAGGTTTATGGCCCATAATGGTGAAATTAATACTCGTCAAGGTAACTTCAACTGGATGAGGGCTCGTGAAGGAGTCTTAGAAAGTGAGATTTTTGGGGATAATTTATCAAAAACGTTACCCATAATTGAAACTGAAGTTTCTGACTCTGGTAGCTTTGATAATGTTCTAGAATTTCTATTAATGAATGGAAGATCTCTTCAGGAAGCGGTATTAATGATGGTTCCAGAAGCTTGGCAAAATGACACAGAAATGAGTCAAGAGAAAAAAGCTTTTTATGAGTATTTCTCAAATGTAATGGAGCCTTGGGATGGTCCGGCGTCTATTGCCTTTACAGATGGAAGATATATTGGAGCCGTTCTTGATAGAAATGGTCTTCGACCGTCACGTTATTATCTAACGCATGATGATCGTGTGATTATGGCATCTGAAGTAGGTGTTGTTGATGTTGCAACTAATAATGTTAAAACAAAGGGCCGCCTCAGGCCTGGAAAAATGTTTCTTGTTGACTTTGAAAAAGGCAGGTTAGTTGATGATGATGAGATTAAAAATAGCTTTGCGTCTAAAAACCCTTACGGTGATTGGCTAAAAGAGCAACAAATATCTCTATCTGATTTAAAAAATAATACTAGTGATAAAGGCTTTTTTCCAGATACACTTATCAACCGCTTACAAGCCTTTGGTTATAGCACTGAAACTCTTAAGTTTATGCTACTGCCTCTTGTAACTGAGCTGAGAGACCCAGTTGGATCAATGGGCAATGACTCGGCACTTGCGTGCCTTTCAGATCAGTCAAGAATAATTTATGACTACTTTAAACAGCTTTTTGCTCAGGTTACTAATCCAGCTATTGACTCAATTCGTGAAGAAGTTGTGATGTCCTTAAGCTGCTCAATTGGCCCTGAAGGAAATTTACTTACTAATAAAGCTGAAAATGCAAACCGATTAATCATTGATCACCCAATTCTAACAAATGAAGAAATATCCTCAATCAAAGAGTGCAATCATCGAGGATGGACAAGTAAAACAATTGATATCACCTATGACATAAATGAGGGCCAAAGCCTAAGTAAAATGCTTGACTCAATTTGCTCACAAAGTACAGAAGCTATTAATGATGGTCATAGCCTTGTCGTATTATCTGATAGAAAAATTGACTCTCGCCGAAATGCAGTAAGCGCACTCCTAGCATCTTCTGCAGTTCACCGGCATTTAGTGGCCACCCATAAGCGAACTCAAGTTGGAATAATTATTGAAACTGGTGAGGCTAGAGAAGTTCATCACTTCTGCCTATTGACGGGCTTTGGTGCAGATGCTATTAATCCATACCTAGCTTTTGAAGCCTTATGGCAAGCAAGAAGAGATAACTTAGTAAATCTAGAAAATGATGAGGCTATAGTCAGTGCATATCGTAAGGCAATAGCAAAGGGAATGCTCAAAGTGATGGCTAAAATGGGCATTTCAACACTTGCTTCATATAAGGGCGCTCAAATCTTTGAGGCTGTTGGTTTATCTGATGAGGTCATGCATAAATGCTTTTTCGAAACGGCGAGTCGCATTAGTGGTGTTGGATTTGACGTCATTCAAACTGAATCTGAACAGCAACATAAAAAAGCATTTCTCTCAAACTCGCTCAATAATCTTGGTCATTATGCTTGGCGAAGTGGTGGTGAAAAACATATGTGGGAGCCAGAAACTATTACAAGCTTGCAGCAGGCTGCTAGAAGTAATGATCAACATGCTTACTGGGAATTTGCTAAAAAATCTAATGAAGAGGGCACTAGAAATTGCACTCTTAGAGGGCTCATGTCATTTAAATCAGGCACCTCAATTGATATTGATAAAGTTGAATCAGCAAAAGAGATTGTCAAAAGATTTGTTACAGGAGCAATGAGCTTGGGCTCAATATCTCCAGAATCCCATGAATCTCTTGCAATTGCTATGAATCAAATAGGTGGTAAATCAAATACTGGTGAGGGTGGAGAAGACCCAAATCGCTGGACTCCAGATGCCAATGGAGACTCTAGGCGAAGCGCGATTAAGCAAGTGGCCTCTGGTCGATTTGGTGTTACCATTGACTACCTAAATAATGCTGATGAACTCCAAATTAAGGTTTCACAGGGCGCCAAACCTGGTGAAGGTGGGGAACTTCCTGGTGGCAAGGTGGATGATTTTATTGCCAAAATACGCTGCTCAACTGCAGGTGTTGGTCTAATTAGCCCACCACCGCATCATGATATTTATTCTATTGAAGATTTATCACAACTTATTTTTGATCTTAAAAGATCTAATCCTGCAGCTCGAATTAGTGTCAAGCTAGTTTCTGAAGTTGGTGTAGGAACTGTTGCTGCAGGAGTAACTAAAGCAAAATCAGATCATATTGTTATTGCTGGACATGATGGTGGAACTGGCGCATCTCCGTTAACCTCAATTAAACATGCAGGACTTCCTTGGGAGCTAGGCGTTGCTGAAACTCACCAAACACTGGTAATGAATGATTTGCGCTCAAGAGTAGTTATTCAAACTGATGGGCAACTAAAGACAGGTAGAGATGTTGCAATAGCTGCATTATTAGGGGCTGAAGAGTTTGGTTTTTCTACAGCACCACTTATAACATTAGGCTGCATTATGATGCGGAAATGCCATCTCAATACTTGTCCAGTTGGCATTGCAACTCAAGACCAAGTCTTACGTAAAAAGTTTACTGGTAAGCCAGAACATGTCGTTAATTACTTGTTTATGGTGGCAGAGGATTTACGTATTATTATGGCGGAACTTGGGTTTAAAAAACTAACTGACATGGTTGGCCGAGTTGATGTGCTTGAGATGAACAAAGCAATAAATCACTGGAAGCAAGACTCAATTGACCTTAGTAAGATATTAACAACTGCTGATAATCAATATAGGAATGCGGGCACCTATCAAACTATAAAACAAGACCATCAACTCAATGATCAACTGGATCATGATTTAATTGCTAAATCAAAAAAGGCTATTGAAGGAAATGGTAAAGTTAAATTTAAATCAATCATTTCTAATGTTGACAGAGCTGTTGGCGCTATGCTTTCCTCACATATTGTCAAAACTAGAAATGGTAATAATCTAAAAAATGGCTCAATAGATATTGATTTTAAAGGGTCTGCAGGTCAGTCTTTTGGGGCATTTCTTGCAAATGGAGTAACTCTATCGATTGAGGGTGATGCTAACGATTATGTTGGTAAGGGCCTGTCTGGTGGCCGGATTGTTATTTATCCACCAAAAGATTCCACCTACTTAGCGCATAATGAAATTATTGCTGGAAATGTTTGTGGATATGGTGCTACTGGAGGTGAAATGTATTTATCAGGACAGGTTTCAGAGCGTTTCTGTGTCAGAAACTCTGGACTGATTGCTGTTGTTGAAGGAATTGGCGATCATGGTTGTGAATATATGACAGGTGGGCGCGCAGTAATACTGGGCGAAGTTGGTCGTAACTTTGGCGCCGGGATGAGCGGCGGAATAGCCTTTGTATATAATCCTAACCTAACTCTTCAGGGGAGGTCTAATTCATCTACGATAGACTTTGATCCAATGGATAAAGAATCCACTTCAGAGTTATTTGAATTTATAACCAATCATTTCGAATTGACTGGCTCAAAAATAGCTGAAAAAATACTCAGCAATTGGAATGAAGAAATAACTCATTTTGTTAAAGTAATGCCAAAAGCTTTAAAAGAAGTTCTTGCGGCTAAAAGTAAGCAGTTACTTCAAGCAAGTTAAATAGGTATTGCGTCGATTACATCAGCGCTTGCGCCCAAGACACTATTTACTCCATCACCAACTACTGGTATTACAGATACAACTGCTCCAGTAACCCTCATAGGAACAGTAACAACTTTAGTAAAAACGCAGCCTGATAGGTACAAAGCTATTAAACCAAATAAAATAATATTTTTCATGATTACCTCTCTAAGACGAGAAAGTGATAAGCATGCTGATTCGATGCATCAGGAAGATGGGACTCACAGCTAACTTGGTGCCAATCAGCCTCATCATATTCTGGAAAATAGATATCCCCATCAAATTTACCTTCAATTTTTGTAATATAAAGTCTACTAACTCGGGGCAATAATTGCTCGCAAAGACTTGCTCCTCCAATGATCATTACCTCATCTTCATCTTCAGTGATTGAGAGGACATCATCAATGCTAGATAAAACTTCACAACCTGTGATTAAAGTTTTTGAATTTCGAGAAATTACAATATTACGACGATTTGGTAAAGGCCTGCCAATAGAGTCATATGTTTTTCGACCCATTACAATTGACTTTCCCGTAGTAATTTTTTTAAAATAAGCAAGATCTGCAGGAAGATGCCATGGCAACTTATTATCTTTACCAATCAGACGATTTTCATCCATTGCGACTACTATTGATAAGCTCATAAATTCTGCCTGATTGAAGTAAAATATTAGAATATTTTACAATTTTTAAACTTCTAGTGTCACTCATTCTAGCCTCATCGTCGCCATTTAGAAAAGCTATTTTAGAGAAGCTTCGTATTGACTTTAAAGCAGCATCGCCAAACATTAATGAAAGAAGAAAAAATGGCGAGTCTCCTTTTAATTTAGTTAATCGCTTATCTAAAGAAAAGGCTCTAGAGGTAGCCAAATCTCATTCAGGTTTGATTATTGCATCAGATCAGGTAGCTACCCTTGGTAATGGCAATAATGAATATGATGAAATATTTACTAAGCCAGGTAGTCATGAGAATGCTTTTTTGCAGTTGAAGAAAAGCTCTGGCAAAACTATTACATTTCTTACTGGATTGGCTCTCTTTAATACTGAAACCTTAAAAATCCAAACTCATGTTGAGCTTTTCAAAGTTACCTTTAAACAGCTTTCTGATAATCAAATTTTGTCCTATCTAAATAAAGAAGATGTTCTTAATTGTGCTGGTAGTTTCAAGTCTGAAGGACTAGGAATTGCATTATTTAGTAGTATGGAGGGCAATGACCCTAACAGCCTAATTGGACTGCCAACAATCCAACTTATTAAAATGCTAGCTAAGGAAAATGTTCATATCTTATGAGCATTTTATATTCAGAAGAATTTAAGCCTTTCTCATCTGGCTTAAAAAATTACTGGGGATCTCTGTATGGTTCCTCTGAAGCACTAGCACTTATTGAATTTGCTGAATCTCAAAAGCAAGTAGTGCTCTATATTGCAAAAGATATTACTCATTATGATGAGGTTAGAAAAGCACTCAATTTTTTTAACACCTCTTTAGAAATATTAGATTTTTCAAGTTGGGAGGTTTTAGCTTTTGACCATTTCTCACCACATCCAGATATTGTCTCATCGAGGTTAGAAACACTTTCAAAACTACCCTCTCTTAAATCTGGCATCGTAATAACAACACTTGAGACGTTATCTCAAAGATTATGTCCAAAAAATTATATTGAAATATATAGTCTTCACCTAAAAATCAAACAAAATCTTGAGATTAAGTCATTTTCTGAAAGTCTTATAAAAATAGGATATCGCAGAGTTACAACTGTAATGGAGCAAGGTGAGTTTTGCATTAAGGGCGCCCTA
Source organism: Candidatus Pseudothioglobus sp. Uisw_086 (assembly GCF_048085745.1). GTDB lineage: Bacteria > Pseudomonadota > Gammaproteobacteria > PS1 > Pseudothioglobaceae > Pseudothioglobus. The sequence continues at coordinate 166,946 of NZ_CP159803.1, read as the reverse complement.
ATTGATTTGTACCCAATGGGCACTAAAAATCCATATCGAATTGACCTATTTGATAATGAGATAGATTCGATCAGATCTTTTGATACATCTTCGCAGAGGTCAATTGAAATTATTAAAGAAATCAAACTACTACCAGCTCGAGAATTTGCAACAGATAGTGATAGCATTTCAATCTTTAAAGATAACTATTTATCGGAATTTGGAAATACTGATGGTTTCATTTATAGCGAAGTTAGTGAAGGACGTTATCCAGGTGGAATAGAATTTTATTTACCTTTATTTTTTAAAAAAACTGAGACTCTATTTGATTATATTTTGGGTGAGCCTGTAATTTTTTATCAAAAAGGACTTAACGAAGCAATGGAGTTTCAAGCTAAAGAATTATTAGAGCGCTTTGAATATTGTAAAGGTTCATTAGAAAGACTCCCTCTAGAAATTAATAAAGTATTTTTAAACACTGAAAGATTTTTCAAAAAACTTTCAGATAAAAAACAAATACAAATACAAAGCTCAAAAATAGAAAAAGAAGAAGGCTATAACTTCTCATCTTCTATCCTTCCCCCGCTTAAAATAGAAGCCCAAACAAAAAAGCCACTTAATAAGTTAATTAAGTTTATTGAAAATTTTGATGGGCAAGTATTAATCGTTTGTGAATCAGAAGGCAGGCAAAGTGTTCTCACTGATCTGCTTTCTTCTCACCAACTTAAAGTGAACGACTGCTCTCATTGGAGTGACTTTCATAGTCAAAATAATAGGCTCTGCATTACTAATGCAAGTCTTAGTGAAGGCGTTCTTTTTGAGAAGATTGCAATTATTACTGAAAATAATTTGTTTGGAAAAGATGCTGTAAAACAGCGGAGAAGACGAAGAGCAAAACATAAAGATTTTGATGAAGCAATTAAAAGTCTTGTTGAGATTCAGTTAGGTGATCCTGTCGTTCATGAGCATTATGGTGTTGGCCGATATTTAGGACTTAAAAGTCGAAGTTTTGATGGCAATCAACAAGATTTTCTGTCACTTGAGTATGCAAATGGCTCAGTACTAATGGTTCCCATTGCAGCGCTTAACCTTATCTCTAGATACTCTGGCGCAAGTTCAGATAACGCCCCTCTTCATAAGTTGGGAAGTCAGCAGTGGACCAAAGCAAAAAGAAAGGCAGCAGAAGCACTTTATGATGTTGCCGCTGAACTATTAGAAATTTATGCAAAGCGTCAATCTCAAAAAGGATTTGCTTATCCAGTGCCAAATGACTCTTATAGCTCTTTTGTATCCAGCTTCCCATTTGAGGAAACACCAGATCAATTAAAAACAATGGATGATGTTCTTTTAGATATGCAATCTGAAAGACCAATGGATCGACTGGTCTGCGGAGATGTTGGGTTTGGTAAAACTGAAATTGCAATGAGAGCAGCTTTTATAGCTGTTGAATCTGGTAAGCAAGTTGCAATTCTTGTTCCTACGACACTTTTAGCTAACCAACATGAACAAACTTTTAATGACCGCTTCTCCAAATTTCCAATTGTAATTAAATCTCTTTCAAGATTTCAAAACACAAAAGAACAAAGTGAAATTAAATCTCATCTTAATGATGGAAAGATTGATATTATTATTGGGACTCATAAACTGATTCAAGGAACTATTAAATATCATAACTTAGGTTTAATTATTATTGATGAAGAACATCGATTTGGCGTAAAGCAAAAAGAAGCACTTAAAACAATCCGCGGTCAAAGTGATATATTGACAATGACTGCAACTCCCATTCCTAGATCATTAAACATGGCGTTAGGCTCACTTCGAGAAATGTCAATTATTGCTACTCCTCCAGCTAAAAGAACAGCAATACAGACCTTTGTTGATGAATGGGATAAAAATACCATCAGGGAAGCATGTTCTCGTGAGTTGCATCGAGGTGGGCAAATTTTTGTTGTTCATAACGATATTGATACAATTGATAATATGGCAGAATCTTTGAGCGATCTGATGCCAAATCTTCAAATTCGAATTGCACACGGCCAAATGCCAAGTAAAGAACTTGAACAAATAATGGCTGATTTTTATCATCAGCGCTTTCAGCTTTTAGTTTGCACTACAATTATTGAAACTGGAATTGATATTCCAAGCGCTAATACAATTATTATTAATAATGCACAAAACTTTGGGCTTGCCCAGCTTCATCAACTTCGAGGTAGGGTTGGTAGATCTCATCATAAGGCATATGCTTATCTTATAATTAAGTCTCATCAGTCAATTACAGCAAACGCAAAAAAACGACTAGATGCTATAGCTTCACTAGAAGAGCTTGGGGCCGGATTTATGCTAGCAAATCATGACCTTGAGATTAGAGGTGCGGGAGATCTTTTGGGAGAAAATCAAAGTGGTAAAATATCAGAAATTGGGTTTAATTTATATCATGACTTATTAAAGCGAACTATTCAAGCAATAAAAAACAATACTAAATTTGATATTAAAGATGCATTAGTTGAAGAAGTTGAAATTAATTCAGGCATTGCTTGCATCATTCCTGATACTTATCTACCAGATGTCCATGAGAGGTTAATTCTCTACAAACGAATTGCAAGTGCTGGAAATGATGACGAATTAAAAGACCTAAAAATAGAAATGATTGATCGCTTTGGCCTCCTTCCAGATCAAACTAATAACCTATTTGAATCGACCTCATTAAAAATACAATCTAAGGAAATAGGGATACTTAAAATTAATATTTATGATGAGAAATTAGAAATAACTTTAAATGAAAAAAATCTCATTGATACATCAAAAATTATTAATTTAATTCAAACGAAACCTCAGCAGTTTCAATTAAAAAATAAAAATACTCTAATTTCTAATGAAACTATGGAAGCCGACTTTTCTCGCATTAGAGGCGCAAGTAAACTAATAGAGAGTCTAGTTTAGAATAACCAAAAATTCTAGTTTATTTAGTTTTATCTTCCGAAGGCACAAGCTTAGGGGCAAAGTATCGAATCCCAGGCACAATAACTAGAGCAGCAAAAAATAAGACAATTAGAGAGCCTAGAATGTCACCAAGCAAATAGTTCTTTATAAATGAAAATGGCTCAACTAAGCTTCCATCTGATTTTATTTCAAAGTATGAATAAACGAAAAATGTTAATATTGTGTTATAAAACGCTGTTAATATTCCCAAAAAAATCAAGTGCTGAAAAACTAGCTTACTATCTTCAAAGAAATTCGAAAGTTTAAAGAATCTCATACTAATAATTGCAAGAAGTGGTGAAAATGCACCCACAAAATGGCCAAACATTTCACTGATATCATAGATTCGACTTAAATCAAAACCAAAATCATGTGATGTAAAAATAACTGCTATTAATGCTCCCAAGAAAATTTTATACCCAAATAAAAGATAGCACAAAGAAACGGCTCCTATCTGAAGCCAAATCATATTTCCAATAAATGGGACTGTCTCACCGGGATTAAGAAAAGTAAATAAAGAAATCACTAGAAAAGCTATGATATTTTGATACAAAAACTCTGTTAACTTGCTTTGCATTAGATTAATGCCATATTAATAATAGAATTTTCAAGAAAATATTTGTCACTAAGCTCTTTCATAGTTTTATCCAAGTTTAGAGTCTGTAAAAAACTGACAGCAGACTTAAAAATTAATACACGAAATAAACCAGAGTACTGATAGTTTAACTTTATTCAGCAATCAGTATTACTCAGGGCCCTAGGGAAACTTTTACTAAGTCTCTTAAAGAGGACTATGTAATTTAGTTTGCAAATATAGCAAAACCTCTGGGATTAGTAGTAATTGGAAATAATACTAACTCAATATTAGCAAACTAAATCTTATTATAGCTTGAGAACTACTGATCAAATATTAATATCATCTCACGCTTATCAGATGAAGACTGATTTGCACTAACTACACCGTTAGAAGTTAAAAATAGAACTGCACGTTTTATTGTTGATAATGAATACTTAGAGAAGTATGGATCATTTTTTATTGCAGTAATTGTTACATTAGAATTAGAAGTGATGAAAGAAAAAACCGCTCTTTCGACTTCTGAAAACTCACCTAATCCAAATTCTTTTTCACATTCATCTAACGCTTTTCTTAACTGAAATAACCTGCTGACTGCTTTTTTCATTTTATGTTCCTCAAGTAACTTAGCCCCTTGAAGAAAATTATAGATTAAAATGAGATATAAGATATCACTTAATGGAACCAATAACCTAACATCTAATAGGCCAGAATAGAAGCTGCATTTTTTTAACTCTAAATCCCTTCCCTACTATTTCATTATTGAATATTAAATTGTTGCTTAAGGCTAATATATTCAATTACCCGTATTCTTGGTCCAAATTGACTAACCACCCTCGATGAAGCAGCATTAGCAAACTCAGCAGCCCAAGAAAAGTCCTTACCAAGTCCTAGTGCATATAAAAAAGAACCAGCAAACATATCACCAGCACCATTCGTATCAACTGCACTTGCAAGAACACCTGGAGTATGAATCATATTGGTTCCATCAAAAACTAATGACCCACCTGCACCTCTGGTAATAGCAAAGGTTTTAGCATATTTCTTTAATTCTTCGGCAGCCGCTTCTACTGTATGTGTTCCAGTAAAACTCCTCGCTTCATCACCATTACAAAAAATTAAATCCACACCATCGTCACCAATAATTGTTTTTATGTTGTTCGAAAAAACCTCAACAACAAATGGATCGGAAAGACTCAATGAGGTTTTAACTCCACTCTTCTTGGCATAAATCATAGCATCTCTTGCAACAGCTGTTCTTTCATCATCAGTAACAACATAGCCCTCAATATATAGCCATTCTGAAGATGCTAAAGCCTCTTCATCAACTTCACGATATGAAAGTTCTAGGCTAGCACCTAAATAAGTGTTCATAGTTCGCTCTGCATCTGGACTAATCATTACCAAGCATTTACCAGTAATACCACTAGAAGGGTCAACCTGATGAAAATCCACGCCCGCACGATTTAAATCTTTAACAAAAAAAATACCTTCATCATCATCTGCAACTTTACCAGAAAAGAAAGTTGAAGATCCAAATCTACTTGCTGCTACTACTGAATTGCATGCTGACCCTCCACAGCTCCTTTTAACAGGCACGCGTTGACTGGTCAGCTCATCCATTAAGTATTTTTGTCGTTTTTCATCTACAAGCGTCATTAAACCCTTATCAATATTATTTACACTTAAAAATGAATCACTAACAATAACTTCAGTATCAACTATTGCAGCGCCAATTCCATAAATACCGTATTTTTTCATAAATTTTAATTCCTAGATTTGTATTGGTTTAATTAATTCTTTTTTGACTCTTAGCGTGGCGGGAACAGGAAAATTTACTGACTCCTTAGCACCACTTACTTCAATAATTTCACTACCGCCATTCATCATCAGATAAGACACCACTGCCTGAACTAGAACTTCTGGAGCGGATGCGCCAGCAGTAACTCCAATAGAAGTAATACCATTCAGCCAATCATTTTGAATATCAGTTGCTCCATCAATTAAATAAGCAGGCTTCCCTTCATTTTCTGCAATCTCTTTAAGTCGGTTCGAGTTAGAAGAGTTTTTTGAACCAATAACAAGGAGCATTTCTGAATTTTTAATCATAGACTTGACTGAGTCCTGGCGATTTTGAGTTGCATAACAAATATCACTTTTTTTAGGTGCTTGAATTTTTGGAAATTTAGCTTTAAGAGAGTCAACAATCTCTTGAGTATCGTCAACCGATAAAGTTGTCTGTGTTGTATAAGAAATGTCCAAATCTTTAGACAACTCTAGATCTTTAATATCTTTAATTGACTCTACTAAAGTAATACGGTTAGATAAATTTGACTGTCCTAAGGTTCCCTCAACCTCTGGATGTCCTGCATGTCCAATCAAAATAACCTGATGATTTTGTTTTTGGCGCCTGGCAACCTCTTTATGTACTTTTGTTACCAATGGACAAGTTGCGTCATAAATAATATCTGAAATCTCAGCAGCATCTTTTCTTACAGCTTGTGATACTCCGTGAGCACTAAAAATTACAACACTTCCTTTTGGAACTTCATCAATCTCATCAACAAAAATTGCCCCTTTCTTTTTTAGGTTACTTACAACAAATTTATTATGAACAACCTCATGACGAACATAAATCGGTGCGCCATGTTTTTGAATTGCGCGCTCAACTATCTCTATAGCTCTGTCAACACCAGCACAAAAGCCCCTTGGATTGGCCAAAAATATCTTCAAAATTTATCCAATTGATTCACGTAAAAAATATTACTATTATTTTTTATTATTGAGGTGAAGTGCGGAGAGGATCTGAAAAACTGTTTGACGCAAGTCTGACCTATGAACTATCATGTCAATGGCTCCCTTCTCAAGCAAAAATTCACTTCTTTGAAATCCTTCTGGTAACTCTTCACGAACCGTTTGTTCAACAACTCTGGCTCCTGCAAAACCTATTCTTGCATTGGGCTCAGCAATCTGAATATCGCCTAGCATTGCTAAGCTAGCTGAAACACCACCCATTGTTGGATCAGTTAAGACTGAGATAAATGGGATTTTATTATCAGCTAATAATTTAACAGCAAGCGAAGTTTTTGACATTTGCATTAGAGAAAAAAGTCCTTCTTGCATTCTAGCTCCACCACTTGCAGAAAAACAAACTAAAGGATGTCGGTTTTCAATAGCAATATTCGTAGCTCTGACAAATTTCTCACCAACAACTGACCCCATTGAACCACCCATAAAACTAAAATCAAAAGCTGCAACCACAATTGGCATGCCTTTTAATAATCCAGTTTTAACAACTAACGCATCTTTTTCCTTGGTCTTCTTTTGGGCGTCCTGGTAACGATCTTTGTATTTTTTTTGATCTTTAAACTTAAGTGGGTCTACAGACTCAATATTAGCAGCAATCTCAAGTTGATGCTCAATATCCAAAAACCCTTCTATACGTTTTCTTGCAGATATTCTTAAATGATGGTCACACTTTGGACAAACATAATGAAGACGCTCAAGCTCCTCTTGGTAAAGAACTCGACTACATTCTGGGCATTTACTCCACAGTCCTTCTGGAATATTTTTTTTAGTATTTATGCCAATAGATGGCATAATTTTTTCTAACCAACTCATAGTATTTGTAAATTAATTAATTGCATTTGAAATTTCCTTTGCCAGATTCCCAACCTTCGTAATCATTGTATCTTTGTCACTGGACAATTCTTCAATAATTGAAACTAGTGCACTGCCAACAATTACCGCGTCAGCATTCTCACCAACTTGTTTAGCAACTTCAGCGTTACTTATTCCAAAACCAACTCCCACTGGTAATTTAAAATAATTTCTCATTCTTTCTAAATGATGATTAACCGATGCAACATCAAGATTTCCCGCACCTGTTACGCCCTTCAATGAAACAAAGTATATATAGCCAGTAGCCATTTCTGCAATATATTGTAAACGTTCATCCGTCGTTGTTGGGGCAACTAAAAAGATAAGATCGATATCAAGCATATCAAGCTCTTCCTTAAGATCATGGACCTCTTCTGGAGGCATATCAACAACCAAAATTCCATCTACTCCAGCCTCATGGGCTCTTACCGCAAATTCTTTATAGCCAAACACCTCAATTGGATTTGTATAGCCCATTAAAACGATACCAGTCGACTGGTTATGTTCTCTAAACCTCTCAACTATTGCAAAAACATCATGTAAGTTAACACCATCTGCAACCGCCCTCTCATGTGATTTAGCAATTACTGGCCCATCAGCCATTGGGTCTGAAAAAGGCATTCCTAGCTCAATAATATCTGCACCACTATCTGCCAAAGTAAAAACCAAGGCTTCTGAGTTATCTAGGCCACTATCGCCAGCAGTGATAAATGGAATAAAAGCAGTCTTGTTCTTAGCTTCGAGTTGTTTGAAAATATTTAAGATTCGTGACATAATTATTAATGCTATTTTTTAATTAAATTTTAACATAGACAAAGTTAAACTCAATTTAATGTCCATATGTTAGGGTTATTTAGTTTTGGTAGAGTATGAGTGAACTGCATCCACTAAAACTTTCATATTTTCTGGGTTAATATCAGGTGTAATACCATGCCCAAGATTAAAAACATGTCCAGTTTGGCCCTTAAATTGGTCAAGAACTTTGAAAGCTTCAGCTTTGATTACGTCAGGTGATGCATAAAGCACTGATGGATCAAGGTTACCTTGTATTGCTACTTTTGAACCCACCCTCCTTTCCGCCTCACCAAGCTCAATTGTCCAATCAATACCCACTGCATCACATCCAGTTGCAGCGATTTGCTCGAGCCATGCCGCACCGCCTTTAGTGAAAAGTGTCACTGGAATCGTTCTACTATGATAACTTCGATGAATCCCATCTACAATTTTTGACATATACCTTAATGAAAAATTTTCATAACTACTTTTACTTAGAAGCCCGCCCCAAGTATCAAAAATCATTACTGAATCCGCACCAGCCTCAATTTGAGAATTTAGATAGTCTATGACAGTATCGGCCAGAACATCAAGCAGTTGGTGCATGTGCTTTGGGTTTTCATACATTAAGCCCTTTACCTTTGAAAAAGTCTTACTAGTACCACCCTCAACCATATATGTTGCTAATGTCCATGGACTTCCCGTAAAACCTATTAATGGAACTCTGCCTTTAAGGTTTTTCTTGATTACAGAGACTGCTTCACTAACGTAATTAAGCTCAGTACCAACATCTGGTTTCATTAAGTTTTCAATGCTGCTGAGCGTATGAAGAGGATTAGTAAATTTTGGCCCCTCTCCCTCAACAAAATGAAGCCCCAAACCCATAGCATCAGGAATAGTTAATATGTCAGAAAAAAGAATTGCCGCATCAAGATCAAAACGCTCAAGGGGCTGAAGGGTAACTTCACACGCCAGATCACTTGACTTACATAAAGTTAAAAAATCACCAGCTATTTTTCTAGTAGCACGGTACTCTGGCAAGTATCTACCTGCTTGCCTCATCACCCAAATTGGAGTACGCGATACTTCTTTTTTTAGTAACGCATTAATGTAGTCAAATGCCATTATTTTTTCCCAGTAAAAGGTTGATTATAATCATTGTAGAGATTTATTTTGCTTTGCTTCTGACACAAAAAAAGCCACATTTGTGGCCTTTAGAGTGAATCAATTAATATTTAACGCTTGAATGCGCCGTAACGTGACTTAAATTTCTCAACACGTCCAGCAGTATCCATAATTTTTTGCTTACCTGTATAAAAAGGGTGACAACTTGAACAAACATCAAGATGAAGTTCGTCTTTACCCGAAGTTGAGCGCGTTTCAAATGAATTTCCACAACTGCACACAACTTTAATAGTATCGTAAGAAGGATGAATGTCTGTTTGCATAACTTTATATCTTCAAATTTAAAAGAACGTGAATTATATACTATCTCTCTGCAGGGGTAAATGTTTTAACACTTAATGCATGAAGCTCACCGCTCTTTATCTCTTCTTTAACAACCGCTAAAACTGCTCTCTGCCTTTGCAATAAAGATAGCCCTTCAAAAATAGGAGAAACAATTACTGCAGAGCAATTACAACCATCACCCTCCACAATGACTTCAGATTGCTCTATTCCTAGTTCAAGTTTTTTCTGGACCTCTTCTAAAGTCATAATTAATCTCTACTTATAGTTTTATTATTAAACATTTTACTAAACTTCATTAGATTATGATGAGCCAAAAATACCTTTTAACATAAAGAAAAATAAAATCGACATTATGGCGCCAGCTGGAAGTGTAATAATCCAAGAAAGAAAAATTCGGTTAATAACTCTCAAGTTAAGTGAAGCAAGGCCTCTTGCTATACCCACACCAAGTACAGCTCCCACCAATACCTGCGTAGTAGAGACTGGAAGGCCAGTATAGGAAGCAAAAACAACAGTTGTTGCTGCAGCAAGTTCAGCAGCGAAACCACGACTAGGCGTGAGCTCCGTAATGCTTTTTCCAATTGTCTTCATTACTCTATAACCAAAAGTTGTCAGGCCAAAGACAATACCTCCTCCTCCAACTAGTAAAATCCATGAAGGTAAGACACTCTTAGAGACGATCTCCCCTCCTGATTCAACAATACTATAAACTGCGGCTAAAGGGCCAATTGCGTTTGCAACATCATTTGATCCATGCGCAAATGCCATTGCACAGGCAGTTATAATCATTAGTCCACCAAATAATTTCTCCATATTCGCATAGGAAAAGTCGCTGTCATCTTCAGGATTGATTTTAATACGCCTAATAATAATAGCGGCAAGAATAGCTGCCAATATTCCCACTGCAGTTGCAATCATCATACTGGTAGGTAGATCTTTACCAAGGTGCTTCAAGGATTCAACATGTTTAAGTCCTTTAAGTAGTGTCACTAAAGAGATAATAAAGCCAACAAAAAATACATAAAAAGGGAGGTATTTTTTAGCATTCTCAAGAGGCTTTTCGGTATCAATAATATTGCTCTGTAAGCTCTTAAAGATTACTATAGCCAACGTTCCAGCAATAATTGGAGAGATGACCCAACTCGCTATAATTGCATAGACCTTGCCCCAAGCTACAGCATCAACGCCAACACCTACAGCGCCAAATCCCACAATCGCCCCTACAATAGAGTGCGTTGTCGAAACCGGCCAACCAAGAGAAGATGCAATCAATAGCCAGGTAGCTGCAGCTAAAAGCGAAGCAAGCATTCCGTACACCAATAATTCTGGGTTAGATACAAATGATCCAGAATCAAGGATGCCCTTTCGAACCGTTGCCGTGACCTCGCCACCTGCTAGAACTGCTCCAGCGAACTCAAATATAATTGCAATTACCACTGCTTGTTTAAATGTAATTGCACCAGAGCCTACCGATGTTCCCATTGCGTTGGCAACATCATTAGCACCAATACCCCAAGCCATAAACAAACCAAAACCAATAGCCAGCATGATAAGAATATCACTATTTTGTGCAATAATTTCCATGAAGAGCTCCGGTTATTTAGTTAACATTACTTCAAAACGTGAACCTACCTTTTGGGCAGCATCAGCGGTCTCACCCAGCCACTCAATAGCTCGGTAATAAAACATGACGTCTACAGGGGGTAATTCAGATTCAAGCAAAAATAATTTATTACGAATATCATTCTGAGCTACATCAGTATCATGCTCTAGGACATTAATTTTTTTGACCATCTCTGAAACAATTTTACGTTCACGAGAACTAAACGCTGTTTCCAACAACTCATCAAGTTCATTAATAGCTACCAGTGCAGAAGCTGAAGTCTTAATACAAAGATCAGCAAGCTTTATAAAGTCCCCTGCAAACTCTTTAGGAAAAACCATATGACGAGTCATCATCAAGCCCGCAAGGTCTTTAGTAATGTTGGCAATAGAGTCTTGGATTAAGAGAACATCAAGCAAATCTCTTCTTGAGAAAGGCATCATAAAAGTACTAGGCAAGTTCATTCTTAATTTTTTCTTTAACTGGTCAGCTTTTTTCTCTTTATTTCCAATTGAAACTCGAGCTTCTTGCGCCTTGTCCCAGTCCTCAGATTGAGCAGCTTTAGCAAAAACTCCAAACTCTTTGATACAGGAATGAACCTGCTTCATGTGTTTTTGCAAAGGGCTTATTGGCGACTTTCCAAATAAACTAGTAATATTTCCTGATTTAGTCATAACTATTTATCTCCATAAAAAGAATTATTTAGTACCACTTATCACTATCTCTAAAAAAACGAATTTTATATAAAAAATTTAAAAAAAGTAACTAACTTAAAAAATATTTTACCAGTGGAATTAGTTTCTCTTTGACCTGCTTATAACACGTCTCAAACTCTTCAAAACCCATACCATCTGGATCATCAAAGCCTAAATGAACTATCTCTGTTTTTCCGGGAAATATAGGGCAAGTTTGACTTGCATTATCACAAACTGTAATGACCAGGTCAAAATCAATATGCAAGAGTGTCTCCAATCTTTTAGAGTGGTACTCTTCCTTCCATATATTCTTAACTTCTAATATTTTTTTTGCATTCGGATTTACTAAGCCACTGGCAGATACGCCGCTCGAATAAGCTTCAATTCGCTCACCAAGCTCACTATTGATTAGCGCTTCCGCAATAATACTTCTACAGCTATTTCCAGTACACAAAACCAATACTTTTTTCATAATCACTAATTAAGAGTCAGATTGAAAAAGCTTTAAAAATACTTGCGCAGCAATTACAGCGCCAATGATAGTTGCTACTATATATATCCACAAGTGCTCATAATTACCGCTCATCACTGCTGGTCCAATACTTCGAGCTGGATTCATACTGCCGCCCGTTATGGGCCCTGCAAACATTGCCTCAAGGCCAACCGTTAGGCCAATAGCAAGTCCTGCAAAATCTTTTGTGGCTTTGCCATGAACCGCAGAAGAGCAAATAACAATCATTAATATAAAAGTCAAAATCAATTCAAATCCAAAGGCTTGCGTTACTGAGCCATTGGGAAGAGTCGCGCCAAGATAGCTTACCTCGGACATGGTGACAAAGTTCTCATTAAGTAAAAAATATAAGCTTGCACTTGCAGCTATCGCACCAAAAAGCTGGGCACCAATATATGGAATAACCTTTTTACTATCAAATTCCCCTATTGACCAAAAAGCTATCGTCACAGCAGGATTAAAATGAGCTCCCGATAAATGGGCAAAGCTATAAATTAGTGCCACTACGACAAAGCCAAATGTGAGCGCTATACCAACATGACCAAGAGATCCAGTAATATCATTAATCATCACAGAGCCAGTTCCAGCGAAGACCAGGATGTAAGCTCCAATTAACTCAGCAAGTAATTTTTTACGCATTTTCACTTAGCTTAATTTCTAAAGTGTAACATTATACAAACTATTTTTTTCTATCTAATACTATACTTTTAATGCCAAACCAATCAACTAATAATGAAGTCAATGTAATCATTTTAGCTGCAGGTCAAGGTACAAGAATGAACTCAAGTGTATCCAAAGTGCTTCATGAAGTTGGTAATAAGACTTTAATTCAGCATGTCATTGATGCTGCGACTCCTTTAGCAAGTTCGATTAACGTAATCATTGGCCATAATTCAGAATCAGTAAAAAAATCTGTATCAAACAACCTGATTACATGGGTATTACAAAAAGATCAACTTGGAACTGGGCATGCAGTACTGCAGGCAATCCCAAATATTCAAGAAAACTCAATGTGTCTTATTCTATATGGTGATGTCCCTCTAATTCAAACCCAAACATTATTAAAGTTGCTTGAAAAAGCAAATAAAACTGGTTTTTCTCTTTTAACAGTAATTCAGAATGACCCTACAGGTTATGGCAGAATCATAAGAGACTCTTCAAAAACGATTCAATCCATTGTTGAGCAAAATGATGCCAATAATGAAGAACTTGAAATTGATGAAATTAATACGGGCATTATGGCTATTACTGGTGCATTATTAACAAAGTACTTAAACCAACTTGAGCCAAATAATTCGCAGGGCGAACTATATCTTACTGATATTGTTGAAAAAGCAGCCAAAGATAATGTTACTATTGCTTCATTTATTTGTGAAAATTCAGCAGAAGTAATGGGTATAAATGATAAAAATAACTTAGCCGAGGCTGAAAGGGCTCACCAGTTAAAAAATGCTGAAGAGCTAATGATCAATGGCCTCACTATTAAAGATCCTAGTCGTTTTGATTGTCGGGGTAATTTAACTTTTGGAAATGACTGTATTATCGATGTAAATGTTATTTTTGAAGGTGAAGTTAGGTTAGGAAAAAATGTTCTAATTTCGCCAAACTGCATTATAAAAAACTCTAAAATCGGTGATAATGCTCACATCATGCCAAATTCAATGATTGAAGACTCTGTTATTGGAAGTCACACTAGTATTGGGCCTTTTGCCCGCATTCGTCCTGAAACTCAAATAGGTAGTCATGCAAAGATTGGCAATTTTGTTGAAGTAAAAAAATCAACAATTGATGATAACTCAAAGGTATCCCATTTAAGTTACATCGGGGATAGTCAAATTGGAAAGGGTGTCAATATTGGTGCTGGCGTAATAACGTGCAACTATGATGGTGTAAATAAAAGTCAAACAACAATTGGAGATGGAGCATTTATAGGCTCAAATAGTCAATTAATTGCCCCAGTATCGATCGGAAAAAATGCAACCATTGGAGCAGGCTCAACTATCACTCAAGATGCCCCCGATGATAAGCTTACCTTGAGTCGCAATAAACAATCAACGATGAGCAAATGGAAGCGGCCTCAGAAGAAATAAATTTTTTCTACATTACAGGATAACTTCTTAATGTTAAATCTGCCTAAGAATGTTTGGATATTAACTGCCTGTCTATCCCTCTTTATGTCCCTTAGTGTTTTTATGGTATTTGTCGCGGGCATTATTGGAAGCACCCTTGCACCTTTAAAAAGCCTAGCAACCTTGCCTGTAGCAACTATTGTAGTAGGAACTGCGTTCAGTGTTATTCCAGCCATCCGGCTCATGTCAATTTTTGGTCGTAAAAAAGTTTTTTTGAGCTCATGTATCTACACAATATTATTAATCATTCTCTGCATTTTCTCAATTATCAATAAATCATTTTATTTATTTTGCTTTGCATCTTTCTGTTTAGGTGGAACAGTTGCTGTTATGCAGCAATTTAGATTTGCTGCAATTGAAAGTGTGGAGATTGAATTAAGGCCAAAAGCAACTGCAGTTGTTCTTCTAGGGGGACTAATTTCTGCTTTTCTTGGTACTGAAATTGCAACTTTAGGTAAAGATTACTTTGATACCGACTTTGTTGGCTCTTTCGTTATCCTTTCCCTTTTGTTTATGGTTGCATTTATATTGATGTACTTCTTTAAACCAGCTGAAAAATTTAAGCAACAAATTGATGGCTCTAAAAGATCTTTGATTGAAATTACTAAGCAAGGCTCTTTTATAGTTGCAGTTAGTGCAGCGACAACAGGTTTTGTTGTGATGAGTTTTATAATGACAGCAACGCCGGTCAGTATGCATATAATGGATGGATATTCACTTCACCATACTAAATCAGTTCTTCAAGCTCACGTTATCGCAATGTTTCTTCCATCACTATTTACAGCTTACATTGTTAAATATCTAGGGCTTACTCGAATGATGCTCCTTGGAGTGATATTTTTCTTTATTTCTGTCATCATCGCATACAGTAGTCATGCTCTTAATAGTTATTGGTGGTCTTTGGTTCTTCTTGGTCTTGGTTGGAACTTCTTATTTATAGGGGGTACTAACCTACTTCCAAGCTCTTACAATCAAAATGAAAATGAAAAATTTAAAGTTCAATCAATCAATGATTTTTTAGTTTTTGGCTTCCAGGCTATCGCTGCCCTCTCTGCAGGCTGGTTTGTTTTTAACTTTAGCTGGGAAGTAGTTCTTATATCAGTTATTCCACTATTATTACTTCAACTATTTGTTCTGTTATGGTGGTTAAAAAAAAATAATTAATATTTATTTATTATTTTTGTAATAAAATTCTTTAAAACTCTATTGGACCAAATGATGTTAAAAGTCACACCGCTAACTCCTTCAATTGGAGCAACAATTTCTGGGGTTTCACTAAATAAAGATTTAAATATTGGAGTCATTGAGCAAATATACAGCGCGCTCATAAAGCATCAAGTTGTTTTTTTTAGAGACCAGAATATTTCCCCAGAAACTCACCTAAAATTAGCAGAGAATCTTGGCGAAATTGATCCAGGTCACCCTGTCTACCCACATGTTGAAGGATATCAAAGCATTGTTTTACTTAAAAATGATGCAAATAATAGGCCAGATACAAATGATTGGCATAAAGACCTTACTTTTAAAGAAAGTCCTCCCTTTGCAAGCATATTACATGGCGTAAAGGTTCCTAAAGTTGGTGGTGACACGCTTTGGGCTAGTATGAGTGCTGCATATGATCAGCTTCCAAATGGATGGAAAGACCACCTAGAAGAACTTGAAGCGATTCATGATATGGGTACATTTAGAAATGACTTTTACAAAGAAGGTGGTATCGATTCAGTTAATAATGCTCTAAAGAACGTTGGCTCAGCAGTTCATAAAGTTATTGGAACCCACCCCATTTCAGGTCTCAAATATTTAAATGTAAACCAATCCTTTACTCGTAATATTGTCAATGAAAGTCAAGGTCCAAGTGATCATATACTGCAATTTTTATTTCAGCATATTTCAAAACCTGAATTCCAAGTTAGATTTCACTGGGAAGATAATTCAGTTGCTATTTGGGATAATCGCATTACTCAACATTATGCAGTTTTTGACTACTTGCCAGAATTCAGGCACATGCAGCGAGTTACAGTTGTAAACGATAAAAGGGATAAGTCTTAAATACTACCCAAGAACCCTGAAGCCTTGTTTTAGGTCTTCAATTAACTCACTTGAGTCTTCAAGCCCTATGCTAAGTCGAACTAGATGTTTTCCATCATGAACCCATTCTCCATCTCGCTTGTATGGCCTTGCAGTTAAGAGGCTTTTATAACCTCCCCAACTAAAGCCAAGGGCAAATATTTCAAGTGAATTTGCAAATAATGCAATTTGTTCATCTGAATATGACTTTTTGAATGTGAAAGCAAATAGCCCTGACGCGCCACTAAAATCTCTCTTCCATAAGTCATGCTGAGGGTGAGACTCAAGACCAGGATGAATTACAGTCTCAATAATATCATTCTTATCAAGCCATCTCGCAACTTCAAAGGCTGATTTTTGGTGCGCCTCTAGACGAACCTTTAGTGATCTCAGCCCCCTCAAAGCCTGATAACAATCCTGTGGATTGGCGTAATTTTCAACAGTTTCAAAATATTTAGAAAACTCATCCACATATTTTTGGTTTACCGTTGCGCAGCCCAACAAGATATCAGAATGGCCACAAATATACTTAGTTACAGATTGAATGGTAATGTCGATACCAAGATCCAAAGGCTTTAAGAAAAGAGGTGTAGCCCATGAATTATCTAAAATTGATAGTACGTTAGCTTTTTTTGCCTCTTTAACAATTGCAGAAATATCTTGTATTTCAAATGTATTAGAGCCAGGAGACTCTAAAAAAATTAATTTAGTTTTATCATTAATATAGTGCCTGATTTCAGCACCTATATTGGACTCTATATGCGTTATCTTTACATTATATTTTTCAAGAATATTATGGCAAAAGCTTGCAGTAGGACTATAAACATTGTCACACAATAAAACCTCATCCCCACTTTTAGTAAAGGCCATTAGTGTGTTTGTAATAGCACTGATACCAGAGGGAAATGCATAAGAAATATGACCATTTTCAAGCTTACACATCGCTTCTTCAAAGGCTTTCTGAGTAGATAGCCCATGAGTTCCATAGTCAACACCAGGATAATTATGATCCATTGCTAATTGCATATCTTCAAAATGATTAAACAGAACTGTTGAGCCACTCTGCACATCAGGATTAATGGTTCTTATTTTTCTATCACCATATTTCTGAGTGTAATCAATCCATCCAACGATATCATTTTTCTTAGTCATATATTTATAGGTTTAACAAATTGGAAATCATCATAAGTACAATTAAGGAATTTGTCCAGCAATTTTTCAATACAAAAACAATTAAATTATTATTAACTGACTTGCAGCTGGGCAGTAAAGAGCAACCTTTGAAGGGAGTTTAAAAAAATCATCAAGAACCTCTTGATATATTTTGATTTGTTTTTGGTGTGACTGTTTTTGCCGCCCAATAAATGAGCTCATAGATTCACCATCGTTAAGCGATGCCGTCTTGAAATCTATAATCCATAAAGTGCCGTCTTCAATAAACAATCGATCAACTATTACTGTTTTACTTGAATTACTATATTCGGCTTCGACTTCAGTAGAGTCTCGATATTTAAATAGCCATTCAAAATCTTTATCACGCTTTGTATTGAGAAGTAAAAGAGAGGCAGCTTTAGAATATGACTGAATTAGTTTTGTCGGCAATCCAAACTCCTTAAATCTTGCCTCAATGCTTTCAAATGATGGCTCAAATAAATAATGCTCTAGAAAGTAATGCACTATCGAACCCAATGCACTTTGATAAATTAGATCAATATTACTGGGCATATTTTTGGATTGCTTAATGTCATTAATGACTCTACTAGAAAGAGTTGAGAGCATCTTATTACGCTGAAGTTTGGGTAAAGAAGTCTCTACTGGAATTGTTGCATCTTGAATTGGAATGTCATCGATAGATTGTTGAAAATAATTACTTAAAAATGACAGCAATGAGCCACTGACAGCTCTTCCAGTTTTTGAAACGCTACCTAACAAATGAATCTTATCTTTTGCTCGACTCATCCCAACATACAGCACTCTCATTAATTCGAAGTGTGCCTGTTGTTTTTGTAAGTACTGCAAATAAAGGTAAGTTTTACTCTCAGAGTCTTCATAAGAAGATTTTAAAGGTGCTAGCAAAATATTATTATTTGAAAACTCTTGAATTTGTATTAAGGGTAGTGAGTCATTTTTTCCTTTTTTACCAAGGCCAGGAATAATTACAGTATCAAACTCTAAGCCTTTAGCCTGATGAATTGTCATTAACTTAACAGAGGCAGACTGGGAGGGTGCATATAAATCTTTAACCATCAATTCAATTGTCTTGATATCTAAACTTTGGTTTAGTTCGCAATGATTCAGTAATGAAAGAAATTGAGATCTAATACTTTTTTCTTGCTCATTTAGTTCAATCTCATTACATAGCTGACTTAAGGCATAAGAAAAACGCTCTACAAAAGAGAACTTACCTTCACTATAAATAGCCTCTTCAGTCGCTAGGAATAAATGCCTAGAACGTAAAATACCATCATCACTCAAACCCTTAACGATATCATCATCTATTAACTGACTAAAAATTGTCTTATCTATTGAATCACTAAAAACTAATAAATCTTCTAACTTTAAGCCGCACCATGGAGCTCTGAGAATAGAAAGCCAAGCCAAACGATCCGCCAAACTAAGCAATGCTCTAGCTAAACTTAGCAAGTCTCTGGTAAAAAGATTAGACCTTAATGGCTCAGTTTTTAAGGCTTCAAAATTAACCCTGCTTTCCTGAAGCAACAATGTAATGGCATTTAAATGAGATCTAGATCTTACAAGGACTGCAATCTCTTGATGTGGATTATTTGAAATAGATTTTTTAATAATACTAACCACCATCTCCGCTTCTTCAGAATCTTGATCTACACTAAACGGGTAAAAAGTGAGCGCATCATTTTGCTCAATATTTGAAGCAGAGCTAGATTCAGAATAATGAATAGCGCCCAACAATAAATTATCTTGGTTTGGAAATATTTGAGAAAAAATCTTATTATTTTGCTCAACAATACTTTTATTTGACCTAAAGTTAGCGCTTAATGCTAGAGGCTTAATTTTAAGACTACCTATACCACCTTTCATGACTTCAAGGAAAATTCCAACTTGAGATTCACGAAATTTATAAATTGATTGCATGGGATCACCCACAAAAAAGATTGACTTTCCATCTCCCTCTTGCCAGCTATCAATAAGCTTTTCAATTAAGCTTAATTGTGAATATGAAGTGTCTTGAAACTCATCAACTAGTAGATGCTTAATTTGATAGTCTAACAATAGTGCAATATCACTCACCTCTTCACGACTATCAAGCACATTAATAGCTTGCATACCAACTTCTGAAAAATCTTGCAAACCTTTTTCTTTAAAAATTACCTTCAACTCTGCAACACTTAACTTTAAGACTTGTGCAATATCATTGATACTTTTGCTCGTTGATTCTGGAAAATACGCACTTGGTAAGTTAGATAAATTATTAAGTATTTTTTTGAATTCAACTTCAGAATCAAAACTCTCTAATATTTCTTTAAATATCAGTTTTTCTTCCTTAAGTTCAGCTGGAAATCCAATATTAGCATCAATTTTCTTTCTCCAGTTCCCGGTACTTTTCGTTAAAAGTAACTCAGAGATAGTTTGCCAATCTCTCAAATCTTCGATAGTTGAGCCTGGTAACTTTTTAATCTTAGAAACATCATGCCTGGTACTAACTTCTAATAAATTAAAAAAAGATTTATCAAGCAAACCAGATGCTGTACTTCTTAAGGTTCCAAGATATTCAACAATTAATTCTTGCGCTAGAATTTCTAATAAATTAATATCAAGAGCACCCTCAATATATAGTTTTGGTAGCCACTGCTCTCGCTTTGAGAGCATCTGAACTATGAGCCGATAGAACCTATCAACATGGTTATCAAGGTACAACAAAACAGATGAGATGCTAGCTTGATACTCGCTCTCCTCAATTAGTAGAAGGGTATTTTCTGCTGCCTCCTGATAAATTTGCTCATACTCATAATTATTAATCATTGTTTGAGGTGGGATTAATTGATCAATAGATGGGTAACTTGAGACAATTAAACTTGACAGCGAATCAATAGTAATTATTTTTATTCGAGATGGGTGATTCAGTAAATCCCAATCTTTCAGACTTGATTGTTCTAACACTTTATTGGCAAGATCAAAGGTTTTGAGCTTGTGTGGCTCTTCAGGCGGGTGCAATCTTGCTCGATTAAGCGAGCTAATTATTCTATGCTTTAACTCATCCACCGCTCTGTTGGTAAATGTCATAACTAAAATATTTTCTGGCACATCTGCAGAGCTAAGTAATTTTAAATAACGTTGAGTTATAAGTTCAGTTTTTCCTGAGCCAGCAGGAGCTTGAACAATGAAAGAATCACCTATATTTAGTGCTTGATCTCTTTGCCTCTGATCATTCACATTGACTCTGGCGAACTAACCCCTAGAATAGTTAGCCCATTAAAGAGAACTTGTTTCGTTGCGTGGATCACTGTCAACCTAGCCTGGGTAAGATTTTGATCATCCAGTATAAAAGGACAGGCATTGTAGTAACTGTGAAATTGAGAAGCCAATTCACGTAAATAGTAAGCAAGTTGGTGAGGTTCATACTGCACCGCAGCAGACTCTATGACACCTTTATAACGACTTAGCTCTCTTAAAATTGATTTTTCACTTTCTTCTGATAATAATCCTAAATCAGCATCTTGATAATTAAACACTATGCCCTTTTCTTGCGCTTGCTTAAAAACAGAGTTAATTCGAGCATAGGCATATTGAATATAGAAAACTGGGTTCTCGTTTGTCTTTGATTTGGCAAGGTCTAGATCAAAATCCATATGCTGCTCTGACTTTCTAAGGATATAAAAGAAACGTGCAGCATCATTTCCTACCTCACTTCTTAAATCCTCTAAGGTCACAAAAGACCCACTTCTAGTTGACATTTGTACTTTTTTTCCACCTCTATAAAGGTTTGCAAATTGAACCAAAAGGATTTCTAATTTTTTAGGGTTATGATTAAATGCAGCTACAGAAGCCTTAACTCTAGCAATATAACCATGATGGTCAGCTCCCCAAACATTAATTACTTTATCATAGCCTCGCTCAAATTTTTCAAGGTGGTAGGCAATATCTGAAGCAAAATAAGTATGATTTCCATTATCACGGACTACTACACGATCTTTTTCATCTCCATAATCCGTTGTTTTAAACCATAGGGCGCCGTCCTTTTTATAAACGTGCTTACTGTCTTGAAGTCTTTTAATGCTAGCCTCAGAAAGGCCGTTATCAATCAAAGATTGCTCTGAAAACCACTTTTCAAAGACCACTCCAAAATCAGCTAGATCTTTTTTGATGCCACTTAGAATACTTTCAATACCTACTTTAAAAATAGATTTAAAGCCTTCACCCAATAACTCTTTTGACCTTGAAATTAACTCATCAATATGAGACTCTTTGTTTCCTCCTTCAAGCTCATCTTTGCAGATACCTTCAAAAACTAATGCTGATTCTTTGTGAAAAGCGTCACTATAAGTCTGCATAACATTACTGGCGATATCATTAATGTACTTTCCTTGATAGCCATTATCAGGAAACCTTATTGTTTCTTCGCAGAGCTCTAAATATCGCAAGAAAATGCTTACAGATAAGATATCCATCTGCCTACCCGCATCATTTACATAGTACTCATTATCAACTTTATAACCAACAGATCTTAGTAGGTTAGAAACAGTTGCCCCATAAGCGGCCCCTCTTCCATGTCCAACATGAAGAGGTCCTGTTGGATTAGCTGAAACATACTCCAAAAGAATACTTTGGCCTGCTCCTATATTAGATGTTCCATACCCATCACCACTTTCAATAATTTCATTTATCACGGCAGTACTCGACTTGTCTGACAGAAAGAAGTTAATGAACCCTGGGCCAGCTATTTCTGTTTTTTCAATAAAATCAGCGCCATCTAATTGGTCGATAATAGCTTGCGCCAGCTTCATTGGGCTGGTTTTAGCCTGCTTTGCCAGCATTAAGGCTATATTTGTTGCATAATCACCATGACTTTTATCTTTGGTGTGATCTAGCCGAACTTTTGATGGCATCTCACTAAGCAATCCTTGATCAATTAAATCATGGATGCATTTTGTAAGTAGGTTTTGCAGTTGCTCTTTCATATAATTAACTCATTATTACTTTTTTGGTTATTAGAACCTATTTTAATTTAACACATCAATAAACCTATACTCAAATTCTATACTTACGGTTTAGTGAGCCTCTTGCCAGTTTGTTCCAATTCCCACATCAACCTCTAATGGAATACTTAACTTCAAAGTATCTGACATCATAGACCTGACAATTTCACCATACTCTTTAGCTTTATCAGCTCGAAGTTCAAATACAAGCTCATCATGAACTTGCATGATCATTTTTACTCCATTATTTTCTCTATCAATCCAGGACTGGATATCGAGCATAGCTTTTTTTATAATATCTGCAGAGGAGCCTTGCATAGGAGCATTAATTGCAGTTCTTAGTGCGTGTTGCTGCAGCATTTTATTTTTCGAATTAATTTGAGGCAAATATAGCCTCCTGCCTAAAATTGTTTCAACAAATCCCTGCTCTTTAGCCCTTTCTTTAGTTTCGTCCATAAACTTTAAGACACCAGGATAATTCTCAAAATAACCATCAATATATTGCTTAGCTTCAGTTCTAGAGACATCTATTTGTTTAGCCAAACCAAACGCACTCATACCATAAATTAAGCCAAAGTTTATCGCCTTAGCCTTTCGGCGCTGATCTTTAGTAACATTTGAAAGCTCAGTATCAAAAACTTGAGAGGCTGTTGCACTATGAACATCAACATTATTATTAAAAGCCTCAATTAAGCTCTTATCCTGTGAAATATGCGCCATTATTCTAAGCTCAATTTGAGAATAATCAGCAGCAAGGATTGCATTATCTTTATTTGCAATGAATGCTGATCTAATCTGAGCACCCCTCTCTGTTCTAATTGGAATATTTTGAAAATTAGGTTTTGAAGAAGAAAGCCTACCCGTTGCAGTTACTGCTTGATGATATGAGGTATGAAGCCTTCCAGTCTTTCTGTTAATTTGTTTTGGTAAGGCCTCTAAATAAGTAGAATTTAGTTTTGTTAAAGTACGATAAGCCATTATTAAATCAACTAACGGGTGATCAAGTAATTTTAGAGCTTCTTCATTTGTTGAAGGCTGGCCCTTTGCTGTTTTCTTTTTTGGCTCTAGGCCAAAACCCTCTTCACTAAATAAAATTTGCTGAATTTGTTTTGGAGACTCAAGATTAAATTCATCGCCAGCAACCTCATATGCTTCAGTCTGAATTTTCATCATTTCAGCTTTAACCTCAATCTGTTGTTTAAAGAGTGAAGTTTCATCAACAAACGCACCATTTCTTTCTAATTTCAACATAATTTTTATTAATGGAATCTCTATGCTTTTATAAAGCAGCATCACTTTAGGATAATCTTGAAGCCTTGATTCCAAGACATTATTTAGCTCATTTGTTACAATGACATCTTCACACGCATAAGGCATTGCTTCACTAATATCAACCTGGTTAAAGGTTAGTTGTTTTTTTCCGCTGCCAGCAACATCTGCGTAATGAATTGTTTTGTGCCCCAAATAATGTAAGGCTAAATCATCCATATTATGGCGGCTTGCAACTGAATTCAAACAATAAGATTTCAACATAGTGTCGTCAATAATGCCATTTAGACTAATATCAATATTAGCAAGAACATGGGCATCATATTTTAAGTTTTGACCAACTTTGCCAATAGCTTTATTCTCGAGCAAGGGCTTTAAAGATGCCATTACCTTATGTCTAGCCAACTGAACTGGCGCATCTAAGTAGTCATGTGCAACTGGTAAATAATAACTATCTTTCTCAATAAGAAAAACAAGGCCAACAATCTCAGCCTCCATATAGTTAAGACTATTCGTCTCTAAATCAAATACAAAAGATTCACTATTGGACAGCTTAGTAAGCAATCCAGAAAAGTCTTCATCTGTAAGTATTAGATTTTGAGAATATTCTTTAAGAGCAATACTAGAAACAGGGCTGGGAGTTTCATCAGTCACCTGCTCATCATTTTGAGCAATTTTAGGTGCAGTCTTTTCACCTAATTGCTTAAGCCACATTGAAAAACCATACTCTCTAAAAAGATCTAGTAACTCCTCTTTTTTTTCTCCGGGCTCATCCAATAAGATATTTAAAGGAAGCTTGACATCAAACTTTAGCTGAACTAATTTATAAGAAAGATCCAATATCTCAAAAGATTCCCTTAGTTTTTCACCAACCTTACCACCAATCTTTTCTGCATTAGCCTTAACGCCTTCAATGTTTTCATAAAGCTCAAGCCACTTTGACGCAGTTTTTGGTCCAACACTAGGCACTCCAGGTATGTTGTCAGCTGAGTCCCCCGTTAATGCCAGTAAATCTAATATTTGGTTTGGATTAACTCCCATTTTCTCTTTAATTTCTTCCTCACCATAGAGCTTACCTTTCATGTCAAGTTGCTTAATATTGCCTCCGACTAATTGGAAAAGGTCTTTGTCCCCACTAGCAATAATTGTTTCAATGCCTTCTTCACCAGCAAGCTTAGATAACGTCGCAATGACATCATCTGCTTCGACACCCGGCTCGCATAAAAAATGAAAGCCCATTGCCCTAACTATTTTATAAAGGGGTTCAATCTGAACAACTAAATCATCCTCTGCTGGGCTTCTATTGGCTTTGTAGTCAGGAAACATTTCGTGACGAAAATTTGAACCTTTTGCATCAAAAATCATAATAATCTTTGCGTCCTGATACTTCCTTTGTAGATGTTTTATCGCATTTACAACACCAAACATAGCTCCAGTAGGAAAGCCACTTTCATTTGTCAAGTTTTGAGATAGCGTTGAGAAATAGGAGCGAAATAAAAACGCCGAGCCATCTACTAAAATGAGTTGCTGATTCATTCTCAAATTTTACCTCTAAACCAAGTTTTTTTATTGGAAACTACTTGATGAATTTAAACTTTCAAACTTTATATTTTGAGCTCATGCATGAATTGTTAGATAAAATATACTAATGTCAGATGCTCTCATAACTCTAAACAATATTAGCCTTAGTCATAATGGGAAAAATATCCTTGATGATGTCAGCTTTAAACTTCATCCTGGTGAGTTTATTACATTAATAGGTCCTAATGGCGCTGGAAAAAGCTCATTAATTAAAATTCTTTTAGGTGTTATTAAACAAGATTCTGGAGAAATAATACATAGCGATAATTTAAAATTTGGTTATACGCCTCAATCATTTACAGCAAATCCATACATACCTATATCTGTTATTGATTTTTTGACATTAAATCAAAAATTTGATCGTGAGTTCACGCTTCAAACTTGTGAGCTTACTGGTATTGAAGATTTATTTAAAATGCCGCTCAAAAATCTTTCAGGTGGTGAATTGCAAAAAGTCTTACTAACTAGAGCACTTCTAAATAAGCCTAATGTGTTGATTTTAGATGAACCAGCACAAAACCTTGATGTTGATGGGCAAATGCAGCTTTATAAATTAATTCAGGATATTCATCAAAAGCAAAACTGTGCTGTACTTATGGTGTCACATGATCTTCATAGAGTAATGAAAGAATCAACTCAAGTTCTGTGCCTTTATCATCATATCTGCTGTGAGGGACTCCCCGAATCCATATTGAAAGATGCTCAATTTAATGACTTGTTTGCTGATCAAATCCATGACTTGATGGCAACTTATGAGCATCATCATAACCATCAGCACGAACATTAGAGAAGTCCAAATCGACTCTAAATGATATAATTAACTTTTTTTTATTATGGCAATTATGAAAGATATTATTGAAGCAGCATTCGAAGATCGAGCGCACATTACCCCTGACTCTGCAAGTAATGAAATTAAACAAGCTGTTGATGAGGCAATCCACCTCCTAGACTCAGGAAAAGCTAGAGTTGCTGAACAAAGAAGTATCGGCAACTGGGAGGTTAATGAATGGCTAAAGAAAGCTGTTTTGCTTTCATTTAGGCTTGCAGATAATGTCCCTATGCAATCTGGTTATACGCAGTACTATGACAAAGTGCCATCCAAGTATGCAAATACTACAGCTAAAGAGTTTCAGGCATCAGGTGTTAGAGTAGTTCCTCCGGCCACTGCAAGGAGAGGATCTTATATAGCCTCAAATACGGTTTTAATGCCATCTTATGTAAATATTGGTGCATATGTTGATTCTGGAACAATGGTCGATACGTGGGCAACTGTTGGTTCTTGTGCTCAAATTGGTAAAAATGTTCATCTTTCGGGCGGTGTAGGTATTGGTGGTGTTCTAGAACCTTTACAAGCGAGTCCAACAATCATAGAGGATAACTGCTTTATTGGAGCAAGATCAGAAGTGGTTGAAGGTGTTATCGTTGAAGAAGGTGCCGTTATATCAATGGGTGTTTATATTGGTCAATCAACAAAAATCTTTAATAGAATGACGGGTGAAGTAACATATGGACGAATACCTGCAGGATCAGTTGTAGTCTCTGGCAACCTTCCATCAGTAGATGGCAGCTATTCACTTTATTGCGCCGTTATAGTTAAACAGGTTGACGCTAAAACAAGGTCTAAGGTTGGAATTAATGAGCTTCTTCGAGGGATTTAACCCCATCTTTTTCAAATAATAAAAAACCCGCCTAATGGCGGGTTTTTTATTGAGTTAATATGTATTACTTAGTAAAGATTTTGTACAGCAAACCAACGGCAATTAAACCAACTAAGTTTGCAGCTCCAAGTCCAACAATAATATCCGTAAGTCTAGCGATAATATCGCCAGGTAGGAATGCAGCCTGACTTCCAAAAATTATTTGAACAACAACTGCAAGCGCAATAATACTTACACCTACTTCAGTTAATTTTTTTACCCATCCAATTACATTATCTAACATATGCTCTCTCCATTTGTTTTAAGACAACCAGATTTCCAGCTGATTGATAAACTTTTTATAGTATCAAAATCACTATGTCAAGTTTTCTAGGTGCGTGATGACTAAAAAATAGATTCAACATAATAAAATTAAGTATTTAATAATATTTCATTCAAATAATAAAAAACCCGCCATAAGGCGGGTTTTTTATTGAGTTAATACGTATTACTTAGAAAAGATCGTGTACAACAATCCTGCTGTAATTAAACCAACTAAGCCAGCACCACCAAGTGCGCCGATCATATCAGTAAGCCTAGCAACAACATCACCAGGTAGGAATGAAGCACTTGAACCAAATATTACTTGAACAACAACTGCAAGTGCTACAAGACCAACACCAGCTTCAGTTAATTTTTTTATCCAACCAGTTACATTACTTAACATATTTTCTCTCCATTTGTTTTTAAAATAATCAACATTCTTGCTGATTGATGGACTTTTTATAGTAACAAAAACAGAGTGTCAAGTTTTCTTGATGAAAAAAAGCGAAAAAATAGCCAAAAATGATGTAATTTTGCTGAAATGTTGCAAAAAAACAACAAAACTTATGCCTTGATGATTACCGAAAGAAAAATCCCTAAAAATGCAGTCATACCAATGAAATTATTATTAAGAAATGCCTTAAAATATTCTTCTTTTTGGCGTTTTTTCAGTAGAAATTGATGGTAAATCATAAAAAATGAAATAATCACTAAAGAAAAGTCATAAATTAATCCTAAATCGAAAATATTGCCAATTAATATAAGCACAATAATTAATAAAATTTGCAATAAAGTGATAATAATTTGATCGTACTTTGCAAAAAGAATTGCTGTTGACTTTACTCCAATCTTTAAATCTTCATCGCGATCAGCCATCGCATAAAAAGTGTCATAAATCAAAGTCCAAATTAGAGTTGCAATAAAAACTAGCCAGGCATTTAAAGGAACCACTCCAGTTTGAGCACTAAAAGCCATAGGCACGCTCATTCCAAATGCAGCGCCTAAAACTAGTTGCGGCAAATTAGTCCAGCGCTTTGTAAAAGGATATAAAGTTGCCAGAAGAACGGCAATTAAAGACAATTTAATAGTTAAGATATTAGTTTGAAGAACCAAGCCTAATGCAATCAATAATAATAGGCCAAATAATACTAGCGCGGAATTAGATGAAATTTCTCCAGTAGCAAGAGGCCTTTTCTGAGTTCTTATGATGAGCTTATCAATTTTTCGATCTGCAAAATCATTAATAACGCACCCAGCAGTTCTCATTATAAAAACTCCTAAAGTGAAAATGAACAATATATCTAAATCAGGCCATCCATTTGCACTCAGAAATAAAGCCCAGTATGTGGGCCATAAAAGGAGTAATGACCCAATAGGCTTATCAAGCCTCATTAAGCGAATATACGCATTCATAGTTTATTTAAAAATTCTTCAAGATCATTTGGCAATGGGGCTGTTACCTTTTGTATCTCATTAGTAATAGGGTTTGTAAAAACAATTGATTTAGCGTGCAAAAAAAGTCGACTCAACCCCTTCTTTTTCATCAATTGATCAAAACTATTATCGCCATACTTATCATCTTGGGCAACTGGATGCCCAGCATGCTTTGCATGGACCCTGATTTGATGCGTCCTTCCAGTTTCTATAACAACTTCAACTAACGAGGCACTTTCATCATCCATAAGAAAATTTTTAATAGGGTGGAAATGACTTACTGAGTCTTTTCCTTTCGAATCAATAACACTATTCCTTGAGTTTTGATAAATTGGCGCATCAATGGTATGCTTTTTCTTGCTCCAGCTATTTTTAACAAGTGCAATATAACGCTTTTCCACTTGATGATGAACTAGCTGTTCATGAAATGATTTTAAGACTGACCGTTTTTTTGCAAGAATCAAACACCCTGATGTCCCTCTATCAAGTCGATGAACAAGTTCAATAGGTTCTTTGTATTGACTTTTAAGTGCTTCAATAATTCCAATAGTGACACCGCTTCCCCCATGAACTGCCATTCCATGTGTCTTATTAAGCACTAATAAGCCTTTATCCTCATAAAGAATTGAGGAATTAAGCAACTTAAGCAGTCCATCAGATGGCTTAATATCCTTTTCGGTGGAGGTT
Organism: Candidatus Pseudothioglobus sp. Uisw_086; assembly: GCF_048085745.1. Classification (GTDB taxonomy): domain Bacteria; phylum Pseudomonadota; class Gammaproteobacteria; order PS1; family Pseudothioglobaceae; genus Pseudothioglobus. The sequence continues at coordinate 137,400 of NZ_CP159803.1, read as the reverse complement.
CTAATAGGTGGAATTCGAATAATATCTTCAGAAACAAGCTTATAGTCTGCTTTTTTTCTACCTTTATTGACGCGGACTTCGCCTTTTCTAATAATGCGATAAATGCGAGACTTTGGGACACCTTTAAGCTGCTTAATTAGATAATTATCAAGGCGCTGTCCAATTGAAAATTCATCAACACTTATGAACCTTGGAGCATCATGAGTAGTCATAAGGTCACGAAAAAAATAGCCGATTAAAGTTATCAGTGGTAACTTTAGCAATCTCAGAAATACTCGTATTACGAATTTCTGCAAGTTTTTCTGCTACATAGTATGTATAGGCTGGACTATTTGGCCTTCCTCTATTAGGAACGGGGGTTAAATATGGCGAGTCTGTTTCAACCAAAAGACGCTCAGCAGGTATTTTTTTTGCTACATCACGCAAAGATTGAGCACTTTTAAACGTCAAAATACCCGAAAAAGAAATATAATACCCAAGATCCAATGCCGCCTTGGCAGTTTCCCAATCCTCAGAAAAGCAATGCATAACGGCTGACTCAGCCTTCTCTTCAGAGAGAATTTTAATAGTATCAGATTTAGCTTCTCTGGTATGAATAATCAGAGGTTTACCCGAAATATTGGACGCCTTAATATGCCTACGGAATCGATCTCTTTGCCAATCAGCCTGATCTTTCTTAACATGAAAATAATCCAAACCAGTCTCACCAATTGCAATGATTCTGTCACTTTTTGCATATTTAAGTAACTCATCTGTAGTTGGGTCTTTACAATTAGTTTCTGTTGGATGCACGCCAACTGACGAATATATATTAGAGTGTGCTAATGCAAGATCGTGAACTTGATCAAAATGCTCCAAATCAATACAGACGCATAGGAATTTCTTTACAGAGAGCTCACTGGCATGTTTGAGCATTGACTCAATACTTCCTCCAAAAGCATCTAAGTCAACTCGGTCTATGTGGCAATGAGAGTCTATTATTTCCATAAATAAAAATTATAGCTGAATTTCTAAAAGTGAACGATTATCTGAAACAAATGGAACTTTTAAAATATGCACTTTTGCCTTCATTTTTTGAATAGTTTCTTCATCAATATTGTCACCTTTCATCATTAAGTAGCGACCATCATCCGTTATTAAATGCTTCACTTTTTCAATAGTACTCGCAACATCTGAAAATGCTCGGGATGTTATTTGAGGAAAAGACTCATGATGCCTAAATGACTCAACTCTACTATTAACTACTGTTACATTAATCAAAGAAAGTTCTGTTTTTACAGTTTGCATAAATCGACATTTTTTGCCAACACTATCGATGACAAAAACACTAGTTTTAGGCATCATAATTGCAATAATAATCCCAGGTAAACCAGCCCCAGAGCCGACATCTAGTAATAATCCAGGCTTTATGAAACTTAATATTGAAAGGCTATCCAAAAAGTGTTTTTTAATTGACTCTAGAGGGTCGCGTATGGCACTTAAATTGTATACCTTATTCCATTTAATAATTAACGCATGAAACTTAATGAGCTGCTGCACTTGAAACTCTGAGAGATCAATATTCATTAACTCTGCCCCTTCGCAGAGCAGCCTCTCGTTTTCATTCATGAGAGGGCTTTGTAAGTTTTCAGAAAAACCAATAGAATAGAAATTGATGCTGGGGTTACGCCTTGAATTCTACTAGCTTGACCAATTGTCTCAGGCTTGTATTCATTAAGCTTTTGCCTAACCTCATTGGATAGGGCTTTAATCTCACTATAATCAATATCTGATGAAAGCTTAGTATTCTCATTTTTACGATATTTTTCAATTTCATCTAATTGTCGTTTTATATAGCCCTCATATTTAATTTGATTTTCTACTTGCTCGATAATCATCCTATCTTCCAGAAAGGGTTTTGCATTTTCAATTTGACTGAGCAGCTTATAGTCAATATTTGGTCTTTTTAACAGGGCCTCTAAACTATATTCATGACTAAGCTTTATTCCCAAAACTTTTTCTGCTTGGGCGTCTCCTGACTGAACCCAAAAAGACTTTAAACGTTTTTTCTCATTCGCTACTTGCTCATATTTTCCATTAAAAGAAAGCCAACGTAAATCATCAACTAGTCCCATTTCTCTAGCTTGTGGAGTTAATCTCTCATCAGCATTATCTTCTCGAAGTAAAAGGCGATATTCAGCTCGAGAGGTAAACATTCGATAAGGTTCTGATGCTCCCTTGGTCGTCAAATCATCAACCATAACACCAATATAAGACTCATCTCTTTTAGGAGTCCAAGGGCCTTTCTCTTGAACCTGTAATGCAGCATTAATTCCAGCAAGCAAACCTTGTGCAGCGGCTTCTTCATAACCAGTAGTACCATTAATCTGTCCTGCAAAGAAAAGACCTGATATTTTCTTAACTTCTAGTGTTTGTTTTAACCCTCTTGGATCAAAAAAATCATATTCAATGGCGTAGCCTGGACGAATGATCTTTGCATCCTCAAAACCTTTAATAGAGTTAACAAAATCCTCTTGAACTTCAAATGCTAGCGATGTTGAAATGCCATTTGGATATACTTCATGAGTTGTAAGACCTTCCGGTTCAACGAATATTTGATGTGAGTCTCTTTCTGCAAATCTAACAACCTTATCCTCAATTGAAGGGCAATATCGCGGGCCAACGCCTTCTATTTTTCCACTATAGAGTGGCGAGTCTTTTAGGCCATTAGCAATATATTCATGAGTTTTTGCGTTCGTATGTGTAATAAAACATGGAATTTGTTCTGGGTGATCAGTTGATCTCCCCATAAATGAAAAGGTTGGTAGTGGAGTATCACCCTCTTGTTTTTGTAGGACGTTATAGTTAATTGTTCTTCCATCAAGGCGAGGTGGAGTTCCTGTTTTGAGCCTCCCTACACCTAAATCATACGAGCGTAGTCGTTCAGATAAGACATTAGCTGGAGCATCGCCAGCCCTTCCTCCTTGATAATTCTGTTTACCAATATGAATAATTCCACCTAAAAAAGTGCCTGAAGTTAAGATAACTTTATCTGCAAAGAATTTTAAGCCCATTTGCGTTATGACGCCTTTAACTCTGTTATTTTCAATAATTAGATCGTCAACTGGCTGCTGAAATAAACTTAGATTCTCTTGATTTTCAATTTTGCTTCTTATGGCTGCTTTATACAATATTCTGTCTGCTTGAGCCCTGGTAGCCCTAACAGCAGGTCCTTTAGATGCGTTTAGTGTTCTAAACTGAATACCTGATACATCAATAGCTTTTGCCATTATTCCACCCATTGCATCAATCTCTTTTACAAGATGGCCCTTACCAATACCGCCAATCGCAGGATTACAGCTCATCTGCCCAAGTGTCTCCACATTATGAGTTATTAGCAATGTATCGACACCCATTCTAGCTGATGCAAGAGCTGCCTCAGTTCCAGCATGTCCTCCACCAACAACAATTACTGGGTAATATTTACTTTTATTCATTCGTTTTTGTTTTAACAATACAAAAGGCCCGACTTAATTCGGGCCTTTTATTATACGCTTTAAGCTTTAGACTAAATTCTTAAGTCCAAATCTGATAGAAAGCAAAGATTAATACTTATAACCAGCTTCGAATAATGTGTCTTGAGAAGAAGGCTGAGAACCAGCAACATAATCACCAATAGAAGACTCTGAGTTGGCTTGGCATCTTGCCATTAAGGCTTTTTGGCCTGCTTCAATGTCACTTCCTTTCCAGGCTTGTAAACATGATTGCTGTAAAGCCCTTCCATAAGAAAACGTCAAACTGGTAGCGCTCTTATGTTCAATACTATTCATAGTATTAAGATAAACAGAAGCGTCTTCTTCAGTTAACCCACCCGAAAGAAACATTATTCCTGGAACTGCAGCTGGTACACAGCGATTCATTGTGCGAACTGTCATCTTGGCAACCTCTTCTGAGCCAGCTTTATTGGAATTATCAGCGCCAGAAACTGTCATTGAAGGTTTTAATAATGTTCCCTCTAAGAAAACGTTATTTTCTGAGCAAGCTTTGTAGACTTCAACCAGGACCTTCTCTTGAACTTCTGCTGTCTTCTCAATAGTGTGACCCCCATCCATTAAAATTTCAGGCTCAATAATGGGAACAAGTCCTGACTCCTGACAAATTTTTGCATATCTTGCAAGGCCCCAAGCATTCTCCCTTATTGCAAGATCTGTAGGGCATCCGTCAGCAGTAATTTGCAATACAGCGCGCCATTTTGCGAAACGTGCTCCTTGTTTATAGTACTCAGCTGTTCTCTCAGCAAGACCTTCCAGGCCCTTACACCACGTCTCTACTTCATGCCCCCCAGCTAATGGACTTAAGCCTTTATCTACCTTAATGCCTGGAATTATTCCCAGTTTATTAATTTTAGAAACCATAGTTTCACCATCAAGGTGGTTTTGATAAAGTGTCTCTTCAAAAAGGATGACTCCACTAATATATTCACCAATTCCTTCTGCAGTAAAGAGCATTCCACGATAGGCTTGACGATTTTCTTCTGTGTTTTCTACGTTAATCCCAGCAAGTCGTTTTCCTATAGTCGGAGTAGACTCATCTACTGCAAGAAGTCCTTTGCCTCTAGCAGCCAATAGATTTGCAGTTTGTCTTAATTCTTCTTGATTATTTATCATAATTTTTCACCCTCATAATTTACTTTTAATAATTTCCATCGCCTACACGCAAAATTTTCATCAGGTTTGTACCTCCTGATTTATCCTTATGCATCCCCTTTGTAACAATAACAATATCTCCTTTCTCAACTTGGGACTTATCCTCCAGATTTTCTATAACATGGGTATTGACATGATTCCAATCATCCGCACTTGTTTTATCTATATAACAAGGATAGACTCCTCTATAAATAGTAACTTTTTTTAAAGTTTTGTAATTATCTGACATTGCAAAAATTGCAATATTAGAACTAATTCTCGACATCCAAAGCGCTGTTTTTCCAGTTTGAGTGAGAGTTGCCACTACCTTTGCACCCAAATGGTTAGCAGCATACATTGAGCTCATAGCAATTGTTTCATCAATACCTTCAAAATGCTCATGAAGTCTGTGATGAGATACTTTTGCTGTTGGGCTTTTCTCTGTTTCCAAACAGACATCACTCATTGTTTTGACTGCCTCTATAGGATGAGCACCTACTGCAGTTTCTGCAGAAAGCATCACTGCATCAGTTCCATCTAAAACTGCGTTTGCTACGTCAAAAACCTCTGCTCTAGTTGGTATAGGGCTAGTGATCATGGATTCTAACATTTGAGTTGCTGTAATAACAAATCTATCATTTGCCCTTGCCAATAAGATTAGACGTTTTTGTTGCGCAGGAAGCTGAGGATCTCCAATTTCAACACCTAAATCACCACGTGCAACCATTATTCCAGCTGATTCTTGAATAATCTCATTAATGACATCCTCTTGCAATGCTTCAGCTCGCTCAATTTTTGCAATAACACTAGCATTCGATCCAGCCTCCTTAAGAAGCCTCTTAGTCTCACGAATATCATCTGCATGAATAGGAAAAGAAATAGCCACATAATCAGCTTCTGCCTTAGCTGCAGTATGAATATCTTGCTTATCTTTTTCAGTTAAAGCGCTTGCGCTTAAGCCACCACCACGTAAATTTATTCCCTTATTGTTAGATAAAATTCCACCCTGTAAAACTTCAGTTAAAATTTTTGGCCCATCTATCTGCAAAACTTTGAGAATTATTTTTCCATCATCTAACAATAAAGTATTTCCAGCGCTTAAATCATTTGGGAGTTGTTTATAAGCTATCCCGACTTCAGTCTGAGTCCCTTCAGATTTTGGTAACTCCGCATCAAGAGTAAATTGATCTCCCCTGCTAAGTAATACCTTATTATCTATAAAAGAAGAAATTCTAATTTTTGGGCCTTGCAGATCCATCAATACACCAATAAAGGCATCATTTTCTTTTTCGTACTTTCTGACTTGAGCAATTCGCTCTAAGTGTTCTTTTTCATTATTATGCGAAAAATTAATTCGAATAACGTTTACGCCAGCATCTAAAATTCCTTTTAAAACCTTAGGGTCATCGGTTGATGGTCCAAGAGTGGCTAAAATTTTTGTTCTTCTATTAATTATTTTTCTCCTGCATTCTTTTCTCTAACACTTCAACAACTGGGAGTTTCTTTCCTTCTAGAAATTCTAAAAATGCACCTCCACCTGTTGAGATGTAGGATATTTTATCTTCGATATTAAATTTACTAACTGCTGCTAAGGTATCACCGCCACCAGCAATCGAAAAGGCATCTGAATCTGCAATTGCATACGCTATTTTCTCAGTACCATTTGCAAACTGCTCAAATTCAAATACGCCCACAGGTCCATTCCAAACTATTGTTCCTGCATTTTTCATAATCTCACATAACTCTTCAATAGAATTAGGGCCAATATCAAAAATCATGTCGTCAGAAGCAATACTGCTTGAATTTTTACTTTCTGCAGTTGCAAACTCAGAGAATTCTTTACCACATACCACATCACCTGGGATAGGGATTTGACAATGCTCCATTAATGCTTGGGCTGTAGGAATAAGATCATGCTCACAAAGAGACTGACCAACACTATAGCCTTGAGCCGCAATGAATGTATTAGCAATACCTCCACCAACCACTAACTGATCAACAATTTTAGAAAGTGCATCTAGAACAGTTAGTTTAGTTGAAACTTTTGATCCTCCAACAATAGCAACCATTGGTCTTTTTGGATTTTCAAGTGCTTTACCAAGAGCCTCAAGCTCACCAACGAGAAGTGGGCCCGCGCAGGCAATTGGTGCGAACTCAGCAACGCCATAGGTTGAGGCATGGGCTCTATGTGCAGTCCCAAAAGCATCTTGCACACAAACATCGCATAAAGATGCCATTTGTCTTGACAAGGCCTCATCGTTTTCTTTTTCACCCACATTAAATCTGACATTTTCACAAAGAACAACTTCACCAAAATTCATCTCTACACCATCAAGCCAGTTTGATTCAAGAATTACTTGCTGGCCTAGTAAATCAGAAAGATGTTTAGCTACTGGTTTAAGTGAATATTTTTCATCAAACTCACCAGCATCTGGTCTTCCAAGGTGTGACATTATCATAACCTTAGCACCAGCTTTAAGTGCGTGAGTAATAGTTGGCAATGAGGCTAAAATACGCTTATCACTGGTTACCTCACCATTTTTTATTGGGACATTTAAATCTTGCCTAATTAAAACTCTCTTTCCGCTTAAATCAAGATCAGTCATCTTAAGTAAATTCATCAAACCCCCCAAGTCAAATTAAAACTATTGTGAAACGTGTCCAGCTAAACGCAACAAGTTGCATGTATAACTATACTCATTATCATACCAAGAGACTATTTTAACAAATGTAGAGTCCATTGACATGCCTGCCTCTGAATCAAATATTGAGGCAAAAGTACTTCCAACAAAGTCTGTCGAAACAACTTTTTCATCTGTATAGCCTAGAACACCTTTCATTGGGCCCTGAGAAGCTGACTTCATTGCCGCGCAAATTGCCTCATAATCAGACTCATCATTCAACTCAGCAGTTAAGTCAACAACCGAAACATCAGAAGTGGGAACTCTAAAAGCCATTCCAGTTAATTTACCATTAAGTTCAGGCAGAACTTTACCAACCGCTTTTGCTGCTCCTGTTGATGATGGAATAATATTTTCTAATATACCTCGGCCACCACGCCAGTCTTTCAAAGAAGGGCTATCAACAGCTTTTTGAGTCGCTGTTGCTGCATGGACTGTAGTCATCAAGCCACGCTTAATGCCCCATTCATCATTAAGCACTTTAGCAATTGGAGCTAAGCAATTTGTAGTGCATGAAGCAGCTGATATTATCGACTGACCATCATAGGAGTCGTGGTTAACGCCATATACAAACATTGGCGTGTGATCTTTAGAAGGGGCTGACTGTATTACTTTTTTAGCGCCTGCATCTAAATGCGCCTGGCAGCCCTCTTCTGTTAAGAAAAAACCGGTACAGTCAATAACTAAATCTGCACCAACATCTCCCCACTTTAAATCTGCAGGATTACGCTCAGCAGTTAAACGAATCTTTTTTCCATCAATGACAAAATTATTTCCTTCTACTGAGACATCTTTACCAAACCTTCCATGCACTGAATCATATTTCAGCATATAAGATAGATAATCATTATCTAGTAAGTCATTAATTCCAACTACTTCTAAATTATCAAAATCCTTATCGATTGCACGAAAAACCATTCTACCAATTCGGCCAAAACCATTAATTCCAACTTTTATTGTCATCTTAAACTCCTATTAAAAAAATTAACTTAACACTTTGTTAACGGTGGCAATTACGTTATCCACTGTAAACCCAAAATGTTTAAATAGTTCTCCAGCGGGGGCTGATTCACCATATGTGGTCATTGAAACTATCCCTCCCTCAAGACCTACATACTTATACCATGACTCTGCGACACCGGCTTCTATAGCAACGCGCTTAACTCCAGGCGTTAATACTGAATCCTTGTATCCTTGATCTTGCTCATCAAACGCATTTGTGGATGGCATTGATACAACACGAACTTTCTTATCGCTCATTATTGTTGCAGCATCAACTGCCAATGAAACTTCTGAGCCAGTAGCAATTAAAATTATGTCAGCATCGCCACTACAATCTTTAAGCACATATCCACCTTTCTCAATATTACTCACTTGCTCAATGGTTCGCTCCATTGGGGTCAAGTTTTGTCTAGAGAAAATTAATGCAGAAGGTGCATCACCTCTTAACATAGCTATTTTCCATGATACTGCGGACTCAATGGCATCACATGCTCGCCACGTTTGAAAGTTAGGTATGACTCTCATAGTAGCTATCTGCTCAACAGCCTGATGAGTTGGACCATCTTCACCAAGACCAATTGAATCATGGGTATATACAAAAATTGTTCCAATCTTCATCATTGCAGACATTCGAAGAGCATTTCTCATATATTCCATGAACATAAGAAATGTTGCGCCATAAACCTTAAAGCCACCATGCAAAACCATGCCATTCATCATTGCAGCCATACCAAACTCACGAACTCCCCAGGAGATATAGTTTCCATCTGCATTTTCAGAGTTGACTACAACGCTTCCAGACCAATTTGTCAAATTTGAACCAGTTAAATCTGCAGATCCACCAAATAATTCAGGAACTATGGGGCCCATTGCTTCAATTGTATTTTGGGAGGCTTTGCGTGATGCTATATTGGGCATATCTTGCTGTGTTTTAGCAATAAAGTCGTCCATTTTAGAGTCAAAATTATCTGGCAAGCTTCCAGAAATTCGACGCAGAAATTCAGCAGCTTCACTTGGAAAGCTAACACTATAAGCTTTAAATTTTTCATTCCATTCATCTTCTACTTCAGCACCTTCAATCTTATGATCCCAGCCCTCATAAATCTCTTCAGGAATTTCGAACGGCCCATAATTCCAACCAAGTTTTTCTCGTGTTTTTGCAATTTCGTCATCACCTAAAGGTGCACCATGACAGTTATGAGAGCCTGCTAGGTTAGGAGAGCCAAAACCAATCACCGTTCGAGTGCATATTAAGGTGGGTCTATCATTCATTGCTTTAGCTTCAACTATAGCAGCATTGATAGCTTCAGGATCATGGCCATCAACATCAGATATAACATGCCAATTGTAAGATTTGAAGCGAGCAGGGACCCCTTTTTCCATCCAATCACCAATATGTCCATCTATTGAAATATCATTGTCATCCCAGAAAGCTATTAGTTTTCCCAAACCAAGAGTCCCAGCCATTGCGCAAGATTCATGCGACAGCCCCTCCATAAGACAACCATCGCCCATAAAAGCATAAGTATGATGATCTACAATAGAATGGCCTGGCTTATTAAACTGACCAGCAAGAGTTCGCTCCGCAATTGCCATGCCTACTGCATTACAAATACCTTGACCTAATGGGCCTGTAGTTGTCTCAACTCCATCAGCATAACCATATTCTGGATGCCCAGGTGTTTTAGAGTGAAGTTGACGAAAATCTTTTAGATCATTGATACTTAAATCGAACCCTGTCAAATGCAGTAAAGAATAGATAAGCATTGATCCATGACCATTTGATAGAACAAATCGATCTCTGTTTGACCATTTTGAGTTTGATGGATTAAACTTTAAATGTTTATTCCATAAAACTTCTGCAATATCAGCCATTCCCATTGGGGCGCCAGGGTGCCCAGAGTTTGCTTTTTGCACAGCATCCATGCTCAAGGCTCGGATAGCATTTGCTAATTCAATTTGTGTCGCCATTATTTAAACCCCTGAAAATATTATTAACCATAAATTATACATTTTTTTTGTACTTTTCTATCGTCAAAAAAGCCCATATAAAAGCAAATAGTAGGAATAATATTCAATTGCAATATAGTATCATTATCAAATTATGAAATACTTTACAATCTATAATTCACTTCATTTTTAATGTATTAAAATTATACTTTTGATGAAAAACTTTAGTATTACATTTTGTGTCAAAATGAATGCTACTTCATCAAATCTTGAGTTAATAAATAATATAAAAGGACCTTAATGTTTGAAAATATAGTCTGGCTAGATGATGTTGGCATGTCTGATGTTGAAAAGGTTGGAGGTAAAAATGCTTCTTTAGGTGAAATGATTAGTGGGCTGAGTTCGCAAGGTGTTCGAGTTCCTGGGGGCTTTGCAACAACAGCTGAGGCATTTGAATCTTTCTTAAATTATTCACATTTAAAAACTCAAATCAATGAACTTCTAGTTTCGCTAGATATTACTGACATTAAAGAACTCACCAAAACTGGAGCATTAATTCGTCAGTGGGTTGAAGACGCACCATTTCCCGATGACCTTCATAAATCTATTGTTGAAAGTTACCAAAAATTAACTGAAAAATATGGTCCATCTGTAACCTTTGCAGTTCGTTCATCAGCAACTGCAGAGGACTTACCTGAAGCATCTTTTGCCGGTCAACAAGAAACTTATCTTAATGTTAGCGGTATCGATGATATTTTGAGTTCTATCAAAAAAGTATTTGCATCGCTCTATAACGATAGAGCAATTTCCTATAGGGTTCATCAGGGTTTTGAACATGAGATGGTATCTCTTTCTGCTGGAGTCCAACAAATGGTTAGAAGTGATATTGGAGCAAGTGGAGTAATGTTTACTCTAGACACTGAGTCTGGATTTGACGAAGTTGTTTTTATTACGTCTGCTTATGGACTAGGCGAAACTGTCGTTCAGGGCTCTGTAAACCCAGATGAATTTTATGTTCATAAACCAACACTAAAATCAGGAAAGCCAGCAATTTTGTCTAGAAGTCTTGGCTCTAAGTCAATAAAAATGATTTATTCAGATGCAAAATCAAGCTCACCAGTTACAACTACTGAAGTTGGCGCTCAAGAGCGCCTAAGATTTAGTTTAAATGATGCTCAAATTGAAGAACTTGCTGAATATGCAATGAAAATTGAGGCACATTATGCAAGAGCAATGGATATTGAATGGGCTCTTGATGGATCTGATGGCAAAATCTATATTGTTCAAGCAAGGCCTGAAACTGTTAAAAGTCGACAAAGTTCTCAGAAAATTGAGCGCTATAAGCTCCTTGAAACCTCTGAAATTCTTATAGAAGGTCGCGCAATTGGTCAAAAAATTGGAACTGGTCAAATCAGAATAATTAACAGCTTATCAGAAATGGATTTGGTGAGTAAGGGTGATGTTCTAGTAACTGATATGACGGACCCAGACTGGGAGCCTGTGATGAAACTAGCATCTGCAATTATTACAAACCGCGGTGGAAGAACATGTCATGCAGCAATTATAGCTAGAGAGCTTGGAGTGCCAGCAATTGTTGGTACAGGAAATGCAACTGAAATACTTAAAGATTCTGAGGTGATTACAGCATCTTGCGCTGAAGGAGATACAGGAAAAGTTTATCAAGGGACTTTAAAATTTGAGCATACATTTTCTGAAGTAAGCAACCTGCCAGAAATTCCTGTCAAAATTATGATGAATGTGGGAAACCCCTCTAGGGCATTTGATTTTTCAAGTATTCCAAATGCTGGAGTGGGCCTTGCTAGACTCGAATTTATTATAAATAATACAATTGGTATTCATCCTAAAGCTTTACTTGAATTTGATTGTCTTCCAAAAGATCTTAAAGATGAAATTCAAAAAAGAACCTCTTGCTATAAGTCTCCTATAGATTTTTACATTCAAAAATTAACGGAAGGAATTTCAACAATTGCTGCAAGCTTTTCCAAATCGCCAGTAATCATTAGAATGTCTGATTTTAAATCTAATGAATATTCAAATTTATTTGCAGGTGAGCTATACGAGCCACATGAAGAAAACCCAATGATTGGCTTTCGTGGTGCATCAAGATATATCTCTAAAGATTTTAGAAAATGCTTTGAATTAGAATGTCTTGCAATTAAAAATGTTAGAAATGAGATGGGTTTTAAAAACGTTGAAATAATGATCCCTTTCGTTCGAACTACATCTGAAGCTTCAAAAGTAATTGAACTCTTAAAAGAGAATGGGTTGGAGAGAGGAAAAGATGGTTTAAGAATAATCATGATGTGTGAACTTCCATCAAACGCCATTATCGCCGAAGATTTTTTACAATATTTTGATGGCTTCTCTATTGGTTCAAATGATTTAACACAATTAACACTTGGCATGGATAGAGACTCCGGCTTAATAGCTGAAGGATTTGATGAAAGAAATGATGCAGTTAAAAAATTGATTACCATGGCCGTTGAGGCGTGCCATCGTCAGGGCAAATATATTGGCATATGCGGTCAAGGACCTTCAGATCATACTGATTTTGCAGAGTGGCTTCTAAAACAAGAGATAACTAGCATCTCACTTAACCCTGATACTGTTGTTGAAACTTGGAATAAGCTTGGCAAGCTTTAAAACACTAATATGAGAACTGTATTTTTTATTTCAGATAGAACGGGAATTACAGCTGAAGCACTTGGTAACAGTCTTCTTACACAATTCCCTGAAATAAAATTTAAAAGGGTTAATCTAGCATTTATAGATACGCAAAAAAAAGCTCAGACAGCTGCCTTATTAATTAAAGAAGCCTCAGAAGCTGATGGCGAGCCTGCGTTGATTTTCAGTACCCAAGTATCAGCTGAATACGCCCATCTTCTTGAAAATAGTGGGGGGATTATTTTTGACTTTTTTGAAACTTTTATTTCAAAAATGGAAAATACTCTAGAGACTAAATCATCTCATGAAATGGGGCTTTCTCATGGAGTAGGAAATAAAAATACATACTCGGGTCGAATTGATAGTATAAATTTTGCACTCAATAATGATGACGGGTTATCTACTAAAAATTATGATCATGCAGACATAATTCTTACTGGAGTATCAAGATCAGGTAAGACGCCCACATGTCTTTTTTTAGCGCTTCAATATGGAATATATGCTGCTAATTATCCATTAATAGATGAGGACTTAGATTCAGTTAAACTTCCGAGTGTTTTAAAACCATTTAAAAATAAGCTTTATGGGTTAAGTATCAATCCAGTTAGACTTCAGAATATAAGGGGGGAAAGGAGATCTAATAGTGGCTATGCATCAATTGAACAGTGTCAAAAGGAAGTTAGAAGAGCGGAAGATATGTATGTTCAAAATAATGTGCCCTTTATAGATACAAGCCACATCTCGATTGAAGAAATCGCAGGGCGGATATTACAAAAAAGTAAGCTAGAAAGACGCTATTAATTTTTGTTAAAGTGAGCCCATAAAGACTCACTTTATTTAATCTATTAAGAAGCTTTTAAGACGTCTACAGCTACAATCTTGTATTCTGGACACTTAGTCTCTTCATCAGTAACTGCACTTGTTACCTCATTAATTAACACTTCAGGAAAATGAAAAGTAGTTCTTATGACTCCTTTTTTCACACGATCAGTAACCTCAACATCAAGAGTAATTTCACCTCTATCAGACTTCAAAGTTGCGCGATCGCCAGTTATAAGATCTTTCGCCCTTGCATCTTTTGGATTTAGCATAATTACATCTTTCGTCAAGATTTTTACGTTTGATGTTCGCCTTGTCATAGTTGCGCAGTTGTAATGTTGAAGTTCACGACTAGTAGTAAGAATAAATGGATACTCATTCTTGTGCTTAGTAAGTTCTTCACTTTCCTTCCAATCATGATAATGAAACTTACCCTTACCTCGCTTAAATTCACCAATATGAAGTATTTGAGTATCTTCGCCTTTTTTATTAACAGGCCACTGCAAGCCCATTGGGCTTGCGCGCAAACCCTCCCAAGTTACGCCTTCAAAAAATGAAACCACACTGGCTATTTCTTTCAAAACAAGCTCAGCATTGAAATCAGGCTGATCAAAGCCCAATTTACGCATCATTTCTACAATAATCTGGCCATCTGTTTTTGTTCCAGGAAGTGGCTTAACTGCAGCATTTACTTGCTGAATTCGTCTCTCAGTATTTGTAAATGTACCACTCTTTTCAAGAAAAGTTGTTCCTGGCAGAACTACGTCAGCCATTTTGGCAGTTTCACTCATAAAGATTTCTTGCACAACAAGTAAGTCAAGGCCTTGCATAGCCTTAACAACATGATGTGTATTTGGGTCTGTTTGAACAACATCTTCAGCAAAAATCCATAGCGCTTTAAGGGATCCATCTACTGCACCATCAAACATTTCTGGAATCTTTCTACCTTGAGTTGTTGGCGAAGGAAGACCTAACTTATCTTCATAGAAATCTTGAACTTCTTTTTGATCCATCCATAAGTATCCTGGACCATGATGAGGTTGGCAGCCCATATCTGCAGCACCTTGCACGTTATTCTGGCCACGAAGTGGGTTAACACCCACACCAGGACGGCCAAGATTACCTGTCATCATTGCCAGATTTGAAATTAACATAACTGTCTTTGTACCCTGAGAATGCTCAGTTACACCTAGGCCATGAAACTCCATAGCATTTTTTGCAGAGGCATATGCAATCGCTGCTGCTTTAACATTATCTTTATCAAGGCCACTAATTTCAGCCATTGCATCAACATCAAGATTTTTAATTTGTTCAATAAACTCTTCACCGCCCTCACATCGTTCTTTAATAAATTCTTGGTCTAGAAGATCAGCCTCTACAATGAAATGCTGAAACATATTTAATACCGCAACATTTGTTCCAGGTTTAAGCTGTAAGTGGTGATCAGCCATCCTAGCCAATTCAGTGCGAATTGGGTCAATAACAATAAGTGTAGCTCCAGACATGGCTTGCTGCTTAATTTTTGCGCCAGTTACAGGATGCGCAGAAGTTGGATTTGCACCAATAACCATCATGCAATCGGCTAAAGGAATATCAGCAGTTGAATTAGTACCAGCACCTGTTCCAAAACTTTGTTGCATTCCCCAGGCAGTAGGTGAATGGCAAACACGGGCACAACAGTCAATATTATTAGTGCCAACTATTTGACGAATCATTTTTTGAAACATATAGTTTTCTTCATTAGTACAGCGTGCAGAAGAAATACCAGCTATTGCATCTGGACCATGATTCTCTTTGATTGATTCAAATTTATCTTTAATAAAATCTAAAGCTTCATCCCAAGAACAAGGAACCAACTCTCCATTTTTTCTAATAAGTGGGGATGTTAGCCTGTCTTCGTGGTTATAAAATTTAAATGCATAGCGACCCTTTAAGCAGGTATGTCCGGCATTAACAGCATCCTGAGGTGCTCGGATTGATAACACTTCATCATTTTTTACAGCCACTTCTAGATTACAACCTACTCCACAGTATGAGCATGTCGTTCTAACTGTTTTGTCAGCTTCAACTGATTTTGACTGAAATACATCAGATATTGCTGAAGTTGGGCAAGTTTGTGCACAGGCACCACAAGAGACACATGAAGAGTCTCCAAAGAGCATGTCATTATCTGTTGTAATACGAGACTCAAAGCCTCTTCCTGTCATCGTCAACGTAAATTGACCTTGAACTTCATCACAAGCACGCACACATCTTGAACAGTTAATACATTTCGACAGATCCATTCTCATATAAGCATGAGACAAGTCTTTTTCACGATCACAATGGTTTTCACCTTTTGCATAACGTATTTGGCGAACACCTACACTTGCCGCAACGTCTTGTAATTCACAGTTACCATTGACTTCACAAGTCAGACAATCAGGTGGATGATCACTTAAAACTAGCTCAACAATATTCTTTCGCAGTTTTTTAATACTAGTAGAATTTGTATGAATTCGCATACCTGGAACAATCGGCGTATGACATGATGCTACTGTTCTCTTAGGTCCATCTTCTGATTGTTGAACTTCAACAGAACAAACCCTACAAGCCCCATATGGCTGAAGATTATCGTCGTTACAAAGGGTTGGAATAATTTTGTCTCCAAGAGCCTTATCAGTAAACGCTAAAATAGATGATGAGTCATCAAATGGGAACTCAACATCATCAATAAATACACCTTGCGGGTTTTCTGACATACTACTTCTCCATCATAGGTTGAAACTCGTCACCGCAGTGCTCGAGTAAATTTTTAATTGCAAGAGGAAGACCGCCGCCTAATGCGCATAACGATCCTACTTCCATTGTCTCTAATAAATCATAAATCAATTCTTCAGAAAATTTTTGTTTACCTTCAATAGCTGATTCTAGCATTTCTTTGCCGCGAACAGAGCCTAATCTACAAGGAAAGCATTTGCCGCATGACTCATGCGCAGTAAAAGCAAACAAGTGTTTCGCATACTCAACTGCCGAAAATGATTTAGGAATACATACAAAACTAGCATGTCCAAGTAAAAACCCACCCTCAGAGAAAGCTTCAAAATCTAATGTTAGTGTTTTTAAAATATCAACTGGAACAATCCCGCCTAAAGGACCTCCAATCTGCAGAGCTTTGATATCATCATTGAAACCACCACCAATCTCATCAATAATAAAACTAATTGAGGTTCCCAAATCAACTTCATAGAGACCTGGATTATTGAAATAACCATCTAAA
Source organism: Candidatus Pseudothioglobus sp. Uisw_086 (assembly GCF_048085745.1). Classification (GTDB taxonomy): domain Bacteria; phylum Pseudomonadota; class Gammaproteobacteria; order PS1; family Pseudothioglobaceae; genus Pseudothioglobus. The sequence continues at coordinate 120,340 of NZ_CP159803.1, read as the reverse complement.
GAAATTAATTTAGTCCCTAATGATCTGCCGTTTCCAATACTTTTGTAAGCCTCACTTCCAAGTTTGAATATTGCAGCAACCGCTGCTAGGCTTTCAACATTATTAACTACAGTTGGTTTTTTGTATAAACCCTCTACGACTGGAAAAGGAGGTCGTACATCAACTTCTGCACGTCGCCCTTCAATAGATGCTATTAATGCAGTTTCTTCACCACAAATATAAGCACCTTGACCCTCAACAACATTCATATCAAAGTCAAAACCAGTGCCTAAAATATTATCCCCAAGGAGCCCTAGCTCACGAAGTTTTGCTAATGAGTCATTCGTAATAGTAATGGACTCAGGATACTCACCTCGAATGTACAAAAAACCTTGTTTTGAACCAATAATATAAGCGCAAATTACCATACCAAACAAAACTTTAAGTGGCTGCTCTTCCATCAAATATCTATCGGAAAATGCTCCAGGATCCCCTTCATCAGCATTACACACAACATACTTCGTTGAAACTTCTTGATCTTTACAAAACTCCCATTTCATTCCAGTTGGAAATCCTGCACCACCTCGGCCGCGAAGTCCCGAATCTTTTAAAGACGCTATTAAATCGTCTTTATCAGTTGCAAAACATACTTCAAGTAAATCTTTAAAATCATCATAAGTAGAGAAAACACTCTCTTCCACTAAGAATGGAGTATTTGAAAATGATTTCATTGTGTAAGCAGGGCTAGTATGCTTTCCAGCAATGATTTGATCTAATTTATTGATGTCATCGCCTGAATAGTTTTCACCGTTATAGTTAAATGCACTATTTTCATAACACCTTCCAAGGCAAATCATCTCACCAACGTTCTCTTCTCCAAATTTTTGATTCAGCTTATCAGAAACAACATCTTGGGTGCCCCTACAAAGACAAGCACTTCCAGAACATACATAGGCTTTTTTACTTTTAAAGTCTTCATTAAGAAAGTCATAGAAGCTCTTAGTACTGTGTACCGTAGAGACACCTAAATTATATTCAGCTGCAAGCTCCGAATCACTAGCATCTGTTGGACTGACCGAAATCTTTCCAAACAAACTATTTTTGTCATCTTTTTTTCCTGACAATAAACTGATATTTCTAGACATTTAATCTCCTAAAATCTTTAACTAATGCGCCAAGCACCAGTATATATATTATATTTATTTTTTTTGATGAAACCTATCAAAGTAATATCAAATTTTTTTGCTAAATCAAGTGCTAATGAAGTTGGAGCTCCGATACCAACGATCATTCCTATTCTAGACATTACTGCTTTTTGTATGATGTCGAACCCTAGTCGACCAGAACACATAACAAATTGCTCGATCGGTCTCAGCATATCATTGCACCTTACGTGGCCTATCAATTTATCGAGCGCATTATGTCTACCCACATCCTCTGCTAAATGGAGTACTTTCCCACCCTCAGTCAATAGTGCACTGGCATGAACTCCTCCGGTATTAGCAAATTGTTCTTGTCTCGCTCTTAATATATTAGGCAGTTCTGTAATCAAATCAATACTTACAATTGGACCAGCTTTATCAATATTTGGCTCATAGGCAATTTCAATGGCATTTAAAGTACCTTTCCCACAAACTCCACAACTAGAATTAACCATAAAGTGACGCTGTAAATTTTTCAAATCCAACTGATTGCCTTTTGATAAAGTAACAATTAGTGAGTTATCAACATCATACTTTCCTTTGTTTTCACCATTTACATCAATCGTATCAATAGCATCCTTATCTTGAATAATACCCTCAGAAAACAGCAGTCCACTAACCAAAGCTTCATCATCCCCTGGCGTTCTCATGGTTACCATAAGTGGGTCTATAATCCATTCATTATTCTTGAAATAACGAATAGCAATCTCTAGTGGCTCTTCAATAGCAATGCAGTCACTAGACACTTCAAGGGTCGAATTTTCAACCCTGTGAATGTCATAATCAACTGTATCACTAATAGTCATAGCTTAAAAAAGACCTTGCACGAATCCATTTTCATCCAACTTAATCTTATCTGCTGCAGGAACTCTTGGTAATCCTGGCATAGTCATAATTGCACCACAAACCACTACAACAAACTCAGCACCTGCTGAAAGCCTAACTTCTCGAATTGACATTGAGTGTCCAGTAGGAGCGCCTAATAATTGAGGGTCGGTAGAAAAACTATACTGTGTTTTGGCGATACAAACTGGTAAATGACCAAAACCATTATCTTGATACCTAGCAAGCTCAGCCCTAATAACTTTATCTGCTAAAACCTCATCTGCACCATAGAGTTTTTTGGCAATAGTTTCTACTTTCTCCAATAAAGATAGCTCATCATCATACAATGTTTTGAATTGCGCAGTGCCCGAGTCAGCTAGCTTAACTACCTTTTCTGCTAGGTCAATTGCACCTTCACCGCCATGTTCCCAGTGACTTGTAACACTCACTTCTACATTAAACTGCTCACAATAATCTCTGATTACTTGAAATTCAGCCTCAGTATCCGATACAAATTTATTAATACCAACGACAAGTGGGACTCCAAACTGGCTCAGGTTACGAATATGTCTTCCAAGATTCACGCAGCCTTGACCAAGCGCGTCGGTATTTTCATTATTTAAATCTGCTTTAGCAACACCACCCTGATGCTTTAGAGCCCTAACTGTTGCAACTAAAACAACAGCATCTGGCGCAAGCCCTGCTTTGCGGCATTTGATATCAAAGAATTTTTCTGCACCTAAATCAGCTCCAAATCCAGCTTCTGTGACAACATAATCCGATAATTTAAGCGCTGTCTTTGTAGCAATAACTGAATTACAGCCATGGGCTATATTTGCAAATGGACCCCCGTGAATTAGCGCAGGATTGCCCTCTAAAGTTTGAACTAAATTTGGTCTAAATGCATCCTTTAGTAGAACTGTCATTGCATGATGAGCATTAATTTGTTTTGCTCTTACTGGCGTTAAATCACGAGTATAGGCGATTATGATATTTCCCAATTTTTCTTCAAGCTCTGTCAAGTTTTGTGACAGACAAAAAATAGCCATGACTTCAGAAGCAACAGTAATATCAAAACCATCTTCACGCGGATAACCATTTGTAGAACCACCCAAAGAAGAGGTAATTGTTCTTAAAGAGCGATCATTCATGTCAACAACACGACGAAATACTACTTTTCTGCTATCTATATTTGTTGAATTTCCCCAGTAAATATGATTATCAATCATTGCAGAAAGTAAGCTATGCGCTGAAGTAATTGCATGAAAGTCACCAGTAAAATGAAGATTAATATCTTCCATTGGAATTACTTGAGCATAACCACCACCAGCAGCTCCACCTTTCATACCAAAACATGGTCCTAAACTTGGCTCACGTAGGCAAACTGTTGTTTGTTTACCAATCTTATTAAGGCCATCAGTGAGACCAACAGAAGTAGTTGTCTTACCCTCGCCAGCTGGCGTAGGCGTTACAGCAGTAACCAGAATGAGTTTGCCATTTTTATTCTTTTGGACCGCGTCTATAGCGCTCCATGAAATCTTAGCCTTGTCATGCCCAAAAGGCACCAAGTCAGCTTGATCAATATTGAGTTTTGCACCAATGTCATTAATGTGTTCACCGGTCACTTCTCTAGCAATATCAATATCTGTTTTATACTCGCTCATTTTTTCTCCTAAATACTCACGAAAGTAAAAAATAAAGAACAATAACACCTGTAATTTTCAAGTGAAAGTAGCTCTTTAGCTTTATATATATAATAGTTGGAACATTATCTTACAAAATCAATCACACTTTAATAATTAAATTCATAACTGCTTGAATTATAATAAATATGAAAATTAAAATTATTAAATATTTGAATCTTCAAAACTATCCTTACGGTCTTTAATATATTTTAATAAAGCTTCATCCACAGCTGCATCAAGCGCGGGTAATTCATACTCAGATAACATTTTTTTGTATATACCATTTGCAATCATTGCTGTGTCTTTTGAGCCGTCTTGAACCCACTGCTCAAAACTATTATCATCAAGAACCTCTGACATATAAAAAGCGCTCTTGAAATTCTTCTTAGTATGTTCACACCCAAGAAAATGTTTGGGTACATCATCAGACATAGCTCCAATTTCACGGATTGCATCCATTGCTTGGCCATTTTCGCTCATATCAATCCCCTCTGCTGATACTCTCATCATGCCTGCTTGATCAGCATCCATTATGAATTTCTCATAGCTCATACATAATCCACCTTCCAGCCAGCCAGCAGTATGTAAATTAAAATTGACACTTGCATTTAGAGTTGCTTGCATTGTATTAGCAGCCTCATAGCCTGCTTGAGCATCAGGCATCTTAGCACCATTAAAGCCTCCACCACTCCTAAATGGAACGCCAAGTCTTCTGGCTAAAGCTCCAGAAATATTCATCATGTGCGCAGCCTCAGGAGTTCCAAAAGTTGGAGCGCCAGATTTCATAGACATTGCAGTTACAAAATTACCATAAATAACAGGTGTGCCGGGCCTGATGAGTTGAGCAAATGCCATGCCTGCTAGCCCTTCAGCAAGACTTTGAGCTGCAACACCTACTGCAGTTGTTGGAGCCATCGCTCCAGCGACAATAAACGGGGTTACAATTGTTGCCTGATTATTTCTTGCATAGACCTTAAGCGCCCCAAGCATAGTGGCATCAAACGACATTGGTGAGCTTGCATTAATTAAACTTATAAGTACACAATTTTTATCAACAAAATCATCACCGAATAATATTTTAACCATATCAACAGTGTCCTGAGCTCTCTCAGCTGAAGTAACAGAGCCCATAAAGGCTTTGTCTGAGTATTTGATGTGACTATAAACCATATCAAAGTGGCGCTTATTAACTGGCAAGTCTACTGGCTCACAAATAGTTCCGCCGGAGTGGTGAATATTATCTGACATATAAGCAAGCTTTATAAAGTTCCTAAAATCTTCTATTGTTGCATAGCGTCGTCCCTCATCAAGATCATGAACAAATGGAGGGCCATAAGCAGGAACTAAAACCATATTATCACCGCCAATTTCAACATTTCTCTCAGGATTACGAGCAAATTGAGTAAACTGCTTTGGAGCATTATCTTGTATTAATTTGCGGCACATTCCTTTTGGAAATCTAACTCTCTCACCATCAACACTAGCACCAGCTTTTTCAAGTATATCGAGTGCCTCTTGGTCTTCAGAAAATACGATTCCAATCTCTTCTAAGATAGTATCGGCATTGTCTTCAATAATACTAAGGTCATCATCACTAAGAATACTGTAGTGGGGAATTTTTCTTTTTATATACGCAGGTGCTTTAACTGCCTCTTGTGCATCAGAATCATCTGCACCTCCTCTACGTCTTCTTCTTTCTCTAGCCATTACAATTTCTCCTAATTTATAACTAAGGCGCTCTTTTGCGGCGTCTAACTTTATTGGTTTGCTGTTGTTTTACTGGTGATACAGTGAATTTCATTGCATCAACAAAATACTCTTGGAATTTTGGCTCAGTAGCAGTTTCAATTTTAACAACTTTGTCTACTGCATCAATAATTATTTTTCGCTTTTTAACATCTAATAATGCTGCACTAGCACCAACACCAGCTGCATTACCTACCGAAATAATCTTTTCTGCAGTTGAGGTTGGAATGATATCCAAAAGAGCAACATATCTGGCATCTAAGTGAGCACCAAAAGCTCCTGCTAACAATACTTTATCAAACTCAGTGCACTCAAGATAATCCATCAGTATAGAAACGCCAGCAGATAATGCGGCCTTAGCCAATTGAATAGAGCGAATATCAACTTGTTCTACATAAATCGATTTATCTCCTTGCTCAACTAATAAAAAACGAGATGTATTTCCTTTCTTTGAGAAAAGTTCTGGTGCAATTGATTCTACAAAAAGTCCACTTTGATCAATAATACCTGCCTCAGCAAGCGCCACAATAGCTTCAATAATTCCACTTCCACATATGCCAACTGCCTGCATTTTAAGCATTTCATAGTCTGGCTCATCTGACCAAGCATCACATCCAATCACTTTAAATCGAACCTTCAGAGTATCTTTATCTATCCTTACTCTCTCGATAGCTCCATAGGTTGCCCTCACTCCAGAGCTAATTTCAGCACCCTCAAAGGCTGGTCCTGTTGGAGAGGATGTAGCATAAACTTTCCCATCTTTAGCAAGCATAATTTCTGCATTGGTTCCAATATCAACCAGCAAGGTAGTTTCAGAATGCATTGTGTCCATTTGACTAAGATAAGCTGCAGCAGTATCAGCGCCAACATGGCCCGCAATCAATGGTAAAAATGATAATCGTGTTTTAGGATGCAAATCAAAACCCAAGTCTTTTGCATCAACATCAAGCCAACTTCTTATTGATAATGTAAATGGAGCTTGACCAAGTTCTACGGGTGAAATTCCAAAAAATATGTGGTGCATAATTGGGTTACCAACTAGCACAACCTCCAATAATTTATCCCACTCAATCTCTAGATTTTCACAAGCCTCATGGAGCATCTCTGTAATCTTATTTCTTACTGCAGCAGTCAATTTTTCATCACCGCCCTTATTCATCATTACATATGAAACCCTACTCATCAAGTCTTCGCCAAATCGAATTTGCGGATTCATTGCAGAAGATTCAAAAACCAACTTACCGTCTTTCAAATCGTAGACATAGAGTGCTAAAGTGGTAGAACCAATATCGATTGCACCTCCAAATACTTTATGACTCCCTTGAGGATAGGCTGCAACAATTTGATTTTTATCCCTAACCGCAACAGTAAGATTTCCCTTAGCTTCATGAATTAAAGGCTGCAAACCTCTTAGTAGGTTGAAGTCAATACTTGCCTTGACACCTTGCTTTTCAAGTTGCGCCAATAGATTTTCTGAGGCGGAGGGATTTTCATCCAATGTTGACTCTTCAAGCGTGCAATCTAAAAGAGTGATTGAACTTGAAATAGAATAATTTTGTTTAGCATTTTTTTTACTTATATAGGCCTTATGTTCTTGGCTATCTTCAGGAACATCTATTACTAAGTCGCCTTGGATACAAGTTTGACATGCGAGTCGCTTACCTTTGTAACTTGGATTATCGAGGATTAATTGTTTTTCTAGACTAGTAATTCCGCTAACATTTTCAGGCTTACAATTAACACCAAATTTAGGATGTGAACCCTCAGAAACCTCAATCCAGCACTGATGGCACTGCCCGTAGCCGCCACATAATGAGCGTATAGCTACTCCCGCATCTTGAGCAACTTGCAGCAAAGTATCTCCAGCCTCGCCTTTGAATTGGCGGCCTGACGGGGTAAAGCAAACTTGCTGGACATCTTCCAAAATACTACTCCTTACTATTATGGCTTTTACCATAGCCCTCAATTTGAATCTCATTGGGGCTAATTGTGTAATAACACCCTTTCTCTTCAGTAAAAATATTATGTTTGACAGTCAAATTTTTTGCATCTTCTAAACTACCAGCAGTTACGCTTATAGTTGGCAAACTATCGTTTTGCCAAAACATATGCGATCCACAATTATCACAAAAACCGTGCCTTGAGTCCACATGAGTATAAAACCATTTAATTTTTCCAATAATTTTAATTTTATCCCTTTTGGCTTGGCATGCAGCCATATAGTGACCCGTCATTTTTCGGCACTGTACGCAGTGGCAATAAGATACGTCAGCCAAATCAAAGGTGCTATAGCTTGTTTGGCCGCAAACGCAAGATCCTCTATATTCAATACTGGTCATTATTATTGTTACGCACGTTTTCTGCGGCGTCTCCCATCCCTAACATCACTTCCATCAGCTGTTGGCTCTCTATAGGCTTTAATCCAGCTACCACAACCATCATCAACACCTGTTAAAACATCTCCAGCTCTAATTGCCTGAACTAACTCTGGGTGTAATGGGTTTACAATTGCAGAAGTCATTCCTGCTGCAATTAACATAGGAAGGAAAGCATTATTAATACCGTTTCGTTGAGGCAAACCAAAACTAACATTTGATGCACCGCACGTTGTATTAACTTTTAACTCACTACGAAGCTTCCTAACTAACTCAAAAACTTGATTGCCAGCTTGAGAAATCGCGCCAATTGGCATAACTAATGGGTCAACAACAACATCTTCTGGCTTAATTCCATAGTCTGCAGCGTGTTCAACAATCTTTTTAGCGACCTTAAAACGCTCATTTGGATCTTCACTAATTCCAGTTTCATCATTAGAGATCGCCACAACTGCTGCACCATACTTTTTAACTAGTGGAAGCACTCTCTCCAAATTTTCTGTTTCACCCGTGACAGAATTTACTAATGCTCTTCCCTGGTATGCTTCTAGGCCAGATGCAAGGGCTTCAATAATTGATGAGTCAATTGAAATAGGAACGTCCACAACAGCTTGAACTTGTCTTATTGCTTCAGCAAGAATTGCTGGCTCATCTGCAAGAGGGATGCCTGCATTTATATCTAACATCTGTGCGCCTGCAGCAACCTGAGCAATAGCATCCGCAACTACACGTGAGTAATCACCAACTTTCATTTCTTCAGCTAGAATTTTTCTGCCAGTTGGATTTATTCTTTCACCAATCATTACGAATGGATGGCCAAAGCCAATAGTTACCTCTTTTGTTAATGAGGATAGTGTTGTTGTTGTCAATTTACTTACTCCTTCTATGAATTATTAATTGCATTTTTAATCCATGAAGCATTAGTATTTATACCGCCTAGAGGGAAAAAATGAATATTACTGATATTAAATTTTGGATTTTCTTTTTTATGTTTAGCTAAAGTCTCTAAAAAGTCATTCGGATCAAACGGAAGTAAAAGTTTCCTCACATCTTTTGCTCTTTTTTGCAGTACCTTTAATGAAGGTCCAACTCCACAAGCAATTGAAAACTTAATTAAAGTTTGAAGTTTTGCGGGTCCAGCTACTCCAATATGAATTGGTATATTTATTCCATTATTCGTCAATGAGTTTGCCCATTCGATTACTGGCTCTGCTTCAAAACAAAACTGCGTTGTTATTGCTATATCAATATCTGAGCGGTCATTAAATTTTTGCTTCCATTGCAGCGCGTCATCAACATTTTTATTTGAGCCATCATTATCAATATCTTTATTACCTTCAGGGTGGCCTGCAAAGTGTAAGTTTTTAAAATTATATTTTTCAAATAGTTCTGTTTCTACCAGCTGCATTGAATCTTCAAACACACCATGTGGCTTGTCCACACCCCCAGCTAAAAGCAGCGCTTGATTAATACCCGCCTCACCTTGATAAATATTTATCCACTCTTCTAAGGTACTCTTGTCTTTAATAATCCGAGCTGGAAAGTGAGGCATAACATTGAAGCCTTCAAGGCTTATCCGTTTAGCTGTCTGCACCATCTCTTCAATAGGAACACCTTCAATATGAGCAATATAAACCCTTGTATTTTTTGGAAGTATCTCTTCAAAGCTTTCAATTTTTGCCGCGGTGCGAGGCATAACTTCAATCGAAAAATCAGTTAAAAACTCCTTAAGATAATCACTTACTTTTGGGTTTTCTTCTTTAGAAGAAAAGAGATTTAATAATGACATTATTTCTCCAGCCTAGCTTTCCAGCAATTTTTTATAATTACTTCTTTAAACATTTTTCATACTCCATTAATCTTTTATTTCCAATGGCTGGATATCAATTTCTTCAAAAACACTATCAAGGCTTCCCGTTCCTACAAGTCGATATTCATACTCAAAGCCAAAATCTTTTGCATACTGCTGAGCATCTTTTTGCCACTGCTCATTTTCAGTTTGAGCCAAATATACTAATTTTTTATAATGCTTAAAATAAACCTCAAAAAGCTCAGGATGCTTATCAAGCCCCAAACCCTTAATCATAATTCTATTAAAATTTTTAACCAAGTAATCTGTCAAGTAAAAAGTACCTAATTCCTCATCTGATAACTGCTCAAAAACATCTGTTCCAGCGAAAAACTCATAGCAGTGTGCGCCCTCAATACGTTTTGCTTCAAACTTTTCTAATACTCTGTCAAGCGCGCCTCCAGTTCCACAGTCTGCATACGCAATATATATCTCCTCATAAAGATGAGCATTCTCAGACAAATATTCTTCAACGCCAGGAGCAATTAATTGAGGGCTGTTATGCCAGCTAGCCGGCAAACATTGCAAATTTACTTTATCTGAGAGTGATGGATTTTGTTTGATTAACCTTAGAAGATCGTATACTAATGCGCCGCAGCCTAAAACTAATCTTTTTTTAGTCTTATCAGTTTTTATCTTATCGATGATCACGCTTTTTACGCAAACCAAGAACGTGCTCCTCAGCCATTTCAGCACTTCTAGCAGCATCACGGCCATATGCAGGCACACCAATTGCATCAGCAAATTCTTGGTTCAGCGGCGCACCACCACACATTATATGAGTATCTTTACGCATCCCTCTTTTTTCCATCTCTTCAACAACAACCCCCATATAAGGCATAGTTGTAGTAAGTAAGGCAGACATACCAACAATTACTGGCTCATGTTCATCAATTGCTTCAAGATAATTTTCTACAGGATTATTAATACCTAAATTAATAACCTCAAACCCTGCACCTTCACACATCATAGCAACTAAGTTTTTACCAATGTCGTGAATATCACCTTTAACGGTTCCAATCACAAACTTACCTAATGACGTGTCTTCTGCAGACTCTGCAAGGATAGGCCTAAGTATTCCCATACCACCTTTCATAGCTCCAGCACACTTGAGAACCTCAGGTACAAACAAAATACCATCCCTAAAGTCTACTCCTACAATTTTCATACCGCCAACCAAAGCTTCACCTAATACATCGTTAGCATCCCACCCCCGGGCAAGCAAAATTTCAGTGCCTTCAGTAACCTCTGCGTCAAGACCGTCATAAAGATCATCTTGAATCTGCTCGACTAATTCTTTATCATCTAAGTCATTTAGGTCAAAATCGTCTTCATCACTCATTAGTTTCCCCTTAGCTAGGATGTAAAATAAAACACTTAAAAAACGGAAAGATACCTTGAATTAAATTCGGTGTCAATCATTAAATTTACATTTTAATTTATTTACATAATTCGTATGATAATTTAGAACAAATTTACCTTTAAGATGTTGTTATATATGACTATTCTAATGATTTGAAAATGTGAAATAATTCACAAAAAAACTTGAATTTAACTAAACTTTTAATTCCATAAAGTTTTTATAAATTTGTTTTGCAAAAAACTTGAATTTAACTAAACCATTATTTGCATAAAGTTTTTATAAATTTGTTTTGCGCAACTCAAACATTGGCTCATGCTTTCATCAGTATTTTTTTTAAGATCTGACAATGCACCCTGGCCAAGTGTATTTATTAAAGCTTCTGCATAAGCAGGAATAGCACCCCAGTTTTCTACAGTATCTGGCTCTATTTCAACATGATATTGCATTGACCATGCGTTTACTCCTATCCGCATTGCCTGAATAGAGCAAACATCTGACTTAGCTAAAATAACAGCACCTTCTGGAGCTTGTGCCACTCTGACAGAATGCCATTGAAGGCATTGCTGATGATGAGCTGTGCCTTTAAAAAGTGGATCTGACTTTCCCTCAGCAGTGAGTTCAACTTCAAGAACTCCAATTTCAGGTATTTTTTGAGGACCACATGTTCCTCCAAGGGCATCTGCAAGCAACTGATGACCTAAACATAGGCCTAAATATGGCTTACCTAAATCTCTGACCCAATGCCTAATTGCTGCTTTTTCATCAACTAGCCAGGGGTTTTCCTCTATATCCCAGACATCCATTGGGCCGCCCATTACCCAAAGAGCGTCATAATTATCAAAGTTTGGGATTTTATCACCTCGATGTAAATAAACTGCATCCCACTCAATTCCGTCCTCAGCTAAAAACTGCCTTAAAGATCCAGGATGTTCACAGTCGACATGTTGAAAAACAAGTATGCGCATATAGACCTCTAATTAAAATTAATTAAAACAAGTGTTGGGTATATTAATACTTATATAAAGGCTCGTCAAATAATTATGGTTATACTATCGCAACGTTAAAAGAATATTTATCTGGTGCAAAATAAAAAAATATTAAGTCTAGCAATTGCATTAGCGTGCATCCTTTTAGCTATTAATTTTGGCTTTAGATCATCACTTGGACTTTTTCTTAAGCCAGTTTCTGAAACCTTTGGCTATGGTCGTGAAGTCTTTGCTTTCTCATTAGCCCTGCAAAATCTTTTTTGGGGCTTGACTCAACCTCTTGCAGGCGCATTTGCTGATAAGTTTGGAACTGCAAGAGTAGTTGTAGTTGGCACTATTCTTTATTCTTTAGGTCTATATGTGACAGCCACTGCAGATAGCTTTGTTAGTCTTCATATAGGCGCTGGAATACTTATAGGAATGGGAATTGCTGGAACTGGTCTAGGCGTTATTCTTCCAGCTATGGCGAGAATGGTTACTCCGGAAAAAAGAGCACTCGCCTTAGGTGTTGGAACTGCTGCAGGCTCTGCTGGACAATTCCTTTTTATTCCTGTTGCGCGAGAATTTCTTGTTGCTTATGGGTGGCAAACAGCACTAATAATAATGGCAATAGGTGCGCTATCGATGATTCTTTTCGCGCCAGTATTTAAAGGTGATGAAAAAACTAACAATAATATTGATAATGAGCCATCTCAAAACCTCAGAGAGGCCCTTAATGAGGCGTCAGTTCATATTCACTATTGGCTTTTAATTGCAGGTTTTTTTGTTTGTGGCTTTCAGCTGGCATTTATTACGGTTCATATGCCTTCTTATCTTGCAGATAAGGGTTTTGACAGCTCAATTGCTGCAGCAAGCCTAGCAATTATTGGCCTTAGTAATATTTTTGGCTCTTTAGTTTCGGGTCACCTTTCAGGTATTTATTCAAAAAAATGGATACTTGCTTTCATATATGGTGCAAGGTCAATTGTGATTATTTTATTTCTTGTAATTCCAATTTCAACTTTTACAATCTACGCATTCTCCTTTGCAACCGGGTTGCTTTGGCTAGCTACAGTCCCCCCTACTTCGGGCCTAGTCGCGCAGATGTTTGGATTAAGATTTATGGGCACCTTATATGGTATTGTTTTTTTGAATCACCAAATTGGCTCATTCACAGGCGTATGGCTAGGCGGATACCTTTTTGATACAACAGGATCATACAACCAGGTGTGGTGGTGGGCTGCAATTATTGCAGCAATTACAGCACTTATTCATGTCTTCATAGACGAAAGGCCAATTAAAAGATTAAGGGCCACTTAAAGATCTAACTAAAGCTGTTACGAAAGTATTGCTACACTTTTAACCTGAGCAAAAACCTTCGATCCATTTTTTAGATCCAAGATCTTAGCGGACTTTTTTGTTATCAGCGTGAGTAAAGTTATTTCCTTTATTTTAAGCCGAACCATAATTTGAGCCTTTCCTTCAGGTGACATTTCATGAACTATTGCTGGAAAGATATTTAAGATACTGGTGTCAATCTGCTTTTCTCTTGTAAGACTTACGTCACGCGCTGAAACCCTCAAACGAACATTACTACCAATTGGCAATTTATTATCTGGAACTAAAAATTCACCTCCTGGAAAATCTAGATGCATTAGATTAAATTCTTTTTCACGGCTGATTACTTTAGCTTCAACCAATGAAGTGGCTTCCCTACCATGAGACATTGGAAGGTCAAACCTAGTAAGCATATTGTTTATTGGTCCAGATCCAATGACTTTTCCATGATCAAGAAGTAGTAAATAATCAGCCAATCTTGATGCTTCATCAGGAGAATGAGTTACATAGATGATTGGAATATCTAAGTCGTTATGAAGCGCATCAAGGTAAGGCAAAATTTCTTGTTTACGTTTTATATCCAGCGCTGATAATGGCTCATCCATTAATAAAATTTTAGGCTTAATCATAAGAGCTCTAGCAATTGCAACTCGTTGCTTTTCACCCCCTGAAAGTTGCGATGTCGATCGATTAAGTAATGTTTTTATATCTAATAGATTAAGTATAGAGTCTATAAATTCTTTTTCTATATTTGACGATCTTTTAATCCCATAATCAAGGTTACCTTGGACATTAAGGTGTTCAAATAAAGTAGTATCTTGGAACACATAGCCAATTTGACGCTTATGGGTTAAAACAAAATTTTCACTATCCTGCCAAATTGAATCGCCTATTTTTAGAAATCCCTTATGGGTCTTTTCTAGGCCGGCTAATGCTCTTAATAAACTTGTCTTGCCAGATCCTGAAGGACCAAAAATAACAGTTACCCCTTTATCAGGAATACTAAAATTAGCATCAAGAATGAAGCTGTCTAACTCAATTTTTATCTGACATTCAATCACTAATTAGTCCTCATGATAGAAAATCGGTGATTAAAGATATACACAACAAGTAGCATGACAAAAGATAAGACAAGCAAGCCTCCAGCTAAAACATGTGCCTGCCCATATTCCATTGCCTCAACATGATCATAAATTGCTATTGATAAAACTCCTGTCTCACCTGGAATGTTGCCTCCTATCATTAGGACTACGCCAAACTCTCCTACTGTGTGGGCGAACCCTAAAACACTAGCAGTGATAAAACCAGAGCGGGCTAGTGGGACTGCGACTGTAAAAAAGCGATCTAGTTTTGATGCGCCTAAGGTTGCTGCCACCTCCATAGGTTGCTTACCAATTGATCCAAAAGAATTCTGAAGTGGCTGAACTACAAAAGGAAGTGAATAAATCACTGACCCAACAACGAGTCCAGTAAATGTAAAAGCGATTGAACTTCCACCTAGGGACTCCAAAAAATTCCCTATTGGACCATTAGTGCCCAACGTCATAAGTAAATAAAAACCTAGCACCGTTGGAGGAAGAATGAGTGGTAGCGCTATTATTGCTTCAATTACTGCCTTAAATTTAAAACGAGTTTGTGAGAGCCACCATGCAATTGGAGTTCCAACTAAAATGAGAATAACAGTAGTTATTGAGGCTAACTTTATAGTAACTAGAAGGGCTGAAAGATCGTATTCATTTAACATTATGGTAAATCATATCCATATTTTGAGATGATATTTAAAGACTCATCTGATTCAATAAATGACAAAAAGTCTTTTGCAAGCAAACTTTTCTTCAACAGCACTACTTGCTGCTCTATTGGTGTGTAAAGTGATTGGGGCACTTCCCAAAATGAACCAACCACAGGGTAACTAGGGTTCATAAGTTGTGAGTAAGAAATAAATCCTAGTTTAGCATTTCCACTATTAACAAATTGAAATGTCTGGGCAATATTTTCACCTCTTACTAGCTTGCTTTGCAAATTTTCCCATAGATTAATTGATATAAGAGCCTCTCTAGCTGCTACTCCATATGGTGCAATTCTAGGGTTAGCTATTGCTAAAAACCTTAAATCATTACTATAAAGACTCTCCTCTTTCTCTACAAAACCATCTAGTGAGCTCCAAAGAACAAGCTTACCTAGTGCATAGGTGAATCTTGATCCAGTTTCAGATATTCCTTTTTTTTCTAATAAAATTGGCCTTACCTTATCAGCCGAGAAGAATATGTCAAAAGGAGCACCATTTAAAATTTGCGCGTAATGTTTACCCGAAGAGCCTGAAATCAGAACTATATTATAACTCTCAGAGGATTGAAGTTGTTTTAACTCATATTGCAATACAATTTCTTTCATTGCTGGATAAAAATTACTTGCAACAGCAACTTTAATTTCATCTGCAGCAATTTGAGTGAAGCTTAGCCCAATAGAGATTAATAAAAAATTAACCATCTTCAACCTGGTGTTAAACATATTATTTTTAATGGCCTATTGCAAAAATATATTCTATAGTGAATTGCTTAATTAATTAATACAATTAGGGTCATGCAAACCTGCAAATTTTTATGCAAATATGTTAATATATCCCACATTAGGCTTACCACCTAAGAACTACTTAAACTTTCAAGGAAAATTATGTCAAAAAATAAAATTCTTTTAGCTTTTCTAATGTCTATGCTATTTACTAATTCCTTTGCTGATTATATATCTGGGCAGAGAGAATATGTCAGTGGTAACTATGAAAGTGCTATTACTGAATGGACTCCAGTTGCTGAAGATGGAAATGCAAGAGCTCAATACAACCTTGGTTGGATGCATGCAAATGGTAAAGGTACTGCGCAAGATTTTAAGGAAGCAATTGAATGGTATAAAAAATCTGCCGAACTGGGTAATGTTAACGCACAATATAATTTAGCCAATCTATATCTCAGAGGTCAGGGCGCTGTCCAAAATGATAAACTTGCTTTTAGTTGGTTTATCAAAGCTGCTGAACAGGGTGATGCTCCAGCTCAATATAACCTTGGAAGAATGTATCTTCTTGGTAAAGGGGATGATAAAAATATCTTAGAAGCTAGATTTTGGATTAAACAAGCTCTAGAGAATAATGATGCATATATTGGCGCGCTTGCACAACAAGTCTGGGATGATTTTAAACTTGCAACTTATTAGCTAAAATATTACTCTAAAAAGCCTAACTATTAAGCTAGGCTTCTACAGAGATAACTGAGCAAGTTTCAATACTTATTTTCTCAGCCTCAATAATTGCAATTGTCTCTGCTGCCTGTTTTAACAAACCAAGATTACTTGCTTTTCCACTAAGAATTTCATCAACAAATGCACGGATTTCAAATTCATATCCCATACCTTCCTTCAGATCAATAGTTTGTGGCTCTGAGCCTGATCTAAAAAATTTAAGTGTCTCTTTTTCATCTAGAAGATAGGTAGCCGTTCCATTTTCGAAATTAGCTGTATAAGACATGTCAAATCCATACCCATCTTGCATTGTCCATGACCCTTCAGAGCTCACCAAGGGAGAAAACTTTTTTTTATCAAAAATATAATTTGTTACAACATGATCTATACCGCTACTAGGACCTTTATATCCTTGACTAAAAACTGCAACTGGAAGACCAAAACAATAGTTAATAAAGTCAGTATCATGAACATGTAAATCTAATAATGCACCACCGCATTGCTCATGGCTTGAGTAAAAAGAGCCACCAGGAAAACTCGTTTGACGCTTACAATTTAAAGACAAGCACTTACCATACTCTTCACTTTCTATAGCCTCTTTAAGCCAAACCCATGCGGGCCAATAACGAAGACACATTGCAGACATAATATTAGAGGAAGACTTTTGCGCTAATTGAACTATTTTTTTAGCCTCTTCATACGTTCTTGCAAGTGGCTTTTCTACTAATACATGTTTACCTTTAGCCAATGCAGCTTCAACAAAAATAAAATGGAGATCAGTTCCAACACATATATCTACAATATCAATATCTGGATTATTAATAAGATCCATCCCATCAAGATATTTTTTAACACTAAGACCAAACACTCCCCCTTCAGCCTGGCCACTAATATTACCTGCAGCTTTGCTTGACCCATCAAGTCTGCTCTGGATTGAATCAGCAATAGCGATGACTTCAACATCATTTATTTTTGAATAGATATCTAAGTGGGTTGATCCCATACTTCCAAGGCCAATTACGCCAACTTTAAGTTTATTAGTCATAAATTTTAAATTTAAGCAATAGAATTGAAATCAAATAATTGATCCATTGCTGCAGATGTGCGCGACAAGATAGTTTCGTCCCAAGGCAACATTTCTGCAATTATTGTATTTTTATAATTGATAGATTTAAGTGCGTCTATTGTCTCCTTCCAGGGCACATCACCAGCCCCAAGATCACAAAAACTAAAACTACCCGTCCAATCAAAATTTTCCTGAAAATCCTTTATTTGCACTCTTTTTATTCTTGAATTAAGTAACTCAATCCAGTGTGGTGGATACTGCTGATAACCAATGAGATTGCCTACATCTAAATAAACACCTAATTTATTTGAATCAAAAGAGTCTACAAAATCCCTAAGCTCAATCGGTGAATAAAAGAAACCATTCCATACGTTTTCAAGGCATAAATCAACATCAAGATCTTCCGCAATTGGCAGCAGCTGATTGACCGCATCCCTTAGACGATCTAGTGCCCTATCATATCGAACAATATCCCTAGAAATTGGGCTTTTAACTACTCCGGGAACCATTAATAGTGACTTACATCCAAGATTACTTGCAATCCTTAATGCATCTTGATGGAGGCTAATAGATTTTTTACGCGTAGCCTCATCATTACTTGTTGGACTAGTTCCCCAAGATATTCCAGTTCCTAAGCTATCTACAAAAACACCTGAGTCGTCAATAGTTTTTCGTATCTTTAAACATTCAGCTTCTGAGGTATCAGTAGTCAAAACACCTTCGGTTGATATTCCTAATTCAAGAGCATCAAAGCCAAATTTTTTTGTTTGAGCTAATGCTGATTCTATTGACTCAGTATTTGCTAGTCCATTTTCAAAAGAAAGATAACTTATGCCTTTAATCAAAACCCAACTCCTTTAATATAATGAGTCCAATTCTTTCCAAGTCTCAGCCATATCAATAACTTGTCCTGAAATCATACTTTCATCAATTGCCAAAGCAACTAAACCAGCAGTAATCGCCTCTTTTGGTCCAACAGGTAGAGATGTTAAATCACCTTTAAGAAAACTTGCAATATCCTCGCACATCAACTTATCTGCGCCATAATGAGCTGGATAATTTACCTCATCAGGAGCCATTGAAACACTAAAATCATGATCCTCTAAGCACTTACCAGTTCGCGCATCTGTAATTTTGAGTCCACCTCGACCAAAGTCACCTTCAGCCATACCCCGACTTCCAATAATACAAAAACGCCGCTGCTCATCAGGAACATTAATGCTGGTATGAAATGAGAAAGTTACATTATTTGGGTATTCTATTAATGCATTCTGATGATCAATAATATCCGCGTTACTCGTAAATGGATCATCAGCGCTTTCCCAATAAGATTTTTTTATTTGGTAAACATCATCATGCTCATTTCCATTAGGAGCCTCTGAAGGAATAAAGTTGTTTCGCCCACCAAAACTAATTACTCTTGTTGGCCTCTCCCCAACAATACTGTTATATAAATCAATATCATGGCAACATTTTTCTAACATAAAGCCGCCTGAATATTTTTCAAGTCGGCGCCAATCTCTCATAAAAAATGATCCATGAAATGGGGCTATATGTTCATTAGCTTCAAGTGAAGTGATATTTCCTAAGGTTCCAGCGTCAAGAATTCTACGTAATTCTCGCATGTGCACCGAATAACGCAAAACAAGGCCTACAATTAATTGGCTTTCACCATATATTTTTATTAATTTTGCGAGACTAAAGCTATCCTCTTTTGTCGTAACAATAGGTTTCTCTGAGAAAACTTTTAAGCCCGCCTCAAGACCAAATTTAATATGCTCAAGATGAAGATGATTTGGGGAAGCAACCCATAGAAGATCGAGATTACATTTTTCAATCATCTCATCAAGGCTTTCAAATCTAATTAAATTATGGGGGACATCGTCAAGTATTGATAATCCGCAGGGATCAGGATCAACATAACCAACTAAATCTAACTCCGGTAGATCCTCTACAAGCATTTTAAGAACATTTGCAGCTCTTAAACCCAAACCAACAATTCCAGTCTTCATGATTATTACCTTATATCTGCTTATTTGTTTTCTTAAGTGCTTGTCCTGATGAATTAAAAGTATGACACTTAGAAGAATCAAAAACTAGGTTGACAGTTTCACCTGGTTTAATAATTGAGTCACTTGGCACTACAGCACAGAAATTACTATTGCCTAAAACAGAGCCATGTAAGATAACTGTTGCTCCAATATGTTCAACAACTTCAACACTCATTGGAACCCCACCTTTTGATGAAGAAACGACTAGATCTTCTGGTCTTACTCCAACATCTATTTCATCACCTGCTTTTGTGCTAGAGACGTCAACAACCAAGTCCAAATTCAAGTCACCAATATTTGCAACTAGTTTTTTATTTTTAATTTCTGTATCAGTTGTTTTAAGGAAGTTCATATTTGGTTGGCCGATAAAGCCTGCCACAAACTTTGTTTTAGGATTATGATATAAATCCATTGGTGATCCTACCTGCTCTATAACGCCATCACGCAATACAACAATCTTATCAGCCATTGTCATCGCTTCAATCTGATCATGAGTAACATAAATCATTGTTGTCTTTAAATTTTGATGGAGCTTTGCTAGCTCAACCCGCATATCTCCGCGAAGAGCTGCATCAAGATTGGATAAAGGCTCATCAAAAAGGAATACTTTTGGATCTCTAACAATAGAGCGGCCAATGGCTACCCTTTGGCGTTGGCCTCCTGATAGTTGGCCTGGTTTGAAATCTAAACGATCTCTTAACTGCAAGATATCGGCAGCTTTAAATACTTTTTCTTCCAGTTCCTTTTCATTAAGTTTTGCAACCCTAAGTGGGAACGCTATATTTTCAAAGACTGATAGATGGGGATAGAGGGCATAGGATTGAAAAACCATTGCGATACCTCTTTCAACTGGAGGCGCATTAGAAACATCTTTATCATCAATAATTACACTACCTGACGTCGCCTCCTCTAGGCCTGAAATGATTCTTAATAACGTTGTTTTTCCACAACCCGAGGGTCCAACAAAAACAACGAATTCCTTATCCTTTATTTCTAAATTAATATCAAATAAAACTTCTGTTTCATCAAAACTTTTATAAATATTTTCAAGTTTTACTGTTGCCATTCTTTCTTCCTTAAAAAGAGCGCATACTCAGTGCGCAATTAAATTATCTATTACTTATGTTTAAAGCAAGCTTCAAAAGGGTGCTTTTAAATTAACCTCTTTTTGAAGTAAGCCTTTAAAAAAATTCAGGGGTAACTAATAGTTACCCCTGAAATAGTCAATTAATTGACTTAATTGCCTTCTGCTAAAATTTCAGCAGCTTCTGCAACTAGATCAGCAGCAGAACCTTCGCCCAAGATCATACCTTGGATAGCACCATTGATACCAGCTTGCAATGCTTTAAAGTCTTCAAACATTGGCTCTGGACCACCGCCACCAATTGGCGCAACAAATGTCTGCCAGTAGTCAGTAGTATAGTAGACATCATCCATCATCTTCTCATACTGCATGATTGGTGTTAAGCCCCAGCTCTTATCTAGGTCATACTGTGCTTCGCCAGATGAAAGCATAGAAGCTAACTCCATTGCTAGATCTTCATTAGCAGAACCTTTAAATACTGCAATTGAGTCAGTAATTAATAATGTTCCACTTGAACCACTAGGACCAGCAGGAATAGGGACAACTATTTCAGCAATATTATCATTGTGCTGACCTGCACCCCATGGACCGTTAATATACATTCCAATCTGACCATCGTTATACAACTGAGTCAATTGTCCACGCTCATAACCCATTGGGCCTTCCTGAGCAACACCAGCTAACTTACCATAAAACTCAAGAGTTTCGATAGTCTCAGGACTATTAAAAGTTATCTCACCAGTATCTGCATCATTTACAGAGCCACCATTACTATATAAGTAATTTAAGAATTGGTGCATAGTGTTATCAAAGTCCTTTCCAGTTATGCCAATACCTGCAGCTGAAGTATTATCATTGATAGCTTTAGCCATCGCATACATACCTGTCCATGTCTTAGGAGCAACACAAGCCATGCCTGCTTCTTCAACTAAACCACAGTTGATAAATAGGGCTTTAGTAGAGAAAGCGTGAGGGAAGCCCCAAGTTTTTCCACCACTAGATACTGTATTAAGAATACCTGGCTGATACATTTCCTTCTGATCATCAGCAATATCTACTGGAACAATCAGACCGCTTAGAGCTAGTTGCTTCAGAGTACGTGAACCCATATAAGCCAAACCAACAGGATCACCAGCTGCTGCTAGTGTCATTGCTTTGTCCTGGCATGTTCCCCAAGGAACCGCTTCAGCATTCACTGTTACGCCTGAGTATTTTGCTTCAAAAGTAGAAATTACTACTTTATCAGCTTCACGGATTTCACCACCGCACATTATCATATGCACTTCTTCAGCTTGCACTGGAGCCATTAAACCTGCACCCAATACAGCTAAGAAGAGCGCTTTTTTTATATTTTTCATTTACTTCTCCTTTTCTATTTACATCAAGTTACTAGAATTAAATTATCCTAATAACACTTTATGTGAGACTTTTGAATCTCACTCCTTTACCGCCCCTGAAGTTAAACCTGATATGAGATGTTTCTGCATAAACAGGAAAATTAACAACACGGGCAGAACTCCAACAAGACTTGCTGCCATCATTTCATTCCAGAGCACTGTCTGGTATCCAATAAACTCAAAAATACCAGCTGGTAGTGGCATGTAATCTCTATTTTGATTAAAAGTAATTGCAAATAAAAATTGTTGCGCATAAGCGCCAATAAACATTGCAACACCAACTACAATTAAACCAGGAACTGCTAGAGGCAGGATAACACGTCTAAGGGTATAAAGGCGCGATGCACCATCAACAAATGCAGCCTCCTCTAACTCATAGGGTATCTTCTCTAAAAAAGACTTAAGCAGCCATATTCCTGTTGGTATAAGAAACGCCACACCAGGAATAATCATAGCCCAATAGGTATTTAATAAACCATAAGAGCGTAATAATTTATACAAAGGGATTAAAAGAACCGCTCCTGAAAACATGTTTACAGCCAAAAAGAGGGTAAGACTAGTGGTTTTTCCTCGAAAGTTAAAACGTGCATAGGCATAGGCAGCTGGAACAATAAAGCACATTGATAAAAGAGTAACAGCTGATGCTATGAATACGCTATTAAATATATAACGCGGTAATTGAGGTACGGTAACCCACATATCCCTGTATGCCTGAAAACTCATAGTATCTGACCAAAACCTGCTCATAAAATCAAAAAAACTCATCGTCTCACCCATTGGAACATCTGGCCTAGTAAATAAATGAGTGATTGGCCTGAGAGAAGCTACAAACATTTCAACAAAAGGAAGCAACATAAATAATATGAATATTGCGAGAGAGACATAAATTCCAATCTTATGAAGTAATGAGTACTTATCCATCATTTCTGAACCCCGCCATAGCCATATTTTTTACTCAATCTTCCTAGTACCGTTAGGTAAATTACTGAAAACACACCTAATATTAATACAACAAGAACCGCTCTTGTCGCGCCAGCACCAAACTTATAATTAAAGATCGCTGTTTTAAAGGTATCAATAATTAATGTAGTGGTTGCCCCACGAGGACCGCCCTCTGTCAAGATCCAAATAATTTCAAATGAATTAAAAGTCCAGATTGCTGACAGTAAAGCCATAGAGACAATGGTAGGCATAATTTGTGGCAAAGTAATCCTTCTAAATCGATACCACCTCGATGCACCATCAACATAAGCAGCCTCATATAAGTCTTTTGGAACGCCTTGCATTGCCGCCAAAAAGAATAGAGTTACCATTGGCGTTCCAATCCAAACATCGGTCACAACTGCTGAGTAAAAAGCGCTCTGCTTATAAGCTAAGAAACTAAAGGGACCATCCGTGATACCGACCATCTCTATAAAATTTGAGAGCAGGCCAAAATGACCATTATAAAGCCACACCCAGCCAAAGCAGCCAATTGCTATAGGCACAATCCATGGCGGCATAACTAAAGCACGCATAAGTCCGCGCCCTCTTATATTACTCGCTAAAAGTGTTGCGCCGATTAAACCTAAAATCATCTTGAAACCAACAGATAAAAACATCCAGTAGAAAGTTCGAGTGACTATCGCAGGAAACTTTCGACCTCCAATGGCTTTTTCATAATTTTCCCAGCCTATAAAATCAGCACCTCCCATTAGGGTTCCAAGGTTCGAATTTGTAAAAGACAGGCGGAAGGTTTCATACAAAGGCCAAAGTACAATCCAAAACATAACCATTGCAGCAGGCGCAATTAATGCCCAAGCAAACATTGTGGTTGTTTGTGATTTAGTTTTGGGTTTCAGCATTTGTATCAAACTACTCACTGGCCAAAGCCTCCTTATTCGTTATCGGATCGGACATGATATCAAAATTCTCAGCTTTATAGTGGTCCCATTCAATTTTTTCAAATAATTCTCGATAACTAGTTATTGCTAAATCACCCAACTCAGAGCCTTTGCGTCTGTTTGATTCACTCGACCAGGCGCTTTCTGCTAATCCAAGAATTCGTGGGCATAGCATTGATTCCATTTCGCTATCCTTAAGAATCGTTTCACACCAAAGATGTCCTTGAATTCCCTGGATATTGGCTTCAAGTTCTGGCTCATTATTTGGAATAATGGGCCAATCAACAGCTTTCTCAAAAGGTATGACAGCTGCCCAATTTGCTCCACGATCAGCGTAATTTCTGCTCTGAGCCATATCAAAATAAATGTGCTCAGCAGGGCACAAGACGACTTTATAACCTTCTCTTGCTAAATTAAAACCAGACTCCAGATTCTGCCAAGAAAATAGTAATTTTTCTGACTTATCGTCATGGTGCTGACCGTCTTCAGCCTCCTGCCAGGCAGACGTTTTTTTATTATTAAGCTCTACTCTTTTAGAAAGCTTATTAATAAACCAAGAAGCAACATCTTTACCATTATTAAGCCTATGCTTTTCCTTCAACACATCAATTGCAGGCGATTTTGTCCACGATTCTGGTGCAACCTCATCACCACCTAAATGAATGTACTCACCAGGAAACATGTCACATAAATCATCAATTAAAGACTCAACAAGCGAAAATGTTTCTGGCATCGCTGGGTTAAGTGTGTTTTCTGAGTAGCCTTGCACTGAGACCTCACAACTTTGGTCTTCAGGATCACGCAAACCTGGGAAGAGGTTGATTAATGCCATATTATGACCAGGCAAATCAAACTCTGGCATTACTTCAATAAAGTTAGCTGATGCCCTATTGATGACTTTATGCATATCTTCTCTATCATAACAATCGCCAGTTGCATCTGGTCCAGAGCCAAAAACAGGCGGTACTAGCAAACCATTTCCTCTTTTAGAAGTTGCAGTTGCAACTTCAGGATTTCTATCAAATTTGAAGCGAAAGGCCTCGTCGTCAACTCCATGCCAATGAAACTTATTAAGTTTAAAGAGGCTCATTAAATCGAGTAATTTTAATAAACTGTCTACTGAATAAAAATGCCTAACAGTATCCAAATGCTGGCCTCTCCAACTAAATCGAGGCTTATCAATGATTGACCCACATGGAATTAACTGATGATATGTTTGATTTAATTGCATCAAAGAAATAAGACCATAATAAAAACCTGGCTCATCTCCAGCAGTAATTTCAACATCATCACTGGTAAGAGTAATTTGATATGAAGAGTCACTTAAATGGTTTTGAAGTTTAAGTTTTACAGTGGATGATGCCTTCTCATTAATTTCATTCACAGGGCCAGAAAAAAGATTAAGATTTAATCGACTAGCTAAATCAGAGGCTGACTTGTAAGCATTGCTTATCATGTCACTGTCATTGAATAGTATGTTGATAGGAGCACATAAATTACATACGCCAGCACTAGCCTCCCATGAATAAGGATGTGGCACCAATCTTAGCGATTCATGATTTAATTTATCACTTGAATACTTAGGGGTTGGTACCACGGAGGAGATTCTTTTAAGATCCAAATCAATCATTTCAAGATTAACTACTTCACCGTTATTATTTTTTAAAAAAACGCCCTGGGGAGCCCATCTGTGATTCATTGGCATATGTCTAGATTCTTTATAGGCGTATTTAAAATTCCATTCTTGTCCAGGTTTTAAAACGAAATTTTCAAGATGAGTTAGCTCTATATATCCACCAGCACTTTTAAAAATGTTGCAATTTTCAATAACCCTTACGGGCGCAAGTATGCTGAAACAGAACATGAAATTCTCAATCGACTCATTAGAATTATTAATAAGCGTTGAGCAAAAGTAATTATCTGAATTGATAGATGTTGTTAAAGAAAACTCTGTTGAAATCAATATTTCTCCTCACTGACTAGTATTGTTATAAAACAAAAAACCTTCCTAAGGCTTTGCAGGCATACTAATCTATATAAAAATTGGTAATGAAATGGTATTATATAACAGGTATTTATTAAAAAGTAAATAAGTTTAATTATTTTATAAATAATAATATATTAAAAGACCTATAATCCTTAAAGATCTCATTATATAAAGGATTAAATTAGAAAAAATAGACAAATAATTTAGCTCCTTTCACTTAATATTGAATTTATTATAAAAAATTTACTTTTTAAATTAAGATAGAATATAATAGTACCAATTTAGTACCAATATTTTATTTTATTTATATCTAATGGATGATATCAACAATCTAGTTAATTTTTTAATGCCCTCTACTGACAGGCCAGAGTCGCTATATAAACAATTATCTAAATCACTTAATAGGGCAATTCAACAAGGTCTTTTAGCGCCTGGAGACGCTTTAATGCCAGAGAGAGAATTAGCAGCTAAGCTTCATATGTCTAGAATTACTGTTCGCAAAGCAATCGATCAGCTGGTAGAAATAGGGCTTCTCAATAAACGCCAGGGTGCTGGAACGATTGTTGCTGAAAGTGTTGATTTAGTTCTTCATAAGAATCTTTCATCGCTAAACAGCTTCACTGCGGATATGAAAAAGAGAGGCCTCGAATCTTACTCAAGAACCATCTTGCGTGAAGAAGGTAAAGCAAGCGCTAAGGAGGCCTTGATTTTAAATTTAGATGAGAACGAATATGTGCATCGTCTTAATAGAGTAAGGTACTTAGTAAATGAGCCGCTACTTTATGAAATTGCTGTAATACCTGCAGCAATCATATCTATAACATCTGCAATTGATGACTCACTTTATGAGTTACTTGAATCCAAGAATATGAATCCAGTTACTGCAAAACAAAATATTCATGCCATCATAGCAGATGACAACCTAGCAGATAAACTTGAAATCAAGCCAGGTAGTGCAGTGTTGTTTGTGGAAAGAAGAGGCAAGGATTATAACGGAAGAGTTGTTGAATATACTCAATCTTATTATCGTGGTGATCGCTATGACTATGTTGTGGAGCTTGGATGAAACAAGCAATCACCGGTGCTAAAATATTTTCTGGCAATGAATTCTTTGATCAAAAAGCACTCCTAATTGATGGTGAAAAAATTATTGATATTGTCAATGAGAATTCTATTCAAGATAACTTCAAAATTCAAAAATTAAATGGTGGCATCCTCTCTCCAGGATTTATTGATCTTCAAGTAAATGGTGGTGGTGGAAAACTGTTTAATAACTCGCCAGATAAAGAGAGCTTAGATGAAATAATAATGGCCCATCAACACTTTGGCACGACCAGCATAATGCCAACTGTCATTAGTGACTCATTGAATGTTCTTAAAAGATGTACTTCAACAATATCTAGTGAGATTAATAATAATAAATCCCTCCTAGGGCTTCATATTGAAGGCCCCTTCTTTAATGTTAAATATCGAGGGGTTCATCAAAAACAATATATCAATACGATAAACAATGATTACTTAAACTTATTTGAAAGCCTACAAGGCTTTCCAGTGATGCTTACATTAGCCCCAGAATGCATTTCTATCAAACAGTTAAAGCATCTTAAATCACTTGGCTTTAAAATTCTAGCGGGCCATACTGATGCGAGCTATGATCAGCTAGAAGAAGCAATTAAATATGGACTTGATGGCTTTACGCATCTCTTTAATGCGATGGGGCAAATCTCAGCACGTGAACCTGGTGTTGTGGGTTCAGCATTAAATTTTGATAACACCTCAGCCAGTATTATTGCTGACCTACATCATGTCCATCCATCATTAATTGAGATGTCTTACAATCAAAAACCTAAAGGGAAACTATTTTTTGTTTCAGATTCTATGGCCACAATTAATCATGGTGAGCCTTCTTTTGAGCTTTATGATGAGGTAGTTAGTGAATCCAATGGCCGTCTTATTAATTCAGAAGGCAAATTAGCTGGCTCCTCAATAACACAAATTGATGCCATTAAGAATGCCTATCTTAGTTGTAATATCCCATTGAATGATGCGATTGCAATGGCAACACGTTATCCAGCAGAATACCTAGGTGTTGGAAATTATCTTGGCTCATTGAAATCAGGTTATCGGGCTGACCTTGCTCACTTTGACCTTGACTTTAACATTCATAATGTTTGGGTTGCTGGCAAACATCTAAAACAAGAAGCATCATGAGAGTCGTTATTCTTCCAAGTGAAAAAGAGGCGAGCAATTTTGCTGCAGGATTTATTGAAAATTTTATAGTCAATAAAGAAAATGCAGCTCTTGGTCTTGCGACTGGCAGCTCTGTTCTTTTAACTTATGAGAGCTTAATTAAAAAGCATAATTCTGATGGCTTAAGCTTCAAAGATATTACTACTTTTAATTTAGATGAGTACGTTGGTTTAAAGCCAGGACACACTCAAAGCTATCGTCATTATATGAACCATAAATTATTTAATCACATTGATATCGATAAGAAAAATACCTATATTCCTGAGTGTTTTAATAATGATTATGAGCTTTGTTGTGAAAATTATGAGTCCAAGATTAAATCGATTGGGGGAGTAGATCTTCAATTATTAGGCTTAGGTACAAATGGGCATATTGGATTTAATGAGCCTACTTCTAGCCTCAGCTCAAGGACCAGAGTAAAGACGCTAACTGAAAATACGGTTGCAAACAATGCGCGCTTCTTTGATGATAAGGAGTTTCAGCCATCCATTGCAGTGACAATGGGTATTGGAACAATTATGGATGCTGACAATATTATTCTCATTGGCTTAGGTAAACACAAAAGCAAGGCAGTTGCAGATTTGGTTGAAGGGCCTATATCCTCTTTCTGTCCTGGAAGCGTCCTTCAAAATCATCAAAATGTTGTTATTGTTTTAGATAGTCTTGCAGCATCTGAATTAAAGTTGTATGATTACTATATACACACCGAAAAAATGTACCTTAAATTTATGTGTTGAGTGTTAATATTTATTTAATAATTTAATTTCAATATATTGAGTCCAATAATATGAGTTTAATTTTCAAACAACTATTTGAAAGAGAAAGTTGTACTTTCACCTATCTTATTGCAGACAGTGACTCTAGAGAAGCCGCAATTGTTGATGCGGTAGACATTATGATTGACAGAGATACAGCTTTGCTAAAAGAGCTAGATCTAAACTTAAAATTTATTATTGAAACACATATCCATGCTGACCATATAACCAGTGCGTGCCCTCTAAAAAAATTCTATCCTAAAGCTAAAATTGTTATAGGAATGGAGAATGTTGACGCTGAAGCATGTTCAGATATTATGGCGGGCGAAGGCCATATTCTTTCGATTGGTAATTATGATATTACTGCAATAGAAACCCCAGGGCACACCTTAGGGTGTATGTCGTATAAGATCGGTAATAAAATCCTAACTGGTGATGCATTATTTATACGAAGTACTGGAAGATGTGATTTTCAAGGAGGTTCAGCGATATCTCTTTATGAATCAATTCATAAGCTTTTTAAGTTTCCTGATACTACTGAAGTATATCCAGCACATGATTACAACGGATTATCATTTAGTACTATTGGTGAAGAGAAGAAGTTTAACTCAATGATTAGAGAATCCTTTGATCAACAAACATTTATTAAAAATGTAAACAATTTAAAGTTAAGCATGCCGAAAAAAATAAAAGTATCAGTTCCAGCAAATCAAAGTTGTGGATTAGTAACTGCTATAAATTAGTATTAAGAAAAACTATTATTCCCTCATACTCACTAAAATTTGACTAGTAGATCAGAGCCAAAAAGATAACGCTAACTATTACGTTAAATAGAATCCAGAGGAAGAAGTAAAAGTTATTTTTACTCACTCTCTTCATTGTCAAGAAGATCGAGCTCTTCATGAAGATCTTTATCACTGCGACTCTTAATACGCAGGTCTTCTAACTCTTGCTCTAAAGCTCTCTTTCTCTTGCGCCTATCATTTGGAGAGCCATTTTTCGTATTATATTTGGCAAGTGTCATAACCTCGCATCCTTAAATGTTTCATTAAAGATTGCATCTACTCTTCTTTTAAACTCCTCTTGAGAGTTATTCTCTATGAATATGCCCTGAACATACTCTTTAAATTTTTGAGCCTTTTCATATTCTTCTTGCATGCTTTCTAATTTTGGCTCTAGTTGTTGGATTTCCATTTTATCTCCTCTCTTAGTTATTTCATTAGTTTATTATCTCTATTGGAAGCTCGCATCTAGCAAATGTCTGCTTTAATACTACCGTCGATTCAATACTGGCAATACACGTCAAACTACCAAGCGATTTTTTAACAAAACTTTCATAGCCAAGTAAATCACTTGCAATAATCTTTAAAAGATAATCATGCGAGCCAGTTATGACAGAGCACTCTAGCACTTCTGGTAATTTTTTCATTGCATTTTCAAATAAATCAGCGCTGATATTTGAATTCTCAGTTAGCCTTATAAAGACATAGACCATTGCATTAAAGCCCATCGCTTCAGGATTTATATTTGCACTATATCCACTAATGACTCCAGCCTCTTCAAGTTTTTTAACCCTTCTAAGACAGGGCGTATCGGACATATTTAATTTTGCAGCCAACTCTGAAATAGCTATTCTTCCCCTATTCTGAAGAATAGATAAAATGCTTAAATCCTTAGTATCGATATTAGTATTCATTCTTAATTTCCAATAAATTAGCGATATTCAATAATAATATAATTTAATTTAATGAATATCTCTATTATTATACTATTTATTAGTTAATTTTAGTGATTAAAACTCGATAAATAATGATATTATGACTTTTTTTATATAAATAACCTTAGAAATGACTCCAAACTCGCAGACCTTTGATTACTGGATTAGAAATCGCTTTGTTGAATTAAATTCAGAGCTTGAAGTTCTCTACTCAAATCAAAGTGAACGCACCAATGTTGAGTCCGTTGGTGACGATTTAAAGCAAGCTCTTGAGGATGAAGGCAGGGAGATAATTAAAACGCTTTTATCTGAGGGAAATACTGATGAAGGCTTTGATAATGCATTTGATTTATTAGGCAACGTAGGTCTCTATATGGCGGCATGTCGAAGACATGAAATAACCGACCCTTCGAAACAATCTACTTCACCATTAAAAGAGGCCTCAGGACTTGCTATGAATATAGGCGCCTCAATTGGAGTTACGCCTCGCTTTGCTACTGCGCACCTTTCAACACATAATAAGGCAGTTGATGGAGTATATAAAAGCTTTACAAACCTGCCTGCTGAAAAATTATTTCTTGATTACAACACTAAAGCAATTCTTGCCTATAAAAGAGCCGCTGACGCATTACTTAAATTGCATCCATTGGGTATTTCGCATCCGATGTGTCCTGAACTATTAGTAGTCGTTAAAGAGGCGCTTGAAGAAGTCATTGAATCGAATGCTGCATTATTTAATAAGCTTAGTGTTGATGACTTCTTTTACTGTGTTCGTCCCTACTACAAGCCCTATCATGTTGGATTTCAGGTATATCGAGGAGCAAATGCAGGTGA
The DNA here is from genome assembly GCF_048085745.1 of Candidatus Pseudothioglobus sp. Uisw_086. Lineage (GTDB taxonomy): Bacteria > Pseudomonadota > Gammaproteobacteria > PS1 > Pseudothioglobaceae > Pseudothioglobus. Next base: position 88,758 of record NZ_CP159803.1, on the reverse strand, counting down.
TTTTGCAGGAATAAATGTTATTGATATTTTGCTTGGACTTTGCTTTGCTAATGAGCCCACTTATTCACAAATGCTCGTTGATAAATTTCTATATATGGTCCCAGAAGATCAAAGTATTCTAAGAGACTGCATGAGAAGAACAAGTATTATGGACGATTTTCTAAGTGCTGACGTTTCCTCTAAAAAGTGGTACAAGGATAATCTCACTCTGTTCCTTGAAATTTGTCAGCTTCATGGTGACGCTGCAACTCAGCATCATAATCAACTCGTTGAGAAATATATTGCGCAGCCCTCAACAGACCTTAAAGAATCTCAACTTAGTAATATTACCGCGAGTGGTCCGCCATTAAAAGTTTTACTAGACTCACTTGAAAAATTAAGGGATCGAAGGGCAGCTGCTGATCGCAGTGATATACGAACGCGCTTTGCTGATATTGCGCTCCTCAAAAAGCGCTTGCTACCTAATGGGAATGAAAAAAAGCCTAACTTTAAAGAGGACTTTATTTTAACAAAAGCAAATTATCTCCTTAATCACTCTGTTGGAAGGCCATTAAAAACATCTGAAAAAAACTTTTCAGAGCAGTTTTATACTCCTTGGAATAATTCCCTTAGCGAGCCTTGGGAGCAATGGCTTGGAATTATTAATGATTTTACAGCCTCTTTAGCGAAGCTCTTTAATGCAAAGCAATCTGAATTCTGCCCGCAAGTGAATTTATCAAGTGGACTAACTAAAATATTGATGTCTTTAGACCGAGCTCAAAAGAAAAACTGCGTCATATTGGTTAGTGAAATTGACTTTCCAGGAATGGGCTTTGCCTTAAAAAAATCACTACCTGAAGACTGCGAGATTAGATTTATTCCCTCAAATATTGATATAACGAATGCAAGCGTATGGGACGAGTACCTGACTAAGGATGTTGATTTAGTGTTTGTCAGTCACGCTTACTCAAATACGGGGCAGCTGTCGCCAATCTTGCAGGTACTTTCAATGGCAAGATCTAGAAATATCATCTCTATTTTAGACATTGCCCAGTCTGTGGGCATTGTGCCGATTGACCTAAAAGCATTAAACCCAGACTTTATGATTGGATCAAGTGTTAAGTGGTTATGTGGCGGCCCTGGCGCTGCTTATTTATGGGTTAACTCAGATTGCCTGGATTCTTGTAATCCAAAAGATGTAGGCTGGTTTAGCCATGAGAATCCATTTGAGTTTGATATTCATAATTTCCGCTATCATAATAGTGCACTAAAATTTTGGGGAGGCACTCCATCAATTGCACCCTATGCCATTGCAACTCACAGCATAAATTACTTTACTAATATTGGTTTAAAAAATATAAGAAAACACAATCAACTTTTAATTGAAAAGACTGCAAATGTGCTTGATTTAGAGTTTGTATCACCAAGGGAAGAGGCAATGAGAGGTGGAACTATGATATTGGACTTTGGCAGCAACCAACAGAAAGTATTAAAGCAACTTAAAGAACACAACATTAGCGTTGATCTTAGAAGCCATGGAATCCGAATATCTCCCCACATCTATAATGATGCCGAAGATATTGACCAACTTTTAAGCGTAATAAAGTCAACCAGACTGTAAAATTAGTCTTACTAAATTAGGATTTAAGTCCCTTGCGGTAGATTACTAATTAAAATAGGGTGTTATGGATATGACAACACCCGCACTGCTTTTTCCCGCAATTTCTTTACTATTTGTAGCCTATACAAATCGCCTTCATTCTCTAAGTGTCCTTATTAGGGCAATGACAACTGAGGGAAGCGATGAGTCAAAGACTAAACATACTGAGGAGCAGCTGGATATTCTCAAGAAACGTGTTACTTATATTAAAAGGATGCAGGTCTTTGGAATTGTAAGTTTTATTTTCAATCTAATGACAATTATTTGTTTTTATATTGAGCAAATTTCTCTTGCGTATTATATTTTTGGCTTTGGGCTTTTAATGTTGTCAGCATCATTAATTTTTGCATTGCTTGAAACATTAATCTCTACTAAGGCGCTAGATATTCACCTTGAAAATTACAAGGGTTAGGTTTCTATATCAAAAACAATAATCCCTTGATGTCCCTTTTTGCACATTGAAATAAGTTTACTACCAAGAAGGACATGCTCTGGATGCTCGTTATATTCAAGCAATGCCTGGTGATTCTCAAAACTTGCTATAAAACCAGAATTATAGTCTGCTGATTTTTGCTCAAAATCTAGATTATTTCCATATTCAAAATCATTTAAACCTTCAACTTGATTCTTGAGATTTGAAAGGCCCTCAAAAACATCAAATTGCTCAGACTCACTTGTTTCAGATTTAAAATTAAGAAATACGCAGTGCTTTATCATTAGCTACATAAAAATAAGTTACGGTTTTTTGCCAATATTATCAGCAATCAAACAAACTATTTCAAACATGATTGCGTTGGCAACATGCGCTGTGATTTGGTTCGGTGAGTCAACCGTTGGCATGAGACAAACTACGTCACCACCAATTATGTTTTTTCCACGAAGACCTTGCAGCATTTGAAGTACATCCGGCATTTTAAAGCCTTCAATTGCTGGCTCAAGATTTGAAACACCCGGCGCTACAGTGACGTCTAAACAGTCTAAATCAAAGGTCACATAAATAGGTGAATCACCAACGCGCTCCTGGATCATTTCAATACATTTTTCAACGCCGTACTCATCGTACTGATCCTTGGTGATAATTTCATAGCCAAGTTCGTAACTTGAATTTAGCCAATCTAACGTTCTAGTGTTACCCCTAATGCCGACTTGGATACTTTTTGAGGCGTCTACAAAACCATCCCTTACGAGATAACTTGCCCAGTGAGCCGCCGACTTGATAGCCCCCAAAAAATGATCGAGCTGATGAAATGCGTCAGTATGCGCGTCAAAATGAACAAGCACTGCCTTATTACCACCCGTTAGTTTGGACTTTGGGCCTGCAATTGCTTGAAGGATTCCGCCTGTAATCGAGTGGTCACCGCCAATTGAAACTGGCCTAACACCAGACTTGGCAATAATGTCATAAAACTCAGTAATGTGCTCTATGCACTTCTCATTGTTATTTGCCTCTGGCAGAGGAACATCACCAAAATCTCTAATTTCGCACATCTCCCAAGGGGAGATACCAAACTTAAGATGGCCGCGTCTGCCCTGCGCAGAAATATTTCTGACTGCTCTAGGACCCAAATGTTGATCACGCTGAGTAGTGCCATTTCCAGTACTATGAGGAACGCCAACAAGTGCAATATCGCAGCCTTCTGTCTCAGGATTATGAGGACACCTGAATAGTGTAGGGACTCCCCACCAATAGAGGCCATTCATCATCGCAGCGTTATCTCTAGTTTTCTTATCCATTCTTTTAGTACCTATAATTGGAAAAACATCTACTCAAACTTCTCACTTACTTTACTTAAAATAGCTTCTTTATATGGCACCTTTAATTCCTGTGAAGCCCATGACGCAAACCCTAAGTCAACCTGCTGCCCCCATGTTTCAATAGGGTTTTTAAAGATTGTAACAGAGGTCTCTGTTGGCGCTGATAAAAATAGTGTCATCTCCTCAGCCTCAGCCTCTTCAGTCTGATTCTCTGGAGAAACGTATTCACTGATATTAATAAATTTGGCAATATCAGTCATCCAATAAACGCAGTGACGGTATTCTTCTGCAAGATCAGCACCTTTTATGTACTCTTGAGAGAGCTTAGTTATGGCTTCTGTTTGAGCCGCAACAATTTGTCCATTAGTCATTTCCATATCAGTTCCATCAATAGTGTGATAAGCATAAATTCTATTCATTATTTCTTCACCAGCAGTCATACCTGCCATCTCTGGTCTAGTAATCTGAATATAAATAAGTGCTGAGCATCTTATTGCTTCTCCTGCAACTTCTTTGTCGGCATACGAGGGGCTCATAAGGCCAATGGATAGCAAAAGAATAGTGAGTAGTTTTTTCATAAATACACGTCAATTAAATTGGATAAAGAATAAAGTATAAACAAATTAGACAACTAAATAATATCTTTAATATTTAATAGTTGTAAAATAGAAGATTCATTTTTTTCATCAATTTAAAAATCATATGTCAGATAAATATTTAGTATTTGGAGCTACTGGTGCAATAGGCTCAAGCCTTGCTGCCCAGCTAAAAGAATCAAACCATGACGTTCACCTAATTGCTAGAAGTGAGGACGAGGTTAAAGCAATTTCAGGGGAGCTGGGTTGTAGCTATTCAGTTGCCGATGTCTTGGAAAAGGGCTTTATAGAACAAGTTAAAACTGATACATCTGAATTTAACATAAAAGGTATCGCTTATTGTGTTGGCTCAATTGACTTAAAGCCACTAAAAAGAGTTACTGAAAATGATTTACATACTTGCATGAAATTAAACCTCTATTCAGCCATTGAGGTGATAAAGGGTTTTCAAGAAGAGCTTAAAAAGAGCAGTGGCTCAATCGTTTTATTCTCGTCGGTTGCAGCTCAAAAAGGTTTTACCAATCACACAATTATTGCAACTGCTAAAGCTGCAATTGAAGGTTTAACGGTTACACTTGCCGCTGAATTTGCACCAAACATTCGTATTAACTGTGTCGCACCAAGCCTAACAAACTCTAAAATTGCTCAGTCAATGCTAAAAAATCCAATTGTTGCTGAGGCACTTGCTAAAGCCCACCCACTTAAGAGAGTTGGTGAGGGAAAGGACTCAGCTGCACTGGCTAAGTTTCTTTTAACTGAGGAAAGCTCCTGGGTTACAGGGCAAATAATTGGAGTTGATGGCGGTCGCTCTAGACTATCTTAATCCAGAGTCAACCATCAATATAAAATTTAGCCTGTAATTGTTAGGAATAACTTAACAGGGTCAGCGCCCATTTTAATTATATCGTTATCACCATCATCACTGCTAAAGTCAATAGAAACTGCGTCCGTAGTCTTCATTTTAAGCTCAAAGACCGATTCATCAGTTACTGTGTAAGGGGTTGTTAGTGAAGTTGTCCACAGAATCTTATGAGATTGTATGCAACTTGCTGCAAAAGCGTTAGCAGTCGTCAGAAGAGAAACAGTTGGAATGCCGCTTGATGCTCCAGTTCCTTCAGCGTCGAAAGTTTGTCTGTCACCATTCGCCCCCCATGTCTCGCCATTACATGATTCGGTGTCATCATCATCATCATCAGACAACTTAGTGATAACCTCATAGGACATTATGGCAGTTCCAGCTGCAGTTCCGCAGTCAATTAATTTTGTACCGCCATCAGCAATCGTTCCATGAGCGGAAGACAGGCCAGTTGACTCACCGGTATAAGAACTAGGACCAGCAACAGCAGTCCAACAATAGGTGCCACCATTTCCATTACCAGACGAGCCATCAACGGCATTAGTTGATTGAAAAGAATGCTTGATACCAAGCTTACTGCTTAGAACAACTACCATATAAGGATAAGTCCCAGGATCAATAGCAAACTTTGGTATCGCCATTGCACCTGAAGTGTTCTTTTTAATTATATGGGTTATACCTGCATCATCATTTACAATATATTGACAACTACTCAAGTCATTTCCAATTGTCGTAGCAGTACAAATTCCTAATTTATAGAAGGTTATCTCATACTCCTCAGGAGTATCAGAGCACTGATCGCCAGCCCGTTCACCTGTACCAGTTACAACATCAATTACCTGAGTATCCGAATTACCACTGACGGAAATAAGCTTACCATCAGCATCCTTTTTACAGGTCGCGTTTGCACCAGTTGAAAAAACAACTGAAATTAGAAATAAGCTAATTAGGGCTGTTAATTTATTTAAGTTTATTGATTTCATATTAGTACCCACTCACTGTTAATACACCAGATTTTTTCTTAATAATTCGATTTTCACGTTTCACGAGGTCATACCTCTCTGCACCAAGCTTTTTAAATTCATAAGCCTTATCAGCAAAGGTAAATAGTGTTGGTCTTACGTGTTTCTCTTGGCCAAAGGCCCATGCATAGTTAAGAGATATAGTGTCAGTATCCTTAGTAGCAGCGTCCTTATAATCGGTACGAACGTAATTCAAAGATAAGTTATCAGAGAGGTTCCCCCCTAAAGTGTAAACCCGAGACTTCTTATCCTTCATGCTATCAATGCCCTTCCATTGGACAGCGTTCATTCCAAACATCATCCCAGGCAGATAAGGAAGCGCAACCTTGAAGCCCATATCTCTTCCATCAAGCGCCTTTGAGTCGGTTCCGCTTTTATCTGTGATATAACCTGTTGTACCGTTATACTGATTCACCCTTGTCTCAAAGACTGAGCTAATGACCTCAATACCAACACCGTTTCGCTTATGATCATTAGGGAATTCATGGTCATAAAATGCATTTACACCTGTCATCCATGTCTCATCAGCATTCAGTCTCCTATAACCCAGTCCTAAGTTAAGAGTGGTTCTATGATCAAAACGATTAAGATTTATCTGATTAAAAAGAAAAGAGTTTGGGTTGACACCAAAAGCCTTAAGCACTCCAATATCAACTGAAGAATTACCTTCTTTTAAGTTTGTACTTACTTCAACTGTATCAAAGTTTGGACTTAAAAGTGCGCCAATACCAGAAGTTAAAAAAGAGCCCGTGGCACTTGTCATTCTACTCATGAGTGAAGACTTGATTTGTTCAGAGTCATCAGCGCTTACACTCAAAGAAAAACCGAGTGACATTGTTAACACGGCACTGAGCGCTGTCTTTGTTATATTTAAATTTAATATACCCATATCATACATCCTTATTAAGACAGATTTTTCAATGAGTTACATTATATATTTAAATTTATTTTGTGTATATAATCCAAAAAGAGCCACAAATTATTGAAACTACTCAGTTAATAACTCAATTTTTTCGTAAAGATCTTTGGAGATGGTAATTGTTTGAGACTTCTCTCGTACCTTCCTCTTTTCAATACGCTTGTCGCCTGGAAGCCTTGTAGCAGGCTGCTCAAGGATCGCACCTACTAGGGTCTCAGTTCTCTCTGCAAAACTCTCTCCAGAGAAAAAACTAGGGTCAATGGCAATAATTAGTTGTCCAACACCTGGTGAATCTCCCTCAGCATTAAGAAAAGAGCTCGCCTCAAAGCCAAAGTTAGATCCAGTAAGTCCAGCTGCAAGCATCTCTACCATAAGTGCTAGAGCACTTCCCTTGGCGTCTCCAATTGGGAGCATTGCCCCCTCGAGTGCTTTTTTTGCATCGGTTGTTGGCCTACCTTCTTTATCTATCGCCCAGCCCTCTGGAATTTTCTCATTGAGTTGATTGGCCACCATCACCTTACCACGTGCTACCTTACTTAAGCTCATATCAATGACTAATGGAGCTGCAGCCTCTCTTGGCGAGGCAAATGCGATTGGGTTTGTCCCAAATAAGGGTTTCGTTCCACCCCAAGGCGGAATCGCTTTAGGGGTATTACCGAACATTAAACCAATAAGCCCATCTTCAGCAAGTCTTTCAACATGCCTTCCAGCCTGACCAAAGTGATGCGAGCGAGAAATGCTTGCAGCTGCAATACCAAAACTCTTACAGGTCTTTGTTATTTCACTAAGGGCTAATGAGATCGCAGGAAAAGCAAAGCCTTGATTGGCATCAACTCGAATGACGCTCCCCTTTGAACTTAAAAGTGAGGGGGTTACATTGCCAGCGACCTTACCAGACAACACCTGCTCAACGTAAGAAGGTATACGTGATAAACCGTGTCCAGCCTGTCCATCAAACTCAGCATTTATTAAGGCATCAGCAACTTCCCTTGCATTCTCATCAGAAGTCTGGTTATTTATTAAGGCATTAAATGCCAAATCCCAGGCCTCTTTCTCATTTATTTGCAATGTTTTTATCATCAAAAGTCCCTATAAAATTAGAAATTAAATTATAGTTACCTTAAGGTTATATAGTGAATCATTTCTGATGATAAGTTTCTCATTAAAAACAAGAATTAGTTTTTACCTCAGTATCTTTTGGATACTATTTTCGTTTTTCATTGCGACAACATACTCAAAACTAAATAATCAAATATTCATCAGTTGGTTTGATCTTTACAATGTTTATTGGCATATATTCTATATAGTTGTTGCGCCTGTATGGATATATTGGATTGTTATAAAGCCGTATTATTGGATAAAGAAAATTCGTAAAACGAGATCAAAAAAATGAAAATTAATGCAGGCATATTTCAATACAAAATGCGCGATGAAACTCCTTTAAGAAGAGTTCAAAGGCTAGAGGAAAAATTACAGCAAACTGATGGGCTAGACTTAATCGTTTGCCCTGAACTGTTTCTTTCCGGGTACGGGAGCTTTGATAAAATCAAAGAGTATTGTGAGCAGAGTGACGGTAAGTACGCAAACAAAATAAGCGCTCTTGCAAAAAAATACTCAACCGCCATTCTTTATGGATATCCAGAAATGGCCAAAAACAGTCTGTTTAACTCAGCTCAGTACTTTGATAGTAAGGGCCTGTCTCTTGCAAACCATCGCAAAAAAATGCTGCCGCCCACCGCCAACGAGTCAAAGATATTTAAACCAGGCAATAAGAGTTCAATAATTATGGTCAATGGTATAAAGTCTGCGATCGTCATTTGTTATGAGCTAGAATTTCCAGAGCTAATTCGTAAACTAGCCCTACAAGGCGTTGAATTGATTATCGCTCCAACCGGCCAGTCATCCAATTGGCCAGCTGCAGCTCTATATAATTGCAGAACTAGGGCATTTGAAAATGGCATATTTGTGATATATGCCAATTCCACCGGAACACTCAACGGTATAAGCTTTATGGGTGAGAGCAAAATTATTGGCCCCGATGGATTAGATATTAACAACGCAAATGAAGATGAAAAAGTTATTGTTGGTGAAATCAATAGCGATCAAATTTCATTAGTACGCAATAAATTACCTTATTTAGATGACGCGAGAAAACTCAATTAACTCTCTTTATATGCTATCTGGAATGTCATCTGCGTATTCATCAGATTGATCTTTATCATAATAATAGGTCTGAATTTTCCATTCTTTGACGCGCGGATTTTTATTGATCTGGTTATATAGCTTGACTAAACCCTCAAAAGGTTGAATAACTTCTGCTGAGATATCATCAATAACTCCCGAAGCAATCCACCCTAAAAGACTCCAAACTGCAAGATCGGCAATCGTCATATTTTCTCCAACAAACCAGTCTGAGCTGTTGGCACTTAAAATATCTTGCAAATAACCAAAGTATGTTGGCAGTTCATTAGAGGTCAGCTCTTTTCGCATTGCCTTCTTTCTTAATGGATCACTTTCTTTCATTGAGGGACTTAAAAGGGCATTAATATTCTCAACAGCAACAACGATTTGGTCTACCTTGCCTGCCTCAATAATATCCTCAGGGTACATACCTCCGAGCTTTCCGCATATTCTTGCAATTGCCATTGTTTGTGCAATGCTTTCTCCATTTATAAGAAGTACAGGTAATTCACGGAAAGGAATTATCGTACCGTCTTTCATTTTCCCATTCTCTTTGGCATAATCCCACTCATCATCACTAGGCCTGAAGTCCTCAAAGTCTATATTTGCGATGAACAGAGGTAGTCTTGATATTTCAGCACGCCAGAAAGGTAAATCGAAATATATAATTTTTATGTCCACTAGCTCATCTCCAAATTATCCTAAAAGTTCTAATTATAGTTAATAAAAACATTATCCTTAAACTCTCCTTTCAAGCGCCTACCATCATTTGAATAAATCATAATTCCCTGGCCATTTCGCTCGTCATCTAACCACTCTCCTTCATAGCTACTGCCCTCTTCGTATTTCCCTCTATCTTGATAGGTCATAACGCCAAAGCCATTGCGCATATTGTTTTTGAAGTCGCCCTCATACCTTCGGCCATCTGGATAGGTCATAACGCCATAACCATTGCGCATATTATTTTTGAAGCTACCCTCATACCTTCGGCCATCTGGATAGGTCATAATGCCTTTGCCATGAATAGCCCCATCTTCAAAATTTCCCTCATAGGTTTGGCCGTCTAGATGTCTAAATAAACCATTACCATTGGGCTTATTACCCTTAAAATTTCCAAAATATTTTGAGCCATCTATGGAGTCATAAACCCCCATCCCAGACATACAGGTTGCTTTAGTCAATTCAATTAAGCATTCATCAACTTGTCCTTTATAAATACTTCCATCCGAAAAATCAATCCTCACAACCCCCTCTAATCCCTCAAGGAATAAATCATTTTTGTCTGCATAGACTTGGCCTGTAAGAATAAAAATAATTAGTGGCAGTATATTTACCTTAGCCACAAGCCCCGCCAAAACGACTTCGAATGATAATTTCTTTAGCTACAGGAGAGCTGACGTTAAATTTCCGAGCAAGATAATCAATGCTTTTATGTTGGTAGGTATAAAGCATTACCATCATATAAATTTCATCATCGGTAACTGCTGGACCATTATTAGAATGCTTAAATGATTTTTGTCCTCTTGCCATGTGATTAGTTACTCTGCGTTTTTGCTTAGCTTTATGACTAAGATTTTATTTCATTTTTAAATGATATTAAAACCTAATATGAATAATTATTAACTCTACAACAATAATTGAGATACAGTTAACTAGAGCCTCGATGTTTTTTTATCAGCTCATAAGCACTAATAATTTCCTGGGTTTTTTCATTCGCCATCTTTGTCATTTCTTCAGGCAGGCCTTTAGCAACTAACTTATCTGGGTGATGCTGAGATAATAATCGCCTATAAGCTGTTTTAAGCTCCTTATCAGTTAAGTTTTTATCAGCACCTAGTATTAAGTATGCATCATCAATTGTTAGTTTGCTGGAGTTGTTACTCACAACAGAAAACTGCTGAATAAGTTGCTCTAGTTCATGAATAGGGAAGCGCAGTTTTTGAGCAATATATTTAAGGGCATCATACTCTTTATCATCGAACACACCATCTGCATAGGTAGCTTGAATTTGAATCTCTAAAAACATCCGGAATAGGTGGGTACGCCTATGACATTCGGTGCGAAACTGTTCAAGCACTTCGTCTAGTTTAAAATCTTTGTGTTTACCTTGATTAAATAGCTCTTTTGCAGCTTTTTGCATATCTTCTGATAGCTGCATGTGCTGCATAACTTGCTGAGCTAGAAGTATTTCAGACTTTGATACCTTGCCATCTACTTTGGCAATGTAGCCCATAACTGAAAATACACTACTAAAAAATGCTGCTTGAACGCGCTGTTGATCACCAGGCCGATAATCTGAAGCAGATCCACGGAAATTAGACTTACCTTTTGAAAGGTTACCCGCGAATGCAACACCAAGCATCGCACCAAGTGGGCCACCAATCATATAGCCTAACGCCCCGCCTAAAACTGATGTCCACCAGCTCATAGTCGAGGTTTCTTCATAAAGTTATCTTATAGGCGAATCTAAAACGCAAACCACTACCCATATTTGCTTTTACAGAAGGCTTAGGTGAAGGAAAAACAGTACCATTTTCACTCATATAGGTGGCTTGACTTGTTAACTCAATAGCCTCAGAATCGTTAAGGCATATAGTCTTTCTCGTATAAATCTCTTCTGAAATATGCTCAGGAATTAAAGCTGCATCCATCCATCTGCAGAGATCCTCATCCGTCCAATCATCCAAATAATTTGCATAGGAAAGACTTGAAAGACTAATTAAGAATAAAAACAAGTATTTTTTTATCATTATGCCAATTATAAATAATAGGTTAGAGTGTAGGTGTAGATTAGGAGTTTTTTAGATAAATATTTATACCACTAATCAAGTCAAACCTTCTTTGAATAACTGAGGGGGATAATATCTCCATCAATAGTCAAATAAACATGATAATGTTGTTTTTTTAGTCTTTTATAACTAAAGCGACACTCAATGAGTTCAAGCAGTAACCAAACTAAGGCTTACGATTTTAAAACCAGAGATATCAAGGTTTTAAAAAAGCTCTTGCCGTATTTACTTAAAATGCGAGCCCGTGTTATTTGGGCTGTTAGTTTTTTAATGTTAGCAAAATTGGCTAATGTTGCTGTTCCACTTGCGCTTAAAGAGATTGTTGATGGACTTGATAAGACGAATTTAGTTTTGGTGTTGCCACTTGGAATGTTGCTAGCTTACGGTCTTTTACGACTGTTAAGCTCACTATTTAATGAGCTTCGTGATGCCATTTTTGCCAAAGTTCGTTATCATGCTATGAATTTAATTGCACTTGGCGTCTTTAGGCATTTACATACTTTGGATTTATCTTTTCATTTGGATCGTCGCATTGGCGGTATTACTCGTGATATTGACCGGGGTACACTAAGTGTCTCCACCTTACTCTCCATTTTTGTCTTTAATATTTTGCCTTCATTATTTGAAATATGTTTAGTAATCGGCATTTTATGGCTAAATTACGACCTTCTTTTTGCTGGTGTCTCTTTATTGACTGTGTTCTTCTATGTTACGTTAACATTGGCTATCACTACTTGGCGGATGAAGTATCGTTACCAAATGAACGATATGCAATCTGAGGCCAATACCAATGCGGTCGATAGTTTGATTAATTACGAGACCGTTAAATACTTTAATCAAGAAAAATTTGAAGTCGATCGTTACGGTGAGACGATGCAGCGCTGGGAGAATCTTGCCACTAAAAGCTTTACTTCTATGACAGCGCTTAATTTTGTCCAAGGCGCAGTAATTGCTATCGGTGTAACTATTGTTTTGATTATGGCAGCTCAAGGTGTAGTTGATAAAACTCTTAGCTTGGGTGATCTTATTATGATTCAAGCACTACTTTTACAGCTCTTTATTCCACTTGGTGGTTTAGGTATTATTTATCGTCAAATTAAACATAATTTTATTGATATGAATAATATGTTTGACCTATTGGATCGCTCCTCTAAAGTCAATGATATTGCAGATGCGGCAGAGCTAAAAGTTACTCAAGGCGAGGTTAAATTTAACAATGTTTCTTTTGCTTATGCAGGAAAACAAGAGGTGCTAAGCAATATTAACTTTGTTCTTAAACCGGGACAAAAAGTAGCGATTGTTGGTCCTTCTGGTGCCGGTAAATCAACACTTGCAAAGCTGCTCTTTCGTTTTTATGATATTTCTAGCGGTGAGATATGCATTGACCAGCAAGACATTAAACAATTCACCCAAGATTCGGTTCGTGGCGTTATGGGAGTAGTGCCTCAAGATCCGGTTATGTTTAATGAAAGCATTTATTACAATATTGCTTACGGTCATGCGGGTGCAACCGAAGCTGAAGTTAAACACGCAGCAAAGCTCAGTTTTATTGACAGCTTTATTGACTCCTTGCCGCAAGGTTATGACACATTGGTTGGTGAGAGAGGCTTAAAACTCTCAGGCGGTGAAAAGCAGCGCCTTGCAATTGCACGAGTGCTGTTAAAAAATCCACCAATATTGATTTTTGATGAGGCAACTTCGGCGCTTGATTCGTATTCGGAGAAAATGGTACAAAAGGCGTTAGCCAGTTTAGCCCATAAGCATACAACATTGGTAATTGCTCATCGCCTTTCCACCATCGTCGATGCTGATCAAATTATTGTGCTTGGTAATAGCACTATTGTCGAGCAAGGCAAACATCAACAGTTGCTTGATCTCAATGGCCAATATGCGAGACTTTGGCAAATACAAGTGAATAAGCAAACTCAGGGGTAGCATTATGAAAAGTAAAGTTTTAGAATGGTTTGGTGTTGTGACAGCAATAATGTATTCAATGATGGTGGCATTAAATATTGGAGTCGAATTTACTGGCTTTCTTTTATTGTTAGTGTCAGCCTTTTCAATTGGATATTGGGCTTACCTAGGAAGGCATAAGGGGATACTTTTTCTTCAGTTCTTTTACGCAACAGCAGGAATTATTGGAATGGTTAGGTGGTATTAGATGATTTCTGACTTGAACTAAAGTCCAAATTTCGTTTGATGTGTGAGGGAGGTATTATATGTATGTAGCCGATACTGGCAGGGGGTCCCCTGTACCTTCAAAGTCTGAATATATATGCGAATGATGGTAGTTTTTTAATAGTATTTATCTAAACCACTGGTTGTATGCTCTCTAAACCACTGGTTAAGGCGTATTAATTATAAAACAATTAGTAAATATATAATTATTAGCAACTAAGAAGGGCGATGAATTAAGGGTTGAAATCTGTTCTAATGTGTACCCAATGTGTACCCAAGCGTTATTTTGATTTAAGTGAAAAGGCTAAAAGTCTTATAGTATATGGTGGTTATGGGTGGACTTGAACCACCGACCCCAGCATTATGAATGCTGTGCTCTAACCAGCTGAGCTACATAACCAAAAAGAGCGCCTATTATCGAAATTTTTCTTGAAAAAGTCAAGCTAAACCAGCAAATAAGCACCATATTATTATCATTCTTCCAGTATCAGCTTGAATTCAATATAAAATTTAGTTACTTTCATGCACTTAACTTAATTTTAATGGAAAAGAAAGTTCTTAAAATTGCCCTTACAGGGGGAATAGCTTCAGGAAAAACTCTAGTAAGTGACTTATTAGAAATTCATGGTTGTTATATCATTGACCTAGACATTATTTCTCGGGAAGTTGTATTACCAGGATCAGATGGCCTAAAAGAACTCGTAGAGGCTTTTGGAAAATCAATACTTCTGTCTGATGGAACCCTTGATCGTAAAAATCTTCGTGATGAGCTCTTTAAGAAAGGAAGAAATAGAGCGCAAATTGAGCAGATACTTCATCCAAAGATACTCCAGAAAATGCACTCTTCAATGGATGATTGTAGAGAAGGGATTATGATTGTAGTAATACCTCTCCTAGTAGAAAAAGAACTATGGGGGCCATTCGATAGAGCTATAGTTGTAGATTGTGAAACCGAAACGCAGTTGATACGACTAATGTCTAGAGACAATATTGATAAAGAAAAAGCAAAAATAATGCTGCTTTCTCAATCAAGTCGAGAAAAACGCCTTCAATTAAATAATTATATTCCTACGGATGTTATTGAAAATAACTCAAAAATAAGTGAGCTAAAGGATAAAGTAAACACCCTTAATCAACGACTACTTGGACTTATCTAGTACTTAAATTACTTCTAGCTCTAACAATTACTCATTACGAATAAGTGGATATACCTTGGGGCTAAAGATACTTTTATTTGCTATCAAAATAAGTACAAAAGATACTGTTGCAGTTGTCAATAAAATCCAAAGCGTCAGCCCTAAATCAAATTTCCAAGTTAGCTGAAGGGTATTCTCAACAACAAGATATGACCCCAAGACGGCAACTGATAGTGCAAAGAAAATCAAGGTGAAGTATATAACAGCAAACTCTATCGTCATTGCTTTAAGTATCGTTGGAAAATCCACACCTAATATTTTGTAAATCAAATTATTGTATCTTCTAAATGTTGTTTGAACCATGACTGCGCTGACAATTACAATCAAACCAATCACAATAACAATTAAAGATATTCCAGTTACGGCTATAAATATTTTATTTAATACCCCGCTAATTTGAGACAAAATCCTATCAACTTTTATAGCTGATACGTTAGGAAACCTCTCGACAACAAGGGCCAGAATATCATTAGAGGATAAGTCTGACTTAAGCGTTCCAATATATTCATAAGGAAGCTTTTTAGCAAAAGCTTTATTAATAATAATTGCAAAGTTAACAGAAATATCCCGGTAATCAACCTCTCTAAAATTCTTTAAAGTTCCAGTGACATCCCTACCCAATATATTCAGTGTAATCTTGTCATTTATCTTCATGCCTAGGTCATAAGCAGCTCTACTGTCCATGGAAATGAACATCTCATTTTCATTACCAGGTTCCCACCATTCACCCTCAATAATTGGGTTATCTGGCTTTGGTTTTTCTGCCCATGAGATCCGCCTATCGCCCCTAACAACCCATGCAGATCTATTGTTTTCTGAAACAAGCTCTTCTATAGGCGTTCCATTTAGGGAGATAAATGAAGCACTCGCCATTGGGCTAAATTCAAGCGCTACATTGGGATCCATATTTTTAATAAAAGACTCTAAGTCACTTTTAATATCTCTATCGATGCTCACAAAAAATAAATCTGGCGCCATCGATGGAATGCTATCTGATATTTCTTTTTTTAAATTATTGGCTACAAAACTCAAAGTGAGAAGAAGTGTTAAACCTATACCTAAAGATATTGTCATGATCGGTGCAAGTGATTTTTTTGCAACAATATTCCTGTACGCAATCCTATATCCATTATTAGAAAATTTGTGAAACCTTCTAAGAAAGAAAATTAACAGTTTAGAAACGCCATAAAATATAAGCATCGTAATAAAAAATGCTAAAAAGTATAGGACTGTGTAATATTTTTGCTCAGTCTGAAGAACAAAATAAGTGGTCAAAATTGTAACCAGAATCGCCAGTAAAATAATATTCTTTAAAGAGAAGTTTAGACTTACCGGCTGAAAAGTATTACGAAACAAAGCAACTGCTTTGATCTCACTGATTGAATACAGTGATGGTATTGAAAAAATCAAAACAACTAATAAGCCAATGAAAAAAATATTTAGATAGCCTATCAAGCTGACAGTTGGCTGAAGATCAATGCCTAAAGACTTTGGTAGAAATTCGTTCGCCAACAAAGGGCTAAAAACCCCAAATAAATAGGCAATAATTGATGTGCCTATTAATATTAGAATAATTTCATAAAAGTACATGAGTTGAATAAAATTCGAAGAAAAACCGATCGATTTTTTAACCGCAATACTAGTATTTCTTTGGTTAACGAAAGAAAGCAAGGTGTTGCTGATTCCAATGCCCGCAATTATCATTGCGCTTACTGACACTAAATTTAAAAAGTTAGAAAAGTTATCAATTATCCTATTTAAACTTCGCCCACTCTCACCTGGAAGTCTAGTTTCAATACTATCATCATAGGCAATAATTGATTTAGCCAATCGAGTTTGCTCGCCTTCTTCATTAGAATTACTAAACTTCAGCCGGTACTCATGATCAAGAAAACTTCCAGCTGAGCTCAGTCCAAATTGATCATAACTTGACTTACTAATTATTGCAAATTCGCCAAAAACAGCTCGCTCTGCAAGATCTGGAACGGATAAAACCAAACCGCCTACGTTAAAACTTTTACCCATAATTACAACATCATCACCAATCTCAACTTGGAGTAAGTTTTGAATGCTCTCGTTAATTAAAACAGTTGGCTTTTCTGTATTTAAAAATATTTTTTCAGCAGCGCCCTGAGGTGTTGTAATAATCTCGCCATAAAGTGGGTAGTTATCATCTACTGCCCGAAGCTCAGAAAACACAGGCGACTGACCTTTTTTTGAAACCATGGTTGCAAGCTCAATTGTTGAGCTAACTTTACCTAGATCCTTTAACTCTTCAAACACTAAACTAGGTAACGGGTCAATACCACTTGTAATTTGAATGTCGCCACCTAATAACTCTTTAGAGTTTGCTTCAATTTCATTATTCAAAGCCTCCTTGACGGAGAACGTCAGAGAAAGCAAGAGTAAACTAATAAAAAGGGTGCTCGCGACAACCCATAATTTTTTATAGCTTCTAGAAAAATCTCTTATTGCATACTTATTAATTAAGCGCAGTTGCTGAATATCAAACAATTTGACCGTCCTTAATTTCAATAATACGATCGCATCGCTCAGCTATTGAATTGTCATGGGTTACCATGACTAGTGAGGTTTTACTTTTTTTGGTGTAATTAAAAAGCAGATCCATCATACTTTCTGAATTAGCACTATCTAAATTTCCAGTGGGCTCATCTGCCAGAATAATTTTAGGCTTATTGATTAGCGCGCGCGCAATGGCAACTCTTTGTTGCTCACCACCAGAAAGTTCACTTGGAAGATGATTGAGCCTATGGTAAAGACCAAACTCTGCAAGCAATGCTTTAGCATCGTCGTCTTGATTATATTTTTGATTTGCCTCGAGCGATAATAAAACATTCTCAATAGCGGTAAGGTTAGGAATTAAATAGAAGGATTGAAAAACAATGCCAATATTTTTTCTTCTAACTTCTGAAAGTTTGTCTTCTTTCAGCCCAACAATTTCTTCATTATTAATCTTAATTGAACCTTCAGTAGCAGTTTCAAGGCCTGAAGCAAGCATAATGATTGATGTTTTTCCTGAACCACTTGGTCCAACAATAGAAATAATCTCTTTACTGTTTACTGAAAAATTGATACGCTTTAAAACTTCTACTACATCGTTTTTAGAGCCGTAATTTAACGAAACATTATTGAACTGTATAGCTTCACTCATCGCTTAATCTAATATAAAATTCGGGCAATGATTATCTCAAAAAAACTAAAGCTAAAAGCACTATTTATTGGCTTAATATGCATATTTTTATTTACCGGTGCTTACGCTGAAAACCCTATAAAAATTATGCTCTATGGAGACAGCCTGATGGCTGGATATGGGCTATCTCAAAACGAGAATTTAGCCTCAGAGCTCACGCGTAATTTTGAAGATAGCAATTTTACAGTCAGCGTTATTAATGCTAGTATTTCTGGAAACACTTCTAAAAATGGCCTCTCCAGAGTGGACTGGTCTCTTGGAGATAAGCCAAACATAGTGGTTGTTTGCCTTGGTGCAAATGATATGTTAAGGGGACTTAATCCATTGTTGACAATGGAGAACCTTGACTCAATAATCACAAAGTTTAATCAAAGTAACTCGATTGTAATACTCGCTGGAATGCAATCTCCTGAAAGTATGGGGCCAGATTATAAAATTAAATTTGATGGAATTTATCCTCAACTTGCTACCAAATATGACTTAATTTTTATGCCTTTTTTACTTAAAGATGTTGCTTTAGAAAAGAAGAACTTGCAGGCCGATTATAAGCACCCTAATAAAAGAGGGATCAAGATAATAGCGAGTAACTTATACCCATATATCCTTGAGGGCATTAATCGACTTGAGAAATAACTAAACCTATTTAATTACTAATCGCTCAACTACCTTGCCACCCTCTAAGTGAGATGTAAGAATCTCTTCAATATCCTCTTCATCTATGTATTGATACCAAATGTTATCAGGATAAACAACTGCAACGGGTCCATTCTCACAGCGGCCTAAACAACGAGATTCACTAACACCAAATTGGCCTTTGCCCAATGTAGAATTCGCGCGACATTGGTCTTTAGCATAACGATAAAGCTCTTTCGCGCCGTTTTCTGAGCAGCACTGCTTCCCATCTTGTCGAATATTGTTGCAGAAAAAAATGTGATGTTTGTAAAAATTATTCATAACTCTATAGCCTTATTGTAGCAATGCTTTTTATCGATACCAGTAATTTTAGCAGCCAATTTTGCCGCTTTTGATGCGCCCATTTCAGCGCAAAGGATTGGCAAAATTTTCCCTAATTGGTTTTCAGCATCAACAAGATCTATTTTATCAGCTGAAGATATTAGTATTACAAATTCACCTTTTTGATGCGCTAAATCAGCAGCAAGGTATTCGATTACATTCTCTATTATGTCAGTGCGGATTGTTTCAAAGGATTTGGTCAGCTCTTTAGCAAGACAGACCTTGCGCTCATTTCCAAATACTTCCAACATGTCCGTTAAAGTTGCCAATATTCGCTTAGGCGACTCGTAGAAAATAATTGTCTCATTAAGGGCAGTTTTATTCTGAAGATATTTAATTCTTGCAATTTTTTTTGAAGGCAGAAATCCAAAAAAAGAAAAGCTATTGCTTGCTAAGCCAGAAGCTGAAAGGGCTGTAATTATTGCACTAGGTCCTGGGATAGGTACAACCTCAATCCCTTCTTTTTTTGCTTGTGAAACTAAAAAATAGCCTGGATCACTTATCAAAGGAGTTCCAGCATCACTTATAAGTGCAACTGAATTACCCGAATTTAGCTCCGAAATAATAGATTCAGTCTTCTCTCGCTCATTGTGCTCATGAAAAGCTTTTAGTGGCGTTGAAATTTCAAAGTGTGCAAATAATTTTTTGCTATGTCTCGTATCTTCAGCTAAAACTTTATCAACATTCTTTAGTGTTTCGATTGCCCTATAAGTAATATCATTCAAATTACCAATTGGAGTTGCAACAATAAAAAGCTTTCCTACCATACTAATGTCTTAATAAATATTCATACCATTATGCTTTAATAAGCAAGTCTATTATGAAAACTTATCTATGTAGTTAGCTTAAAAAAATACTAATTCTGCATTAAAATGAAGCAATGTCTACTTTTAAATTTTTTACTAACTAGGGATAAGGAGCAAATGAAAAAAATAATTATCGTGTCTGTGCTCCTCATCTCATCCACTTTTTTGAGCTCTTGTTCACCAATAGTTCAGGGTGCTGCAGCTGTAACTACTGTTGCAACAATGTCAAATGATCGTCGCACAATGGGTGAAATTATAGATGATAAAACTCTCTATATAAATTTAGGAAACATAGTCAGCAAAGATTCAGCACTTGATAAATCACATATTAACTTTAATGTTTATAACAAGTCTATATTGATGACAGGTGAAGTGTCAAGTGATGAGCTTAAAAATTATTTAGATGAGTTGGTTAAGATTCAAACTCCTAGTAATGGCCAGCTTATTAATCAAGTTGAAGTGCTGCCAAATAGTAGCTATTTAAGCCGTGCTAAAGATGCCGTCATTTCTGTACAAATTGAGGCCCTATTCTTAGATCAAGAGGTATTCCACCCAACTCATATTTCAGTACTTACTGAAGCGGGAGTTGTCTACTTAATGGGAGCTGTAACAAAAAGAGAGGCAGAGCATGCTACTAATATAGCTAGTAGGGCTAAAAATGTTAAAAAAGTTGTCAAGCTTTTCAATTACCTTTTGGTCAGGCCTGCAGAAGAAATTGAAAGAGATAATAAGAAAAGAGAGGAGGCAGAAAAAAAAGCTGCACTCAAGTTAAAACAAGCGGAACTTGAAGCTGCTCAAAATGACCTGCAGAATCAAATCAACGAACTAAACTCAAACTAAAGATTTTTTATTGGCCTAAAAGTAAATCGATGCTGCCCATCAATTGGGCCGTGATTAGATAAGGCAATAAGATGCTCTTTCGTGCCATACCCCTTGTGATTTTTAAACCCGTATTTAGGAAATCTTAAATCTAATTCCTTCATTTGCCTGTCTCTTGTAACCTTTGCAATAACTGATGCAGCCGAAATAACGGGCTCAGTCAAATCTCCTTTGACTATTGCACGGCAATTATCAACATCTGGACAACGATTTCCATCAACAAGAACTTGAAATATCTCATCTTGATTTTGACTTAACAGCTGGTGCTGTAAACTATTTATTGCTCTTGTCATCGCAAGCATTGTTGCTTGCAATATATTGATCTCATCAATTTCAATGCTGCTAGCCTCAGCCACTGACCAAAAGCACTGGTTAGTAATCTGGCGGTAGAAATCTTCACGTTTTTTTTCTGTTAATTTCTTAGAGTCAGTGAGACCCTCAATATAAAAATTAACAGGAAAAATTACTGCTGCTGCCACAACACTCCCTACTAAAGGGCCTCTTCCAGCTTCATCTACGCCAATAATGTTAAGCACCCTCTATACCTTTAAAGCCAATATCAGTTCTAAAGTAGCCCCCTTCCCAACTAACTGAATTAATAAGCCGATAAGCTTTTTCTTGTGCCTCTTTAATATCTGCGCCTAATGCAGTTGCGCAAAGAACTCGCCCACCATTACTGTTAATATTACCTGCATCCAACCTTGTTCCAGCGTGAAATATTTTGGAGCCAGCCACCTCTAAAGGGAGATTAATTACTTCTCCTTTTTTATACGAATCTGGGTAACCATCTGCAGCCATTACAATGCCCAAAGATGTTCTCTCATCCCATTCAGCCGAAACTTCATCCAGGTTACCTTGAGTTGCAGAAATACATAATTGAGCTAAATTAGATTTCAAACGCATCATGATAGGCTGCGTTTCAGGGTCTCCAAATCTGCAGTTATACTCAAGCACTTTTGTCATGCCTTTATTATCAATCATCAGGCCCGCATAAAGAAAACCTGAGTATGGCATCCCCTCAGCCTTCATTGCTTCAACAGTTGGTTTAATAACTTTTTCCATGGCATCTTCAAAAACCGAAGGGCTTACTATTGGCGCAGGAGAGTATGCCCCCATGCCGCCAGTATTCGGCCCCTTATCGCCATTATCTCTTGCCTTGTGATCTTGTGATGTAGCCATTGGTAGTATATTAATGCCATCAACCATGACGATAAAGCTAGCCTCTTCACCCATTAAAAATTCTTCAATTACTACTCTTGATCCAGCCTCTCCAAATCGATTTCCTTCAAGCATATCATTAATTGCAAGTGTGGCTTCATTTAGAGTATTTGCAATAATTACCCCTTTTCCAGCAGCTAGTCCATCCGCCTTTATAACGATAGGCGTGCCTATCTCCTTGACATATTTAATTGCAAGCTTAGATTCAGTGAAGACCTTATAAAATGCTGTTGGGATATTGTTTCTATGCATAAAATCCTTAGAGAATGCTTTTGATCCCTCTAATTGAGATGCTAGTTTTGAAGGTCCAAATATTGCCAGGCCTTCATCTTGGAAATTATCAACCACCCCCATAACTAAAGGAGCCTCTGGGCCTACAATTGTAATGTCTATAAACTCACTTTTAGCAAACGAAATTAGTGCTGAGATATTTTCAGGATCTATCTTAATATTTGATATTTTTTTCTCTAAGTCTGTGCCAGCATTTCCAGGTGCTACAAATACATGTTCTACTTCATCAAATAAAGAGCACTGCCAAGCTAGCGCATGTTCACGGCCACCAGAGCCTATTATTAAAACTTTCATAACTACTCCTTTTAAACACTAAGCTTGAAAAATTTTCCTCTCAAACAAAAACCCTTTTAGGCCAAACTTCAGATAAAACATTATTCTCACCAATACCAATAAACTGTTTTTTTTCGTCATAAAGCTTAATTTTTTGCCCAACATCTAGACCAGGAAACTGAACCTTTCTTCCATGTTTAATATCAAGTGTTTGTTTAGCATCCAAATAAAGCCCTTTAAGGTTTGGCAGCATGTCATCCGCACAAAGAAGAGTTGAATCAAGTTCGCTTAAACCTTTATTTTTTAGTTTCACTAGCTCCTCAAAAGTTCTAGCTTGGGATATATCAAAATGAGTGAATCCAACTCTTCTTAGCTCAATAACATGCCCACCACACCCTAACGATTCTCCTATATCTTCAATCAAGGTTCGAATATACGTGCCTTTTGAACACGAAACTTCTAGGCTTAAAATTTCCTCTTCAAAGCCTTGGAACTTTATCTCATGAATTGTAACTGGCCTGGCTTCTCTTTCAACCTCAATGCCTTTTCTTGCAAGTTTATAAAGAGGCGTTCCGTTTCTCTTAAGTGCAGAGTACATTGGTGGAACTTGATTGATACTGCCTGCAAAATCTAACAAAACATTTTTGATGGCTTGCTCATTTACTCCTTTTGTGGAGTCAAAATCAACGACCTGACCATCTGAGTCTCCCGTGTCGCTTATTTGGCCTAATTTACCACGCACAAAATAGCGCTTATCGCCATTCAACAAGAACTGTGCAACTTTTGTTGCTTGCCCTAAACAGATTGGCAAGAGTCCACTTGCAAGAGGGTCAAGACTTCCAGTATGTCCAGCCTTATTAGCATCGAACAATCGTTTTACATCTTGCAGGGCAGAATTGGAACTGTGGCCACTAGCTTTATCAAGAAGTAAAACTCCGTTGATGTCTCTACCTTTTGGTTTGCGTTTAGACATTATTTATGGGTTTAAATTTTACTTAAGAGATCATCCATTCTAGCCCCAGCATTTGGAGCTGTATCATAAATAAAGTTTAGTGATGGGGTATGCCTTAAGTCTAAAGTTTTTGATAAAGATTTTCTAAAAAAACCACTCGCCTTATTAAGCAAAGCTGCGACAGATTTCTGAGAAAGCTCTTCGACTGAGAAAAAAACTTTTGCACTCGTTAAATCACGAGTAACAATGACGTCAGTAATAACAACCTCTTGGAGCCTAGGATCTTTCGTTTCTTTCGATAACAAGAGGACGAGTTCACGCTTAATAAGTTCGTTTACTCTTTCGGTCCTAAAACTTATTTGTTGTGCCATTTAGAATCTCTGTCCTATAATGTTCTAGCGCGCTCTATACGCTCAAATACTTCAATTTGATCTCCAGGCTGAACGTCTTTGTAATTTAAAACTCCAATTCCACACTCAGTACCAGACTTAACTTCTTTTATATCATCTTTAAAGCGCCTTAGAGATTCTAGCTCACCTTCATAAATTACAACACTGTCTCGCAATACACGAATTGGACTATCTTTCCTTACAACTCCCTCTTCAACCATACAGCCCGCAATATCTCCAAACTTAGGTGATCTAAATACATCTTTAACGCCCGCAATTCCAATAATATTTTCACTTAATTCTGGACTTAGTAAACCACCCATAATTGCTTTAATATCATCAATTAAATTATAAATAATACTGTAATACTCAATTTTAACACCTTCAGTATCAGCGGCCTTTTTAGCAACAGAGTCTGCTCTAACGTTAAAACCAAAAACAACTGCTTCTGAAGCACTGGCCAAAGAAATATCAGTATTATTAATTGCTCCTACGCCTGAAGACACAACTTTTACTTTAACTTCATCAGTTGAGAGCTCTTCTAAAGCCTCAACCAAGGCCTGTGCTGAGCCGCGTACATCTGATTTAATTATCACATTAACTGTAGAAATTTCACCCTCTTCCATAGTGGCGAAGAAGTTATCCATCTTTTCAGCTTGCTGCTTTTGAAGCTTGGACTCTCTATCTTTTGACTTTCTAAAGTCTGCTACCTCTCTTGCCTTACGCTCACTAGCCACAACAAGAACCTCAGCTCCAGAGTCTGGGACACCTGATAGACCTAAAATTTCAACTGGTGTTGATGGTCCTGCCTTATTAACTGGCTTACCATTATCATCAATAATTTGTTTAACTTTTCCATACTCTTGGCCCGCAATAACAATGTCACCTTTCTTAAGTGTGCCTGACTGAACAAGTATAGTAGTTACTTTACCGCGTCCTTTATCTAAGCGAGCCTCAAGAACCACGCCACTCGCTGGCTTATCAACAACAGCCTTAATTTCTGACATTTCCGCCGTTAAAGATATACTTTCTAAAAGCTCATCAACACCTGCTCCTGTGAGTGCTGAAACCCCAACCATTAAAACATCGCCGCCCCATTCATCAGAAATAACGTCATGTGTTGAAAGCACTTGCTTCACTTTATCAAGATCTGCACCTTCTTTATCTATCTTATTAATGGCCACAATAATAGGCACATTTGAATCTTTAGCATGCTTAATAGACTCAATGGTTTGGGGCATAACGCCGTCATCTGCTGCGACCACAAGAATTACAATATCAGTTGCGGTTGCTCCGCGAAGACGCATTTTTGAAAATGCGGCATGTCCTGGAGTGTCAATAAAGGTAATTAAGTTTCCCTTTTGCTCAACTTGGTATGCGCCGATATGTTGAGTAATTCCACCAGCCTCAGAAGAGGCTACTTTCGACTTACGAATATAGTCTAGAAGTGATGTTTTTCCATGATCGACATGACCCATAATAGTTACTATTGGAGGTCTTGGGGTAGAGTCTGCGTCATCATATGTCTCTTGAACTAAAGTATCTTCAACTGTCTCCTCACTACTTGCAACAGGTATATGCCCCATCTCCTCTACCACAAGCATCGCTGTATCTTGATCGATTACGTCATTAAGTGTGGCCATAACGCCCATACCCATCATGACCTTTAGCACTTCACCTGCTTTAGTCGTCATTTTGATCGCTAACTCAGATATTTTAATAGTTTCTGGTATTAAAATTTCATGCTTTACGGGCTCAACTGGCATATGAAAGCCATGCTGCGCCTGCTCATCCTGAGTTTTCTGTGAAATATGTGTTCTTTCTTTTTTCTTAAGTTTTCGATTTGGATTATGCCTAGCAACGTGAAGCTGTTTTCTATTTGATGCTGGGGATGGAGTAGCCCTTAGTCTCTTAGGACTCTTCTTTGAATCATTTGATTTTTCTGCCTCTAATTTTTCCTTCTCTTTTTTATCCTGCTCTTCCTTTTCGGTTAATTCTTTTTGTGTTTTTTGAGCCAACTGCTCTTCATTTTTAATTTTTTGCTGACGAACCACATCATTTCTTTTCGCATCATGCTGCTCATCTTTTTCTTCGGCAATTCTTCCAGCCTCCAAAGCTGCTTTTGCTTTTAATATTGCAGCGTCGTCAACCTTTTCAGTTGGAGCAACTTGAGGAACTTCACGTTTCTTTTTTACCTGAATTTTTACACCACCAGAAGATGATGAATTAGAAGCAGGTTTTGTTGTTTTCCTAGAAACAGAAATACTTGACTTAGTGCTGGAGCGCTTACTCAAGCTAGACATTAGAACCTGCCGCTCATCTGCAGAAATATTCGATTCAGCTGATTTTCCTGAAATGCCTGCCCCAGATAAAATAGATAAAACCTGGTCAGGTGTTTTTTTGAGTAATTTTGATAAACTTTCTACAGTATGTGCCATATTTTTGCCTATATATTCTAGTTATTGATACTTAAAATACCTATATTAAAATTAGTCAAACCAGCCTTCTTTTTCTCTGGCTGCCATAATAACAGCAGAAGCGCTATCATTTCCAACATCTTGAATCTCCAAAAGCTCAACAATTGATAACTCAGCTAGAGCATCTACTGTAATAATTTCAGCTTCAACAAGCACAGTTGCTAGTGCCTCATCAACACCCTCAACACTAAGCAAGATTTCTGTAGATTCTGCATCTGTTAACGCTTTAACTAACTGTGCGTCCTGAGCTCTTTCTTGAAGCTCACCCACCATATCAGAGTCAAATTCTTCAATTTTGGATAATGCATCTGATTCAGCTTCAGCTATTTCATCAAGATTTGTATAGCCCTCATCGATCAAGACAGCAGCAACTTCTGCATCAACACCAAGTTTTTCTGCTAGCTTTTCGCCTGTTTTCTGTAGCTCTTTCGCCTGGATATCATCTGCATCGCTAATAGACATTACATTAAGCTTCCACCCAGTAAGTCTACTTGCCAGCTTAATATTTTGACCACCCCTACCAATAGCAAGTGCTAATTGATCCTCCTCAACTGCAATGTCCATAGAACCTTTCTCTTCATCAACTACAATTGAACTAACTTCTGCTGGAGCCATTGCATTAATTACAAACTGGGCAGGGTCTTCATCCCAAAGAATAATATCAACTCTCTCTCCATTTAATTCATTTGAGACTGCTTGTACACGAGCACCCCTCATACCAATACACGAGCCAATAGGATCTATTCGCTTATCTTTTGCTTTGACTGCAAGCTTTGAACGAAGACCTGGATCCCTTGCTCCAGCTTTAATTTCAATTACTCCTTCACTAATTTCTGGTACTTCCATCTCAAAAAGCTCGATCATCATATCATTGACGGTTCGGCTTAGAAAAATTTGCGCGCCACGAGGAGTAGACTTAACTTCTTTAATATAAGCCCTTAAACGGTCATTTTTTCTAATTGACTCATTCGGTATCAAATCAAACTTTGAAATCATGCCATCAATACCACCCATATCTACAAAAACGTTTCCTCTATCAACTCTTTTGACAGTAACCATAACAACTTCACCAACACGCTGCGTATAGTTATCAACAATAACTGTTCTTTCGGCTTCACGAACCTTTTGAATTATTACCTGTTTAGCAACTTGAGCTGCAATTCTTCCAAACTCTAGAGACTCCATTGGCTCTTCAACAAAAGCATCAATATCTAGGCCGTTAGAATCTGCTTGGTAAATATGGAGCTCTGGATCAAACATTTCCCCATCATCATCAACAAATTTTTCACCATCCTCAATGACTAGCCATTGTCTAAAGGTATTAAATTCACCAGTATGTCTGTCAACCTCCACACGAACTTCAATATTATTTCGCTTCTTTGTTGCAACAGCTAACGCCTCTTCTAATGACTCTATAACATCATCTTTGGTTATATTCTTTTCGTTTGAGATTGCCTCAACCATTAAAAATAACTCTTTACCATCCATGCGCTTCTCCTAAAAATGAGCAACTAAATTTGCTTTTTCGATTAAATCTATTTCCAAAGTAACAGGGCCTAGCTCTGTTACTAATTCTAGTGAATTACTAGCTTTGCTAACACTACCAATAGCGCCAGTAAAGTTTCTTCTTCCATCAATTGGCCTGAATGTTCTCAAACGAACATCATGACCCAAAAAACGTTGATAATGTGCAATATTAAAAAGAGGCCTCTCAATACCAGGCGATGATACTTCAAGATTATACTGCCCACTTATTGGGTCCTCAACATCCATTATTGCACTTACTTGGCGAGAAACAACCTCGCAATCATCCACCCCAATACCTTCCTCTGAATCTATATAAATCCTCAAAATAGAGTGTTTTCCACTGGCAACATATTCAACGCCCACCAGCTCATAACCCAAGTCATTGATACTTGGATTAATTAACGCAACTATTTTTTCAGATATCTTAGCCACAAAAAATTCCTAATAAAAACCCCCAAAAGAGGGGGTCTAAATTGGTAGCGGGGATAGGATTTGAACCTATGACCTTCGGGTTATGAGCCCGACGAGCTACCATACTGCTCCACCCCGCACTAAAGAGGCGAAATTATACGCCCTTAACCTCGCTACTTCAACATATTTTGACGGGCATGTATATTATTAATTAATCTGAATACTTTATACTATCCTAATGAAGCCAATTATACTCGCAGTGCTGATGGATGACATTTCCAGCATTAAGCCAATTAAAGATTCCTCATTTGCCATGATGCTAGAAGCGCAAAAACGTGGATGGGATATTTACACTTTTGATAGCCCTGATATGTTTTATGGGGGTGGAAAAGTTGTTGCTAATGCGCGAAAGACATTAGTCAAAGATTCTGAGCATGAATGGTATAAATGTGAAGCGACAGAAGAACTCCAGCTAACTAATATAGATGTTGTATTTATGCGCAAAGACCCTCCGTTTGATATGGATTATATTTATGCAACTTATCTTCTAGAGCATGCGGAGGATAGCGGAGTTTTAGTTGTGAATAAACCGAGCTCACTAAGGGATGCTAACGAAAAACTTTTTGCTTTAAATTTTCCAAACTGCATTCCAGAAACACTTGTCAGCTCAAATATCGAAAAGCTTTCAGAGTTTATCTCCAAAATTAAAATAGCGGTTGTTAAGCCACTGGACGGAATGGGCGGAACTGATATATTTAAACTTACAAAAGATGATAAAAATATCGAGGAAGTACTCCTGAAAATAACCAATCAAGGAAGTCGCTATATTATGGCTCAGGAGTTTTTGCCTGAAATAAAGGACGGTGACAAACGTATTTTATTAATTAATGGAAGGCCTGTTGATTATGCGCTCGCTCGAATACCAGCGGAAGGAAACTTTAAGGGAAATTTAGCTGCAGGGGCAAAAGGGGTTGGTCAACCACTATCAGAAAGGGATCGATATTTATGTAGTCAAATTGCTCCAATGCTCATTGAAAAAGAGCTTATGTTCGTTGGGCTTGATGTTATCGGTGATTACATTACAGAAATAAACGTAACCAGCCCAACCTGCATTCGAGAGCTTGATAGTCAGTTTAATCTCAATATCTCGTCTATTCTCTTAGATGAAGTTGAGGTTAAATTAGCTCTGCGCTAAATTAAAGCCGTATTTTGCAAGCATTACGCCAAGGCTTGCAGCAAGAAGTGACAGCCCTAAATTTAACAAGATATTTAATAATGCCTGGCCATAGTTACCGCCGCTAAGCATCTCGACAGACTCAATTGAAAGCGCTGACATGGTTGTTAGAGAGCCTGCCAATCCAACAAGCAACATTAACCGGTATGTCTCACTAAGAAAAAGTCTTTCTAAGACAAAAACTACCAACAGACCTGCGATGAATGAGCCAATAATGTTTGAAATTAAGGTTCCATAGGGGAAGGCTTTATCTAAGTAATGCATTGAAAAAATGCCAATATAGTATCGGCAAGTGGCTCCTACAGTGGCGCCAATACCGATGCTTATAATGGACGTTAAAGTGTTCATAAATTCAACCTAAGCTGTTTCAACTTTTCTTTAATTTTAATCTCTAGTCCTCGGTCAGTGGGCTCATAATATATTTGCTCACCCATCTCTTCAGGAAAATAAGTCTGGCCCTTACTAAAACCATCAGGCTCATGATGCGCATAGCGATAACCCTTTCCGTACCCTAACTCCTCCATTAACTTTGTACTTGCGTTTCTAAGATGAGTAGGCACTTCAAAGTCACCTGTATTCTTTGCTGCCTCTATAGCTGAATTAAATGCGCTATAAACTGCATTTGATTTTGGCGCACACGCACAAAAAACAACCGCTTGAGCGATGGCTCTATTTCCCTCTTTATCTCCGAGGCGCTCATAAACATCCCAGGCATTAATAGTAATTTGGAGCGCCCTTGGATCGGCGTTACCTATATCCTCTGATGCAATTGCTAAAAGCCTTCGAGCGATAACCTTTGGATCGCAGCCTGAAACAATCATCCTTGCCATCCAATAAAGAGCGCCATCTGGAGAAGAGCCCCTGACAGACTTATGGAATGCAGAAAGCTGTTGGTAATAAATATCACCGCCCTTATCAAAGCTGCTTACTTTTTCCTGGAGCGTTTTAGCAATATCGTCTCTATTTAGAGTTTTGTTTGATGTTTCAGTTAGCTGCTCAATGATATTAATTAAGCGCCTGGCATCGCCATCACTACTATCAATAATCAGAGCTAGTGATCCGTCGTCATTTAGAAGGATATCCTGATTCTTTAATGCTTTTAAAGCAATAGTTGAGAGGTCCTCACTGCTTAGCTTATCGAGAATATAAATCCTTAATCTTGAGAGTAACGATGAGTTAATTTCAAAAGAAGGATTTTCTGTAGTTGCTCCAATTAATGTAATCAATCCAGACTCAATATGAGGCAGAAAAGCGTCCTGTTGGGCTTTATTAAAACGATGGATTTCATCAACAAATAGTATCGTATTTTTATCCTGGTGTTTATAGAGCTGGGCGTGCTCTATTACATTTCTAAGCTCTTTAACGCCGTCAAGTACAGCTGACATTTGTTCAAAATGGGCGCCCATCTGCGAGCAGATAATACGGGCAAGGGTGGTTTTTCCAACACCAGAAGGCCCCCATAAAATCATTGAGTGGAGCTGCTTGTCTGACAAAGCCTTACCAATCGGCTTATCAGGGTCAAGCAAATGACGCTGACCAATAAATTCGCTCAGCTCACTGGGTCTTAGTATTTCTGCAAGAGGCCTATAAGTTGGCATTAAGTTAAGGATTGATTTTATAATTTTATAATTATCTTCTTTATTTCATATTAATACCGCAGATAATTTTAATTTATTTCTAAATAATGTTATTTTTTCCCATCCATCGCCATCATTACTGCAAAAAAAGTATTAAAATAAGAACGTATTCACGCACTATAATTTACTTATGTTTTTAAGATTTTTTTGTCTCATTTTTATCACTACAAGCGTTTTTGCAAGCTCACATTCGTTTGAAGAATTTCTAGATCAGGTCCGCAAAACTGCAACTGAGCAAGGAGTTTCTAAATCAACCATTGATAAGGCTTTCTTTGAGCTTACGCCAAGACCTTCTGCAATTGCATCGGACAAAGCTCAAGCTGAGTTTAATCAAAATTTTTGGCATTATGTAAACAAAAGAGTTAATAAAGTTCGCCTTAATAATGGCAAAGACACGTTAAAGAATAATGCTTCATTACTAAGCAAAACCTCTGAAAAGTACGGCGTCCCAGCCTACGTTATAGTTGCATTTTTAGGACTTGAAAGCAACTATGGAAATTATATGGGTAGTGAGAGTCTTATTCGCTCTTTGGCAACACTTGCCTACGACAAAAGACGATCAAAGTTTTTTACAAGGGAGCTAATTGCTGTTTTAAAGTTGATGGATAAAAAAACCATTCCGTTTGATGCAACTGGGTCTTGGGCCGGAGCAATGGGCGCAGTGCAATTTATGCCAACCAATGTCATCGCATATGGCGTTGATGCCAATAATGACGGCAAAGTAGACCTGTGGAATGAGAAAGCTGATATTTATGCCAGTGCTGCTAACTTTCTAAACAAACTTGGCTGGAAAAAAGGCGAAAAATGGGGGAGAGAAGCCTTAATTCCTAAAAACTTCGACTATCAATTAACCGGACTAAATAATGAAAAGACAGTTAATGAATGGGCGGCACTTGGGGTTCGACGAGGTAACAACTCAAACCTACCAAAATCAAACTTTAAGGCCTCTTTAATTGTACCAATGGGCCACAGAGGGCCGGCATTTTTAGTGTACCGAAACTTTGATGCAATAATGGGATGGAATCGCTCTATCTTGTATGCTCTTTCAGTGGCTTATCTATCCGACAGGCTTAACGGCAACGCAAAACTATCTGCAAAAACTATTGATGAGCCCCTCCTTAGCAAAGAAGACATTATGCAAATTCAAAATACCTTGAATTTACTGGGCTATGATACCGGCACTCCAGATGGTATGGCGGGATCTAAAACTCGAAAAGCAACTAGACAGTTCCAGTCTGACATTGGTCTTACAGCGGATGGGTACGTTGGGTATGAATTATTTCAACAGCTTCAATGACCGTCAAAACCTACCTTGGTTTTGATGTAGGAACTAAACGCACCGGGATTGCTATTGCCAATAGCCTGACCTCTCATGCAAGCGGAATTGATACGGTCCTTCATCACAAAGATGGCTCTACAAATTGGGAGCATCTTGACCTAATCATTGATCAGCATAAGGCTGATGCTTTTATTGTTGGGCTGCCTCTTGACAAAGAAAATAAAGAACAAGAGATGACCTTCATAGCAAAGTCTTTTGGCAGAAAACTAACAAAGCGATTTAATATTGAGGTCTTTTTTATAGACGAGTATTTATCCTCTTCAGAAGCAAAAAAACAACTAAAATGGCACTACGCCCACAAGAACGCTGATAGAGGTGATGTAGATAAACGCTCAGCTGAACTAATTTTGCAAACTTGGCTCAATGAAACCACACACGATTAGCAACGATTCTCAACTAAACTCAAAAGGAAGGCTAGATCACCTTTTAGGTTTAAAAGGTCTTCCAAAAAAACAACTCGAAAAAATATTAGACGTAGCTGATGACCATGTCGATAAAAAAGGTCAGCTCCAGAAATCTAAGATCTTAAGAGATATGTCTGTCGCCAATCTATTCTTTGAGCCTTCAACTCGAACACGAAATACTTTTGAAATAGCTGGCAAAAGAACAAGTGCTAAAACAATTAACGTTGACCTTGCAAATTCAGCAACTAAAAAAAATGAAACCTTGATGGACACTATGCACACCCTCAAGGCAATGCAAATCGATATGTTTGTGATTCGTCACAAACAAAATGGGCTCCCACATCATGTTGCAGAAAACATGAAAGGTGTGTCCATTATAAATGCAGGGGACGGAATTAACGCTCATCCAACCCAAGCCCTTCTAGATATGTTAACAATAAGGCAGCATAAAAAAACCTTTGATAACTTATCCGTTGCAATTGTTGGTGACATAAGACATTCCCGTGTTGCGCGATCTGGAATACAGGCCATGCAAACTTTAGGCACAACCGACATTCGATTGATTGCTCCAGATACTCTTCATTACAAAGAAGAAACGCCTGGCTTAGAGCGCTTTGATAATCTTCAAAAAGGTATCGAAGGTGCTGACGTTATTATCTCTTTGAGATTGCAAAAAGAAAGAATGATTGGCGCAGATATCCCAGATGAGCAAACTTACTTTGATAGCTTTGGAATTACAAATGAGATCTTAAAATTTGCAAAGCCCGATGCAATTGTCATGCATCCAGGGCCAGTTAACAGAGGAATCGAGCTTGAATCATCAGTTGCGGATGGGCCCCAATCAGTGATTCTTCAGCAGGTAACGAATGGCATTGCAGTTCGAATGGCCGTTATGGAAATTTTAGCTGGAGCGTTTTAAAAATGAGTCAACCTATCAATTATGATCTGGCAAAAGACGCCCTTCAAAAGCTTAATACCGATGACACAATTTCTTCAGCCCATGGACTATTGTGTGGATTTTATTGCGTCAAGCAAGATATTCAGTTAGATGACTGGCTAAATGAAATACTAGTTACTATTGATTTAAATAACCTAATTGAAAAGGAAGCTCATCATGTGCTTGCAGAGATATTTAATAACACCAATGAACAACTATCAGACCCTACGTTAAATTTTTGGCCAGTGATTGCAGATGATGAGTCACCGCTAAGTGAGCAAGCAAATACTCTTATTGAGTGGTGCCAGGGATTATTGGTTGGCCTTGGACTGAGCTCGGTAGAAGCCTCAGATGAAGAGGTATTAGAGATGATCAAGGACATTAGTGAGATTTCTCAGATGGATGCTGACCTATTAGATAACGAGGAAAACACTCAAGACTTTTATGAAATCGTTGAGTTTGTTCGAATAGGCGTTCTCTTTATTCAAGAAACATTACAGCCCTCAAAACAGGACTTTATCAGCCCTACTCAGCTTCACTAAAAAGGTGTCGCTTGATTTAACAGGAATTATTCCCATTAAAGTTTATAATTATATTTAGCTCATTTTGAGCTTAATAGAAAACTTTGATAACTTTAGGAGTAAAAAATGACTTTACAAAATCTACTTAGAGCTCAAGCTATTTTTGTTTGGGTGTATGCATTATTATTTTGGGTTGCGCCTGAAATGGCCGCACAGGGAGCTGGCTGGACAGTTAGCGAAAATATGAGGTCTTTTGGCCAGATTCTATCTGTTCCATTATTTGCCCTTGGACTGTTTGCATGGATGGCGCCATCTTGGGTGGGAGATAACCTTAATAAAGTTTGTGTTATTTATGGTGTCTATCTTAACCTTGCACTTATTGCAGTTCAGCTTCTACACATTTCCACAGGCGCTGCTTTGCTTGACCCTATGTCTTTATTGCCTGCAATAGTTTTGGCAGCTTTATTCTTCTGGAAGACGCGCGCTTCAAGCTAGAAAATTAGTTATAAAAAAGCCGAATTAAACAATCGTCTAATTCGGCTTTTAAAAATGGTGGCCACACCTAGAATTGAACTAGGGACACAGGGATTTTCAGTCCCTTGCTCTACCAACTGAGCTATATGGCCAAATCGCGTAATTATACACAAGGCAAAACAAAGCAGACTTTGAATTTCAACCTCGAGCTACTTGATCCCTACAAATTATCTAAAAATCGCTCAGCGTCTAATGCCGCCATGCAGCCTGAACCTGCAGAGGTAATGGCTTGGCGATAAACGTGGTCTGCAACATCGCCAGCAGCAAAAACGCCTTCTATGCTTGTTTGTGTTGCGTTACCTTTAAGCCCAGCCTCGACTTGAATATATCCACTATTAATATCTATCTGGCCCTCAAAAATACCCGTATTTGGCGTGTGGCCAATGGCTATAAAGACACCATGAACATCGATTTCTTTAGTTTTTCCATCATTCCCCTTAAGTCGAAGCCCAGTAACGCCCATATCATTTCCCAAAACCTCTTCTAGATTATGGTTCCACTCAATAGATACATTCCCGTTTTTAGCTTTTTCCATAAGCTGATCAGATAGAATTTTTTCAGACCTAAACTTATCACGTCGATGAATAATAGTCACATGTTCTGCAATATTTGAAAGGTAAAGAGCCTCCTCAACAGCCGTATTGCCGCCGCCAATAACTGCAACTTTTTGACCTCTATAGAAAAAACCATCACAAGTTGCACAGGCAGAAACGCCCTTGCCTTTGAAAGCTTCTTCAGAATCCAGTCCAAGATATTGGGCCGTAGCTCCAGTTGAAATTATCACAGCATCCGCAGTATAGGTAGTGTCGCCGCCCTGAAGCGTAAACGGACGCTTAGAAAAATCAACACTAGTAATATGGTCATTAATTATTTCTGTATTAAAACGAAGGGCATGCTCTTTCATACGCTCCATTAAATCTGGACCTTGAAGACCATCATGATCTCCTACCCAATTATCCACATCCGTTGTAGTCATTAATTGACCACCCTGTTCAAACCCACTAACCATTACTGGATTAAGATTTGCTCTTGCTGCATAAACTGCTGCTGAGTAGCCGGCAGGGCCTGACCCAACAATCAAAACTCGACAATGTTTGATATCACTCATTATGAAATACTTTATACTAATTAACCAAATGAGTATTATAAGCTATCTTGAAAAAAAATAATAAACGCACATCTACAAATACCCCCATAAATAATCCGCGCTCAAAGATTGCAAGTGAGTCAATTTTTATACTGCTCTTAACACTTGGTGTCGTTTTCCTTATTTCACTTGTGACATATTCACCCGATGAAGATCCATGGACTGGGGGAGCACAACTAGTTAAACCAGTTATAAATAGTGCAGGAATGTTTGGTGCTTATCTGAGTGATATAAGCATCGGAGTTCTAGGCTATGTCTCTTATATCATCCCAATAGCTTTAATTTGGCTTGGGTATAACTTTCATAGAGATGCAAATAAAGAGCGCAGCAGTCAGATTACCTTCTTGCTTCGATTGACTGCGTTTCTCGTCATGCTTTTTTTTACTGCAGCACTAGCGCATCAATTTGCGCCAGAGATAAAAATTATTGAGGGCCTTAAAGATACATTTTTAGCGGGCGGATGGATTGGAATGTCTATGCACGATCTGGTGTTTTATGAAATTTTTGGCAGCTCATCTACAATAATATATATTGGCATTATTTTTGTTAGCTTTAGTATTGCCTCGAGCGCGTCATGGAGAAACATAAGCACATCCCTTTTCAAAAAAACCTTTAATAGGGATAAAAAAACTGCAGACAATAACAGCAGTTTAAGGACCAAACCTGAAATTATCAGCCCTACTCCAGCTGCTGTAGAGAAACCTCAAAAAACTGAGAAAATAGAGAAACCTCAAAAAACTGAGAAAACAGAGAACCCTCAAAAAACTGAGAAAACAGAGAAACCTAAAAAAGAACAGGGCAGCAATCTATACAAATCAGGAATGTCAGGCGGGCTCCCAAGCCTTTCACTCTTAGATGATGTTAGTAATTCTGGTTTAGGCTACACAGACGAGTTCCTTGTTGAAATGGGCCAACAAGTTGAAATTAAATTAAAGGATTTTGGCTTTGACGTAACAATAACTGCCGTAACTCCAGGTCCTGTAGTGACTCAATTTGAAATCTCGCTTGCTCCAGGAATTAAAGTTAGCCAGATCATGAACCTTAACAAAGACCTAGCTAGGGCGCTGCTTGTAGAAAGTGTTCGCATAGTCGATGTGATTCCAGGCAAACCGGTTATTGGCCTTGAAATTCCAAACAACAATAGAGAAATGATTGGGCTTAAAGAAATCCTTTCAAGTGAAGTATTCACAAAAGCTAAGTCAACGCTTTCCATGGGGCTTGGTAAAGATATCAATGGATTGCCGATTGTTGTTGATCTTGCGAAAATGCCGCATCTTTTAGTTGCGGGCGCTACGGGAATGGGTAAATCAGTTGGCCTTAATGCAATTATTCTTAGCATCCTCTATAAGGCTTCACCAGAGCAAGTAAGGTTTATCATGATTGATCCAAAAATCGTTGAGCTTGCTTCCTATGCAGACATTCCGCACCTTCTTACTCCTGTTGTTACCAATATGAATGAAGCTGCAAGTGCGCTTTGGTGGTGTGTCAATGAGATGGAAAGGCGCTACAGTCTTTTGGCCAAGTTTAGCGTTAGAAACATCGAGTCATTTAATGAAAAGCAGCGCCGTGCTCAAGAGTCTGGAAAACCTTTGTTAGACCCTTCATTTAATCCAGATAACGCAAAAGAAGGTGAAAAGCATCCAGAGCTTGAATCGCTCCCCCTTATCGTTATAGTTATTGATGAATATGCCGATATGCTTGGCGCTCTTGCACAGGAAGACCGCGCTAAGTCTAAGCGAGTTGAGGGCCTTATTGTTCGAATTGCTCAAAAGGCTCGAGCAGCTGGAATTCACCTTATTGTTGCAACGCAGCGCCCTAGTGTTGACGTTATAACTGGTCTAATTAAATCCAATATACCAACAAGAGTGTCTTTTAAAGTTTCATCAAAGACAGACTCGAGAACTATTCTGGATCAGTCAGGTGCTGAACAGCTACTTGGAATGGGTGATATGCTTTATATGGCGCCAGGCATGACTCACCTTACCAGGGTTCATGGAGCATTTGTAGAGGACAGCGAAATTCTACGAGTCGTGAAGCACCTTAAGAAAAACTCGAGCCCTAACTACTTAGAGGGTGTTCTTAAAGCACAAACTGAAGCTATCAGTAATAAAGATTCTGGACAATCCTCTGGCGAACTAGATCCACTTTTTGATGAAGCAGTGCAAATTGTCACCTCAACAAGAAGGGCCTCAATCTCCAGTCTGCAAAGAAGAATGCGAATTGGCTATAACCGCGCTGCAAGAATTATCGAAGACATGGAGTCCAGTGGAATCGTTAGCTCTATGAATAGCGCCGGAAACAGAGATGTTTTGGCGCCAGAGCCTATTGATCCAGATGAGGCTTAGCCGCTTGGGCATAGGCTAGGATTCCAAAATTCATCTTCAATTTTTCCCATAGAGAAAATTAATCCCACAATATCAGTAAACGAGAACTTCTCGATATCACCAACAGCAATAATATACTGACCTGTATTAGAGTTATTAAATACTCTTATGTAATAAGTTCCAGCTTTAAACACTCGATCTGAAAGAAAGCTTTCTCCCACTTCTGGACCATTCCAATACCACTGTTTTCCATACTCTTCATACCAAGGTGTCCACTCAAAGTTTTCGCCATCGGCCATAAATAACGGATGGAAATCGGAGTCTAGAACCTCAAAAGAAAATTTTTCTTCTAGCGTGCACTCTCCAATCTTCGCGGCCAGAATACCTGCATAAAAGTTAAAATCAGTTTCAGACTCAATTCGATAAAAATGAGGCTCCCCAGTAAGTGTTGAATAAATAGCTTTTGAAATTTCAGGCTCTTCAATTTCATAGGGTGCGTCGGCAGGATAGCTTGAATTTTCATTCATTACTGGCTTATGGGCAATTGAATAGCTAGAAAAGATTAGTAGTGCTAAAAAGGTCAGAATTTTTTTCATAATTTCTATAGTTTTTTTGTAAGATTAGATAATAGGCTTAAAGAACCCTTATTACTCATAAAATATTTATGGTTTTTTTTGAAATATAGTTTTTTTAATTATCATTTAGATGAATTAATTTATAAGATTAGTGACGGCCATTAACCGAAATTAACCTTGACCTGACATTTTTGATACTATATAGTGTTGTTAGCCGGCGAAAATTATAGTAGCTGGTTTTTTTATTGAAAATTTATCGCGCCTTATCTTAGGCGTTTATTAAGGAGAAAAAAATGAAAAAGACTTTAAAAATTGTTTTGTCATTCATGCTCATTGGTATTTTTTCATCAGCTTTCGCTAATTCCATTAAATGGTCGATGCCTGGTGATTCTTTAACACTTGATCCGCATGCACAAAACGAAGGACCAACACACATGGTTTCTCGTCAAATATATGAGGGCTTAGTAACTCCAGGTATTAATATGGAAATACTTCCTCAGCTTGCAGAGTCATGGGTCGCAACAGCAGACGATACTTGGATATTTAACATTCGTAGGGGTGTTATGTTTCATGATGGATCATCTTTAACAGCAGGTGATATTGCTTTTAGTATCAATAGAGCAAGAACTGCTCCATCTGATATGGTTGATTTAATTAAAAGTATTACATCCGCAACAGCGCTTAATGACCACACTGTTGAAATAAAAACTGATGGACCAAATCCAATTCTGTTAAACGAATTAACTCAGATATTTGTAATGTCTGAAGCTTGGGCAAAAGCAAATAATTGTGAAGCTTCATATAATTGGGATGCAGGTGAGACATCGTATTGCGCATCTAATGCAAATGGAACTGGACCATTTGAAATTACTTTCAGAGAGCAGGACGTAAGAACTGTTTTTGAAAAAAATAACAACTGGTGGGGAAATCATTACGCACATAACATAGATAAAATTGAATTACTTCCAATTAAGAATGATGCAACAAGAGTTGCAGCACTTCTTTCTGGAGAGATCGATTACACTAATGTTGTCCCTGTTCAAGATATTAAAAGAATCAACTCTTCTTCAGGTCATAGTGTGAAAATGACTCCTCAAAATAGAACTATTTTCTTTGGTATGGATCAAGGTTCAGCTGAATTGAATTCATCTAATATTAAAGGAAAAAATCCTTTTGCAGATAAAAGAGTTCGTCTAGCAATGTACCATGCTTTAGATATGGATGCTATTCAAGATAAGGTAATGAGAGGGCAAAGTGTCCCTGCAGGAATTATTACTGCTCCTGGTGTTAATGGACACACAGCAGCTCGTGATGAAAGAATGGCTTATGATCCTGAGACATCAAAAAAGCTTTTAGCTGAAGCTGGATATCCTGATGGGTTTGAGGTCACATTGGATTGTCCTAATGATCGTTATATCAACGATGAAGCAATTTGTGTAGCAGCTATTGGTATGTTTGCAAAAATTGGTGTTACAGTAAATCTTGATGCAAAAACTAAGAGTCAGCATTTCTCTGAAGTAAAAGAGGGTGATGCTAATGGTATGACTAGTGACATGTATATGCTAGGTTGGGGTGTCCCAACTTTTGACAGTCACTATGTATATTCATACTTGTTTGAAAGCTCTGGAAGCTGGAATAAAGTAAATTTCAGTAACGCTAGAGTCGACGAATTAGTTGCGGCAATGGGTGTTGAAACAAACTTGGATGAAAGAGATGCTATGATTGCTGAAGCTTGGGATATTACTCAAGACGACGTAACATATCTTCCTTTACATCACCAAGTTGTTAATCAAGCAGCAAAAAGTAATGTCGATGTTCCAATTAGGATGAACAACGAACCATTATTTAGATTTGCAAATGTAAACTAAAAAAGTTATATTTTTCTGGTCAGTTATCTGGCCAGAAAAACATTTCAAGTTGATGTAACATAAACGTCCTTTACATCACCAAGTTCTCCATGTTTATCTATTTCTTTAAAAGACTCTTACAATCTGTTCTTGTAATGATTGTTGTGGCTTTTGTTTCCTTTTCTTTATTCAATTTTGTTGGTGACCCTGTCAATAGCATGACTGGAATAGACGCCTCATACGAAAGACAAGCAGAGGTTAGAGAGATTCTAGGATTAAATGATCCAGTCTATATTCAATTTTCAAGATTTTTAGGTAATGTTATTCAAGGCGATTTCGGCATATCTTATCAACTAAAAAGAGAGGTTTCAGATTTAATTGCTGAAAGAATGCCAGCTACTCTCGAATTAGTATTTGTATCTGCTATTCTGGCAATAGTATCAGGCGTCATTTTAGGGGTTTATACAGGAATCCATAGAGACAGCTTTATTTCAAATATCATCCTTGTTGTTTCACTTGTTGGTGTTTCTCTTCCTACATTCATTATAGGAATACTATTAATTTACCTATTTTCTGTAATACTGGGAATTCTTCCTTCTTTTGGAAGGGGTGAAGTTGTAGAGTTAGGTTTTTGGGCAACAGGTTTTTTAACTGCTTCTGGACTTAAGGCATTAATATTACCTTCAATCACATTAAGTTTATTTCAAATGACATATATCATCAGATTGGTTCGTGCAGAAATGATGGAAATACTTCAAACGGATTATATTAAATTTGCTAGAGCTAGAGGTATCAAAGAAAATACTATCAATTATAAGCATGCTCTTAAAAACGGCTTAATACCAGTAATTACTATTACCGGTATTAATATTGGAACCTTAATAGCCTTTTCAATTATTACAGAAACTGTTTTCCAATGGCCTGGGATGGGCCTACTATTTATTAACGCAGTATACTTTGTTGATATACCGATAATGTCGGCCTACATGATTATGGTTGCCTTTATTTTTGTTATGATAAATTTCATTGTTGATATCACCTATTATTTTATCGACCCAAGAATAAGACTTAAGGAAGAGGCAAGCTAGAGATGTTAAAAAAAACCTTTAATAAAATTTATGATACCGATATAGGGTATAGCTTTTTTAACTCAAAAATTGCAGTTATCTCTACTACTATTTTATTCATTATTTTACTTTGTTCAGTTTTTGCTGGAGTAGTTTCCCCCTACAACCCTTTTGATCCAGCTTCAGTCTCATTAATGGATGCATTTACCCCGCCTTCATGGTCTGAGGGTGGAAGCTCTAGCTTTATTCTTGGAACAGATCAACAGGGAAGAGACATGTTCTCAACAATTATATATGGATCAAGAATTTCATTAATCGTCGGATTTGCATCAATACTTTTTGCGATGATACTTGGAGTATTCCTTGGTGTTACTGCTGGCTATATAGGTGGTAAATATGAGATAGTTGTCATGCGAATTACAGATGTCCAATTAACAATACCAAGCATTCTAATGGCTCTACTCGTAAATGGTATCGCGAAATCATTCGTTTCACAATCGATGCATAGTGACATGGCAATTTACGTGTTAATTTTTGCGATTGGTATCTCTGAATGGCCACAGTTCGCTAGAGTTTCTAGAGCGTCTACTTTGGTTGAAAAAAATAAAGAATATGTTTCGGCTTCGAGAATTATAGGACTATCAAACATTCTAATTATGTTTAAACATATCTTACCAAACATACTTAGGCCTCTCTTAGTGATTGCTACAATCGGATTGGCTCTTGCAATAATCACAGAATCTACATTAAGTTTTTTAGGCGTAGGGGTGCCGCCCACCACACCTTCACTAGGGACATTAATTAGATTTGGAAATAGTTTTTTATTTTCAGGTGAATGGTGGATTACATTTTTCCCAGCTATCTTTTTAATCGTTTTAGCTTTATCTATTAACCTATTGGGAGATTGGATGAGAGACGCCTTAAATCCAAAATTAAAAATAAGATGAGTTTTTTAGAGGTTAAAAATTTAAATATTAGCTATCCAACTAGAAAAGAAACAATTGTTGCTAGTAAAGATGTTGAGTTCACATTGGAAAGGGGTGAAATATTAGGCATAGTTGGTGAATCTGGCTCTGGAAAATCTACCATTGCAAATGCCATCATAAATTTAATTGATCCGCCAGGAGAAATAACAAGTGGATCAATTAAAATTGATAATTATGAATTAAGAGATAACGAAGAGCTTATTCAAAAAATTAGAGGAAAGAAAATTGGATTTGTTTTTCAAGATCCTCAAACATCCTTAAACCCATTATTTAAAATAAAAGATCAATTAATTGAAACTATTCAAACACATCTAAATTTAAACTATCAAGATGCATTGAAAAAATCGATTCAACTCTTGAAAGAAGTTGGAATAGATAACGCTGAAAAAAGAATTGAAGATTATCCTCATCAATTTAGTGGAGGAATGCGTCAAAGGGTTGTTATTGCTTTAGCAATAAGTTGTGAGCCGGATTTAATTATAGCTGATGAACCAACAACTGCTCTAGATGTAAGTATTCAATATCAAATACTAGAACTACTTAAAGATCTTACTAAAAAAAGAAATTTAGGTGTAATTATTATTACGCATGATATGGGTGTTATTGCTGAGACAACAGATAAAGTTATTGTTATGAGACATGGGCTTATTGTTGAGCAAGGTGATACTAAAGAATTGTTAACGAACCCTAAATCTAATGAGGCTAGAAGCTTAGTTATTTCTGTGCCGCCCACAAATAAAAAAATTGATAGATTCAGACTTATTAGTCCTGATGGAAAAGAAATTACATCTGATTCTAAAAATTTAACAAAAAAAATCATTAAGACTTGGGGAGTTAGAGAAAAAAATAAAGATAAAAAAGTTTTACAACTGGCAGGTGTTACTAAAATTTTTGATGATAAATCTTTGATAAGTAATTTTTCATTTGGATCAAAAAATGAGTCTACTAATATAGTAGAGAAGGCAGTTGATAATGTATCTTTTGAGCTTTTTGAAGGCGAAACTCTAGGTTTAGTTGGTGAATCTGGTTCAGGAAAATCAACAATAGCAAAAATAATTACAGGTCTTGTAAGGCCAAGTAATGGAGAAATTTTTTATAATGATATCTCACTTTATAATTTGAAAAGAAAATATCAAATTGATAAGAGTAGAGGCCAAATTCAGATGATATTTCAAGATCCATATTCATCTTTAAATCCAAGATTTAAAGTAAGAGACATAATATCTGAACCAATAAAGCTTTTTCAAAAAAATATTAATAAGAATGAGCTCACGCAAAATCTTTACGATTTGATAGATATTGTTGGAATGTCAAGACAGTCATTGGATCGATATCCTCATGAATTTTCTGGAGGGCAAAGACAAAGAATATCAATTGCCAGGGCTTTAGCCACAAGACCAAGCTTATTAATTTGTGATGAACCTACTTCTGCTTTGGATGTGAGCATACAGGCACAAGTATTAAATCTTTTAAAAGATATTCAAGATGAGCTTCACCTTACTATGTTGTTTATTAGTCATGATCTTCCTGTAATTAGACAAATGTGTAATAGGATTGTAGTTCTTAAAAATGGAAGTATTTGTGAAACAAAAGAATCTG
Organism: Candidatus Pseudothioglobus sp. Uisw_086; assembly: GCF_048085745.1. Classification (GTDB taxonomy): domain Bacteria; phylum Pseudomonadota; class Gammaproteobacteria; order PS1; family Pseudothioglobaceae; genus Pseudothioglobus. The sequence goes on along the minus strand of NZ_CP159803.1, from coordinate 44,028 downwards.
AGGAATTATTTAATAATCCAGAGCACCAATACACTAAAGAACTTATTAGACTAATGCCTAAAATTGAATCTATAATTTAATTTATTTATAAATTTATTAGAAAAGCTTATGCAACAAAAAATAAACTCTGTGCGCACTCGCATGAAGGATAACAATGTTGATTTAATTGCCCTTGGTCCTGGCACCCATATGAAATGGTTGTTAGGCTTCAATCCCTCTCCTGATGAAAGACCTTGTATGTTATTGATGGGATTGGAAAATGATGCCTTCCTTATGCCGTCAGTAAATGCAGAGGATGCAATGAAGCGCTCTGATATTAAAATGTTTAGCTGGAAAGATGAAAACGGTCCCGAAGAAGCACTAGATGAGGCTCTCTCTTATACCGGCTCATCAAATGCAAAACATATTGCTATAGATGAAGCAATGCGCTCTCACTTTGCGTTAATACTTATCGACGCCTTACCAAAACCGACCTATGAGTTTACTAATTCTACTATTGGCGCACTTAGGATGCGCAAAGATAATGATGAGTACTCTAATCTTAAAGAGAATGCGCTAATCGATGATCGAGCAATGAAAGCTGGTTTTGCAGCAATTAAAGAAGGTGTGACTGAGCTTGAAATTGGTGAAGCAATAAATAAACACTTTATCTCAGAAGGCGCTAAACCTCAATTTTGCATTGTGGGATCTGGCCCAAATGGTGCTTTCCCGCATCATCATACTGGAAACAGAAAAGTAGAAAATGGTGACGTAGTATTGATTGATATCGGTGGTCGAAAAGGAACCTTCCCAAGTGACATGACACGCATGTCGGTAGTGGGAGAACCACCAAAAGATTATCTTGAAGTTCATGCGATTGTAGAGCGTGCAGTGCAAGCAGCTATGGCAGCTGCGAAACCAGGCGTGATGGCAAAAGAAGTTGACGCTGCTGCCAGAGATGTCATTACTGAAGCAGGTTATGGAGAATTCTTTGTTCACCGCTTAGGTCATGGGCTTGGTATTGACATTCACGAGCCACCTTATATAACTGCAACATCCGAAGTAATTCTTGATGAAGGAATGGTGTTCTCAGTTGAGCCAGGAATTTACCTTCAAGGCAGATTTGGAGTTAGACTTGAAGAGATTGTAATCCTAAGATCTGAGGGGCCCGAAATTCTTTCGGAACTGACTCGAGAAACAAACTTTATAACGTAGCCAAAAAGCGCAATAAAAACATCTGCAACACATTGAAAAATGTGTATTATTTCGCTTTTATTTAATGCGAATTAGTGTCTATGAAAAAAGAATTTAGTTTTGGAACCCAGGTGAGGAAGTCTCCATATTTTGATGCGACAGTGCGCTGGGGAGCACAGGGATTTTCAGTCTACAATCATATGTATATTCCTAGAGACTTTGGTGATCCAGTACAAAACTTCTGGAATCTTGTGAATGAGGCCATTCTTTGTGATGTTGCAGTTGAGCGTCAAGTTGAAATAACGGGCCCAGATGCTGCTAAATTTGTACAATTACTAACACCTCGAAACCTTTCTGAGTGTGCTGTTGGGCAGTGCAAGTATGTACTTATTACTGATGAAAATGGTGGCGTATTAAATGACCCCGTACTCTTAAGGCTTGGTGAAAATCACTTCTGGCTATCTTTGGCTGATAGCGATATTTTGATGTGGGCCAAAGGTGTCGCCGTCAACTCTGGCCTAGATGTTAATTTAGGTGAGCCTGATGTATCGCCGCTTCAGCTTCAAGGTCCTAAGTCAGGCGATATTGCAAAAGCAATCTTTGGTGAAAGAATAGATAGCCTTAAATATTACTGGCTAGAAGAGTTTGAACTGAATGGGATCCCATTAATCATTTCCAGAACAGGCTGGTCAAGTGAGTTAGGTTATGAAATATACCTACGTGATGGCTCTCGAGGAAATGAACTCTGGGACCACATCATGGAAATTGGCAAACCAATGGGGCTGGTTCCCGGACATACTTCAACAATAAGAAGAATTGAGGGAGGTATGCTTTCTTACCAGGCAGATATGGACTACACTGTAAATCCATTTGAGCTTGGATTAGATCGACTCGTTGACCTTGAAATGGATGCAGACTTTATTGGAAAAGATGCACTTAAAAAAATTCAATCTGAGGGAGTTAAGCGAAGACAAGTTGGTGTAGAAATCTCATGCCCACCTCTTCAGCATCCCAATACCAGCTACTGGCCAATTTTTATAGATTCAAGTGAGGTTGGCTACATAACGTCAGCAGTTTACTCGCCTAGGCTTGACAAAAATATTGCACTTGCTATTATAGATGTTGACTATTCGGCTATAGATATGGTTGCAGAAACTCGAACGTCAGAGGGAAATCATCCTATTAAGGTTGTGCAAAAACCATTCTATGACCCTAAGAAAAAAATTACTTCAGCGTCTTAAACCGATCAAAATTATTTAGGAGAAAGTTTATGTCTGAACTATCTATCAAACTTAACTGGAAGAGAAAAGAAGAAGAACTCTCTCCTGGAAAATTTTCTAGCGAACATGAAGTTTCATACAATGATCATTACATGGTTAAGGCTGACACTGCTCCTGACTGGGGTGGCTCAGCTGAAAACACCAATCCTGAACAAGCTCTAGCTGCCTCATTAAGCAGCTGTCATATGATGACTTTTTTAGCTCTTTCAGCAAAAACAAAGTGGCCTGTATTATCCTATGAAGATCATGCAATTGCACACCTAGGCAAGAATGATAAGAAGCAAATGATTGTAAATAAAATAGACCTGCATCCAAAAGTATCCTTTGACCATGGTTTTGAAGTTAGTCATGAAGAATTAGAAAAGATGCACGACAGAGCTCACAGATATTGCTTCATTGCAAATACTCTAGACTCTGGCGTAGAAGTTAACATAAACATTTAAAAAAATTTAAAGCGTATATGCTAATATAAGGCTTATTTTATGAGCAACAAGGAAAGTCCTATCGAATCAATACTGCTTGAAGAATTTACTGATAATGGCGTCTTTCGCTTAACACTAAACGATGCCAAACGAAGAAATGCTTTGTCTGAAGAGATGATGACTGCAATGACTCTGTCTCTTAATCATGCCTCAAAAGATGGAAAGACCAGAGTAATCATAATTGCTGCTAACGGCCCAGCATTTTGCTCTGGTCATGACTTAAAACAAATGTCTGCTGGAAGAAGTGCTGATGATGATGGACTCGAATACTTCACAAAAGTTTTTTCATCCTGCTCTGCCCTCATGCAGCTAATTGTCAATCATCCTAAGCCAATCATTGCTGAGGTTGCTGGAGTGGCAGCTGCAGCTGGCTGCCAGCTTGTCGCGTGTTGTGACCTAGCTGTTGGCGGAGAATCCTCAAGATATATTACGCCAGGCGTCAATATTGGTCTTTTTTGCTCAACTCCTATGGTCGCGCTATCTCGAAACATATCCAACAAAGCAGCGATGGAAATGCTATTAACTGGAGAAATGGTGGATGCAAATAAAGCAGAGCGCATTGGCCTTATCAATCGCGTTATAAACGATAAAAATTTAACTATAAGCGCTATGGAGCTTGCTGAAGTGATTGCCTCAAAATCAAGTATGACTTTAAAAACTGGCAAGCAAGCTTTCTACAATCAGAAAGATATGTCTATTTCTGATGCTTACGATTATGCATCAAAAGTAATGGTCGATAATATGCTGACACTTGATGCAAAAGAGGGCATTAATGCATTTCTAGAAAAACGTCAGCCTAAATGGCAAGATGAATAGTCATAACGATTATGGGCAATCCTTACAACACTGATTTAGATCGAAATCCAGCTAACTATCAGCCTCTAACGCCAATTACTTTTCTTGAAAGAGCGGCGTCAGTATTTCCAGACTATACAGCAATAATTCATGGGTCCATAAAGCGAAGCTATAGTGATTTCTATCATCGCTCTTGCCAGCTTGCATCTGCGCTTTCAAAAAAAGGGGTTAATCGCGGTGATACTGTATCAGTAATTCTTGCAAATACTCCTGCAATGCTCGAGTCGCATTATGGCGTTCCAATGTGTGGAGCTGTTTTACATAGTATAAATACGCGACTTGATGCCGCAACAATTGCCTATCAAATTGATCATGCTAATACTAAAGTGCTGATTGTAGATCGTGAGTTTATTAGCGCCATTCGATCTGCATTAGAACTATCTAAGGTAAATCCGATTTTAATTGACTACAGTGACAGTGAATTTCCAATAAGTGACTCCCTAAGTGGAGCGGTTGAATACGAGTCTTTTTTATCTGGTGAAGATCCCAGGTTTGATTGGCTTATGCCCGAAGATGAGTGGGATGCAATATCACTGAATTATACCTCTGGAACTACAGGAAACCCGAAAGGTGTTGTTTCTCACCATCGCGGCGCTTACCTATTAGCTCAAGGCAATGCGCTCATTGCCTCAATTAATAAACACGCAGTCTATCTTTGGACGCTGCCTATGTTCCACTGCAACGGCTGGTGCTTTCCTTGGACAATGTCTGCAATAATTGGAACACATGTTTGTTTAAGACACGTCAAACCTGAACCGATTTGGGACGCCTTGTCTGATCATAAAGTGACTCACTTATGTGGGGCTCCAGTTGTTATGTCAACAATTCTTTCACTAGAAAATAGTAAAAGGCGTTTGCTTGAGAACAGAGTTGAGTTCTTTACCGCTGCAGCACCTCCCCCTGAGAAAATACTTACTGAAATGAACGTATCGGGCTTTAATGTCACTCATCTATATGGCCTCTCTGAAACCTATGGCCCTGCAGTTGTTAATGAATGGCACCAAGAATGGAATGACCTTAATAAGGAAAAACAAGCTTCACTAAAAGCCCGTCAAGGCGTTCGTTATCTGCCACTAGAATCTCTTGATGTTGTTAATCCAAAAACCATGAAACCCGTTCCTCATGACGGAAAGACTATTGGTGAAGTAATGTTTAGGGGCAATGTAGTCATGAAGGGTTATTTAAAAAATAAAAAGGCGTCTGAAGAATCATTTGCAGGCGGATGGTTTCACTCAGGTGACTTAGCGGTCATTCATAATGATGGCTATATTCAGCTTAAGGACCGCTCAAAGGACATTATTATCTCTGGCGGTGAAAATATATCCTCCATTGAAATAGAAGAGGTATTACATAAGCACCCCGCTGTTAATGCAGCAGCAGTTGTAGCAATGCCTCATGAAAAATGGGGCGAGTCCCCTTGCGCATTTATAGAGCTTAACAAAAACCAGAAAGCCTCAGAAGAGGAACTTGGTCAATGGTGCCGTGACAACATGGCTTCATTTAAATTACCACGTAAATTTATTTTTGAGGCCATTCCAAAAACCTCAACTGGAAAAGTACAAAAATTCATTTTACGAGAACGAGTAAAAAATTAACAATAAAAAAGCGGTCATTTAGACCGCTTAATACTTATTTATTGGTGCCGAAGGCCGGACTCGAACTGGCGACCTACTGATTACAAATCAGTTGCACTACCAACTGTGCTACTTCGGCTTAGTGGGAAATTATACAGTAAGCTTTTTTATTTAAAGAATGTTTTATACCATCAAAATTTGATTATTTTTTGCGCTGCTTTATCGCAATACGAATTCCTATTATTGCAAGAACAAGGGCCATCAAAAACCATTGAACAGCATACCCTATATGCTTTTCAATACTTCCAGTGTAAGGCTCCCATTTTCTAATGAAACCATTAGAGGCAGACGCATCTAACAAGCCAATGACACTTGAAAAATCAACTTTGGCTCTATCAGCCATATCTTGTAGGTCGATCGATTGGATTAGGGCTGGAAATTGAATACCAACTTCACTTGGCTTGAGCTCCATTCTCTTAATTGGTTTTGAGATCTGTACCTTTATTTCTCTAGTCTCTTGTCCAATAACTATATCTGCTAATTTATCTCTACGCCCGTTCCATGGAATAAAACCTCGATTAATTAAGATAGCTTTTGACTGGCCTTCTAAGGCATAAGGAGTTAGAACATAATAGCCTGAAACTTGGTCAACAATTTGATTGTCATAGATAAACTGCTTATCACTTAAGTACTTTCCCTGAAGTCGAACCTCATAATACTCTTTGCTTTGAAGGCCTTCTTCTTTCTTGATAAGTTCAACGCTGCCAGTATTGGCCTGCTTTATTGAGGCCTCAATACTGCGTTTGTCATCAGCGCGTTCCAGCTGCCAAAAACCGAGGGATACTAAAAATGCAAAGGTCGCAGTTATTAGAATCGAAGGAAGAATAAAACGTAAGCTCATTATTGGGTTGGCAGCAGGTTAAAGTTATTAGGCTCTATCCATCCAATATAATTAGCAAATAGTAAAAAGACAAACAAGAAAACTGAAAGAATAATCCTCATTCTTAGCGCTTTAAACATTTTGTCAGAACCTTCTCTGCCACCTTTAAGTAAGCCAATAACAGCGGCGCCTAAAAAGAAAAATATTAATACAATTATAGCTATTACAAAATAATCCATAGTTTTCCTAAGTTAATTGAAAAAAAAGACCCCAACGAAGGGGCCTTTTACAAAACCATATATTCGTAATTATATCCAGTATACGAATATGAATAGCCCTAGCCAGACTACGTCAACAAAATGCCAATACCAAGCAACGCCTTCAAAGGCGAAATGATTCTCCAAATTGAAGTGTCCTTTTTGAATACGATAAAGAATTACTGTCAGCATAATCACGCCAATGGTTACGTGGAAACCATGGAATCCTGTCAGCAAGTAAAACGTTGACCCATAAATTCCAGAAGTTAGCTTTAATCCATCGTGGTAGGCATGTCCATACTCAGTAATTTGGAAGCCCAGGAACACAACCCCTAGCGCAATTGTTGCTAACATCCAAGCCATCAATGCATTTCTATGGCCAGCCCTTAAAGCATGATGAGCATAAGTTAAAGTGACACCTGAAGTTAAAAGAAGTCCCGTATTTAGCGCTGGGAGTCCCCAAGTATCTACTAGTTTAAAGTTAGTAGAAAAAGCAACACCATTCTGACCTACTTCCCCAGGAGTAGTAATAAGAGGCCAAGCTGATTTAAAGCCCTCCCACAACTCTGGCGTATAAATATTGTTGTACTCGCCACCAAGCCAAGGCACACTCAAAACTCTTGCGTATAAAAGAGCGCCAAAGAAGGCTGCAAAAAACATTACCTCAGAAAAGATAAACCAACTCATTCCCCATCGAAAAGATTTGTCAACTTGTGAATTGTAGAGTCCGCCAATACTCTCACTGACAACTGTTCCAATCCATCCAAATAACATAAATGCAATTATTGCAAAACCCAAAACCATCACAGGCCAGCCCCAACTTACATCATGCATTTGGTTCGCAAACCCTACAAATAAAGTTGAAACACCAATTGATCCAATAATCGGCCAGTAGGTGCCATGAGGTACATAATATTTTTCGTTACTCATTTTTCTTCCCCTTTCTTAACTATCTAACTTATAAAAATTATAGGACAAACTAACATCTTTGATCCACTCATCCATTTCAGGCTCAATTACAAATCGAAGCGTCATTTCGACCTCTTCATTAGGCTGAAACACCTGCTTTACAAAACAAAAACACTCTAGCTTTTTAAAGTGAAGAGCCGCATCTGTAGGCGCAACACTTGGAATTGCTTGACCATAAATTATTTCATCGGTCGTATTTTTAGCAATGTAGCTGGTAGTATAAAACTTTCCAGGTATAACCTCCATCGAGCTTACTTTCGGCGCAAACTGAACTGGGAAGCCAGGAGTCGTTGCCGCAAAAAAACTAACACTCACCAATCTCTCTTCATTTACTTGATACTGCTTTTCTGTTTCTACTCTACCAGTCTTTCCATTAAAACCTGTTATGTCGCACAGCACATCATATAAAGGCACCATCGCGTAGGCAAAAAAGAACATCAAGATTGGAACGGAAACTAGCTTTATCCAAAAACTTTTCGTAATTTTTTTTCTTTCCACGTCAGGAGTTAAGGGCAATGGTTAGCGCATATAGCCCTATTGCGACAACAGCAACTAATAACGCAGTCCTGCCAACACCTCTATTGTTTTTTTTATCTGTCATTAACTATGCTGAGACTCTGCCAAAATTTCTGCTCTCGTTGGTGGCTCATCAAACGTATGATAAGCAATTGGTGACGCTAAAGTCCACTCTAAACCTTTAGCACTTTCCCAAGGTCTTGCATCTGCTGGCTTGCCATTACGGATACAGTCTACAACAATGTAGGTAAGTAATAAGAACGACAGGCCAAAAGAAAATGCACCAATTGAAGAGATAAAGTTGAAGTCAGCAAACTGAAGTGAGTAGTCAGGAATACGACGCGGCATTCCAGCTAGTCCCAAGAAGTGTTGAGGGAAGAATGTTACGTTAACCGAGATAAGTGCCCACCAGAAATGAAACTTAGCAAGGGGCTCGTTGTACATCCTTCCTGTCCACTTAGGAAGCCAGTAGAATACTGCTGCAATGATTCCCCATAGGGCTCCAGTTACAAGAACATAATGGAAGTGAGCAACTACAAAATAAGTATCGTGGTACTGAATATCAGCTGGAGCGATGCCAAGCATTAGCCCAGAAAAACCACCAATCGTGAATAAAAATACAAACGCAAGCGCCCAAAGCATAGGTGTTTCAAAGCTCAAAGAACCCTTCCACATCGTGGCAACCCAGTTGAAAACTTTTACTCCAGTAGGAACTGCAATTAACATTGTTGCATACATAAAGTAAAGCTCACCTGCCACAGGCATTCCCGTTAAGAACATATGGTGAGCCCATACTATGTATGACAAAAATGCAATCGATGCCGTTGCATACACCATTGAAGAGTAGCCAAAAAGAGGCTTCCTAGCAAAGGTTGGAATAATATGAGAGATGATACCAAAGGCTGGCAAAATCATAATATAGACCTCTGGATGACCAAAGAACCAAAAAATATGCTGGAACATTACTGGATCACCACCGCCCGCCGCATCAAAAAATGCTGTGCCAAAGTTTCGATCAGTCAGCATCATCGTAACAGCTCCTGCTAGAACAGGCATTGCACCAATTAACAAAAACGATGTGATTAACCATGTCCATACAAAAAGTGGCATGTCCATTAATCGCATTTCTGGGGCCTTCATATTAAGAACCGTAGCAATAATGTTAATCGCTCCCATAATTGAAGAAAATCCTAGTAAGTGAATTGCAAAAATGAAGAAGTCAGTTGAGTCTGGAGCAAAGGTCGTTGAAAGTGGTGCGTAAAAAGTCCAACCAAAAGCAGGCGCTCCGCCCTCCATAAAGAAAGTACTCAAAAGAATTGCTCCTGCAAACGGCAAGATCCAAAAACTCCAATTATTCATTCTTGGCAGAGCCATATCCGGCGCTCCTACCATTAAAGGAATAAGCCAGTTTGCCAAACCAACAAAGGCCGGCATAATAGCTCCAAAAACCATAATTAAACCATGCATTGTAGTCAGCTGATTATAAAACTGTGGTTCAAATAATTGCAAGCCAGGCTGTAAAAGCTCTGCTCGAATTCCCATTGCAAGTGAACCACCTATAAGAAGCATTACAAATGCAAACCACATATATAGTGTTCCAATATCTTTATGATTGGTTGTTTTAACCCATCTTAGAAGTCCTTTTTCAGGGCCATGACCGTGATCATCGTATGCTGCCGTTGTAGTTGAGCTCATATATTTCTCCTTAAATTAACGTGCAGATGTAACATCTGAAGGTTGAACAACTGATCCATTATTACCAAAAGATCTTCTTTCGTATGTTATTACTGCAGCTATGTCAGAATCACTTAGCGCCTTAAATGAAGGCATTCTTCCGACCACTCCATTTATAACTAGATTAAGTTGGTATGCTGCTGGGCCATTGGCTACCTCTGATCCAATCATTGCAGGAAAGACACCAGGAATACCGGTGCCGTCTTTTTGATGGCAGCCCGAACAGTTTGCGTTGTATACAGTTTCTCCCTTAGCAACAAGATCTGCCTCAGTCCAAACTTGAGTAGCGCTTGCAAGTTCAGCAACTTTTTCAGCCTGCATACTTTCAACCCACTCAGCGTAGTCAGCTTTAGAGACAACATCAACAACAATAGGCATAAAGCCATGGCCTTTTCCACACAGCTCGGCGCACTGGCCTCTATAGGTTCCAATTATGTTGGGTTTTGCCCATGCATCATTTATAAATCCTGGGTTTGCATCCTGCTTAAGGCCAAATGCTGGAACCCACCAGTTATGAATTACATCATTTGATGTAATCAAAAAACGAATTGTTGTATCTACTGGAACGACTAAACGCTTGTCAACGTCGCGAAGGTAGCCGCCCTCTTTATGAACAGCTTCACGCTCTTCAGGAGTTCCCTTGATAACGTCCATAGACGATTGTGCGAGATTAGAAGCAAAACTTATGCCCTCTTCAGGATAGTCATATTGCCACTTCCACCTTACGCCAGTTACCTTTATAGTCATATCAGCCTTATCCAGAACCTCAATGTCGATCAGTGTCTTTGAAGCCGGAATAGCCATTGCAATTAGAATCAAAATTGGAATCCCAGTCCATAAAAACTCTACCGTTGTACTCTCATGAAAGTTAGATGCCTTAGCTCCCCTTGACTTTCTGTGCGCAATAATTGAATAAAACATTGCACCAAAAACAACAACACCAATGGCAACACAAACCCAAAATACCATCATGTGAAGGCCCCAAATATCGTTACTAATATCTGTAACGCCTTTGGTCATATTTATTGTGTATTCTGCCAAGACAGACTTAGAGCTCAAAAGTGCAGTAAATGCGCCGGTAAGTTTAAACAATAGTTTCATAGATTCTCCGAATTAAATCTTTGTATAGCAATATTATTAATTAGATATATAGCTCTTAAATATGCAATTTCAATTGTCAAATAAAAAATGCAACCAAATGATACCTGTTTATCGTCTTTTTACCAAGTAAAAATTCACCTTTATTCTCAATATTGGTTGAACTTTTTTCGCTTGCCGCTCTAGCTTTAAAAAAGAAAGACCAAAAGATTGAAAATGCAATCAATACCCATATATATTATCAAGAAATAAAAAATAATTAACGTAATTTTTCAAAATTGAACTTGCTTCAATTAAAATATCTTTCTGACTAAACTTATTACAGACTATGTTCAATAAAACCATTAATATCTCATTAATCTTAGCCCTTATAGTTGTCATCCTTGGGGCCTATACTCGACTTGCAGATGCAGGACTTGGGTGTCCAGACTGGCCAGGATGTTATGGTGAGTTATTAGTTCCAGATGTTATTTCGAGTGAATATGAAAGACCCCTTGATGTTGCTAAAGCATGGAAAGAAATGGTTCATAGGTACGCCGCCTCAATCCTAGGAATTTCAATACTTGTTATATTTTTGCTGGCAGTATTTCGTAAAACTGAAAGAGAGCAATCTATTAAGCTTCCTACAGCTTTACTTTTACTGGTTGGCTTTCAAGGTGCGCTTGGAATGTGGACTGTTACCGAACAGGTTCACCCAGGCATAGTTACCATGCATTTGTTTGGAGGCTTCTCAACAACCACTTTGTTATTTTGGCTTTTTTTGAATCAGCGTCCACAACCAAAAATTGGGCAGCCTGTTTTAAAACGCCATAAATTAATGCTCATCATAGTAACCGCTTTACTGATATTCCAAATATTTCTGGGCGGCTGGACAAGTACTAACTATGCAGCACTTTCTTGTGGTGAATATTTTCCTACTTGTTTGGGTGAGATGTGGCCTGAAGACATGGACTTTAAAAATGCCTATTATTGGGGTGAGCTTGGAGTTGATTATGAGTTTGGAATTTTGGAAAATCAAACTAGAACCGCCATTCAGATGGTACATAGAGTTGGCGCTCTAGTTGTTACTGCAGCGATAATAGCTTTATCTTTTGCCCTAAAAAACTACCTGGCTTTTCAGAAAAACATTGTCATAGTTCTGGCTCTTTTAGGTATTCAGGTTGCACTTGGTATTATAAATGTAGTCATGTCACTACCAATGTTTGCTGCGGTAATGCACAACGCAGTTGCTCTTTTTCTTTTATTAAGCTTAATAAGCCTCGCACATAGAATGTTTAATCAAAATACTGCCTAATAATATGAACAAAACTACCCAAATATCTTTACTTTTGGTAGTCACAATTGCGGCTATGGCTGCTTTTTTTTATGCTGGTGGTAAGCCAAATATGCAGGATCTCAAAAAATCTGTCGCCCCTGCAGCATCTTTATACCCTGAGGCAAAGTCTGTTTCGGAGAAGCTAAACTTTATTAATGATGGGTCAATAGCGACGCACTTATCAGATGTGTCTCAAGGAAAATGGGTGCTATTATATTTTGGCTACACATCATGTCCAGACGTTTGCCCAATAGACCTTTCAAAGATCAATCTGACATACCAGTTGATGGAAAATCAAAAGAAACTTCAAGTTGTTTTTATATCAGTAGACCCTATGCGTGATATTGGAAAGCTTGATCAGTTTGCAGGCGCATTTAACCCTACCTTTTTAGGTTTGACCGCTCATCAAAATGAGCTAATATCAATTAGCAGCTCGTTAGGGGTTTATCATGAAGTAGTTGAATCACAAAAATTAGCTCTGGAAGATCATAGCAATCATGATCATGTTAATCACTATGACATTGATCATACAAGCAGCTACTTGCTTTTCAACCCAGAATTAAAGCTCACAGCTCTTTTGACAAGTCCTCATGAGCCTATAGAAATGGCAAAGGCAATTGATATAATTATCGAAAATCTAAGGTAATACAAGCCTTACTGCAAACAGAATAGATCCAATAAAAAGCGCGGTCATAATAACTCCAACAATAACGTAAGGCCAAGGACCAGTCTTCTCTGTAGACTCAAAATCTTTTGCTAAATGTTTCTTTTTTCCAACCCCAATCATTGCAGAAGCTACTGCTCTAAAAACTTGTAATAAAGACCCCATTACTAGGAAGAAACTCCAAAGGTCATCAAAAGATAGTGATCAAGCAGCAAGGCTAGAAACAAAACCATTAAATAATTAATCGAGAATTTAAAGGTTTTAAATGCAATGTAAGGATTTTCAGGCTCTATAAAAATTTTGATAGAGTAGCCTAAAAATAGTACGCCTAGCGTCGCAGCAGAAACTAAGTAAATTAAACCGCTCATACCTGTCAGGTAAGGCAGCAGAGCAACCAAAAATAATAGCACTGTATATAAAAGAATTTGTACTCGAGTGAATTCAAGGCCATGGGTAACTGGAAGCATTGGTATTTCAGCTTTTTTATACTCCTCTCGCCTATGAATTGCTAACGCCCAAAAGTGCGGAGGCGTCCAAATAAAGACAATTAAAAAAAGTAAAAGCGCGTATTCAATGCCCTGGGATCCCGCTATAGAGGTCCATCCAAGAACTGGAGGCGCAGCACCTGCTGCGCCGCCAATAACTATATTTTGAGGTGTGGCTCTCTTTAGATACATTGTATAAAAAACAGCGTAGCCAATCAAAGAAATAAGCGTTAGAATTGCAGTCAATAAATTTACAAAAATTACCAAAAGGGCAATTCCCATAACACCTAAAAAGAAACCCCATATCAGCGCTTGGTTTCGCGTTACTCTGCCCTCAGGCAAGGGACGACGATCAGTACGAGACATCTTTACATCAATTTTTTCATCGACCACGTGATTAAAAACTGCAGCGGACATTGCGGCTAATGATATTCCTGCAGAAGCGACAACAATTAGAAAGAGATTAGGAATGTATGGCACTGCTAACAGCATTCCAACAACAGCCGTAAGCAAAATCAACGAGACAACTTTCAGCTTACAAAGGCCCAAGAGGTCTCTAAGAGAGGGAAGATTGCCCATTAGCCTATCCTAGAATATTTAAGTAGGCGCTTAAGATCCTTTAGCACAAACTTAATGTTGATGTCTTTTGAGTTGTAATACAGCATAAAGTTACCAATTGGATCAATTAGAAAAATTGAGTTTTCTGGAAACTCTGCAAGCTTAGCCGCTAATTTTTCATTAGTAACTTTAGCTATAAGTAAGTTTTCATCGCTAGCCATAGGTAGCGACCGATCTTCAGTAATCAAAACTCTTTGAATTCTTCGCATATCCATATTTATGAGGGTACGGATCGTTTTAATATCTGCAACAGCCTGCTCACAGATGCTATCACAGTTTTTTGAAGCGTATGCAAGCGTCCAAAAGCCATTAAAAGTGGCATCGTCTTCAAATTCAATATCGGCTTTTTCAGTTGTTATAACTGGGCGAATAAGATCACCATAGTTAACCGTATTCTGACTGAAATAAGTCGGATTCAAATAAAAAAATAAAGTACCAATTGCTATGGGCAGAATAAATATCGATAACAATGCCCAAAAATCTTTTTTTACTGTCATTTGTTCCCTAGAGTCAAAACTTCGTAATGATACGCTTATGAACTTAAAAACTCAACCAGCTAAAGCCTAACTTCTATACCATTTTCTCGCATTGCTTTTTTAGCTTCTTCTACAGTAAAATCTCCAAAATGAAAGATGCTAGCAGCAAGAACTGCATCGGCTCCGCCATCAATAACGCCCTCAGATAAGTGTGATAAATTACCAACCCCGCCAGAGGCAATTAAAGGAACGTCAACCGCGTCAGAAACTGCCTTAGTTAGCTCAAGATCAAATCCATCTTTAGTGCCGTCCCTGTCCATTGATGTTAGAAGAATTTCTCCAGCACCATTTTCTCCTTCTGTCATTTTTACGGCCCAATCTATGGCATTAATACCTGTAGGTTTTCGCCCTCCATGGGTGAATATTTCCCATTTCAATGGATTAAAGGACACTCGCTTTGCATCAATAGCTATAACGATACACTGAGAGCCAAATATCGCGCAAAGCTCATTAATAAGTTTTGGGTTAAAAATTGCAGCAGAGTTAACTGCAACCTTATCAGCGCCCGCCATTAACATTGCTCGAACATCGTCAGCCTTTCGAATGCCGCCGCCAACAGTGAGCGGAATAAAGACCTGATTAGCAATCCTCTCAACCATTTCTATCGTGGTGTTTCTTCCTTCATGTGATGCTGTAATATCTAGAAATGTTATTTCGTCAGCACCTTCATTGTCATAACGCTTTGCCACCTCAACCGGATCCCCTGCATCTTTAATATCAATAAACTTGACGCCTTTGACAACTCTCCCGTCGCGGACATCTAAGCATGGGATTATTCTTTTTGCTAAGCTCATGAAGCATTATTTTACCGCATAAACCTAGTCAGATTTTTTAGTGCATTATGTTAATGATAGCATCAAGCCCCATCAATGGATACTTTGGATTAGGTTTTGAAGACCCTAATAGGTATAATTGCGCTCCATGACTGAAAAAAAACTAGGCCCACTTAACGATGAAAAAATTCCACCCCAGCATATAGCTATCATTATGGATGGAAATGGAAGGTGGGCGAAATCCAAACACCTTCCTCGTACCAGGGGTCACCAAAAAGGAGTTAAAAGCTTAAGAAAAGTTGTAAAACATTGCGCGAAACTGGGCGTCAAAACATTGACTCTGTTTGCTTTTAGTAGTGAAAACTTAAGTCGCCCTAATGATGAAATTGGTCTTTTATTCAAGCTTTTTTTATCTGTTCTGCACAGCGAAACAAAAAAATTAAAAGAGAACAATATTAGTCTTAAAATAATTGGCGACCTTTCAGTATTTCCAGTTGAAATTCAACTTCTTGCTAGTGATGCAGAAAGGATGCTTTCAAGCAACACTGGCCTTACCGTTATTGTTGCTGCAAACTATAGCGGACAATGGGATATTGCTGAAGCTACAAAAAAAATTGCCATTAAGTCACTCAGTGGAGAAATCAATCCAGATAATATTGGTATTGATATTTTTGAGGCGCATACTGCTCTCGCTGGTCAACCGAAGGTAGATTTACTAATCAGGACAAGTGGTGAGATAAGAATAAGCAACTTCATACTGTGGAACCTAGCTTATAGCGAATTATACTTTTGCAATACTCTGTGGCCTGACTTTAATGAGCATGAACTTGATATTGCCATTGAGTCATTTCACTCTAGGGAGCGCCGGTTCGGTGGGCGAAACAAGGCAACATAGTGCTACATAAGAGAATCTTAACTGCATCTATTGTGGCCCCAATTGTGATACTTGGAGTCCTAATATTAAATTCAATTGAATTTGCATTGGCCCTGGCTTTAATTCTTATTATTGGGTCTTGGGAATACTGCAGACTAGTTCAAATAAATCATTTAACAGGCAAGGCACTTTATACTTTAATTATATTAGTAGTAACCTATTTTTTAATTAGTACGTCTTCAAATTTAATTGTCCTATATGCTACTTCAATTTGGTGGTTAATCGCTTTAATTTGGGTAGTAACGTTTCCAAATGGATCTTCCCTACTCAGAAAGAACTTTGCAGTTAAGCTCTTCAATGGCTTGTTTATTTTTGTACCAATGGCAATCTCATTAATGGCGATTCACTCGATCGACAAGGCCCTAGTCTTATTTCTTTTGGTTTTAATCTGGGCGGCAGATATCGGCGCTTATTTTGCAGGTAAGCTTTTTGGTAAAACTAAGTTGTGTCCAAGTGTTAGTCCTGGAAAAACACTTGAAGGAGTATTTGGTGGGGCTGCTCTTGCTCAAGTGGTTGCTATTTTGTACGTATATGTTTCAACCCAAGCGCCGTTATTGAGTGATTTTTTAATATTTAGTTTTATAGCCTTGGTGATTTCACTTGTGTCAGTTCTTGGTGACTTATTTGAGAGCGTTTTAAAGCGTATTGCAGAAGTAAAAGATAGTGGTAATATCCTTCCTGGACACGGTGGAATACTAGATAGAATAGATAGCTTAACGTCGTCTGCCCCAATATTTTTTCTTTTAATTGTGTTCTTGCTATGAAAAATGTAGCTATTCTAGGGGCAACGGGCTCAATTGGACTAAACACACTAGCTGTTATGTCTCTTCATCCAGAAAAATATAACGTCTTTGCCTTGACGGCAAACAATAGCTGGAGAGAAATGGAAAAGCTTTGCATTATGCACATGCCAAAATTTGTTGTAATGGCTAATGAAGGGGCTGCAGAGAGCTTAAGAAAAGTTGTGCCAGAAGGGGTTATCGTTTTACAAGGTGAGGGCGCTTTAAATGATATAGCCTCTCATAAAAATACAGATTTTGTTATGGCGGCAATAGTTGGAAGCGCTGGACTATCCTCAACTTTTGCAGCGGTGGCCTCAGGAAAAAGAGTTATGCTTGCAAATAAGGAGTCTCTAGTCCTAGGTGGTAATTTATTAATTGCTGCCGCAAAAGAGTCTGGGGCAGAATTAATCCCCGTAGACTCAGAACATAGCGCAATATTTCAGTGCCTCCAAGGTGGCAAACAGGGCCTTAATAAAATACAGTTAACTGCGTCAGGCGGTCCTTTTCTAAAAACACCAATAGCAGAACTTAATAAAGCAACCCCAAAACAGGCCTGCGCGCACCCAAAATGGAAAATGGGCCAAAAAATATCAGTTGACTCTGCCACCATGATGAATAAAGGCCTGGAGGTAATTGAAGCTCACTTCCTATTTCAACTTTCGTCTTCTAAAATTGAGGTAGTAATTCATCCCCAAAGTATTATTCACTCGTTTGTTTATTTTAATGATGGCAGTGTGTTATCACAACTTGGGCTGCCAGACATGAGAAGCGCAATATCTTATGCATTATCCTATCCAAGCCGGCAAACTTCTGGTGTTGAAGAGCTTGATCTTACCAAGCAAACATCACTAGAATTTTTATCGCCCAATATGGATAGGTTCAAGTGCCTAGGACTAGCATATGATTCTTTAGAACAAGGGCAGAGCTCCCCTGGAACGCTTAATGCTGCAAATGAGGTTGCTGTGGACGCTTTTTTAAATAAAAAAATAGGGTTTCTAGACATTAGCAAAATTATAGAAAAAACCTTAGCTATAGCTCCTATTTCGAGGCTTGACACGCTTGCAAGTGTTGTGGAAAATGACTATCTTTCTCGTCAAATAGCTCGGTCTGTTATTGAGCCGAGTCTTTCATAAAAAACCGTCCTAAATGTATAAATCTTTCTTAATCACCTTGTTATCATTTTGCGTTTTTTTAAGCGCTCCTTCTGCTGCCAGTGGAATACATGACTATAGTTTTAAAGTATCAAGAGGCGACGCGTTTTACAAATTCTTCTTTAGCACAGGCCTATCAGGAAAGCTTCTCAAAAAACTAATGGCCTCTGATGAAAGGGCTAAGAGGCTTAACAATATTTATCCTGGTGATAAGTTTAGGATAACCCTTAACGATAATCACGAGCTAGACCAAATCATTTATAGTCCAGCTAATGATAGCCCTCTATTTATAACCTATGATGGCCAATCTTTTAATTATGGAAAAGCCAATATCCAGCCAATTGGGAAATTATCTCAAACCATAATTACAATCAAAAAGTCTCTAAACTATGACGCCAAAAAAGCCGGGGTAGCTGCTGAAGTTACTAAAATGATGGTTGATAACTTTTCATGGGAGATGGACCTTAGTAGAGACCTAAGAAAGGGTGACAAATTTATGTTGTCTTGGAGCGGAGGAAAAACTCCAATTGCAATGATTTACGTTGGAAGTAGAAAAACTATTGCACTTTTTTCATATAAAAACACCCTTGGTCAAAATAAATACTTTACTTCAAAGGGCGCCACTATAAACGACACCTTTGCATTTGCACCTACAAAATATAATCGAATTAGCTCGGGCTTTACAAAAAGGCGGTTCCACCCTACGCTCAAAATCTATCGCTCACATCGAGGCACTGATTTTGCTGCCCCCTCTGGGACACCGGTCTACGCCCCTGCAAAAGGAATTGTGAAATATAGAGCCACGTTATCTGGCTATGGAAACGTTATCTATTTAAAGCATGGCTCCAACTATCTTACTGTCTATGCCCACTTATCAAAATTTGCTACGGGCTTAAAGTCTGGAAAAAAAGTTAAAAAAGGGGAATTAATTGGCTATGTAGGTACTACAGGCCAATCTACTGGCCCCCATCTTCATTATGAAATTCGAGTTAATGGGATCCACCAAGACCCTGAAAAAATAAAATTACCTAAACAATCTTTCGTGCCAACTAGCGCAATGCCAGAGTTTCAAAAAAGAGCAAGGCAAATTCTTCAGGATTTAAAGATAAAGTAACGCTCTTTTGTTCTTCAATTTTATCAATACCCCAGCTATAGCACAATCGATTAAAATAAATACTTTAGATCATTTTATGGTTATTATGCATTCTAATTTGCAAACAAAGCTATCTCTACCTCTTCTTTATCGCGGCAAGGTGAGGGATATATTTGATATTGACAAAGACAATATGCTTATAGTTACAACCGATAGGCTTTCAGCTTTTGATGTTGTTTTTGACCAGCCTATTCCAGAAAAAGGAAAAATTCTTACATCAATAGCAAACTATTGGTTTAGTAAAACTGAGCACATTATTCAAAACCACCTAACTAATATTGGGCTTGAAGAAGTGTTATCAGGTAATGAGGCTGAAGCGCTTGAAGGTAGGGCAATAGTTGTAAAAAAACTCAAACCACTGCCTATTGAAGCTGTTGTAAGAGGTTACTTAATTGGCTCTGGCTGGAAAGAATACCTAGTGTCTGGATCTGTTTGTGGAATAGGACTTCCTTCTAAGATGGCGCTTGCTGAAAAACTTAAAAATCCTATGTTTACTCCTTCTTCAAAAGCCCTAGCTGGGGAACATGATACAAATATACCTTTCAGAGAGGTTGTGTCCTTGGTGGGCGAAGATATTGCAGAGCAAATCAAAAAAATAAGCCTTTCTCTTTATAATCTTGCTGAAAAACACGCACTATCTCGAAGCATTATTATTGCTGACACAAAATTTGAATTTGGCCTGGACTCTGAAAACAAGTTGACCCTAATGGATGAAATTTTAACCCCAGACTCGTCGAGATTCTGGTCTTTGTCTGATTACACGCCCGGGATAAGCCCAAAAAGTTTTGATAAGCAAATTATTAGGGACTATCTTGAAACACTTGACTGGAACAAGGCCCCTCCTGCCCCCACAATTCCAGACTCAATTATGAATAAAACTGCTGAAAAATATAGGGACATACAAGCGATACTATGCAGTTAAGTGGCCACATAAAAATGATGAACACCTCTCTTGAGGGGGGCAGTGCAAAATACAGCCTTCCTATTGGGGAGAGTCTAATTGACATGAACGCTGTTGTAGGAAAGCATATTGAACTCAAATATAATGACGTAATACTTTGTGCGAATTGTGGAGTAAGAACTAAAAAAAGCTGGTCTGGCGGCTATTGCTTTCCCTGTACGCAGGTTTTAGCTAGATGTGACTTATGCATAATGAGGCCTGAGACTTGTCACTATTCTGAAGGCACCTGCAGAGAGCCTCAATGGGGCCTTAACTACTGTTTTCAGCCAACTATTATTTATCTTGCAAATACATCTAAGCCTAAGGTTGGAATCACCAATAAAAAAAGGGTTTATAGCCGCTGGATTGAACAAGGCGCAATTTCTGCGCTGCCTATAATTGAGGCAAAGTCACGTCTAGACTCCGGCAAGATTGAGGTGGCATTAAAACAATTTGTTGCTGACAAAACAAACTGGCGAAATATGCTAAAAAATGAAGTGGAGCAATCAAGTCTTTCATCTCTAAAAGAGACTTTACTTACTGAAATTGCAGCCACAGTAAAAGAAACTGAGGCCATAGTCCTCAGTGATGATGAGGTAAATATTAGCTACCCTGTGCTAAAATACCCTACAAAGGTTGTGTCTTTAAACTTTGATAAGACGCCAATCATCACAGGTATTCTAGAGGGCATAAAAGGACAATATTTATTGTTAGACAGTGGTGTGCTTAATATAAGAAAATTTAGCTCGTATCACCTTACAATAAGCAGCTAATAGACCAATGAAAGCCAATATGATAAATTCTGCCAAACAATTTATAAATCAAAAAAATAAGCGGTTAACTCTTCTTGGCATGTCTGGTGTAGGTAAGACTCATCTTGCTAAACTTATAGGCGAAGAGGGTGGTTGGTACCATTTTTCTGGAGATTATAGAATTGGAGCGACTCATCTTAAAGAGGCTATCATTAATAATATAGCTAATAAAATGAAAAAAGACTCATGGCTTAAGCCACTTTTAGAAAACAACTCTATAAGCGTTAATAGTCAAGTTACTTTTGACAACTTAGAGCCAATTTCTGCGTTCCTTGGAAAAGTTGGTAATCCCGAAGAAGGCGGTCTTCCTATTGAAGAGTTTATTCACCGCCAAAGTCTTTTTTTAGAGGCAGAAAAAAAGACAATGGCTGAGGTTCCTCATTTTATTGACCAGTCTTTAAAAGAGGGTTATGCCCATTTTATTAATGATGCTGGGGGAAGCCTGTGTGAGCTAGAAGATAGAAAGCTTTTTCAACTTCTGTCAGAAAAAACACTAATTATTTATATTAAGACAAGTAAGGAAAATGAGAGGTTGCTTATTGATAGGGCCAAAAGCCAGCCAAAGCCAATGTACTACAACCCAAAGTTTTTTGAAGAAGCTCTTCATTCCTACTTGGGAGAAAATAGTTTAGACTTCGCAGCTCAAATTAACCCAAATGCTTTTGTTAGCTGGGTATTTCCAAAATTAGTTGTAGACAGGCTTAAAAAATACAGCGCAATTGCGGATGAGTACGGCTGCACAATAGAAGGTGATGCGCTTCATAAGTGCAGATCTGCAAAAGACGTCTTAAATTTAATCTCTAGCGCGCTTAAATAACATGCCTCTAATAGCTCACACTAAACTGCCATCATTTGAACGTCTTGCAAAACAAGGCGAGACTATTCTTTCTATTGAGAGGGCTCAACATCAAACTATTAGAGAGCTTCATATTGGATTATTAAACATGATGCCCGATTCTGCACTGGAAGCAACCGAGAGGCAATTTTTTCGATTGATAGGTCATTCAAATCAAATTGCCCAGTTTTATGTTCACCCTTTTTCACTTTCAAGCATTAAAAGAGACAAACATGCAGCAGCGCACATTGAAGAGCACTATAAAACCTTTGAAGAAATTAAGCTTCAAGGACTTGACGCGCTAATTATTACAGGCGCTAACGTGACCGATCCAGATCTTCAGCTCGCTCCATTTTATGAGCAGCTAAAAGAGGTGGTTGACTGGTCTTATAAAAACGTAACCTCGACCTTGTGCTCTTGCCTTGCAACCCATGCTGTTTTAGAGTTTAAGTATGGTCAGAAAAGAAGGGCTGTTGGAAAAAAACATTGGGGCGTTTTTCCTCATCAGGTAATTGATAGGACACATCCGCTTGTCAAGGGTGTTAACACTCGCTTCGATATACCACACTCACGGTTTAATGAAGTAACTGAATCTCAATTTAAAGAGGCAAAGGCTGTAGTTTTAGCTAAAAGCACCATTGGCGTTCACCTTGCAGTCAGCCCTGATCTTTTTAGAATTGTCTTCTTTCAAGGACACCCTGAATATGATTCCGTTAGTCTTCTAAAAGAATACAAGAGAGAAGTTTCACTTTACCTCGAAAAAAGAAGCCCAAACTACCCGGCATTTCCAAGCAATTATTTATCGCTACAAAGTCGCGCTATTTTGACAGAGTATCGCACCAGGCTTATAAATAAAACAGCGACTATCAAAGATTTTCCAGAAGCTCTTCTTACAAAAACCCTGGACAATACTTGGCATGACAGTGCTAGCGCTATTATTAATAACTGGATTGGCTGTGTTTATCAGGTAACTAATGAAAATATTAGAAAACCTTTTATGCAGACTATTGATCCAAATAATCCACTTAATCTAGAGAAGTGACAGAGCTAACTAGCGGCCTTTTAAGTTGGTTTATAAAAAACGGCAGAAAAAACCTTCCCTGGCAGTCTAGCCCTCCAAACGGATATCACGTATGGCTATCTGAGGTTATGTTGCAACAAACACAAGTTAAAACTGTAATTGATTATTTCAACAACTTCATTAAAAAATTTCCAGACATAGCTTCGCTCGCCAATGCAAGCGAGGATGATGTTTTGGTTGCATGGGCAGGCCTTGGGTACTATAGCCGAGCTCGTAATTTACATAAAACTGCACAAATTACTTTATCTCTTTATGGGGGTATTTTTCCCAAAACCTACTCAGAAGTTATAGCGCTCCCTGGGGTTGGCAAGTCAACTGCTGGAGCTATTTTATCTCTTACATTCAATCAGCCACATGCAATCCTTGATGGCAATGTTAAGCGTGTCTTGGCAAGATATCATAGGGTAGAAGGTCATTATAGCTCGAGTAGTGTTATGAATGAATTATGGCGGCTTGCAGAGCTTCATACGCCTGAAAAACAAAATGCAGAATACACACAAGCAATAATGGATGTTGGTGCTACTGTTTGCACCCCAAGAAAACCAAACTGTCAAAGTTGTCCTATATCAAAAAATTGTGGTGCATTTATTCAAAATCAACAGGAGCTCTATCCAAATAAAAAGCCAAAAAAAATTAAACCCGAACGAAATATTGTATTCTTAATTTATAAAAATGAAAAAGATGAGATTCACCTTAAAAAAAGACCAAATAAAGGCATTTGGGGTGGGCTATGGAGCTTTGCTGAGTGTTCAGAAAATTCAGCAGAAATAGAAGAGACAATTATTAACCACAACCCTAAGGCAAAAATCGTCGCTTCACTTACTAAGTTTAAACATAGCTTTAGTCATTTCACTCTTTGGATTAATCCAATTATTGTAAGCTCCCCTGGAGCGTCTGATAATTACCACAAAACAAACAGCATTAATCTTGGTGTTCCTGCTCCAGTTAAAAAAATTATTCATTCACTTGATTTACTAAATCATCATTAAAGCTGTGAGTAAAATAACATAATGGAACTAATACGAGGCCTTCATAATCTTAAACATCAATCTGGTTGTGTTGTTACCATTGGCAATTTTGATGGGATTCATGTGGGTCATCAAGAAATACTAAAAAAGCTTGTTTCAACCGCAAAAAATAAAGGCATTCCATCTCTTGTAATTTCTTTTTCTGTGACCCCAGAATCTTTTTTTGGAAGGACAAAAGCAAAACTAAGTAGCTTTAGGGACAAACACCTTTTTCTTGAGTCGCTTGGGATAGACAAACACCTTTTAATAAGATTTAACAAAGCTTTTTCCGAAATAAGTGCAGAGTCTTTTATCAGCCAAACTCTAGTTAAAAAGGTTGGCATAAAGCATTGCTTCATTGGTGATGATTTTCGATTTGGCAAGGGCCGCCTTGGAGACTTTTCAATGCTTCAAGAGATGTCGTCTGAAAAAGGCTATTTAGTTAATAAGATTAACGCTGTTCATCTTGAAGGCCAGCGAATTAGCAGCTCAGCAATAAGAAAACTACTCTCCCAAGGGAATTTTAAAAAAGCTGAAACTTATCTTGGTCGGCCTTTCTCAATAAGCGGCAGGGTTGCGCACGGGGAAAAAGTGGGGAGAACAATTGGGTTTCCTACAGCCAATATTAGTATCAGACGAAAAATCAGCCCTGTTCTTGGAGTCTATAGTGTCCTGGTTAAAATTAATAATAGTACATATACTGGGGTCTGTAATATAGGGAAAAGACCAACAATAGGAGGCACCACTGTCCTTTTAGAAGTTTTTATTTTTAACTTTGATCGAGAAATTTATGGTGAGCGTGCAACTGTTATTTTCAAACAAAAGTGCAGGGATGAACTAAAATTTAATTCGCTTGAAGAGCTAAAAAATCAAATTAAAAATGACGTTGAAAAAAGCATGAATTACTTTAAAAGTATGGATTTTTTAAGCTGATAGCCTCCAAGAGAGCTCCTCTCCCGCAAAAAAAGGCACCACATGTGAGCCAGAAAAATTATAACTCTCAGGTATTCGCCAAGTAGTCTTTTCTAGTGTAATTTTTTCTTGGTTTCTTGGAAGGCCATAAAAGTCAGCACCAAAAAAAGACGCAAACCCCTCTAGCTTTTCAATTTTTCCAGCACCGTCAAAGGCTTCGGCATAAAGCTCAACTGCAGCATGTGCGCTAAAGACCCCGGCACATCCGCATGATGACTCTTTTTGATGCTTCTCATGGGGCGCCGAATCTGTGCCTAGGAAAAATTTTGGGCTTCCTGAGGTCGCTGCAGCTATTAGTGCCTCCTGGTGTGGCGATTTTCTTTTCAGCACAGGTAAGCAGTAATAATGTGGCTTAATTCCACCTACAAGCATGTGGTTTCTGTTTGCCAAGAGATGGTGCGGGGTTATTGTTGCCGCTATATTTTTTTCACACTCACTTACAAAGTCAACAGCATCTTTTGTTGTTATGTGTTCAAGAACTATCTTAAGGCTAGGGAATTCTTGAACTAGTTTAGTTAACGTTCTGTCTATAAAAACCTTTTCCCGGTCAAAGACATCAATATCGTTATCAGTTACCTCGCCATGTATAAGAAGAGGCACGCCCTCTTTTTGCATTTGCTCTAAAGCGGGATAGGTACTTGATAGGTTTGTCACTCCACTATCAGAATTAGTTGTGGCTCCCGCAGGATATAGCTTCACTGCATGAACCTCTTGAGCTTCACTTGCTTCAATTATTTCATTTTTTGTTGTCTTGTCAGTCAGATATAACACCATTAAAGGGCGAAACCTTGATTCTTTTGGTAGTGCCCGAACGATCTCATTATGGTATTTTATTGCCTGTTTTGTATTTGTTATGGGGGGTGAAAGATTGGGCATTATTACTGCCCTTCCCATTTGAAATGCGCTCATTCTAACTACTGACTTCATGGCCTCACCGTCTCTTAAATGGAGGTGCCAATCATCAGGCTTGGTAAGAATTACCTTTTCCATATAATTAAACCAGCCTCCATAAAGCTAATAAACACTTACCCATGACATTGCTTATATTTCTTTCCAGAGCCACAAGGGCATGGCTCATTTCTTCCAACTTTTAAATTTTTTGCTGTTTGTCCTTTAGGAATTGAACGGGGAACTATAGGGGGCTTTTTAGATGCGAGAGATAAATTTTCTTTTTTTGATAAAGCCTCAAGATCTTCTTTATTCTGGTTGCTTACTTGTTCAATACTAACAAGAGAAAGAGCCTTTACAATTTCAATATTTATAGTCTCAAGCAAAGAGGTAAACATTAGAAAAGACTCGCGCTTAAATTCTTGAACAGGATTTTTTTGACCATAGCCACGCAAATTAACACTTTGCCTTAATTGATCCATTACAGCAAGGTGCTCCTTCCAGTGATGATCAAGAGCTCTAAGCATAACTGCCTTTTCAAAGGTACGCATAGTTTCTTTTCCAAACGCCTCTTCTTTGGCCTCGTGTGCTAACGCAAAACCCTTTAAAATCATCTCATGAACCTCGTCTACATCCATTCCAGCATCTAGGCTTTTTTGAATTGGAGCATTGGTTGCGTATTTATCACTTAAGGCTTTTTGAAGACCTTCAACGTCCCAATCGGCTTCGAGCGTTTGTGATGAAATGTGCGCAAAAAATAGATCGCTAATTACACCCTCTCTAATGGCTTCATAGCGCTCCTTAACATCTTCTGTGCCCATTAGCTCATCTCTGAGCTGGTAGACTACCTTTCTTTGATCATTGGCCACATCGTCATACTCAAGAAGGTGTTTACGTGCGTCATAGTGCATTCCTTCAACCTTCTTCTGTGCATTGGCAATTGTTTTATTCAACCAACCATGCTCAAGAGCCTCGCCCTCTTTCATGCCAAGTTTTTTCATCATAGAGGCTGTTTTTTCAGATGCAAATATCTTCATTAAACTGTCTTCAAGTGACAGATAAAATCTCGTTGATCCAATATCCCCCTGTCTTCCTGATCGCCCACGAAGCTGGTTGTCGACTCTTCGTGATTCATTACGCTCTGTACCAATTATATGCAGGCCTCCCGAGTCTATAACGCTTTGATGCCTAGCTTTCCAAGACTCTGTTTTTGCCTCACTGGCGCCCTCTACAGGCCTTCCCCCTAATACAATGTCTGTTCCCCTTCCAGCCATATTTGTTGAAATAGTTACAGCTCCTGGAGCTCCAGCATTTGCAATAATCTCAGCTTCACGTTGGTGCTGTTTCGCGTTGAGAACTTCGTGTTTAATTTTATTTTTCGTTAGAAGGGCAGAAACACTTTCCGAGCTTTCGATGCTGTTTGTTCCCACAAGAACTGGCTGCATAATTTTTTGACACGCCTGAATATCTTTCATAACAGCGTCAAGCTTTTCACTCATCGTTCCATAAATTAGGTCTGAGTGATCAACCCTTGAGGAGATTGTATTAGGGGGGACAACAACAACTTCTAAGCCATAAATGTCTTGAAGCTCCGATGCTTCTGTCTCAGCCGTTCCAGTCATTCCTGATAGCTTCTCATAAAGCCTAAAATAATTTTGATATGTGATCGACGCTAGTGTTTGGTTTTCTTTTTTAATACTTACATTTTCCTTCGCCTCTATTGCTTGATGGAGACCTTCAGACCATCTTCTGCCCTCCATTGTCCTTCCCGTAAACTCATCAACAATGACAACTTCATCATCTTTAACTAGATAGTCAACATTTATTTTAAACAATATATGGGCTCTTAATCCTGACAATAAGTGCTGCATCAAAATAATATTGCTGGAGTCATATAGACTTGATTCTGGAGGTAAGGCGCCAGCCTCTATAAGCATGTCTTCGGCTTTAATATGTCCATCATCGGTAAGAAAAACCTGTTTATGTTTTTCATCGAGCGTATAGTCGCCTGCAACTAGAACCTCAACCTCTTTACCTTCCCCAACCTCGGTTTGAAGTGTGAAGCTTGGAATCATTTTATCTATCGCGATGTAAACCTCCGCATGATCGCCTGTTGGCCCAGATATAACTAGTGGCGTTCTAGCCTCATCGATTAAGATCGAGTCAACCTCGTCAATAATTGCAAAGGCTAGCTTCTTTTGTGTTTTTTGCTCTTGAGAAAAAGCCATATTGTCTCTAAGATAGTCAAAACCAAGCTCATTATTTGTTGCATAAGTGATATCACAAGAATATGCTTTTTGTTTTTCATCACCAGACATTCCTGAAAAAACCGTTCCAACTGAAAGCCCAAGAAAAGAAAATACTTTTCCCATCCATTCAGAGTCACGCTTTGCTAAATAGTCATTAACGGTGACAATGTGAACACCCTTTCCAGCAAGTGCATTTAGATAGGCTGGCAATGTTGCAACCAATGTTTTTCCTTCACCAGTTCCCATTTCCGCAATACTGCCCTCATTAAGAACCATGCCGCCAATAAGCTGGACATCATAATGCCGCAAACCTAAAACTCTTTGGCTTGCCTCCCTTACAACGGCAAAAGACTCAGCTAAAATGCTTTCCTCACTCTCTTTATTGCTTAGCCTCTCTTTTAGCTCTGCCGTCATTGAGACAAGCTCGTCATCACTCATCGAGCGCATCTTTTCTTCCAACGAATTAATTTTGGAAACTTGGCCGTTATACTTTTTTATTAGCCGGTCATTATGAGACCCTAAAACTTTTGATAAAACATTATTTATAATACTCATAGAAGACGAACGAAATTAATTAATAAAACTGGGGTATTTTCTCATATATGCAAGACAAAACAAAAGGAAACCCTACAAATTTTAAAGTTGGCAGCAATCTAAGCTCTTTATTTGAAAAAGCAAAAGAACATAACCACTTAAACGCATTAATTAAGGCGCAGTTTCCTGAACAGTTTAAAGGTCTTAATCTTTGCTTTTTAGGCTCTCAAGGTATTACCCTACTTGCTAAAAACTCATCCATAGCCTTCCGAGCTGAAAAACAAAAAACAAATCTCCTCTCTTTAATTAAACAAATCGAGGGCCTAACAAATATCAAATCAATCACTATTAAGGTTGATAAAAAAAACTACTAGTCATTTGGGTCATTTTTTGCTTTTAAATATCAGCCATTTACATTATAATGGTGCGGCTTTTTATCTTAATATCTTAAAACATTTTTATGTCCGAACAAACAATCGACCTAAAGAAAAGACGTTTTTTAACCAAAGCCACTAGTGTAGTTGGTGCGGTTGGTGTTGGTTTTGCAGCATGGCCTTTTTTATCAACATGGAAACCGTCGGCTAAAGCTAAAGCAGCAGGAGCCCCTATAGATGTTGATATTTCTAAATTAGAGGCTGGTCAGCTTGTTCGTGTCTTATGGCGTAAAAAACCTGTGTGGATATTTAAACGTGATGAAAAAGCATTAGAGTCTCTTGACTCAGAAGACCTAATTAAAAATCTTGATGATCCAAACGGTACAGGCAACTCTAAAAACCAACAGCCAAATTATGTAACGTCTAATTTTCGAGCCATCAAAAATAAAGAAAGTGTTGCTGTTATCGTTGGAGTTTGCACTCACCTAGGCTGCTCTCCAACCTATAGACCAGAGCCTGGTGCAGCTGATCTTGGTGGAGACAGTTGGAAAGGTGGTTTTTATTGCCCATGTCATGGCTCTAAGTTTGACCTTGCTGGAAGGGTTTATGCAGGTGTGCCTGCCCCAACTAACCTAGTAATCCCTCCGTATCAATACGTCACTGATTCATTGATTCGTATTGGAGTTGACCAACAAAAAACATAAGAGAAAATATGAATAATAAACAAAGTTGGATAGACCAAAGATTTCCATTATCTAAAGTTATTAATGAACATTTAGCAGAATACTACACCCCCAGAAATTTTAACTTTTGGTATTTCTTTGGTGGCTTAGCAGTAGTGATGCTTTTAATGCAGCTGGTTACTGGGATATTCTTAACCATGCACTATAAGCCTGACGCAGAGTATGCTTTTGCCTCCGTTGAGTATATTATGAGAGACGTTGAATGGGGCTGGTTTATACGCTATATGCACTCAACAGGGGCCTCTGCTTTTTTTGTAATAATTTATCTTCATATGATGCGCGCCCTTTTATATGGCTCTTATAAGGGACCGAGGGAATTGATATGGATACTTGGCATGGTGCTGTATATTCTTTTATTAGCTGAAGCTTTCATGGGCTATGTTTTGCCTTGGGGACAAATGTCGTTTTGGGGTGCTCAAGTAATTATTTCACTTTTTGGATCAGTTCCGATTGTAGGGCCAGATTTATTAGTTTGGATTTTGGGTGATTATGCTGTTGGTGATGCGACTTTAAATCGTTTCTTTTCATTGCATGTTGTTGTCATTCCACTTATTCTTGTTGTTCTTGTTTTTTTGCATATTGTTGCTCTTCACCACGTTGGATCAAACAATCCAGATGGAATTGAAATAAAGAAAAATAAAGATGCGGATGGTATTCCAAAAGATGGAATCCCCTTTCATCCATACTTCACAATTAAAGATAGTGTTGTTGTTGTTGGGTTTTTATGGATATTTTGTGCAGTTGTTTTTTATGCACCAGCACTAAACGGGTATTTTCTAGAGGCTCCGAATTTCATTGAGGCCAATCCACTTAAAACGCCTGAACATATTGCGCCATTATGGTACTTAACTCCCTATTACTCAGTATTAAGGGCAATTCCTCCACTGTTTGGCTCACAATTTCCTGGAGTATTAGGAATGTTTGCAGCGCTTGGAGTGTTTTTCCTCCTTCCTTGGCTTGATCGAAGTCCAGTTAAATCAATACGCTATCGAAGCCCAATCTATAAATGGATTCTTGGGACTTTTGTTGTCAGCTTTATTATGCTAGGCTGGCTTGGTGTTCAACCGGTTACCCCTTTATATGTTTTACTGGCTCGTATTTTTACAACTTTGTATTTTTCATTTTTTATCTTAATGCCCTGGTTTAGCACTCTAGGAAAAACCAAAGAGGTTCCAGAGAGGGTTACTGGATAATATATGAATATTAAATTAAAATTAATAGTTGGCTTATCTGTTCTTCTTTTTTCCGTAAACATTTTTGCTGCTAGTAAGGTTCATTTAGATCATGCAGATACTGATATTTTTGACGAAGCCTCCTTACAAAATGGCGCAAAACTTTTTATGAATTATTGCTCAGGTTGTCATGAGATAAGCTTGATGCGTTACAATCGAATTGCTAAAGACCTAAACCTAACCGAAGAGCATGTTGCTAAAAATCTAATGTTTGCTGGAAATAAAGTAGGGCAAGCCATTACTACAGCTATGCCAGAAGGTGCTGCAACTAAATGGTTTGGAGGCGTTCCGCCAGATCTCTCTTTAGTTTCAAGATCAAAAGGAACTGACTGGATTTATACTTACCTCAGAAGTTTTTATGATGACGAGGAGAGAATTTTTGGGGTAAACAATAAAGTTCTGGTAAATGCTTCTATGCCAGATGTCTTATGGTCATTAAGAGAAAGTCAATCTGAAGCAGAGTTTGACCAGAGCGTTCTTGATATAACAAATTTCTTAGACTATGTTGGTGAGCCAGCAAAGCTAATCCGCCTAAAGCTAGGTAAATGGGTATTACTATTCCTTGGTATTCTATTTATTCTTGCCTATATGCTTAAGAAAGAGTACTGGAAAGATGTTAAATACGGCATATGGAGGCCGCGCGATTAATTTCTGATACAATCTTTATCTTTATATCCCTTGCTCTAAAAGGCAAGGTTATTTTTTTTTAATTTGGTGCAAAAACTATGCTATCTAAACCTAATCCGTCTTCAACGACCCTCTATGCTGCCTCTGAAGAGCTTGAGTCACATGCAGTTCGATTTATTATGGCTCACAAGTTAATTGAGCGAGAGGTGATAGAGCTTAAGTTTGATGAAATGCCAGAAGAAGTTTTAGAGCTCAACCCTTGTGAAACCCTTCCAACGCTTTTTGACAGAGGAATGGTTCTATATGACCTCTCTGTAATTATGGAATACCTAGATGAAAGGTTCCCCTTTCCTCCTCTTTTGCCAGTTGATCCAATTGAAAAAGCGGAAAAACGCCTTCTAATTTATCGTTTCACGAGATCAGAAGGCTGCTGGTACGAGCTTGTTAATAAAATTCTACATGGCGCCAAAAAGGAAAGTGATGCTGCAAGAAAAACTTTACATGGAAATCTTATAGAGCTACTGCCTTTATTCTCTCATAAGCCCTATTTTAAAAGTGAAACAATGACCCTTGTTGATGTCTGTATCGCCCCCATTCTATGGCGTCTTAATCTTTTGGGCATATCTTTAGACGGTAAAAAAGCAAAACCAATTATGGAATATGCAAACAGGCTTTTTGAAAAAGAGGGCTTTCATGAAAGCCTAACTTTTGCTGAAAAGGACTTTAATTAAAAAAAACTTATGTCAAGTGTAGTCCCCTATTTAATCCGAGCATACTGTGATTGGATAGAGGACTCTAGTTTTACCCCTCATATACTCGTTAACTCTGAAAAAAAAGGTGTTTCGATTCCTGAAGGCTTTGCAAGTGACGGTAAAATTATTTTAAACATTGCCTCTTCTGCAACAGAAGGCCGAGTAATAACCAACAAGTCTATTAGCTTTAAAGCTAGATTTAATGGAAGGCCTGAAAAAATTATTGTACCCTGCAACGCGGTATTATCTATTTATGCCAAAGAAAATGGTGAGGGAATGTTTTTTGACAACAAAGCCGATCCCCTTGATCAAGAAAACCAGAAACCAAATCTAACTATATTAGATTAGTCTTTCAATTTTAGAATTAAAAAATTCAATATTACCTTTTGCAAAAGGAAGTATTGGAACATCTGTGTATGCAGCAAGAGACTCTTTATTAAAAAGTGTGTTCGGTTTAATTTCGTTTAACACAAGACACACAATTTTTAGATTATTTTTCTTTGCAGCCTCAATAGCCAGCAATCCTTGGCTAACAGCGCCTAGCTCGTCTCGAACAACAATGATAACTGGCAGCTGAAGACAAACGGCAAGGTCAGAATTAAGGGATCTTTCTGCAATTGGGGAATAGATCCCACCTGCCCCCTCTACTAGGACAAAACCGTCTCCTGCTTGGTTGTTACAGGCACGTACTAAGTCATCTAAACTTAGCGCCTTTCCAACACTTGAGCTGGCTTCTTCGGGGCTTGCTTCAAGACTGAAGCAATTAGGACATACTATGTTTAAAAGCTCCTTAGAATTGCAGGCCTCTTTAAGTGCAACAGCATCTTTTGGAATATAGTCTCCATTCAACAGCTCACAATTTGTTTCAACAGGCTTTCGAACCTTAACCTCTCTTGCCTTACTGAGATGCCTAACAATTTCAATGGCTACAGTAGTTTTACCAACCTCTGTATTACTGCCTGTTATAAAAACTCCATTCATAGCAACATTTTAGACGAAGTTATCAACCTCCAAGTCGCCATAAAAGTATAATGACGGCAATGCAAAATAATCTTAAAACAAGTTTTTGTGGGATGGCATTAAACTCACCAATCATTTTGCTTTCCGGGTGTGTTGGGTTTGGTGAAGAGTACACTCGAATCAAGGGCTTCTCTAACTCCGATGTCGGTGCGGTCTGCTTAAAAGGGACTACTCTTGAGCCACGCCTTGGAAACAAACTTCACAGAATTGCTGAAACTCCTAATGGAATGCTCAACGCTATTGGCCTTCAAAACCCAGGAACAACTGCGGTCATAAACGACATAATGCCAGGCCTGGATAAACAAGAAACTAAATTCATTATTAATATTTCTGGATCAACCGTTGAAGAATATGGTGAAATTGCAAAACACTTTGATGGCTCTGATATCGACGCCATTGAAATCAATATTTCATGTCCAAATGTAAAAGAAGGTGGGGTTGCTTTTGGTAATGACCCCGAGATGTCTTTTAGAGTTGTTGAGATTTGCAGAAAAAACACTTCTAAACCAATTATTACAAAGCTATCTCCAAATCAAACAGACATTGCCTCCAATGCATTAAGGTGTATTGATGCTGGAAGTGATGGGCTTGCCGTTATAAATACAGTCATGGGAATGGCTATTGATATTGAAAAACAAAAGCCAGTAATAGGAAATAATCAAGGAGGGCTGTCTGGTCCTGCTATAAAACCGATTGCACTTTTGAAAGTTCACCAGGTTTACCAGGTTAGTAAAAAATATAATATCCCTATAATTGGTCAAGGGGGAATTGTATCGGCTAATGACGCGATTGAATTCATTATTGCTGGAGCAGACACAGTTGGTATTGGAACTGCACTCTTTTATGACCCCCTTGTTTGCCAAGAAATAAACCAAGGGATTAGTAAATATCTAACAGAACACAACATGAAAGACGTTCAATCTTTAGTTGGCTCTCTTAATTTAAATTAAAAACTTATAAAATTAATGATGCAAAAAGAATATAACGCCACTTTAATTGAAAAAGAAGCACAAGAATATTGGGCCACAAATAACTCCTTTGTTGTGGTTGAAGATAAAACTAAAGAAAAGTATTTCTGCCTATCAATGCTGCCTTATCCTTCTGGAAGGCTTCATATGGGTCATGTTCGAAACTATAGTATCGGCGACGTAATTTCAAGATACCAGAAAATGCTTGGAAAGAATGTTATGCAGCCTATTGGCTGGGATGCATTTGGACTTCCAGCTGAAAACGCTGCTATAAAAAACCAGGTTCCTCCTGCTGGGTGGACTTATGAAAACATTAAGCACATGAAAGAACAGCTTGTAGAGCTGGGTTTTGGTTATGACTGGTCAAGAGAATTAGCAACTTGTCATCCAGAGTACTATCGCTGGGAACAATGGTTTTTTGTAAAGCTATTTGAAAAGGGTCTTGTGTATAAGAAAAAAGCAGTCGTAAACTGGGACCCTGTAGACCAAACAGTTTTGGCTAATGAGCAAGTGGTTGAAGGTTGTGGCTGGCGATCTGGTGCGCCTGTTGAAAAGAAAGAGATTTCTCAGTGGTATATGAAAATAACTGACTATGCAGAAGAGCTTCTTGCGGACATACAAAAACTCGACGGCTGGCCAGATGCTGTAAAAATGATGCAAACAAA
The DNA here is from genome assembly GCF_048085745.1 of Candidatus Pseudothioglobus sp. Uisw_086. GTDB lineage: Bacteria > Pseudomonadota > Gammaproteobacteria > PS1 > Pseudothioglobaceae > Pseudothioglobus. Next base: position 9,100 of record NZ_CP159803.1, on the reverse strand, counting down.
CTGGATTGGCAAATCTGTTGGGCTTGATATTAAATTTAAGCTTAATGGGTCTGAAGCACTAACTGTATATACAACAAGGCCCGATACTTTATTAGGCGTTACTTATCTTGCAATTGCTGCAGAACACCCCCTTGCTATTAAGGCTGGAAAGGGTAGCAATGAAATTCAAATGTTTCTTGAAGAGTGTAAAAAAATGGAAACGGCCGAAGCAGCTATTGAAACTATGGAAAAAAAAGGCATTGATTCTGGATTGACTTGTATTCACCCTATAACGGGCGAATCTACTCCAATTTGGATAGCAAACTTTGTTCTTATGGGCTATGGAACTGGGGCAGTAATGAGCGTTCCTGCGCATGACCAAAGGGACTATGAGTTTGCAAAAAAATATAATATATCTATCGTTAATGTTATTTCTGACCAAAGTGGTAATGTAGATACTAGCAAAACAGCTTACGTTGAAAAAGGAATTCTTATAAACTCTGGTGAGTTCAACGGCTTAGGCTTTGATCAGGCGTTTAGCGCAATTAGTGAAAAACTTTCTACCCTGAAGATGGGGGAGCTAAAGACTAATTATCGTCTTAGGGATTGGGGTGTTTCAAGACAGCGCTACTGGGGCTGTCCAATCCCAATAATTAATTGCACTTCTTGTGGGGCTGTTGCAGAAAGCCTTGAAAACCTTCCTGTAAGGCTTCCTGAAAATGTCGAGCTTGATGGTGTTGGCTCACCATTAAAAAAGATGCCTAATTTTTATAGTGTATTGTGCCCTAAATGCGGTGCACAAGCGGAAAGAGAAACGGATACTTTTGATACTTTTTTTGAGTCTTCTTGGTACTTTGCAAGATACACATGTGTCGATCAAAGCAATGCTATTTTGGATGAGCGTGCAAACTATTGGCTTCCTGTAGACCAATATATAGGTGGCATTGAACATGCAATCTTGCACCTTTTATACTCACGTTTTTTCACTAAACTATTGCGTGATGAGGGAATAATTAAAGCGAGTGAGCCTTTTACAAATCTTCTTACACAAGGAATGGTTTTGAAAGATGGCGCTAAAATGAGTAAATCAAAAGGAAATACGGTTGATCCCCAAGAAATGATTGCTAAGTATGGAGCTGATACGGCAAGACTTTTTATACTTTTTGCTGCGCCACCAACTCAAGACCTTGAGTGGTCAGATACTGGAATTGAGGGGGCCTATAGGTTTGTAAACAAATTTTATCGTCTTGTTACTGGTTTTGTAGATTCAAATAAAAATAATAAAGCCTTGGAAGTTAGTCGTGAAGATCTAAATGATGCGCAAAAAGAAGTTAGGAAAAAAACACATTTAGCACTCAAAAAAGTAGGTGATGATTTAGGCAGAAGACATTCATTTAATACAGCCATAGCAACCATGATGGAGCTCAATAATACTTTGTCTAAGTTTACAGATGTGACTGAAAAAGGAGTCGCTGTTAGGCAAGAATCGATTGAAATCATGGTAAAGTGTCTTAGTCCAGTAATTCCCCATTTATGTCATCATCTTTGGCTTCTGCTGGGCGGCAAAGAGGCTGTAGTCGATGCCAAATGGCCAGTTGTTGATGAATCTGCGCTTATTCAAGACAGTATACAAACCATAGTCCAAGTTAATGGAAAATTAAGAGCAAAAATCATGGTCCCATTAAACTCTGACAATCAAAAAGTCCAAGAGTTAGCTTTTAGTGATGAGGGGGTTAGTAAGCATATAAAAGACAAAGAAATAATTAAAGTTATTGTTGTTCCAAACAAACTTATAAACATAGTTGTTAAATAAAAATTATATTTACTGTAAATAAATTTAACGATTTAACATTTTTTCGATTTGCTCTCTTAATATTAGCTCCATTACAAAGCCCATTTTGCCTCCAGGAACAACCAAGGTATTTGGCCGTGACATAAAAGAGCCCGCAACCATATCTTGTAAATAAACAAAGTCACAGTACTTGTGATCTTGAAACCTAACAACCACAAAGCTTTCGTCCTGAGTTGGTATGTCTCTTGCAATAAAGGGGTTTGAAGTGTCTACCGTTGGAACACGTTGAAAATTAATATGTGTTCTTGAAAACTGCGGCGTGAGATAATTAATATAGTCCCACATTCTTCTGTGAATTGTGTCTACTGTTGCCTCAGCCGAATAACCTCTTTGCTCCTTGTCTCTATGAATTTTTTGGATCCATTCTAAGTTTACTACAGGCACTACACCAATCAACAAGTCAACAAATTTTGCAACATCTATATTTCCATCTTTAACGCCGCCATGAAGGCCTTCATAGAAAAGCAAATCACTGTCCCTTCCTACTTCCTCCCAATCAGTAAACTCTCCAGCTTTTTTTCCAAAAGGGATGCCTTCTTCGTCAGAATGAATATAGTAGCGGCGCTTACAATGGCCATTTTCTCCATAATCTTTAAAGGTGCTTTCAATCAAATCAAAGTGGTTGGCCTCTGGACCAAAATGACTAAAGTATTTATTTCCTTTTTTATCTTCAGCCTGCATGATGCTTTTCATTTGCTTACGATCAAATTTATGAAAGCTGTCGCCTTCAATAATTACTGGACTTGCTCCAACACGGGAGAAAATATGATTAAACGCATTTTTAACGGTCGATGTACCAGAACCAGAAGACCCAGTTATAGCAATTACCGGATGTTTTATTGACATGGTCTCACTGCATTATAAGAAAACTCTATTTATTATCTTACAAATAAGGCCAAAGCATTAATAAATAAATTCATAACCGCTTGAATTTAAATCACGGAGATGTTTTTACTAAATTAAAAATCTAAGTTATCAACTTTCAGGGCGTTTTGTTCAATGAAGTTCCTTCTTGGTTCTACTTCATCTCCCATTAATGTTGTGAAAACATCATTAGAGGCTATAGCATCTTCAATTTTCACTCGAAGCATTACTCTTGTCTCTGGGTTCATCGTAGTATCCCAAAGCTGATCAGGATTCATCTCTCCTAACCCCTTGTATCTCTGAAACCCCTGTCCTTTTCTTGCTTCAACAAGTAAAAAATTCAAAGCAGTAGAAAAATTAGGTGTTTTAATTTCTTTAGCGCCTTTTTGAATATATGTCTCATCATCAAACATACTCTCAACTTGATCTGAATATGCCTCTATTTTTTTATACTCTGTTGAGTTAAAAAAGCCCTCATCAAGACAAATATTTATCACTTCTACTCCATAAGTTTTCAAAGAGTATAGGATGCTATTATTTTTAAACTCCAAAATATTTTGCTCTGACATCGAGCTATTATTGTTCATTTTCTCTTGAAGTTTAACACACCATTCTTTCGATCCTTTTTCGTCAGATAAGTCTAATTTTGGCATTCCCAACATAGACATTAACAAAGGCTCATTATATTTTTTACCAACTTTTTCAATAGTGCCAATTGTACTGTAGTACTTAGTAACAAGCTTTTCAAGCGCCATTCCCTGAATAGCTGGAGCATCCTTACTAACAAAAAGACTGGCATCATGGATTGCCTCTTGCTGAAGATATTCATTAAGCTCAATATCATCCTTAAGATATCGCTCTTGCTTGCCTTTTTTAATTTTATAAAGGGGTGGTTGGGCAATAAATAAATAACCATTCTCAATTAGCTCTGGGTAGTGGCGATAGAAGAACGTTAAAAGTAGGGTTCTAATGTGGGCGCCATCAACATCGGCGTCTGTCATAATAACTATCTTGTGATATCGAAGCTTTGTAAGGTCATACTCTTCTTTACCAATACCACAACCCAAAGCAGTAATTAGTGTTCCAACCTCTTGAGAAGATAGAATTTTTTCGAATCTTGCTTTTTCTACATTTAAAATTTTACCTTTTAGAGGTAGAATTGCTTGTGTCCTTCTGTCCCTTCCTTGTTTGGCTGATCCTCCAGCAGAATCACCCTCTACTAAGAAAATTTCTGATTCAGCAGGGTCTTTAGTTTGACAGTCGCTTAGCTTTCCTGGAAGTCCCGCTATATCTAAAGCGCCTTTACGACGAGTCATTTCACGTGCTTTTCTAGCAGCGTCGCGAGCCCTGGAGGCATCAAAAATTTTCCCAATAATAATTTTAGCTTCAGCAGGATTTTCAAGAAGATATTCACTTAATTTCTCACTTACAGAAGACTCAACTGGCGCTCTAACTTCAGATGAAACCAACTTATCTTTTGTTTGTGATGAAAACTTAGGGTCTGGAACCTTAATTGACAATATAGCAGTCAAACCCTCTCGAGTATCTTCTCCAGTAATAGCGGCTTTATCTTTTTTTGCTAACCCTGATGCATCTATGAAGTTATTAAGGGTTCGTGTTAATGCAGCTCTTAAGCCGGCAAGATGCGCCCCACCATCTCTTTGTGGAATGTTATTAGTAAAGCAATATACACTTTCATTGTAGGAGTCACTCCATTGGAGTGCTACGTCAACAGTAATATCGTCTTTCTCTGTAGAAATTGAAATAATGTCATTATGAATTGGGTTTTTAGACTTGTTTAAGTGTTCTACAAAAGCCTTAATACCGCCCTCATAAACAAAAATATCTTTTTGATCAGTGCGCTCATCATGAATTTCAATACGAACACCTGAATTTAAAAAAGACAGTTCACGTAATCTATTTGACAAAGTCTCAAACTTAAAAACTGTTTCAGTGAAAATCTCCACACTTGGCTTAAAGTGAATTGTTGTGCCTGTTTTATCCGATTTTCCTATGGTTTTAATTGGTGAAACTGGAACACCTAGAACATAGTCCTGCTCATAGCTTTCACCAGACCTATGAATGGATAGTTTCAGTGTTTCAGAGAGGGCGTTTACTACAGAGACACCAACTCCATGAAGACCACCAGAAACCTTGTATGAGTTATCATCAAACTTACCACCAGCATGAAGTACGGTCATAATAACTTCAGCTGCAGATATTCCTTCTTCAGGATGAATATCGACTGGTATTCCGCGACCATCATCTGTTACAGATATTGAGTTATCATCGTGTATTACAACCTCAATCTTTGAGCAGTGGCCAGCTAGAGCCTCATCAATTGAATTATCAACAACTTCGAACACCATATGATGAAGACCAGTACCATCGTCTGTATCGCCAATATACATTCCAGGGCGCTTTCTAACAGCGTCTAAACCCTTTAAAACTTTAATGTTGGAGGCTTGGTATTCTTCAGTCATAAATGACCCTTAAAAAATGAATTTATTATACCACGGGTAGTAACTTTGTCGATAAATCATATAACATTTTTCACATTGCTGTAATAGAGAAATTACAGCTTAAACACTAGTGATAACTCCTTTCTTAATATGGTAAATATTGGTTTTTTTTGGGTCTAAAGGAAGGTCTTTATTTCCAATATCGGTTATAAATATTTGTATATTTAGGTTTGTCAAAAAATCAAGTATTGAGTTAATTTTTTCCTGGTCTAGCTCCGAAGAAATATCGTCAATTAGAACGACTGGGTCAGAGTTGTCTTTTGCTAAAACAAGTACTTGAAGCATCCAAAAAACAATTGAAAGTTTTTTTTGCTCCCCTCTTGAAAGAAAGCCTTCATTTTTTTTACTTAAATAAAAATCAATTGAGGCCCTGTGTGGACCATACCCCAAATGTTTGGTTTTTATAAAAGAGCTTTTATTGTTTTGGAGATATTTTTTAATTTCGTTTTGGTTAAGGCTATCAACATCTTTTACCCAACCTGTTTGTAATTTAAACTCTAGGCTTTTTGTGGAATCAACAAAACTCTTAAGAGACAGTAAGGGGCTCTCTTCAAGTATTTGTGTCAGTTTCTGTATGTAGTTTATTCGAGCTTGAGTAATTTCAACAGATAAGAAGGCGAATTTTGAGAACCATTCTTCAAGTTGATTTTGATTATTTCCTGTTAGTATTGCATTTATATTTTTTAGGGCTTTATTATAGGATTTATATGTTTTTAATACTTCTTTGTTGTCATGAAAAACACCCCAATCAAGATAAGATCTTTTTAGTTTTGGTGTTCCACCTACTATAAACCCCCTATCAGGAGAAATAATTTGTGTTGGCAGGCGTTGGCTTAAAAGGCTATTACTGGAAATTTTTTCAGTGCCAATTACAATGGTGCTTTTATTTTTAGATTTACTTAAAGTTACCTTTTCACCATCGATTATTGCATTTATTTGAATAAGGTCTTTTTCAAAAGGAATTACATCTTTAATATTTTTTGTTTTAAACGATCGACTGTGTCCTAAATAATATAAGGACTCAATAAAGTTAGTTTTTCCTTGGCCATTACTGCCAAGAATTAAGTTTATATTTTTGTTGGGCTCTAGATACTGATCGTTTAAATTTCTAAATCTTGCAACATGCAGTTTCTCAATTATTGCCATGTGTTAATTTTGGCTATATTCTCATTGGCATGATTATGTACTGATAGCTTTCATCACCCATCGCGCTTAGTAAACAAGATTTATTTTCGCCACCTGGTATAACCATGTTTACTTCCTTTGAACCTAACTTTTCTAAAACAGAGATTAAGTAATGGATGTTAAAAGCAATTTCAAGTTCTTTTTCTTGTTTTGTAACTTCTATTTGCGTTTCAGCCCTTCCTCTTTCTGAGTGAGAAAATATACTAAGCTTGTCATCTCTAAAAACCAGTTTTACACCCTTTGTTCTTTCGTCAACAAAAATTGATGCTTGTTGTAAGCTAGAAAGAAAATCTGCTCGATCTATAACAATTGTGTTGCTGAAGTCGGTTGGCATAACTTGCTTATAATTTGGAAAATTCCCATCAATTAAACGACTAATAATTTTTGTATTTGTATCTACTAATGAGAAATAGTTGTCTGATAGATGAATTTCTGCCATATCTTGAGTACTTTTATTTAGAAGTTTGGTTAACTCTAACACTGCTTTTCTTGGAAGAATTACTGTCTTTTTATCTTCTAAATTATTGCTTTGTTTTACTTCACCAATTGAGAGCCTATGTCCATCAGTTGCTACAACAGTCAACGAGTCTTTGTTTAATTCAAAAAACAGTCCGTTTAAATAAGCCCTTATATCTTGATTTCCCATAGAAAAACTTGTGTTTTCTATTAGTTCTTTTAGTGCCTCTTGTTTTATTTTTATTACGCTTGTATTTTGTGTTTTAGGAAGCGCTGGAAAATCTAAATGATTGAATGTATTTAACTCAAATGTATTCTTATTTGCATTTAGATAAACTTTATTTTCTTCAATTTTAAATTTAATTTTTGTTTTTTCCGGGAGTTTTCTTACAATATCTATTAGGTCTTTTGCATATATTGTGAATGTCGCCTCTGTTTCACTTTTTATTTTATTTGAAGCGCTTATTTCAAGCTCCATATCTGTTGTTGTAAGCGTTAATACTTTGTCTTTTAATTGAATTAATACATGCGAAAGTATTGGAAGGGTTTGTTTTTTTTCAACAACCCCAATTACAGTTTGTAATGGTTCAATTAATTCTTCAACGCTTAATTCAGTGTTCATAGGCTGGATGTCTTTATAAATTAATTATTATTATTATTAGTGTTCTTATTTTCTGTTAATTTCTATTTTTTTCTTTTTAAAATCAACAGCATAAGTGGTGTATATCTTGTTAATATCTTCAGGTTTGTTTTTACACTATTGTTAGTTATTGTTCTAATTATAAGATGTTTTGTTTCTTATCAACAACACAACTTATAATTTTTTGTTTATAAGTTAGTAATTTTAATTGTGATATTTTCAATATCGTTTTTAATCTCTTCGTTTGTGTTCATAAGTCCTTTTAGTTTTTCACAGGAATACAAAACCGTAGAGTGGTCCCTGTTTCCAAAATTTTGACCAATTTTTGCTAGCGATAAAGATGTTAGTTCGTGACATAAGTAAATTGCCATTTGTCTTGCTTTGACTAAATGCTGTTTTCGCGAATTTGAAATTAAATCAGAAACTGTTATCCCATAAAACTTACTAACAGTTTTTTGAACTTCATTTACTTCAATAATAAGTTTTTTTGGTTTAATTAGATCACCTAGTGCGCCCTCTACAACATCTTTGGTTATAAAAGAATGATCTATTTGAGAAAAGTCAACAAAAGCCTTCAGTTTAAGAAGCGCCCCTTCTAGGTCTCTAACATTTGAAACAACATGACTTGCAATAAAAAGAGCAACATCCTCACTAAGATCAAGAGATATTTGAGGATTTTGAGACTTCTTTAATAAGATAGCTGCCCTCATTTCTAACTCTGGGGGCGAAAGCTGTAAATTTAAGCCTTGCGAAAAACGAGTTTTAAGCCTATTTTCAAGATCTTTAATGTTTTTAGGTGGCTGGTCACATGTAAAAATAATCTGTTTTTTTGTACTAAACAAAAAATTAAAAATATGAAAAAATTCTTCTTGTGATTTATCTTTGCCAGCTATTAAGTGAATGTCGTCAACCAATAATAGATCAGCTGACTGATAAAAGAGCTTAACATTTTCTATTGTATTATGCCTTAGGCTGGTTGTAATATTTCTTACAAAATCCATTAATGGAACATAGATTATTTTTGTATTCGGGTTTTTTTCTAGCGCAAGATGCCCTGCAGCTTGCATCAGGTGGGTTTTTCCAAGACCAGACTCACCATAAATAATAAAAGGATTGTATGGAGAGGCCCCAATCTTCTCTGCAATCTGTCTACTCGCTAGAGCGGCAACCTGATTGGCGCTTCCTAAAACCAGACTATCAAAAGTATATTCTGGGAATAATGGAGTTGTATGGTGCTTTTTTTGACCGGCAATTTTTTTACTAGAGTCAACAATTCCAAACCTAACCTTTAGTTTTCGATCAAACTCTGATACTGCGAGAACAATTGCAGCCTCTAGATTTTTATGGTTATTTATATACTTAAGTGCAGAAGCACTAGGCGCATAGAGGTAAAGAGTCTCATTTCTTTCTGCTGCTTTTAGGGGCTTAACCCACACACTGAACTCACCTAATGGCAGTGTATTTTTTAGCGATTCTAGGCACTGGACCCAAGTCTGAGACATAAGAAAGAAGGTTAAAATAGGAAAACAATATTCTAATGATACCTGTAATAAGCTTAAAGATGATTAAAGCCTTTGTTAGATTTAGTTGATATTTAGGCCT